>CAZJUR010000014.1:0-6412 GCA_964549525.1 uncultured Candidatus Saccharibacteria bacterium | reverse complement strand
TCGCGATCGATTGGAAGGAGCTCAAGGAGTACCGCGAGCTCTTCTTCTACTTCGCATGGCGGGATGTAAAAGTCCGATATAAGCAGACGGCGATCGGCATCGCATGGGCTATTATTCAGCCTTTTACACAGATGGTTGTGTTTACGTTGTTTTTCAATAAAGTGGCTGGTATTCAGTCGGGCTCGAAAGCAGTTCCATATGCAATTTTTAGCTATATAGGTTTAATATTCTGGAACTATTTTTCTGCTGCACTTTCAAGATCGGCAAGCAGTCTTGTGGCAAATGCAGGCGTAATTACAAAAGTGTATTTTCCGAGAATCATTGTGCCTATTTCGTCGACGATTGTATCAATGATTGATTTTGCATTTGCATCTATTGTGTTTATTGGGTTGCTGTTTTACTTCAAGTTTGCCCCAACGCCGTTAGCAATGGTGCTCGTGGTTCCAGCAATTTTAGTAACATTCTTAGCTGCTACGGGTCTAGGTTTTCTATTCTCCGCTGCGAATGTGAAATACCGTGATGTACAGCAGGCTTTACCATTCTTAATTCAGGTCGGACTATTTCTTACACCGGTTATATATCCGGTTTCATCGATACCTGCAAAGTTTCAGTGGTTGTTATATCTTAATCCTATGACTGGAGTTATAAGTGCGATGCGTGGAGCTTTCTTGGGTGATCAAGCTATAAGCTGGTTGTTCGTATCTATATCTGTTGGAGTCTCAATCATTATGTTTTGGCTTGGGCTTTACTATTTTAAAGGGCGTGAAAAAGAATTCGCGGATATAATATGAGTCGACCTGCAATTCGCATTAAAGGGATTGGCAAGAAGTATCGTATTAGTCATGAATTAATGGCTCAAGCGGGAACAGGTACGATTCGAGACGCCATGATGCGTGTTGCGCGAAAGCCACTAGAACTATTTACGGGTCACATTATGAAAAAAGAGGAGTTCTGGGCGCTTAAAAATGTTAGTTTTGATGTGCAGCCAGGTGACGTAGTGGGGATTATCGGAAGGAACGGTTCTGGCAAATCAACTTTATTGAAAGTACTCTCCCGCATTGCTGAGCCGACGACAGGTGAAGCTGTAATGAATGGACGTGTTGCAAGTTTGCTCGAGGTTGGAACGGGCTTTCATCCCGAATTAACGGGTAGGGAAAATGTGTATTTTAATGGTGCGATTCTGGGTATGCGACGTAAGGAAATTGAAAGAAAATTTGATGAGATAGTTGCTTTTTCAGAAGTCGAAAAATTCTTAGATACCCCAGTGAAGTTCTATTCGAGCGGTATGTATGTGCGTCTGGCCTTTGCGGTTGCAGCACATCTTGATCCAGACATATTGATCGTTGATGAGGTTTTAGCGGTTGGTGATGTAGCATTTCAGAAAAAATGCTTAGGTAAGATGAAGTCGGTTGCCGGTCAAGGTAGAACAGTGCTATTTGTGAGCCATAATATGGAGTCAGTACAGAAGCTTTGCAGGAAATGTGTATTTATGAAGTCGGGTGAGCTTATTGAGTATGGCCCTACATCCAAAATCATATCGAGATATGAAAAGGAAATGGATGGAAGCAGAGGCAGCATTGAGATTGAGCAAACAGACGAAAATGTATCTATCAATAAAGCCTCGGTTATGGTTGGGGAGAAGGTTGCTCCAGAGGTACAGTTTGGTACAACTCCAGATGTTGAAATAGACCTAACTATAAATGCTAAAACGGAAAATCTAATCTTATCAATAGGCCTTTCAACGGGCGGCGGCCTACCTATTAGAACGCTTTGGTCGGATGAGCTGAGTCTGAAGGAAGGTAGATATAGAGTACAGGTTGCACTTGATAATATGCAGCTCGCTGTCGGCAACTATCAGCTTCAAATAACATCGTCTATAAAGGGTCAGGTGTTGCAGAATATTGATAATCAACTTGGTTTCTCTGTACAGAAAACGAGCAAGCAAGTAATTGGGACTATTCAGGATTATGGTCAAGGCTCAGGTGTTCTAAAGAATCAAACTCGCTTTAATATTAAGGCAATAGCTAAATAGTGAGGTGATACTATGTTCTTCCCAAAAAAAATAACTGGCATTAAGGATAGCGATAAGGTTCTAGAGGTTGGTCCGGGTGGCTTACCTCATCCTCGAGCGGATGTATTTCTCGATTTGGATCCCAAACATTTTAAGGATAGTGTTGAAGAATCTCGCCAGAGAGGCTTGGCGGATAAGATAAAGACAGATAAACCGATCGTCTATTACGATGGCAATAGATTTCCTTTTAAGAATAAGGAATTTGATTATGTCATATGTTCCCATGTCGTAGAACATGTCCCTGATCCAGTTGCTTTTTGTAAAGAGCTATTCCGTGTAGCGAAGCGGGGATATATAGAATATCCAACGGTTTACTATGACTATATGTATAATTTTGACGTACATCCTAACTTAGTGAAAATGGCTGGAGACACACTAGTTTTTCTGAAGAAAAGTGATACGAGCTTAGACCAGTGGCTTCCAGTCCAGAAGTTTTTTTTCGAAACACTTGAAGCACAGCATGTTCAACTTATCGACCCATTCGAACATTATTTCTTCGAAGGATTTCAGTGGGAGAAGCCTTTTAAAGTTCGCAAGGCTAAAGATATTAAGGAATTGACTTGGGATAAGCTTACTATTCCTCGTCGATATCCCGACAAGCTCGGAGAGTTGCCAGCCATTCGTACTCTGGTAAAGAGAAAAATCAAAAGGATATTTAGCAAAGTCCTTGGGCGCGAAAAGTAAGCATATGAAGCATTTATTTAATCGATCACAACAAGCCGATGTATTGAATGATGACATATATGCTGAAAAAATGGACCTCATTGGCGTCGGCAAAGACAATCGTTTAAATCGTGAAAAGTGGTTACAAAAAACTCTGAAGAGCTTAAAAAAAGGCAGCACAATTCTGGACGCCGGAGCCGGTGAGCTACAATACAAGAAATTTTGTAAGCATTTAAAATATGTATCTCAAGATTTTGCAGAATATGATGGTCAGGGCGACGAAGCTGGCCTCCAGATGGGTGGCTGGGATAATAGCAAGCTTGATATTATCTCTGATATAACCGCTATACCACGCAAGGCTTCTACATTTGATGCAATTATGTGCGTCGAAGTATTTGAGCACATACCTGATCCGATAAGTGCACTGAAAGAGTTTAAAAGACTCTTAAAGCCTGGTGGTAAGCTCATACTTACGGTTCCAACCGCTTCACTTACTCATTTTGCACCATATTATTTTTCAGCAGGGTACAGTAAATATTTCTTCGAGCACCATTTGAAAGAAAATGACTTCATTGTTAAGCAAATTGCATATAATGGCGGATATTTTGATTATGTAGCTCAAGAACTTATTCGCCTGGAAGATATGGCAAAACAATATGCTGCTGATGAAACACCTTTTAATGCGGAGTCACGAAAAAGTATCTTAGTATTGCTAAATAAACTCAAATCACTTTCTATATCAGACTCAGGGTCGAGTGAGTTGTTATCCTATGGTCTGCACGTAGTGGCTGAAAAGGACAAGAAATGATAGTTACTAGATTGAATGGTGGGCTTGGTAATCAGATGTTTCAATATGCTGCTGGGCGACGTCTCGCTTTGCAGAACAATACAGATCTTACGCTTGATATAAGTTGGTTTAAAGGGGCAGGCATGCAGGCAACAGCAAAGCGAGTGTATGAATTAGGTATATTCAAAGTCGTCGGCACCATTAGTGATGAGCCAGTGATATACAGACCTAGTAAGGGTATTTTGTCTTCAATATTAATGCGCTCGAAAGAACTACGAGTTTATAGTCAGTCGGATGGCGGATATTTTTATAACCCTGAAATTCTGGAAGCAGGTGATGATGTGAGACTAGAAGGTTATTGGCAAAGCGCAGACTACTTTGAAGATATAGCAAAACAAATACGAGATGATTTTACGTTTCGCAATCCGCCAAACAAGAAAAATAAGGACATGCTTCATAAGATTAAAGATACTAATGCTGTTTCATTACATGTTCGGAGGGGCGATTATGCAAATGACAAGAGCACTCAAGCCTTTCATGGTCTAGCTCCTCTAGACTACTACAGAGAGTGCATGCGTCGAATGCAGCGTGACTTGGAAAAACCACATTTCTTCATATTTTCGGATGAGCCAGACTGGTGTAAGAAGCACCTTCAGAATCACAAAAATATGACATATGTCGACATTAATGACGCGGATCACGGAGCCGAGGATATGAGGCTTATGGCGGCGTGTAAACATCATATAATTGCAAATTCCAGTTTTTCATGGTGGGGGGCCTGGCTAAACCCAAGTCTTGACAAGATTGTGTATGCTCCAAAGCGGTGGTTTGCTGGTACCTCAGAGAAAGACACCCTACAACTTATACCAAAACAATGGATTCGTCTGTGAGTAAGCGGCCAAGAGTAAGCATTATCTTGCCGGTATACAATGGCCAGCGCTATATAGAGACTAGTGTTAAGAGTCTGCTTTCTCAGAGCTATAAGGATTTCGAGCTGATAATTATCAATGATGGCTCTACTGATAAGACGGAGCAAATAATTAGACAAATTCACGATTCTAGACTGAAAATAATCAGCCGGCCGAATAAAGGTCTCGTAAAAACACTGAACGAAGGAATACAACAAGCGAAAGGTGAATTTATAGCCCGACAAGATGCTGACGACTTATCTTTACCTGATCGTTTGGAGAAGCAAATTACTTTTCTTGATTCACATAAGCAAGTTGGTCTAGTCGGTACAAACTACACCATTATTGATGAGCAGGATGCTGATCTTGTAACGACCGATATTTTTACCCATCCGGATGATTTAAGTGTTGCTGAAATTATTTCAAATCAATATGGACACGGGTCTATTGTAATGCGCAATGCACTGGTCAGAAAGGCTAAGGGATATGATGCGAGAGTTGGTCATGTAGAAGATTATGATCTCTTTATTCGCATGAGTCGTTTAGCAAAAATTGCGAACTTACCAGAATCACTCTATAAATGGCGTCGTAATCCTGTCGGGATATCATTGAGCAACGATACTCTTCAGCAAGAACAGGCGTTTGCGATTAGGGATCGATACTTCAAGAAATATCTTCTTAATGCAAATAGCAGAGACTTATTTGGCTCATGGCATCCGATGAGTCTAAGATCAGGCCCAAAGGCATATTGTGAAAAAAAAGCACGACTATATAGAGATCTCGCATACTTGTTCTGGAAGTTTGGACGCAAGGATAGGGCGCGAGTAGCAGTCAGAAGGGCACTCCTTGCCGCCCCTTGGAAAAAGCAGATTATCAAAGATTTCGCCTTAGCCGCACTGCATAAGGATATGTCGGAACGTCTGACCTATGAATATCTCTAAAAATACATGTGTCGATGTAATCATCCCTACCTATAATGGGATGCCATATCTCAAGGAGACTGTAAAAAGTATCCTTGAACAGGATCATAAAAAACTTTTACTTTATATTATCGATGACGGATCTGAGGACAATGGAGTAACTGAGCGGTTCGTAAAATCACTGAAGGATAAACGCGTTCACTATTTTCGTCAGGCTAATGGGGGTCAGGCAAAAGCCAGGAATACGGGCATTACGATATCGAAATCACCACTTATAGCGTTTTGTGACTCTGATGATTTATGGCGCAACAATAAACTATCTCGTCAGATAGAGTTGTTCCTTAAAGATCAGGAATTAGCTCTAGTTTATGGCAGTATTGATGTAATCGATAAGAATAATAAGTTTATTCGGTCAATAACAGCCCGGTATAGTGGAAATATCTTTCAGGAATTACTTTCTGGAAATTTTATTGCCGGAAGCGCTAGTATGGCATTAGTTCGAAGAGATTTGCTTGAAGAAGCGGGGCTTTTCAAGGAAGATCTTTTGATCGGTGAGGATTGGGAGCTGTGGCTACGACTCGCAAGAAAGCATACCTTTGATTTTGTGCCGGACATTCTGGCTGATCTACGATCTCTTGATGATGGAATGCAGCAAAACTGGCAGAAAATGGCCAATGGCTTAGTGTTTATGTTGCCTATCATGATTTCTGAGTTGTCATTAAGTAGACAAGAAAAACGAGTACTTACCTCCTCCTGCATGTGGCAAGCAAGCAACTTTTACTATTTTAACAAGCAACGGTTCAAGGCAATTCATGCTATGAACCGTTGCTTGCTTGCGAGCCCGAGCTATCTTCTTGATAAAAAACGAATATTTCCGATAATTACTATATATTTTTCTCGTCGCATTTCAGACCTGATCGCGCGCGTAGTAAAAAAAATATTTCCAAGTTTTTATCGTAATATTCTGAAAGAAAGCAGAAGCTCTTGAAGCTCCGGGTTTCGGTTGTCATTCCATGCTACAACTATGGTAGATATCTTGCTGACGCCATAGAGAGTTGCTTGA
>CAZJUR010000013.1:0-7750 GCA_964549525.1 uncultured Candidatus Saccharibacteria bacterium | reverse complement strand
CACAATCGCTGGATATATCATAGCGCCCTTGATCTTGCCCATCATTTCAGCATCTTTTTCCTTTTGGTTAGCAATGCGCTCCAATGCTTTATCGAGCGTACCGGATGTTTCGCCGGCTTGAACAAGCGCAATATAGACAGTATCAAAGATGTCTGGGTGTTTTGAAAATGACTCTCCGAGACTTTTTCCGCCTTCGACTGAAGTGAGGACATCTTGGGTCACTGCTTTCATCTTTTTATTCTCTGTCTGATCCACTACTGTAGCCAGACTTTGCGCTAGTGGCAAACCAGCCCCTATCAAGGTAGCTAATTGACGCGAAAACACCACTTTGTCTTTAGTGGTGACGCGATTTCGGAGGGCTGCGAGAGGATTTGCTGTCTTGCTCTGTTCGATGATTTTGCTTGGTGTATAACCTTGATCTACCAGAAGTTTATAGGCAGCAGCTTCCGTGTCGGCCTGCACAGTCGACTTGACATGTTTGCCCGTCGCGCGGTCTTTGGCTTCATAATTAAATGTTAGCACCTATTTACCCTCTCATCATCCTATCAAGTTCCGCCAGATCTACTGCATAATTCTTGGCTTCATCATAGGTAATCGTACCATTCCGTATAAGGTTCGCGAGCGTACGATCCATAGACTGCATGCCTTGATCAGCGCCAGTCTGGATGACGGCATCTAGTTGGTGGGATTTGCCCTCACGAATGATATTTCGTACCGCCGGATTTGCGATCAAAATCTCGGCAGCTACCGTCCGCCCACCACCAATCATAGGGATAAGTCGTTGCGAACAGATAGCCATCAAAATATTTGCCAGCTGGGCGCGAACTTGCGGCTGCTGATGGGGAGGGAATACGTCGATCATGCGATCGATACTCTGGGCTGCACTGTTGGTGTGGAGTGTTGCAAAAACCAAGTGTCCTGTTTCAGCAATCGTGATCGCTGCTGAGATGGTTTCGAGATCTCGCATCTCACCGATCAAAACTACATCTGGATCTTGACGTAGGGCTGAACGAAGCGCAGCTGAGAAGCTATAGGTGTCGTAATGCACTTCACGTTGCACCACCACTGATCGCTTGGATTTATGGGTAAACTCGATCGGGTCTTCGATGGTGATGATATGGTGTGATCGTTCTGTGTTAATTTTATCGACGATAGCGGCAAGTGTGGTTGATTTACCCGATCCGGTCGGACCCGTCACTAAGACAAGACCGCGTGGATATTCAGCAAATTTATTAACCACCGCCGGCATACCGAGACTAGCTAAATCGTCAATTTGATTTGGAATTAAACGCAGCGCGGCCGCTAAATTACCGCGTTCGTGAAACGCGTTGACACGAAATCGTCCCAAATCGCCAAAGGCAAAGCTAAAGTCAAATTCTTTGTCTTTATTGAGTACTTGGCGTTGCTCTTCGTCGAGAATGGCAAAAATCAAAATTTCGACTTGCTCCTCAGTCAAGGCATCATAGCCGGCAACGGCAGTCAATGTACCGTCTACCCGTAGCATAGGCGGCAGCCCCACCTGTAAGTGTAGGTCAGAGGCGCGCTTGCGGACCACCTCCTCGAGTAATATTTCTATTCGTAAATCATTTTCTTTCATGTTCGCCCATCCTTTTTCTTATCCACCTGCAGCCACTCGGTTGACTTCTTCTATCGAAGTTAGCCCCTGTAACACCTTTAAATATCCGTCTTGCGCCATCGTGATGAGACCCTGACTGATAGCTAGTTTCTCGATCTCATTACTGGTCGCACGGGCTACGATCAGATTTTGGATCTCTTCCGTCACATCTATGACTTCATACAATCCAACTCGCCCGCTATAACCACCAGGTGTACGAGGAGAATCTTTCCCCTTAGCTAAAGTATAAGCTTTTTGACCTGCAAGTGGCAAGTCTTCAAAGCCTAAATCTTCAGAAACTTTCTGGACATCGGCTTTTGTTTTTGGTAGTAAATGACCGATTTGGGCAGTGAGTGCTTCCGTTTCAACAGGGGTGCTTTGGTACATTTCACGGTCTGGCGCAATCCGACGCACCAATCGCTGGCCAATAATGGTATTGACGGTACTGGCGATCAAAAATGGCTCAATCCCCATGTCTAAAAGACGTGGCAAGACACCTGCGGCCGAGTTGGTATGCAGGGTACTAAAGACTAAGTGCCCGGTGAGTGACGCCTGAATAGCTAGTTCAGCCGTTTCGCGGTCACGAATCTCCCCCACCATAACGACGTCCGGGTCTTGACGTAAAATTGAGCGAAGACCATTGGCAAACGTGAGCCCCACATCTGCATTCACTTGGATCTGATTTACACCTTTCATCTTGTATTCGACCGGATCCTCAAGCGTTACAATATTGATCGTATCGTTTTTGACTTCTTGAAGTAGCGCATAGAGCGATGTTGATTTACCTGAACCCGTCGGACCAGAGGTAAGCACCATGCCATTTGGCTTTCTAATACCCTTTCGAATTGTCCGAAGCGCTCGCCCAGCATAGCCCATTTGCTCGATATCGAAGCTATTGCCAGTTTTATCCAGAAGACGTATCACCACTTGCTCACCCCATACGACTGGGCTGATCGAAATACGCAGGTCAATCTCTTTACCTGCCGCCAAAACAGCAAATTGACCGTCTTGTGGAATACGATGTTCGTCGATCTTGAGATTGGCTAAGATTTTTATGCGGCTCACCAGGGCAGGTTCGATGCTTTTTGGCAGCTCCATTACTTCGCGCAGCACTCCATCTACCCTATTACGGATCTTAAAACACGTTTCAAACGGTTCCATATGGATATCAGAGGCACGAGAACGAGCAGCATGTTCTAAAATCGTACTGAGAGCGCGACTGATCGGCGAATCTTGCACAATGGTCTTGATGTCACCACCTGCTGCCGCAGCCTCAACAGCTTGCTGTTCTTCAGTCTGTACGGCCGTAACTGCTGCATCGACGCTCGAAAAATCCGTTTTGTATTGCGCGATGACGTTTCGAATACCCGCCTCTGAAGCCATGTAGACTTTAAGTGGGCGAGCAATTTTGTTCGCCAGAAAGTCCACCGCCTGAATATTATTGGCATCAAGCATAGCTACGGCTAGACGGTTTTGCACTTCACCTAGCGGTACAGCCATAAAGCGTTCTGCAATTTCAAGCGGCAGTAAGCTGAGTACCTTTTGATCGACTGGCGCATCGATGAGATTCACATAGGGCACACCAGATGCAAAGGCAATACAGTGCGTCATTGTTTCATCATTGACCACACCTTCTTTGAGGAGGAGCGAAACAATTGGTGCTTTATCGGCTGCAGCTCGCTTGGCATACTCACTAAGTACTTTTTGACTCACAAAGCCTTCGTCTACTAAAAGAGTTTTCAGCTTATCTTGCAGTGTATCAGTCAGAAGTGCCATGACTTCTCCTAATTATTCTCGTTGCTAGAGAAAGGTAGTTTGTCGGCAGATTTACCAATAGAACGATCGATAGTTGGGTTAATTGCTTCAGGGTTAAAGATTCTCTTGTCACGCTCAGCGACATCTGATTCTATTTTTACTACGTCATCGACTTTTTGATCTTCTTTTTTTGGTGCCGGGATGATCGCACTCGCTGTAAACCACGCTATCATAAAGCTAATGGAGATAATCAGAACTAATGTGGCAATATCATTCTTTTTCATTATTTTATCGTCCTTTTTATAAGCTCAAACTGTGTTGGTGATTGATAAAATGTCGAAGCAGTTACGGTGGCAGTCAATCGTCCGGCTCCGGCAGCTTCAAGCTGTAATATATTGATCTGCATAGGTCGGATAGAACGATTTAATTTACCAAAAAGCTCTTTGAGTTGATCTTCGGTACCGGTCGCTTTAAAGCTAAAAGGAATCGGCTGAGCGTTTGTTTCAGCGCCAGCAGGGGCGACGGTAGCTTCCGCTGAGGCTGCATCGCCAGTTTGTGACCCAACAGATAAGCTCTCGACATTCAACCCTGTTAAAAGCGTACTTTCCAGCGATGAACCGACCGCGATTTCATCGTTATCATACGGCAACGCCGCAAAAATTTTATCCAAATTATTCGATTTTTGATTTACTCCCTGAATTTGTCCCAGAGTTCTATCTCCCCGCAAGCGATTGACTGTGCGATTGAGTTCTTTAGCAGCGGTGATATTTTCAGATAACTTCGAAGCTGTTTCGCCTTTTGCAGCCAGAACCTTTTCGTTAAAGATAATTTTCTGCATGATAAAGATAGACGCGACGATTGCAAATGCGACGATCACAGAAGCACCCACTACCCATGCGAACATGGTGCGACTACTATGATCGATCTGTTGGCGTTTCTTCATGCCGCCTTTTGGTGTGTCTTGAGATACAACTGGAGTATTCTTAGCTGGCATTATTGTGCACCTCCTACTGCGGCTGGATCAGTGCTTGGTTGATCTGAGAAAATACTCACTCTATCGGCAGATGGCGTGGTATTTTCTTGCGGTACAGTCACTGATGGCTTCGTAATACCCCACTTAAAGGTATCTGGATCATAGGTGAGCTGCGCTTTAAATGAAGCAATCTGAGCGCCTTTGCTATCTTTACCAACACCTGGTTCAGTCACAAACACCGTACTAAACAGTTGCTTTTTCTCGACATCCTGACTATCTTCTGCTTTATAGCCGATCTTTGCCGCTAAAAGTGTGTCGCGAAACACGCCGATAGCGCGAAAATCTTTGGCGCTAGCTTCTAGGTTGATGGTATTAGCTGCAGTGTCAATCGTAGCTTTAGATATACTGACATTATTTGGCTCTTGCGGATTAAGGATTTTAAGATATTCAAATAAACGTGACAAGTCACCCTTACTCTCATGCAGAGTGGTGATACTACTGAGTTGACTTTGAATAGTTAAATCACGCGTCAAATTCTTGTTATTTTTCAGCGTAGCTGAGCGACTTTTTATATCACCACTAACTACGAGATCTCTTCCAGCTTGCACCGCCAGTAGCCAAAAAAGCAGCAGAGTGACTACAGCTCCAGCAATTATCATGCTCAGTATAGCAAAAGAAATAATTGTCCGTTTCAGGCGCTGGGTACGAACAAATTCTTGCTTGACGTTAGGTAATAAATTGACTTCGATCATAGGACGTGACTCCTTTGTGCCAGCCCAAGTGCGACCCCAAACTGCGTCGCGATTGCTGATAGCTTGTCTTTATCGGTTGTCGAAACTTGGACTTTTTGCCACGGATTAGCCAGAGTTGAGCTGATCGACAGCTTTTTATTGACATAGTCAGAAAATAGCGGAATCGCTGCTCCATAGCCTGCAATCAATACACTCGACACAGGAGTGGTCGCATACCGATTTTGGAAGAAATTGATAGATTTATGGATTTCTGAAGCAAATTGATCCAAGATCCCTTCGATCGCTCGGACAACTTGCCCTTCGAGACGATCTGGTGCCAGTCCAAATTTTAGAATAAATTGTTCGGCTTGGGCTTGCTCGACGTTAAGGTTTTGGGCCGCTGTCTTGACGAGCGCCTGAAAACCTACCGGAATTGCTCGTACCAAGCGCGGTGTGCCATCTTTGACGACCACGACGTCGCTCGATGCATCTCCAATATCAAGTATTAAGACGCCACCTGCAGTATTGGCTGGCAAAATAGCTCGGAGCATAGCGATTGAATCTGGTTCACTCGCCACCACATTAAGTCCGAGATTTTCGAGCATATCCAGACGCGGCTCGCTATAATCATTGGCTACACTCGTAATCAGCACTTCTGTCTTTTCTGCACTGACCGGGCTATCGCCTAAAACTGCATAATCGATCTTGACCTCGTCCATCTTCATCGGCAAGAATTGCTCTGCTTCGTAGGTAATATTTGTTTTGAGCTCTTGTGGGGTCATTTTTGGTAGATCGACTACTGTCGCAAAGGTTTTATTCGAGGGTATGCCTGTGACTACATTACGCGTTTTGATACCGCTTTGCCCGAGAGCCGTCAAAATCACTTCTCCGAGCTTACGCTGGTCTTCTTCGGCATCACTAGTGCTGATCTTGATATCGACTGGTGCATAGCCATACTTTTGAAGCAGCCACGATTCGTTACCTTGCTTGCTGAGCTGCACAATCCGAATAGCACTGGTACCGATATCGAGTGCAAAAAAATCGCCCACCGTATTAAATAGTTTCATATTCAAAGCCTATTATACATAAGCGTCTTGCTATTGCGCAACTCTTTTGTATAGTTTAGTAACGCGGTGGTAAATCACGTTGGTAAACTGGCTTCAGCACAGGGTTGACGAGACCGTACTCGTAGCCGGCCATCATCTGATCTACGCCGTATTCGAAGGTTTCAGCTGGTGTTTTTGCATCTCCAGCACTCGTAAGGTCTGCACCAGAGGTTCTGTAGAGTAAGAGCTTCTTAGCCTGAATAGCACCCGTTATTGTTAATGGTTTATTACACACATTTTGACTTTTAGCGATATTCGAACAAGTTTGAATCGCATTTCCTGCAATTAGGGAAGCTCGAACATTTTGTACATTATCAGCAATGATGATATTACAATCCGCCATCAGGGTAAATCGCGGTATTTGAGAAAGATTATTATATCCACTTATTTTATAGAGAATATCCAAGTTTATATATAAGTTTCCTTCCACACCACCTGCACCACAATCCCCAGCCTGCTTCTTTTGTGCATATAATATGATATTACGGCCGTTAAATCCATCGTATTCGCTACTCAGTACGGGTGGTGGTGGGTATTGTTGATTAAAACGCCCATCATATCCAGCGAGTGTGTTCGCATCCATATGAATTCCGAAGCAGCTTCCTCCACCTCTTCCAATTCGAGCATCAGATTCAGAAGGTGGGAAAGCTAGTATTTTTTCATCAAAACTAACATTATTCTCCCACCATTGCCAACTTGCCGGATTTCCTTCTCTTTGCGTACATCTCACCGGGTCATCGCGTATGTAATCTATACCATCAACTTTATTGAGCTGAGTAGCTAATTTAGCTCCAGTGTTAGCTATTTCGACTTCATTTTTATACCATTGCACTTGCATAGTACTGATGTATAAATTACGGTCTCTCATTTGAGGTCGCATGTTATCCCAATACCAGTTAGCATTATTGTTGTCAAACTTCACACTTACATTTCCTACGCCCTTCCATCCATCAGTGGGGAGCTCGTTCTCATCAAACCAAATCTCTGTTGGCGTAGTATTATTTCGATCTTGAGATGGTATATCGACAGTCTTTGTTCTAGATATGGAGCTATCTTTAAGATCTAGTCTTACTTTAATTTTTGGTGGTGAAAGCTCGCCTCCTTGATTCAAGGGTATATCATTACCCCAATCACCCGAACCAACAATTGAGACTTTGACTTTATATTTATCTACCGGACGTTGCGCTAAATTAATATCACCCGTTTTTTGAAATCGTGATTTAGTGTCTCGCCCAGCCTCTTTAAAATATTCGTTTGGATATATAGTATTACTACTGATAGTATCTTGTGCCGAAAACCCATTCATCAGATTTGGGATGCATTTTATATTATGTGCGTAGGCTCCATATCCACTGGTATCATTCCCAAAGGTAAGCCGTTTTGCCTTATCTGTTGTGCCGGCTTCAGCTCCACTCGAACCAAATGCTATGATGCTCCCGCTTGAAAACACGCCATATTCGCCCCAGCTACCATATTTATGTCGTTCGAGAGGATTAGGTTCAACTAAAGCAACATTAGGCGCTCCTGTGGTCTCAATTCGTGCATTTGGATTAGTTTGACATTCCCCCAC
>CAZJUR010000012.1:0-7885 GCA_964549525.1 uncultured Candidatus Saccharibacteria bacterium | reverse complement strand
ACGAGACGGCTATTAAAGCCATAAAAATAGATTCTTCTGATTTGATTGTGTGCACCTCTTATTATACCGCCGAAGGTGGCTGCAAAACAAAAAAGCGTGCTCCGCACGCCCTAAATCTCTGTCTTCCCCCCTGAAAAACCAATGGACGGCACTGTGTGCCGCCCGTCAGTCGCCGCTCACGCGGCGCAAAAGTTGCAATTTGGCTCCCTTGTACGCTGAAATTCGAACCTATTTCGAACAAAATGGCTGAAGTGTAAGCTCAGCCCCGACGCCTGCGGGCGTACACGCCCGCTCGCCCCACCTGAAAAACCCTTTGCCTTATTTTTTATTTCCCCCGCCAAGATTTCTTTTGGAAGTTGAAAAGGGTGTTTTCTAGCGGTTCGACTACCCTAAGTGGTAGAGGCGTCAGGGCTTCGCTTAGGCGGCAAGAGCCGCCGCGCTCTGCGCCCTTGAATCAAAAGGTTAGAGTATGCCCATGGCTTGCTTTGCTCTATTTGCTTCTTGCTTTCAAATATGATACTATTTCTTTTATATTGACAGATCAAGGTACGGAGACCGAAGTGGAGCAGGAACAGCCAAGAATCCCACAGCATGAAATTTTACTCAACGAACAGCGAGAGTTGATAGATATGATTGACCGCGAGTTAGTGGAGCTTATCAATCGACGTTCAGCGGTCGCGCTTGAGGTTGGTCGTATTAAGATGGAGCATGGCCTGCCGATTTTTGTTGGCTCTCGCGAAGAGCAAGTGCTACAAAAAATAGAAGAGACGAATGACAGCGGCATTGTCCCCCAAGATGAAATGCGCAACATATTTCAAGCTATTATGCGTGGAAGTCGAGCAGTACAAAAGGAGCTGCACGAACGAGGCAGTGTTTGGCCGTCAGGCGGCCAAGAAGAACAAATCACTTAGCATTTCCAAAAAACTATAATAGGGGATTATATAATGGCAGAATTTGAAAGAACACGAGTAATTAGCGGTTTTAGACCGACGAATGAAACAACAATCGGCCACTATGTCGGCGCAATCAAGCCGTCGCTTGAAATACAGGAAGACCCGAATAGCGATCTCTACTTGTTCGTTGCTGATATTCATGGCATAACAGACAAAGATCCTCGTGATGTCGCTGAGTATCGCCACAACATCGTCAAAGATTGTATGGCGCTTGGTATAGACGCTGAACGAACGAACATTTATATGCAGAGCGACGTAGAGACTTCTATCGTGCCGATAGCGAACAGGATTGCTCCTTATGTAAATGTTGGCGAATTATCTAGAATACCCACGCTTAAGGAGATGATGAGAGCAAGTTTGCGTAAGGGTGAAGATGTAAGTCAAGCAAACCTAGCCATGCTTAGTTATCCAGCTTTAATGGCTGCTGATATCTACGCGCAAGAGGCGACTGTAGTTGCTGCTGGAGAAGATCAAGCTCCAAACGTAGAGCTAGCGCGTAAAATAGCCAGAAAGTTCAATCGAGAATTTGGTGCAAGCGTGCTTGTTGAGCCGCAACTTCTATCAGTCAACGCTCTTCGGATTCTGAGTCTTGACGGTAAATCCAAGATGGCTTCTAGTAATCCTGATCAAGCCATTCTGCTATCGGATAATCCGGAGCGAGCAAAAGCAAAAATACAATCAAGTACGACTGCTCGATCTGGAGAGTGGAATGCGGTTATCAAAAGTCACTTCAGAGTAGCCGAAGCAATGGCAGACGACGAAGCAACACTTGATGAACTGCGGAGATTAAAATTGGCCCACATTGCGGGCAAGGCAGTCATGGGAGATTTTAAGCGTATCTGGAGCGAAGCTACCGAGCAATTTCTAGATAACTTTCAGGGTGAACGCCAGAAAATCAATGATGATGACATCCAGAGTGCCCTGCGCTATAACGCCGACACGGCCGAGCGTAATGCCGAAAAAATACTTCGTAAGATAAAAAGCGTTACTGGATTTTAGCACTAGGCTATAATTACATAGTGGATATGGTCGTAAAATCTTGGATTTCACCCAAAGTTGAACTTCGCAAAAGCTCAATTCATGGAGAGGGACTATTTGCAATTGAGAAAATAGCGAAAGATGAAGTAATCGCATACAAAGGCGGCTATTTGCTTGATGCAAGCGATTTTAATAAACTTCCAGATGAGTGTAAAGCCGCTGGACTGCAAGTTGACGATACTATTTTCCTTGCTCCAAAGAGCCAATCCGAGGCGAAAGGTGTGATGGTCGGTATCAACCATTCATGTTCGCCAAATGTTGGTATTTGCGGCCAGATAGACACAACAGCAATGCGTGACATTGAGCTTGGCGAAGAATTGACTGGTGATTATGTAGTTGCATATCAGAATGAATACTTCAATTTTACGTGCAACTGCGGGTCAAAGAATTGTCGTGGGGCTGTTACATCGGACGACTGGCAAAATTCTGAACTGCAGCAAAAGTATAAAGGGTACTTTTCGATGTACTTGCAGAAAATGATAGATAATGAAAAACGGGAGAAACAGTGAGAATATTGATTGTGACAATGCAGCATGGAAACGAAGTTTTTGGAAAGAAGATAGTTGACCACTTTGAGAACTCTGATATAGACACAGTTATAGCAAATCCGAAAGCATACGAGCAAAATGAGCGATTTATCGAAACTGACATGAACAGGTCATATCACAGAAGTGGCAAAAAGAGCTACGAGGAGAAGAGAGCCGATGAAATCTACAGATTAGCACAAAAGTATGATTTTGTTATAGATATCCACACGACTACATCAGACGTGGATTTTGTGCCCATAATTGCTCGTCTGAATGACGGCGTAAAGCAAGCTTTATCATTCCTACCCAGCGAAAATGTTGCTCTAATGAAGTTTACAGGGGTAGTTCATTCACTTATAGGCTGTGTAGATAATAGTATTTCTCTTGAGTTCAATGAGGATTTCGCTAAAACTAAAGAGGCCCTACAGGTAGTCGAATCATTAGTTGATGGACTTCAAGAAAATACCTATGGCTCATCTTTGAGCAAGATTCTCTATCACATCGTTGGTACTATCCCGGAAGATACAAATTTAGACAACGAGCACAATTTCATATTTAGCAAAAACCATGATTACTATCCGTTTCTAATTGGAGAAAAACACTACAAGGGATATAAGGGCTTCTATGCCGAGAAGACGTCATCGATACAGCTATATGAAACAGGGGTTGACAAAATTGTTAATTCAGCTACAGTAAGAGAAAATTTTATGGGTGGCAGAAAGTCTAACTGATTATGTCTGAAATGCGCCCAGCAATAAAGAACCATCAAGAGGATATAACGATAATTGAAGGTATATCCGATAGAGAAAGAGCCTATGAGATAACTTCCCAAGGGTTTCTTATTCCGATTAGCGATGCGCTTCGTAAAGATGTCGATGAACACATAGACGATGCTGAGATTAGTTTTAGTGCGCTAGACCAGACGCGCGCATTGGCTGGATACGCTCTGTACAAGACATTCCAATTCGAAGAAGGCTCTGCCCTTTATCTATCAGGTGTACAAATTGCACAGGCAGCACAAGGTAGAGGTATTACTAAAATGATAAACAGACGTGTCATAGATGCGCTTAATCCTGACTACTTTGCATTTAGAACCCAATCGATCAGAATGTTTAGGTCAGGCACAGCACTGATGTCCGACTTTTATCCAAAGTTAGATGAAGACAACGTGCAAGTACCGTCCCATATTGAGAGTGTAGGTAATAAAATTGCTGGCAAAATTGGAGGCTCATTTCCTATATCGCGCGGATACTATGGCGGCCAGCCCCTGTACGGTGAACGCCCAACTCACGATGCAGACGGCAAGTTCTATGAAAAAATAAACTTTGAGAATGGCGATGCAATTCTATGCGTCGGAGCCATAACTCGAGTAGCGCTCGACAATGAGGAGCATTAAGGTGAAGATAAATGGCGTAGAAAGTCAACTTACAGTAGTCGGATGTCAGCACGGCAACGAACGTTTCGGTAAAGTAGTGATAGATGATGTCCACGCAGACACGGGACTTAGTGTCCAAGTCCGAACAATACTCGCAAATGAACGAGCATACGAACTAAACAGGCGATGGATTGACACTGATCTAAACAGATCCTTTAATCGGAGCGATATATCTGGTCATGAAGCGGACATTGCTCCAAGCTTGTTGGCTGAATGCCAAAAGTCTCAATACATATTAGACATACACACTACAAAAGCTGATGAGAGATTCATCCCTATCGTTACAAACTTGACGAAAGGAGTTCGATATATCTTGAGTCACCTCGAAGCAGAAAATGTTGCTTTCATTAAGGCGGCTGAGGCACCCCACTCGCTTATCGGTAACCACCCTGCGGCGGTCTCTTTAGAATTCGGTGAAGAATACTCTGAGTCGGATAAGGCTGCGCACATTGCAATGAATGCAATAAAGGGGGTTCTAAGTGGGGAATACGGTGACTATAGAAGCAAGAGAATATACGAAATCGACAGTCTTATACCGAATACCTCAGAGAAATTACCAGATGGGCTGAAGAGTGGTGATTTTAGTACAATCCATGATGGCTATGTACTCATGCCACGAGCTACAACTTATCAAGGATTCTTAGCTAAAAATGTTTACGATATTGATTTAATGGGTGGTGGCAAGGAGAGCTAAAATGACATCACATGAGAGCAGAATCGTAACAGGTATACGACCCACTGGAGAGCTGACAATTGCGAACTATGTAGGCGCGATGAAGCCAGTTGTTGAAATGCAAGATAACTTTGAAGGTTCAATTAACCTATTCGTTGCCGACTTGCACGGCCTGACAGACCAAGAGCCAGACGTAGTAAATGCTAATCGCCTCGATACGGTGCGCTCATTCCTCGCCGCTGGTGCCGACCCGGAGCGAACCAATATCTATCTACAAAGCCAAGTCGAAGAGCCAACAGTAGTATTAGCGAATTACATGGACAGACACACAACCATTTCGGAGCTATTACGCAACCCAACACTAAAAGATAAGCTTAAAAACGACACCAAAGCAGAATCTATCAATGTGGCACTTGGTCGTTATCCAATCCTTATGGCAGCAGATATCTTTGTACAGGACGCTGACAAAGTACCGGTAGGTGAAGACCAATATCCGCACATTGAATTTGCGCGCAGACTTGCCCGACGTTTTAATAACGAATACGGAAAAGGTGAATCAATTATCGTTGAGCCTGAGGTCGTAGCTGTCGAGGCCTTGAGGATTTTGGCGCTTAACGGTGATGGTAAAATGAGCAAATCAAATCCGCGTGGTGCGATATTCCTGAAAGATACCCCGGAAGATGTTGAAGCAAAAATTAAGCGCGCAAAAACAGACGCGCCAGGTGAGATGAACGATGCACTCGAAAGCCACTTTACTCTCTGTCGCCATCTCTGCAAGAATGAACAGCAGGCGGAAGAGCTTGAACGGTTCAAGGCTGCGCATTTGGACGGTAAACCTGTCATGGCCGACTTCAAAAAGTTTATGACGGAGCTTGTGAATACCTATTTGGACGAATTTCAAACGAACTATAATAGCATTACGCCAACTGACGTACAGAACGTTATTACTGAGGGTGGCCAAAAGGCACACGACCAAGCATCAAGTGTGGTTTCGCGAGCAAAGCAAGCCATGGGCATACTCTAACCTTTTGATTCAAGGGCGCAGAGCGCGGCGGCTCTTGCCGCCTAAGCGAAGCCCTGACGCCTCTACCACTTAGGGTAGTCGAACCGCTAGAAAACACCCTTTTCAACTTCCAAAAGAAATCTTGGCGGGGGAAATAAAAAATAAGGCAAAGGGTTTTTCAGGTGGGGCGAGCGGGCGTGTACGCCCGCAGGCGTCGGGGCTGAGCTTACACTTCAGCCATTTTGTTCGAAATAGGTTCGAATTTCAGCGTACAAGGGAGCCAAATTGAGATTTAGGCGCCGCTTGAGCGGCACGATAGTCTTGATCTAACTCAATTATACGACGAAGCTCGAACCTATTTCCAACAAAAATTTGTAAGCTCAGCCATTTTGCTCGAAATAGGTTCGAATTTCAGCATACAAGGGAGCCATTTTAACTCCCAAATTGAATTTTAGTTAAAGATATTCTCCTTATTTATATTAGATTAAAATTTTTCTTTCATTCTTATGCTTGGAAGATAGAGTGCTTATATATTATTATTTAGGTAAGGAGTATTAAACAATAATGTCTGATAATTTTAGGGAGCGGTTTACTGGTGAAGTAGACGTTGAAGCAAGGCGCGTCCAGGCAACAGAGATTGGAAATATTGCCTTATTTGCGAGCAAACTGACAGACGATTTTTCTCTCATCAAACGTATACCGCGTCTTTCGGACAGCAGAAGAGAGAATGATGTAGAGCATAGTTTTACCCTCGCTGTCGCTGCACCGGCAATCGCTGAAAGGTATTATCCTCATTTAGAATAATGAAAAGGTGCGCTTGTTAGCCATTGTTCACGATATGCTTGAAATAGAAGTTGGGGACGTTGCTACATTTGACTTAACCGATGAGGAATTACATGAAAAGGATCGACGAGAGCAAGAAGCAAGACGCATAATATTAGAGCGTTTATCTCAGATATCGCCAAATACGGCCGACAGCTTGAAAGAATATGAGAAACAAAATACCGACGAAGCTGTGTTTGTTCGTATGGTGGATAAATTATTACCAGTTGCTGTCGACGTAACTGGAGATGGCTTGAGGATTATGCGTGAAGACTTCGGGATCAATAATCTAAAGGAATTGGAAAAATCACATGATCAGTTATTCAGTTTGACTATCTATTGGCAAGCGGTATAAATAATTTTCTCCGAATAGGATATCTATCATCCTCCCCAATAAATAATACTTCGAATACTCAGAGCAATAGTATCTTGTCCAAGACTGGTGAAACAGGAGTGCTGGTAGTTGTAGTCGGTGCACTTTTGTGCTTAATTACTATAGTTGTTCTTGCAGCCACACGTCATAAAAAGTAAAATTAGTATATGACACAGCATCATTCAAAAAAACGTTGGAACAAAAAGCTAAAAATGCGGCTCGGTATAGTCGGTGCATGTCTCCTCATATTGATTACTGGTGTGATCGTCAATCAATTTGTACTAAAACCACGTGATGAACAGAGGAAAGTTATATATGAAGGTGAAGAAGAGATTGGATCTGTCGAAGACAGTTTGATCAATATTCCTAAAGACGCCAAAAGTGAAGTATGTGATAAGATTTCAGCACAAAGCATAGAAAAAGCGGTCAAACAGAAAATTACGCAAGCTCGAGTAAGTATCCCCACTACGAAATCGGCAGAAGGATCGGTATCGGCGTGTACCTATATCACGGCACGCGTTGAGGAAAATGATCGGATCAGCCACGTGGTTATCACTACCAGACAGTTAAAAGATGAAGCTGCTGCAAAAAAATCTTTTGAAATATTGAATCGAATTCCATCAAAAGATAGTAAAAAACTAAATGATTCTACTACTATTATTCCGTCCGCCAACCAAGTAGTGGCGCGGAGTAAAAACACTATTAGTACAATCATCGTGAATACCCGCGACGGTAAAGATGTCGGGCAGCCGATGCTAGAAACGCTACAAAAGCTCGTTTCGTTGTAATTTTATTTTTTTTAAATTTAGGACTTTTTTTATATACTTCTTATGCTATAATTATATGTATCAGAGGATATGGAGTCTGAAAAGCGCATTTGTCGCTTCCAAAAAATATACATATGAGACAAAAACTATTTCAACATCAGTTTCCTGCGTATGTTCGTTACTGCTCACTTGCACTTGCAAGTATAGTTGGTTTAGTGGTGTTTTCCACCCCCACCCATGCCGCCTCTTCTGGTGATGTCATCATCAATGAGATTATGTATAATCCCAGTTCAG
>CAZJUR010000011.1:0-9546 GCA_964549525.1 uncultured Candidatus Saccharibacteria bacterium | reverse complement strand
TGGCAGGGGCACGTGGAATCGAACCACGATCTAAGGTTTTGGAGACCTTTATACTAGCCGTTGTACTATGCCCCTTTAATCTGTTAAATATGCAGACAGTATATCACAAATGAGGGTTTATATCCGCTTGTCTTGCCCGAGTTCCTCAAGAGTTTTTATTAAATTATCTCGAGATAAGTGTTTTGTATCTATCCTGTTATGCCTTGCGATCACATAACCCTGAATAATATGCTTTAAGTGAGCCGCATCTTTGCGCCAGAAAAATCTGGTAGTAAAGTGATCTTCTGTACTCATAACACGACTTGCTATAGTCAGAGCTCCAAAAAACGGTCCGCTTGCCACCGACACATTCAACACATCTTCAATCCGGATACTCATCACCTGCTCTGACCAGAAGAAGTTACGCTTCGTAATAGTGACTTTGGTTCTATCGACGACGATACTATCGGGAAAAAGATCAAACGGAAAAACAGTTGTAGCAGATGCTAAAACATCGTTGGAACGACGTATCATATGCTTTAACTCTTTACTACGATGTGGAGATTTTTGTTGATTATCAGAAGTTTTTTTATCTGATTTTGAGCTAAATAGCGCTACGATTTCTTTCGTAAAAGGGAGGCGACGTGCGACAGATTCATTTTTAGAGCCTAAAATATCTTTTGTCAAAAGATCGACGACACGATTGTAGCCTGCCATTGCCGTCTCACCTATGTGACGCGGCGCACGACGAAGGTTCTTGCTCTTTTTCGTATCGTCTCGTTGGCTATCCATCTAGCGTCTCCTGCTGTCAGTTGCGCTTTTAGTATAGCATATGCACCACATAAAATATGCATGAGTGATGCAGATTTTGATAATGTATTGTATTATGAAATATATGAAGTCATTAAGTTTGACAAAACCACTAGTGCTTGTAGTTATAGGTTTACCTGGTGCGGGAAAAAGCTTTTTTTCAACCCAATTTGCTGATACCTTCCATGCACCATTACTGCGTTCAGACTATTGGCATCATCTTTTATATAAGGATCAAACGGTAACCAAAGCTAGTTTGCAAACAGTTAAAACAGTTCTTTTTGCGCAATTGGCAGAAATATTGAAAACACAGAAAACCTGTGTCATTGATGGACTTGGTGCTACAAAGCTCGAAAGAGAAAAAATACGTACCTCAGCTCAAAAAGCAGATTATGACATTTTATACATATGGGTACAAACAGATAAAGCAACCGCCAAATATCGTTCGATGACGCGATCTAAAAGACGCAAAGGAGATGTATTTAACCCTTCATTATCTTCTGAAGAGTATGATAATTTTGAAAAACGATTTACTCTCCCGGCAAATTCTGAAAATTATTTAGTGGTGAGCGGAAAGCACACCTATGCCACTCAGGCTCGTATTGTCCTCAAAAAATTAGTTCAGCCAAGAGAGCAAAACACTTCGCAGCCATCGAGAGGTTCTGATCATCATATTCCTGCTCGTAATACTATAGTTATCCGTTAACTAAGAGGAGGCTTGTGCCTGAATTTATCGATCCTGAATACGGAAAAGTGGTTGTCCGTCGTAATAGACGTGCGAGATCCGTAAAGTTTAGTGTTTCGCCAAACGGACAATTGGAAGTATCAGCTCCGTTCTACACGCCTATAAGGGCTATTAAGGTACTGCTGAAGACATCCCAAAAGGACATACGCCGTTTACTCCATACACAGCGTCAACAGTATGTAAGCTCACAGCAGATTGGAAAATCTCATACGCTTGATATTTTACAGGGAGACAGGACGAAGATTGATTATAAAAAACCCCGTATCATTGTTACTCTTGAGCGAGACAGCGATATACAATCTTCTCAAATTCAAGCTACCATTCGAACCTATGTTGTCAAAGCCCTCACTCTTGAAGCAAAAGCATACTTACCGCGACGAGTTGACTATATTGCTCAAAAAATGAACCTTTCTTACACACGACTTCGTTTCTCGCATGCAAAAAGTCGTTGGGGTAGCTGTAGTTCAACGAAAGTGATTAGTCTCAATATCGGTTTGATGAAACTTCCTTTTGAACTGATCGACTATGTTATTATTCATGAACTGGCTCATACGAAAGAGCTCAATCATTCGTCTTCTTTTTGGCATCTCGTGGGTACGTATGATCCCGAGTACCGTATTCGTCGACGTGAATTAAAACAACACTCTCCCCATATTTAATTTTTTCAGATATAATAAAGAATAAGCATTATGGGGAAATTGCCAGCACGTAAGGTTCAATATAACGAACTTGTATATAAAGCCATCTCGCGCGCCGTTGCGATGGCACCCTTTCTCCTGGTTTTTATTCTCATATTTATTTATTTGGGAGTATTAGGGACAACGCGGTATTACAGTATTGTGAGCATATATATTTTGGTGGCGGCAATTATATCTCTATCGATATTTCACTTTATTCAAAAAAAACCAAATGTATATCGCTATCTAGGATTTGTAGCGGCAGTGTTATTTTTTGCAATATACATTGCAGGTATCGAAACACTTTTCTTTATGTGGATTATCCTTGCTACCATCGGAGCCTTAAATTACGGTCGAAAGATGGTTCTATTTTTAATCATTTTACTCTACGTCGTGTACGGGATTGATACATTGTATGAGTATTTTGTTTTAGATAAAAACGTCTTAGCTCATAATTTTGTTTTTGTTAGCCTTACTACACTCAGTACTTATGCCGTCACCAATGTTATATTTGCATTAAAAACAGATTATACCAATGTGGTGAAAATACGGCGACGCGAAGAATTTCGTTATGCTCAAATCCAGGCGCTATTAAACAGCGTTGATGACGCTATCATTTTGGTTGATACAAAAGGAAATATAAAAATATATAATGCCTCAGCACTGAGTCTTTTTGATACCAACAAAGATATTAAAAATATGTATATAAATGATTTGATTAATGCTCATACAGCTTCGCAAAAAAAAGTTGATATATTTTCGTATGTAAAAAAGCAGCATCGAACTATTATGACTGAGCAGTTTTTCCATACTTATTCTAGTGGTGATAGTATGCGTTTTCATCTCACAGTATCGGTAATTCGATCTAACTTTGAAGAAAACAGAGAGGCGCTCGAAGGCTACATCATGATAATGCGTGATATTACAAAAGCCAAATCTCTCGAAGAAGAACGCGATGAGTTTATATCCGTTATTTCACACGAGCTGCGCACGCCAGTAACAATTATCGAAGGAATGCTATCCAATCTAGAGCTGTCTGCTGAGCAGAATCAACTAGATTTTAATTATCGCCAAAAAATCAATCAAGCGCATCAACAAACAGTTTATATCTCTGGTATGATTAATGATCTCGCGTCCCTTTCTCGGGCAGATAATAGTACCCCTATCACCCATGAGCCAATTGGAATTTATAATGAAATGGTGGCGTTATACAAAGAATATAACAAGCAAGCACGACAGAAAGGGCTCCTATTTAATTTAGATGTTTCGCAAGATATTGGGACAATAGAAACCAATAGATTATACTTGATTGAAATTTTGCAAAATTTTATCACAAATGCGATAAAGTATACACCTAAAGGAACAGTTAGTTTAGGTGTCATACGTGAGAAAGATCATGTTCGTTTTGTGGTGAGCGATACGGGTATCGGAATTGCTAAAACCGAACAAGACGATATCTTTAAAAAGTTCTATCGTGCTGAAGATTATCGCACCAAAGAAACAAAAGGCACTGGACTAGGTCTATACGTTGCACAAAAGCTTGCTCATAAACTCGGTGCACATATTTCTCTCAAGAGTAGGCTGCATCATGGAAGTGTGTTTAGTCTCAATGTGCCTGTGTCTCAAGAAAACTCTTGATATACCCTTATGGAGAGGATATACTAGAAGAGAAATAAGCATAAACAAATCAAGAGGTTACAGACAAAGGTGGTGGGATAGATGCGAATATTAATGTTGGGATGGGAGCTACCCCCACACAACAGCGGCGGATTAGGTGTAGCCTGCTATTACATGAGCAAGGCGCTGGCGCAGAAAGGCGCATCGATTGATTTTATTCTTCCCTACCGCGCTACTCATGACGCTCCATTTATGCAGGTACACAGCGCTACGCAACTAGACCCACTCCATCGGCACGGCATGGGAGCATACAATTCGTCTGGACACGCGACAGATATATCGGCTGTTCAGTCTTTGTATACACAATATGTCTTACACCACCTCAAAACCCACACTCCGCAAATTATTCATGCCCATGATTGGCTGACTATACCGGCTGGAATATTAGCCAAGAAAGCGTCAGGCGCCCCGCTCATCGTACATGTGCATGCAACAGAGTATGATCGATCTGGTGAGTTATATGGCAATCCTCTCGTTCATGATATCGAACAAGAAGGTCTGATCATGGCAGACCGGATTATTGCCGTGAGTAATATCACAAAACAGCTAATAATCGATAAATATCACATCCCTGCTGACAAAATAGAAGTTATTCACAATAGTATCGATATACATGATCTGGGTAACCACATATATGACACAAGCACCTATTTGTACCTTGAAATGATGAAGCGCGAAGGCTACAAAGTTGTTAGTAGCATCGGTCGATTAACGATTCAAAAAGGATTGACATATTTGCTTGAAGCAGCCGCACGAGCTAGCGAAAAAAGTGACAACTTACTCTTTTTATTCGTAGGCGATGGCGAACAACGAGATGAACTCATCCATTTATCGGCCGAGCTTGGTATTTCTGATAAAGTTTTTTTCACCGGATTTATACGTGGTCAAAGTTGGCGTGATGCCTATAGCGTATCAGATATGTTTGTAATGAGTTCTGTTTCAGAGCCATTTGGTTTGACAGCTCTTGAAGCTTCCGCCCATCATACAGCTATAATCCTCAGCAAACAGTCTGGTGTCGGAGAAGTCCTGCAAAATGCCCTGCGTTTTGATTACTGGGATACAGATAAACTCGCAGATATTATGGTCAATGTTGCGCATTCTGAAAGTTTGCAAAAATCACTACAAGACAATGCCTTTCATGAATTTACCCATTTCTCCTGGACCCATGTGGCAGATAAAATTCACCAAACATATCAGCATGTTTCGCGATCATTTGCTCATGAGGTGACTATATGAGCCAGACCCAAAAAGCCCTCTTACTCTACCTCCACGTGCACCAGCCATTTCGCGTGCGTCAGTACAGTGTGTTTGATACCGCACATGATCATAATTATTTTTATGAGACAAATTATCAGTCGAACACCAATAATCAACGCATTCTTCGTAAAGTAGCCGAAAAATCATATCTTCCAACAAATGCTATTTTACAAGAGTTGCTGGAAAAGCATCCTGAGTTCAAATTGTCTCTCAGTATGTCAGGAACATTTCTGGAAAAATGTGAAATGTGGGCACCAGATGTTCTGAGTAGTTTTCAAAAGCTCGTCCAGACTGGCCGTGTAGAAATAGTTGCCGAAACATATTATCACTCACTCGCATTTTTCTACAGCCCGGAAGAATTTACTCGTCAAGTCGAAAAACATGCACAGAAAGTGCAGGATATTTTCGGTGTACAACCATCTGCATTTAGAAATACAGAGCTTGCGTATAACAATGAGTTAGCGAAGTGGGCTGACAAAGCTGGTTATAAAGCAATTTTAGCTGAAGGCTGGGATCCTATTCTGGGCTGGCGAAGTCCCAATTTTGTTTATCAGCCGCCACAAACATCTAATATAAAGCTTCTTCTCAAAAATTATAAACTGAGTGATGATTTAGCCTTTCGATTCTCTAATCAAGCGTGGTCTGAATGGCCCTTAAATGTCGAAAAGTATAGTCAATGGCTATGTGCAGCAACACAAGATCAACCACTTATGAATTTATTCATGGATTACGAAACATTTGGAGAACATCAATGGACAGATACCGGTATTTTTGAGCTGCTTAAGTCACTTCCTGCAGAGTGGATGAAACGAGAGGGCAATACGTTTATGACTGTAACAGAGGCAGCGGAAAACTATACTCCCGCAGATGTGGTAGATATGCCATATACCGTTACCTGGGCTGATACAGAACGTGATTTGACCGCATGGCTCGGAAATGCGATGCAACAAGAAGCGCTCAAATATATATATGATCTTGAAGAAAGAGTCTTAGCGACCGGAGATGATGGTCTCATTCATGATTGGCGGCTGCTGCAGACGTCGGACCATGTGTACTACATGTGTACCAAATGGTTTAATGATGGCGATGTTCATGCCTATTTTAGTCCATATGAATCACCGTACGAAGCATTTATGTACTACATGAACGTGCTCCGAGATATACGCTGGCGACTGATGGAGCACGAACGCACCGGATGGCAATATGGCTAGACCAATTGTTCTCAGTAATGGTAATCTACACGTAGGGCTCAATAAATTTGGCGAAGTACATGATTTTTATTACCCATATGTTGGACTGGAAAATCATGCGGCTGCAAAAATGCTCCGACACAGAATTGGAGTATGGACAGATGGCAAGATAAGCTGGCTGGATGACGGATCATGGCAATTTAGCTTCCAGTACCATCATCGTAGCTTGATTGGCTACATGAAAGCGTATAATCGTCATCTGGGATTATCTGTAGAGTCAGACGATGCAGTTGATTTCCATCACGATCTTTTTATGCGTAACGTGCATGTTATAAATCACGCCGATACTCCTCGAGAAATACGGCTTTTTATGCATCAAGTATTCGATATTGGCGACGGAGCTGGAAATGGCGATACAGCTCAATATTTGCCAGACAGCCAGGCTATTTTACATTATCGTGGCAATCGTGCGTTTGTGATTAGTGGTAGTGTCTCAGAATCTCATTCATTTGATCAATATAGCATTGGATTATTCGGTATCGAAGGACATCAAGGCACATTTGTCGATGCCGAAGATGGTGTTTTGAGTCGTAATAATGTAGAACATGGTCGTGTCGACTCGGTCGTAGGTTTCGATTTATCTCTCACACCACATTCATCTTCTCGTGTACATTATTGGATAGCAGCTGGTACATCAATTCGTGAAGCTCTGTTTACACATGAGATTATGACAGAACAAGGAATTATCAAGCGATTAATGAGTAGCAGTCGATCATGGCACGAGTGGTTAAAGCCAGCTGAAAAGGAGATCGCGAAAATTCCTTCTGATCGTCAAGATCCTTTTATAAAAAGTATTTTATTGGTAAAATCGCACATTGATAATCGTGGCGCAGTGATCGCCAGCACTGACACGACCATGCTGAATTACTCTCGTGATGCCTATAGTTATTGTTGGCCGCGAGATGGAGCTTATGCGATATGGCCACTTATCAGGCTCGGATTTACACGAGAACCCACCCTATTTTTTGATTTTTGTAAACGTGTTATGAACCCCAAAGGTTACCTCATGCACAAATACCAATCTGACGGAGCACTTGGCTCAAGCTGGCACCCATATATTCACGCAAATCATCCCACTGCCCCACCGATACAGCTAGACGAGACAGCTATTGTTTTATTTGTTTTCTCTCAGTTTTATGATCGTCATCGCGACAAAAAAATACTTTCTCATTACTATAAATCACTTGTTAAGCCAATGGCTTCATTTCTGGCAAGCTATATTGATGAAAAAACCGGTCTTCCAAAAGCAAGCTACGATCTCTGGGAAGAAGTATTTATGACAACTACCTATACTACCGCTGTAGTCTATGGTGCACTCGTAGCATCGTCTAAAATCGCCGAAGATTCAGGCGATAACGAAAGCGCCGTCCAATGGCGAGCAGTTGCTGATGACATTCATGAAAAAGCTCATCATACACTTTATAATGATGTCTCAGGTTGTTTTTACAAAGGAATTTGTATCAACCAAGAAGTTATTGAATATGATGAAACGATTGATGCCTCCTCTTTTTATGGTGCATTTATGTTTGGTTTGTTTGACTTAGACAGCCAACAGCTTAAAAAAAGTGCGATTACCATCCAGCAGGCACTTGCTATCCCTCGAGAGGATATTAAAGGATTTGCACGGTATCAAAATGATCGATATGCACGAACTAATTCTACGTATCCCGGTAATCCCTGGTTTATTACAACGTTTTGGACGGCGCAATATTTGCTTGAGCAAAATATGACACGAGAAGCCAATACATTGATTGAATGGTGCGAACGATATATGCTGGAATCTGGCGTTTTATCTGAGCAAATAAATCCAGACACTCATGAGTTTATATCTGTGGCACCACTGACTTGGTCACATGCAGAATATATCAATACGATACTCGATTCTGTAGATGACATCTCGACAGATTCATAAGCAATGAGATTTTTGCTATACTATATGTAGGATGTTTGGATTATTACTACTAGCTGCATTAGGTATTTGGATCATCTTATACAAACCCTCTATTAGCGATGTTTCTCGACAATCACGCAAAATAACCGATAGGTTGGATAGTTTGTGGCGTGTGGCGCAAGATTCACTCAGAGAACGCAAGTATTTGCGAGCAGAAAAAGCTCTTTTGACGATCCTTCGTTTTGATGAGAGAAATGCAACAGCCTATAACCGACTTGGAATTTTATACGCAAAACAAAAGGCCTACACTGATGCAATTGAATGTTTCGAAATAGCCCAGAGTTTAGAGCCAAATCCAAGTAGCCTTCATAATGTCGGGCTGATATATTATGAAACCGAGCAGTATCAAAAAGCAGCTCTTGCCTTTGAGCAAGCTTTGATGATCGAGGAAGACCTTGCAGCACGACATATAGCCTACGCAAAAGTCCAAGAAAAACTAGGCAATGATACTGCCATGATTACTGCACTGGAACGTGCTGTCGAGTTAGAGAGAAATCCCCAGAGTATGCGTATCCTTGCAGATGCCTATGCCAGAGTTGGGCGCGAAGATGATTCGAAGAAAATATACAAAAAACTTGATCATTTAGTCGTACCTAAAGGCACGCCAACACGGATCAAACAACCGCGTAAAGTGGTAATGTAATTATATATTAGCTCTTACGAGCTTTTACTTCGTTGCGACCGAGATTCTTTTTGGTTTCTGTATAGGTCACGTGCTTCCGTAGTTTTGGATCGTATTTACGAAGCGATAGTTTATCAGGTGTATTTTGAGTATTTTTAATCGTGTAGTACGTCCGATGATTTGAATCTTCACTTACCAGTCCGACTAATTTACGCTTGCTTTTACTACTTTTCGCCATGTAATAGTGTCTTTCTTATTTAAAATTTAGTAATGTAATTAGTATTATTATAGCACAGTCTAAGATAAAAATAAAATGGAGCCACGATCGGGATTTGAACCCGAGACCTACGCCTTACCATGGCGTCGCTCTACCAACTGAGCTATCGCGGCAAATTATCGCTTAGCTCGGGATAAGACCTCAGTCTTACCATGGAAGTGCTCTACCCCTGAGCTAAGATGGCATAAAATAAAAATGGTGCTGGGAGTAGGATTCGAACCTACGAAGGCGAATGCCATCAGATTTACAGTCTGACGTGTTTGACCGCTTCACTATCCCAGCATGGAGCCACCTGTCGGAT
>CAZJUR010000010.1:0-32786 GCA_964549525.1 uncultured Candidatus Saccharibacteria bacterium | reverse complement strand
CAGGCTTTCGCCCATTGTGGAAAATTCCCTACTGCTGCCTCCCGTAGGAGTCTGGACCGTGTCTCAGTTCCAGTCTGGCTGATCATCCTCTCAGACCAGCTACCGATCGTCGGCTTGGTGAGCCTTTACCTCACCAACAACCTAATCGGACGCGGGCTCCTCCCAAAGCGGATAAATCCTTTAATCCGAAGATCATATGCGGTATTAGACACCGTTTCCGGTGCTTATCCCTCACTTTGGGGTGGATTCCCACGCGTTACTCAGCCGTTCGCCGCTCGTCACCCGAAGTGTTACCGCTCGACTTGCATGTATTAGGCACGCCGCCAGCGTTCATCCTGAGCCAGGATCAAACTCTCCATTAAAAAATCGCTTCGCTCATGAGAAATGAAATTTTCAATTCGCTAAAAGCTCATGAAATTTCATTTCTCATCGCGCCGGGCGCGGAATGAATCCGACGCTCGGGCTGCTCTTTTCCCTAAGGAAATCGCAGCAAACAGATTGTGACTTATGTGTATACATAAAATGTACTGACGATGATTTGCACTACCAAATTGTAAATTTACGAGCCGAGAGTTTTCGCAGACAGTGTGTCGGCGAACGATGTTTTTCCTCATTCCCTGTTATGTGCATGACCGTGGTGGTCGAGAAGGGATGATAGGTAAAGTTTCTCGCAAAAACTCAGACTGTTGTCCATCATACGCTACTGATATAGGCGTTGTCAAGTTAAATGGTCTATCTACTATGAAGTAAAAAATACTACGATTTTGTTTCTTCTTCCTCTTCTTCTTTTTGATCGAAGATAATACCCAGTGAAGCAACAGAATCTTGATCAGCTAAACGCATAATCCGTACACCTTGTGTTGTTCGTCCGAGTTGCGGGATGTCAGCAAGCCCGACACGAATCGTTTGGCCTTGAGAAGATATAATAAGTATCTCTTTTGCATCGGGGTCAATCGATCGAACCGAGATGATCGTGCCAGTTTTAGCTGTTACGACTGCTGATTTTATCCCTACGCCACCACGCTTGTGGCTAGAAAAGTTACTCGTCTTTGTTAGTTTTCCATACCCATTGCTGCTAAGAACAAGTAGACTTCGATTTTCATCAGCGATATCCATACCCACGACTTGATCGTGTGGTCGCAAGCGAATACCGCGTACACCTCGCGCGTTTCGTCCCATCGGTCGAGCATCTTTTTCAGAAAAGCGTACCGCTTGTCCAGCTGAGGTTGAGATGATGACATCATCACTACCGCTACTTCGTTGCACCCAGCGTAGTTCATCTCCAGCATCGAGCTTGATTGCGATCAAACCTGTTTGTCGGATGTTAGCATAATCTTTTAGGGCGGTTTTTTTGACAGTTCCTTTGATAGTAGCCATAAATAGGTAGCCTTCGTCTTGATCGTCTTTAGCCAATTTTATGATAGAGGTGATTTTCTCTTCTGGTTGCATCTGCAATAAATTAACCGCTGCCACACCCTTCGCCTGAAGACCGGCCGCTGGCACTTCATATGTTTTCAATCTAAAGACGCGACCTTTATTCGTAAAGAAGAGTAACCAATCGTGGGTGCTCGCTGGTATCAACTGATCGATGATATCTTCTTCTTTGGTCGTCATACCGCGTTTACCTTTGCCGCCACGATGTTGTCGGCGATAATCAGTAATAAGTGTTCGTTTAATATAATTTTCGGTCGTAAGTAAAACAATCACATCTTCTTCTGGAATCAGCTCTTCATCGCTAAACTTGCCTAACTCGTGATTAATGATTTTCGTGCGGCGCTCATCGGCATATTTTTCTTTCATTTCGAGGAGTTCTCTTTTAATAATTTTGAGAATTTCTTTCTCGTCTGCCAGAATCGCCTCGAGCTTAGCGATAAGTTTTCGAAGTTCAGCTAATTCATCTTCAATTTTTTGCCGTTCAAGACCAGTCAAAGCCCGTAGCTGCATCGCCAAAATGGCTTTTGCCTGAATTTCGGTGAGTTTGAATTTTTTGATAAGGTTTATCTGTGCTTCTTCGCTCGTCTTACTGGCACGAATTGTCTTGATAACTTCGTCAATATGATCGAGTGCAATCTTCAGGCCTTCGAGTATGTGTGCGCGATCTTTTGCTTTATTGAGCTCAAATTCAGTTCGTCGACGGACGACTTTCTGACGATGTTTGATGTACTCACCTAAAATTTCTTGCAAACCGAGTACTCGTGGCTGAATACCGTCAATCAGAGCGAGCATGTTGTAATGATAACCGACTTGAAGCGAGGTGAGTTTATATAGCTGATTCAGAACTTTCTTCGGGTAGGCATCTTTTTTCAGCTCAATAACTAATCGAACAGTGCCGCGAGCTGACTCATCACGAATATCACTAATTGTTGTAATTTTTTTATCTTTTACTAACTCGGCCATTCTCTCTATAAGTGTTGCTTTATTTACAGCGTACGGCATTTCTGTGACAATAATATTGTGTCGTCCTTTTTTAGTTTCTTCGATATCGGCAACCGCTCGAATCGTAACGCTTCCACGACCAGTTAAATAAGCTTGTTTGAGCGGAGCGCCAGCATACACGATCCCTCCAGTTGGAAAATCTGGACCTTTAACATACTGCAAGAGATCATCGAGCGTTGCTTCAGGATTGTCTATAAGTTCGACAGTTGCATCTACCAGTTCCCCCAAATTGTGTGGCGGTATGTTGGTAGCCATACCAACGGCAATACCAATCTGACCATTGAGCAGTAAGTTGGGTAATTTTGCTGGCAAGACAACAGGTTCTTGCTTGCTGCCGTCGTAATTATCTCTAAAATCAACCGTATTTTTTTCTATATCGACTAGCAGCTCCTCTGCTTCTCGAGCCATACGTGCTTCGGTATATCGCATAGCTGCCGGTGGGTCCCCATCCATAGAACCGAAGTTACCCTGTCCATCTACCAACATGTAGCGCATAGACCATTCTTGAGCCATACGTACCATAGAATCATAGATAGCACTATCGCCATGAGGGTGGTAGTTACCCATAACTTCTCCGACTACTGTAGCACTTTTGCGGTATTTAGCGGCGTGGGTCAAATTTGCTGAGCCCATCACATATAAAATTCGTCGGTGAACAGGTTTGAGACCATCCCGAACATCAGGGAGGGCGCGATCAATAATCACACTCATGGAATATCGAAGGAAACTATCCTCCATCACGTCTTCTACCGTATTATTCTCCACGACACGAGAATGAGTTTGGGGTTGTAACACTTCTCCTTCAATAGGGTTCATTTGTTCTTCGTCCATCTTAAATATCTAGCTCCTCAAGATTTACAAACTTAGCTCGGCTTTGTATGAAGCTCTTCCGTAGACTTACTTCATCGCCCATCAATTTAGTGAAAATAGCATCAGCTCGTTCAGCATCTTCTATTTTTACTTGTACTAAGACACGGTTTTCTGGATTCATGGTCGTTTCCCATAATTGATCTGCATCCATTTCGCCCAAGCCTTTGTATCGTTGAATATCTGATATACCAGCTTGTTTTTGCAATGAATCGTTTTTATCAATCTTTGTGCCTCGTTCTTTGCGCTCATTAATAAGAGTATGCATAATACTATCTCGTTCTTCATCACTATAGGCGTAGAAACGCTTACTTCCTGAGCCTTTTAGGAGGAAAAGCGGTGGTTTCGCCAGATAAACATGTCCGCCATCCACGACTTCTCGCATATAGCGAAAGAGAAATGTCATTAACAATGTTGCGATGTGACTACCATCTACGTCGGCATCTGTCATGATAATTACTCGATGATATCGTAATCCATTGATATCAAATTGCTCGCCAATACCGACACCCATCGCCTTAATCAAGCTCACAATTTCGTTGTTTGCAAGCATACGATCTAGACGTGCTCGCTCAACATTGAGAACTTTACCTCTGAGCGATAAGATAGCTTGCGTCTTACTATCGCGACCAGACTTAGCTGATCCACCGGCTGAATCGCCCTCAACGATATAGAGCTCCGAATTACTCGGGTCTTTGCTGGAACAGTCAGATAGTTTTCCGGGTAGACTCAGGCCATCCAGTGCGCCCTTTCGAATCACGTTGTCTCGTGCAGCTCTAGCAGCTTTGCGTGCTCGCGCAGCAAGTAATGCTTTATTAACAATTTTCTTCGCGATAGCCGGATTTTCATCAAGATAATAGCTGAAATATTCATTCATAACCTGTTCAACGTACCGGCGAACTTCGGGATTTCCTAATTTATTTTTGGTTTGACCCTCGAATTGGGGGTCAGGTAATTTTACTAATATAATTGCGGTTAAACCTTCCCGGATATCTTCTCCGGTCAAATTTTCTTCTTTTTCCTTAAGGAGACCGGATTTTCGAGCATACTCATTGATGACACGCGTTAACGCTGAACGAAAACCGACTAAATGGGTGCCGCCATCAGGGGTTAGAACATTATTTGCAAATGGCTTCACTATTTCGACAAAAGTTTCGTTGTATTGCACAGCGACTTCTACCATAGATTCTTCGATTTGTCGTTCAACGTAAAATACCGTATCGCTCACAACATCTTTGCCGATATTGAGATGTTTGACGTAACTCTGGATGCCACCTTCAAAATAAAAGGATTGCTCTTCATGTGTTCGATCATCTCGAACTGTGACAAAAACTCCTTTCGTCAGATACGCTTGATGGCGCAAATAATCAACTACCCATCGATAATCAAAATCAACTGTTTCTTTAAAAATAGTCGGGTCAGGATAGAAGGTAATGGTGGTACCAGTGGTGTCGGTTTTACCGACAACTTGGATATCTGATTTTGGCGCTCCTACCTCATACTCTTGTTGGTATATTTTTCCATCTTTTCGTACTTCAGCGATAAGTTTGGTTGAAAGTGCATTTACCACACTCGATCCAACACCGTGCAAGCCAGAAGAAACTTTGTAGCCACCGCCGCCAAATTTACCACCAGCATGCAAGACAGTTAGTACTGTTTCAAGGGTACTTTTGCCAGTTTTAGCGTGTTTTTCGACAGGTATACCTCGTCCGTCATCGGCAATACTAATTCCGCCATCAGAAAGGATAGTTACAGTGATTCGAGAAGCAAAGCCAGCAATCGCTTCATCAATTGAATTGTCAGCTATTTCCTTAATGAGATGGTGTACGCCATCGTAACCAGTACTTCCTATATACATTCCAGGCCGTTTACGAACTGGTTCTAATCCTTCGAGTACCTGAATCTGCGATGCATCATAAGCAGCACTAGTCGTTTTTTGTTTAGTCATTATTCCCTCACTCTTAAAATAGGTCTTTCAGCATGTTCTACTTGTTTCATTATATAACATCGCCTCTCTTTGGGCAACCGTTCGCATGTATGTCTATGGTATTATCATATGTATAAACGTATGGGTGGAAAAAGATATATACATAGATCGCAAACCGAGTTTTCAAACACTCGGTCTATGTCGGTACAACAGGTAAAAGCCTATCACCTTCATCTGCAAAAAAATAGGACGCGTCAAATCATCACGAGTCTTTTACTGGTAGGCCTGCTTGTGTTGCAATACATTACTATGCTGGGTCAGACGCAGGAAATATCCCCTCCTAGTAGAGGGGCTCTTATACAAGGTGGAGTTACTTCTATATATGATATAGAAGCCCAATATGCTCGATCTTCTTCTGCTTTTTCTGCGTTATCTCGCCATTTAACTATTTCTTCAGACGATATTCGTGGGTTATCTCTAAACACTACATGGAGTTCACCTCTTAATTCGCCACTCGTTGAATGGTCTTCTACGCCTATAAGCGGAAATCTATATGATCGTAAAGCCCAAACCGCCCCGACATTTGCTATTAATACTTCATCAGATAACGTTTTCTATGGTCATGTTTTACCAGTATCATATTCGCCATCTAAAGAAATTGTATTTACAAATAATCACAAGGCTTTTATGGTCCAAAAATCGAATGGTGCAATCATTACCTCTTGGGAAACAGCCCAAAAATTTTCTACATGCTATAACACCGCTGATTCACAAAAATCCTTTATTCATTGCCCAAATGCTGAATCATTTCATACTGAAATTTCTGCAAAAAATATTTCCCAAAAAATTGATGCTTCTGCTCAAAAAGTACAACCAGCTGATCGACTAGCATATGCCTTAAAGGTTAAAAATATACGACCTACGCCCATAACTGTTTCGCCACACGTCTACTTGGAAGATGTTTTAGAGTATGCTGCCCTGACAGATAAAGGAGGAGGCAAGTTTAACTCGGCTCTCTCTCAATTGGAATGGTCGGTCGTAGACATCGCACCAAATGCTGAAGTGTCGTACACCTTCCATGTAAAAATCAAACCGTCTATCTCACTCGCTCCTCAACCTATATCAAACGCCAGTTCTAATGATTGCCGCATTTCCACTTTTTTTGGCAAAGAATATACGCTTTCTATCACCTGCCCCGCACCTAAGGTAATTGAACGCTTTTTACACATGCCACCGAGCATTCTACCTTTCATTGGCACAATAGTGGGCATAATCATAACTCTTCTCCTATTGTTACGCACACAGACTATGCTGTATAAATCACATCATATTACTCAATTAATAAAGGAGGGAGATCTATGAACATACGAGATCGTCGAACGCAGTATCGCATTCATAAAAAGGTTTTTAGAAAAAGCGAGCACCCTAAACCCTTCTTTGTGAGGATTGTCGTTCGTCTCTATGAAATTCCTCCTGTACATATGGTGGCTGAATTATGTGAGCACACGTTTTTCCGTCCTGTTGCACTACTTATAGCTGCGAGCATCACTTTTGGAGTGACACTTTTTGCAATTTTATTAGCAAATTTTTTTGGCTATACCATCATTAGTTTCGACGGTATTATACCCGTATTTGCGCTCGGATATATGATTGGTTTGTTAAAAGAATACATTCATTTTATGCTTAAACAGCACGCAGGCATATAGATAAAATTTATCGCAGGCTAATATGAACTTCGTTCGGTTTACTGTCTTCAATCTGGGATGAAGCGCCTGATGCATCAGGTTCGCGTTGGATCTTTAAGTCTTGAGGAGCTGATGGCGGGGTAGATGCTACCGACAGAGAAGAGGAAGGCTGTTGAAGAGGAGGTACTCCTTGCTTCGTTGCAAGCTCATTACGTTTAGCGAGCCATTCATCAAGAAATGACGAACCAGAGCTCTGCGGTTTACTCGCTTGGTAGGAGCTTGGGCTTGGCCCACCTGGACGCGCGCCGAGTGCTGGAATTGATGATGGTGGTCGTAAGCGTTCCGCAATTTCTTTCTCCACATCCGCGCGAGGACGTCCATATTTGGCCGCGGATAAGCGTTTTATAGCATCTGCAAGCTGTTTGTTTGAACTACTAGTCATTGGTGGCAAAAAATTCATACTAAATGGTGCACTTGGTGCATTGTTGATCATGACATTAGTAATTGATTGAAAATTTGGTAACTTAATTAAATCTTGGGCATCAAATACCGGTTCAAATCGCTTCACGACTATCTCTGCATCCGTCGTACCTATCCGACCACTAATAAACGTTCCCACATTTCCAATAATTGCTTCTCGGATTTTATCCGTTAGCTGGGTCATAAATTGATTACCTACAATCAAATTTAGGCGATATTTTCGAACTTCAGATAGAATCGTCTCAAAGCTATCGGTTGAAAAATTTTGAAACTCGTCAACATAGAGACAAAAATCTTCTCGCTGATCTTCTGGCACATTATCGCGAGACATCGCCGCAGCGTAAAATTTCATCACAAAAATCATTCCTAGCAGTTTCGCATTCAGCTCACCTGTCCGGCCTTTACTGAAGTTTACCAAGAGAATTTTTTTCTTATCCATAATTTCCCGTAAATTAAAGCCGCTGACACGTTGACCCATGATATTCCGCATCATGGTGTTTGACAGAAACGGACCGAATTTGGATACAACCCAGCTTGTTACTTCACCTGATTCATTAGAACGTTTCGACTCGGGATATTCTTTTGTCCAAAAATCAATGACTGTTTGATCCTTGCAGTATTTCAATTTACTTTTATAAAATTGGTCATCCACCAGGAGTTTAGGAATATCGATAAATGTTCCGCCATTTGGATCTGACATGAGAAGTAGCGCACAGTTCCTGAAGATGTGCTCCAAGCGGGGCCCCACAATACCCGTATGGCCTGGATCGTACAAACTATACAACATGTTAATTGATTCTTGTACAATAAAGTCCTTCTGGTCTTCGGTTTCATATTCGAACATGTTGAGACCAATCGGATCAGTCATATCTCCTGGACTAAAGTAAATAACATCTTCGACCCGATGCTTCGGTATCATACCCAAGAGTGCTTCGGCAGAGTCTCCATGCGGATCAACAAATGCAAAACCTCGCCCTTCATACATATCTTGAATTGCTAAATTTTCCATCAATTTAGATTTACCTGTTCCGGTCTGACCAATAATATAGGTATGTCGTCGCCTATCAGATTCATCGAGTCGTATTTCTTTTTTAACTCCCCGAAAGAGATTGTAGCCAAGCAATAATCCCTTTTCAGGGATGTAGCTTGGACCGTCCACTTGTTTCGCCAATTGGCGCTCTACTTGTGAAGTTGGTATGCTTCCTTGGTCGGGAAGGTGAAAAATAGTAGCGAGTTCAACCGTATTTAACACATTTGCTTTAATGTTCTGGGGGAAAAAACGAAAAATAAATGACGTGATAAAGGATTCTACATCCTTAGCAACTGTAAATTTAAAACCATTTTTATGTGGTGCATCAAATAATGCAAAGGCAGCTACAATATTTTTCATAATTGTTTGTGATTGAGCAGCGGTATTAGACGAAGCAACGACACGGACCATTGTTTCATAGCCAGCATATCGACTTTTTTCTTCTATAGCTTCAATGCTACTTTGTTCAAAAGAAGTGATCTGATGTTGATCATCAGATTTATGATCAGGATGTTGTGGTGGTTTCCACAACGCTTCCAGCATTCCCGTCGGGAGAGAAACGCCTATGCCTCCGCTTTTTTTCCCTTTTCGTATTTTTTCTACAACACTGCTTGATCGCTTCGTCCATCCTTCTGGAGCAGGCCGGATCAAAATTTGGATTGCCGCCCCGTCATCTCTTCCCGCCGAAGATAAAGCGTTTAAAATAGCCCTCATTGCATCACGTTTTGACTCTTCGTACGTAGCAATAGGATATGCGTAATCATTTTTTAGAGATAATTCACCGCCAATCGTCCCGCTAATTCTCCCTTTTTGGCTAAAAATATTATGTTCTTCTACTTCTTCAAGAGTCGCCATGGGGTAAGCAGCAGCCACTGCCTGACGAATCACATCTATAAGAACTACTGGCACAACCGTGTAATAGTGAATAATGCCATTTTTTACAATCAGCTCGAATGCGATATGACGTTGACCGAATACTTTACTTTTAAAACCTTTCGTTGCCGTACTAGCGATAATGTTATACATGACCTGAGCTTGTGAGAGCGCTTCTTGGGTAACGTCACGCTCATCACGGCTGCCAACTTCTATATCATCACTTGATGGAGGAAGATGAATTTTTAATGGTACCATCTTCAAGCCTCGTTCATAATTTTTAGCTTCACGCAGAGATTTTCTATACAGCATGTATACCACGCCGATAAGCACTACTGCTACAGAAATGCCCACGAACAAACTAATCAATAATGTCGCCACGCGTATCTCCGATGCTAGGCATCTTCTGGGATTTTAATTTGCTTGCCATATCTTTTTTGTATGTAATCAGCCTGTAATTTACTAACCTCTTGCTCACGTGCATATGGGTCACCTTTGGTTGACTCTACGACTTTCTTTGATTTAGTTACCCATTCTTTCTCGATAACATCGTCATCATTTGCACTGATTGGAGTAACAGGATCAGGGAGTGGTGCGACGTCATCAGCATGGTCGTCAGCAATCTGCGGCATAGGCAATGTAGTTGCACCGAGCTGTGTAGCCGATTGTTTTTCGCGCTCAAAGGAACGAGTGTCTTTTAATTGTTCCATTGGTTGATCAGGCGATGTCTCGGCCTTAGCATCCAATGGAGATGACTCGATATTATTTCCCTGCCACGAACTACCTGACTCCGGTTGGAGAGGGGGTAGCTGGCGCTCATTTGCATGTGGTTCCATGTCTTAATTATAGCATAAACACCGAGCTATATAATCTGTACTTAAAGTCGTCGGAGGAGGTAGAAAATTGCTAATCCGACGAATATAAAAACGAGAGCAATGTCTCTGAAACTTAACTGATTAACAGATTGCATAGCCAAGAGCAAGACAGGAGCAAACGCTAAAACACTAGCGGTATAGTATGCGAGATATTCACGCTTCTTATAGCTTTTGTGGGTACCTGTGCGTTTAAAAATCCTTTGCAACAACAAGCTATGATGAAAAGCCGTTAATACGAAATGCACTAACACAAAAAAAACACTGACCCAAAATATATATAACAATATGAATACGACAAGTATTCCAAGCGGACCAACGGTAGCAGGATTGGTCGAATTCCATACACCTAGGAGTACACCTGCGACGATGATAGGGATTATGTATGAGAGATAAATACGGGCATTTGACTCAGAAGATACCATATATAAAGCATAATAGAGAAAGAGAAATAAAAAAAGCCTCGGCGACGAATCCGCCGCTACAAAAATAACTATTGGGGCGCTCGTCGCCTAAGAGGCTGACTGACCGCTCCTTGTTTCAGTAATGAAACGTGGAGCATATCTTGCTCAACGCATAGTGCTAAGGTTTGTTTCATATGTTTCTTTTAGCTTTGGCGGAGCGAGACGACACGATCCGCCAATCGCCAATCATATCGTCATATTTCCGTCAAAATGCGGAGCTTTTTATTTATTCTTTGAAATGTGCGATGATTTTTCTTTTAAAAAATCTTATATTTATTTTTAGCACAAATAAGCTTAAGCGTCAATACTTTTATATATTATTTTGTTGTATTAAAAACTATATTTCATTTTTATATCTGTTAATTATTCTTTTGTTGTAATTCATATTGTTGTTAAAGATACTATGAAAGTTACCTTTTATTATACATATGATTGTTTTATTAAGAAATAATTGTCTTATTATGCATTATTTTTATTTTAATGCTATAGCTGTGATACAAGTTATTTTGAGTAGCTGCATACGAAAACAAAATGAGTAGATTTTTCTGAATATTTAAACAGCCACATACCAATTTTATAATATGTCAGCTTATACTGCCGACATCTACCATACGAAAGTTAGTGTAATTTTTTGAATTATAGATTCTATTCAGTAGAACTTTGCTACGCTTACAAAAATTACAGTCCTCGTTTTTACATGAACAAACTATAAAAGACTTTCAAAGAATATATGGTCGTCTTTTTGCGGTGTATGTTACATCTGAGCAACGACGATCAGGTAATACAGTGCAACAATTGACTTTTCCACAGCAAAAATAAAGTTTTGAAAAAGTGTTGACATGAGCGTTTTGAAGATATATTATAGGGGTAGCTCTTGAATAAAAAACTTACTCAGGGCTCAAAAACAAAAAGTCTCCAATACTTAAAACAACCGCTACTCGCAGGCGGTTGTTTTTACGTTATAGTATCTATTAATTCTGGTGGAGCTGCCGGGACTTGCACCCGGGTCCACATGGTAACAAATTACTTTTCTACAAGCATAGTTCATTTCAATTGTTTTACGAGCAGCTTATATACAAATAAACAAAAAATAAGAAACTCGCGCTAAGAAAATTTAATATATTGACTAGTAGCTGCCTATTCAATATACGATCAGCATATATATGACACCTATCATACGGTCTGCTGCAACAGTAGATAGATGGCTTTAAATTAAACTAAAGCTGGCGCAAAAACAGGTGCTTTGAACGCATGTGCGATCGAAGCAAGAGCTGATTTTGCTTTTGCAGTAATGTTTGCAATTAAAATAGTCGTAACGTGACAAGTCGGCTTGCAAAATAATTTGTTAATGTCCACGCGTCGAAGCTAGATCAGCCCCAAGAATACTTTAATTATACCATAAGATATGATTTAATAAAGGATAAGCATGATTGCAAGAATTATCTCTGCCACCACTGTTGGCTTCAATGGTCAAATTATTGAAGTCGAGTGTGATGCAAGTAAGGGATTACCTACACTTCAGATTGTTGGACTTGGCAATAAAGCTATAGATGAGGCGAAAGAACGAGTTAGAAGCGCAATAAAAAATTCGCATTTAGATTTTCCTGCACGAAAAGTTACTATCAACTTAGCCCCAGCCAATATTCCTAAAGATGGTGCACATTTTGACTTACCCATTGCACTTGCAATCACATCTGTAAATGGACAATTGAGACCCGAAGATACAGCCGAAAAAGTTTTTGCAGGAGAACTTTCTCTTGATGGAAGTCTTCGTTCGATACGAGGCGCAATCCACTTGGCTGAAACAGCAAAACAAGCTGGCTACAAAGAGATTTTCCTCCCAAAAAACAATGCTTCAACTGCGGCTATGATTACGGGCATTACCGTTTATGGTGTAAGTTCACTTGCAGAACTGTTTCTTCACCTCAAGAAAGAAAAACTTATACAGCCAGAACAATACCATGCGCATTCTTTAAGTAGCTCTCATGATAAAGATATTGTGACAATAGATGATATTCACGGGCAAGAACAAGCAAAACGAGCGCTTATCATTGCCTGCGCCGGTCATCACAATGTCCTTTTCACTGGTCCGCCCGGTACCGGCAAGACAATGCTCGCACGTGCGATTGTCGACTTGCTACCTCCTCTTTCTCCAAACGAACAGATTGAGGTTCTAAAGATGCATAGTTTGGTCGATGAAGCGCTTGAAACGCCCGCTCTGTCTCGCCCGTTTAGAAATCCCCATCATACCTCGAGTTATATTTCTCTCGTTGGAGGCGGCACACGACCATTGCCGGGTGAAATGAGCCTCGCTCATCATGGAGTGCTTTTTTTAGATGAACTCCCCGAATATCCACGATCGAGTATTGAAGCGATGCGTCAACCGCTAGAGGATCGCACCATAAGTATTTCACGAGCTCATGCCAAAGTAACGTACCCAGCTAATTTTATGCTTATTGCGACGCAAAATCCTTGTCCCTGCGGTTACTTGGGAGATCCTACCAAAGAATGCGTATGTTCTCAACAACAGATATTGCAGTACCAAAAAAAATTGTCTGGACCCCTGCTTGATCGTATTGATTTGATAGTACCTGTCGGTAAAATAAACCACAAAGATATGCTTAAGAAAACACATAAATCATCTACTATTGTAGCTATCAAAAAATCTATTCAACAAGCCCGTCAACAGCAACATCAGCGATATAGCGATGATACTATGACAAACAGTCAGTTAAACAGTAAACACATTAAGCAGTACTTTGTTATCTCTCCTGAAGTTCAGAACATACTGGATTTAGCCGCCCACAAACTGGCCTTAAGTACCCGATCGTATTTCAAATTGCTCAAAGTTGCTCGTTCAATTGCTGATCTAGATGCAGCGCCAGAGATATCGCCAGCCCATATAACCGAAGCGCTACAATATCGTGCATAAAGCTTGCTCTTGAGGTATCAATCTGGTAAAATGGCTTTCGAACCTAAAAACAATTCAAGAGGAGAGGACACATCAATAAATCAATACGCATAAACGGAAGTATTCGTGCTTCCGAGCTGCGAGTTGTAGATCAAACTGGAAAACAGCTAGGAGTCATGTCGCGCTCTGATGCGATATCAGCAGCTGAACAAGCAGGATTGGATCTAGTTGAGATCTCACCTCAGGCAGAGCCACCTGTTGCAAAGATTATTGACTGGGGCAAGTTCCAGTATCAAAAGACTAAAGAGCAACAGAAATCGCGTCAAAAGAGCAAAGCACACGAACTTAAACAGATGCGTCTTAGTCTCAAAATCGCCGATAACGATTTTGATATAAAACTCCGCAAAGTAATGAAGTTTTTAGACCAAAACCATAAAGTTCGTGTTGTGATTGTCTTTAAAGGACGAGAGATGGCACACAAAGAAATAGGTTTTGAGATGATGAAGAATAAAGTCATCCCCGCTCTAGGTGAAACGGTAGTTGTTGAACAACCGCCTCAGTTAGCCGGAAGAAACCTCAGTATAGTTATAAGGAGAAAATAATATGCCAAAGATGAAAACACATAAAGGCACTGCAAAACGCATCAAGCAAACTGCGAGTGGAAAATTACTCCGTCGACGAGCATTTGGCGGTCATATGTTATCAAAGAAAAGCCAGCGGCGTAAGCGAGTGATTGGTTCGAGTGCTGAAATTACTGGTACTATTAAGAAAAATCTTAAAAAGGCATTAGGAGTATAAACGAATGAGAATTAAACGAGGTGTTGTTGCACGTGCGAAGCACAAGAAGATATTAAAAGCAGCTAAGGGCATGCAGCATAATCGAACACGGAGCTTTAGGTTAGCTAAACAAGCAGTTATTCGTGCTTTACAGTATGCATACCGAGATCGCCGAAACAAGAAGCGTGACTTAAGAAGTCTGTGGATCACGCGCATTAATGCCGCGGCACGAGAAGAAGGTATGACTTATGGAAAACTTATGCACGGCCTTAAGACACAAAAAATAGAGCTGGATCGAAAGATTCTTGCAGAACTTGCGGCAACAGAGCCGAAAACATTTTCAGCTATCGTAAAAACGATAAAATAATATAGTCTAACTTAAAAATCCGACTTCCATCCGTAGCGAAGTCGGTTTTTTAATAGACAGACCATCGATAAGCCGGATTCTGTCGAGAGCAATCATCTATCTAGATCTATAGTTGCCTACAGATTCAAGCGGATATATTCAGACCTACTCAGCGGACCACTGTAATGAGCAGATCTCCTTGCAGCCAACAGGGTTTACCTCCTCCGTACGTCACCGTACGTCGCTGTGAGCTCTTACCTCACTCGTTTCACCTTTTCCTGAAATCAGGTAGTTTTGTTTCTGTGGCACTTTCCCTAAAGTCACCTTTGGTTGCCGTTAGCAACTGTTGTGTCCTATGCTGTCCGGACTTTCCTCCCCTCACTACTGACGATTATGACTACTTTACTTTCATAATCACACAGAAGTGAGGGGCGATTGCTTAATGATCTGTCCGCTCTTTATTATACCGTACCTTATCCTCTTCTTCGTCCAGTATTTTATTAACCATTGCATCCGCTGCTTGATTAAACTCCCGATTAACATGACGGAAAGAAACTTTTTGAAAACGTTTTAGAATTTCACGGATTTGCTCATTGATCGGCCACAGTTCCCTATTTTTAATTTTGTATACACCGTTAAGTTGGTTTACAACCATGCTGCTATCGGAATAAAACTCGATATTCTTAATCTCAAGCTCTTGCGCCTTTTGGAGGGCAAATAGTACCCCAAAATATTCTGCCACGTTATTGGATGTATCACCAATAAAATCTCCGCCCGATGCAACGATAGTACCGGCCTGATTTTTAATCACAAATCCAGCAGCCGATGGGCCAGGATTTCCCCGCGAGCCTCCATCTGAATGTATTATATACGTATCCGTTGTATGATCTACATCTTTTTGTATAACACTTTTAACAGTTTCATCTGTTATTCGATCTTGATGGATGACACCGAGTAGGAGTTGAGTTAAATCGGTTATGTTTTCTTGTTGTATAAATGACTGCGTTTGCCATACATATTTATTGTAGTGCTGACTAAGTCGCATATCGTGGCTTGACTCGCCTACACTTGCTACATAGGTGATGATAATATATTGAATATCACGATCATCTCGATCTATGTAAGTAACTGCATCATACAGCTGAACCGTCTGAGTATGAATACCGGCATCTTCATGTAAGATTCGTCTCAATGCATCTTCAGGTTGCTCTAGATACTGGACACGACCACCAGGTAGCTCATACTTCCCTAAGATCGACTCACGACCAGTCGCACGGCGGAGTAGTAAGATTTTATTATCTTTTTTTACAATTGCGCGAATTGATATTCTTTGATTCATGTTTGTATTCGTTATTTCTGTGGTTATTATATCATGGTCGGGATGACAGGATTTGAACCTGCGACCTCACGGCCCCCAGCCGTACGCGCTACCAAGCTGCGCCACATCCCGGAAAAATGAAAAACCCTTCGGGTACAAGATGCGTGATATTTCCTCGCGTTCATGCAAGGTGGGTGTTCGCATTACCTACCCACGAGTAAATAAATGTTGAACTCCCTTATATGATTTGTTAGGAAAATCATATACATCTTCGAACCCGAATGGGTTATTTTTATTATAGCACTATATCGTAGATTGAAGTAAATACATTAATGAAGAATGTTATAGCGCTTAGCATGAATGCACTGACTGACGAGCTAAAGAGTAGCACGATCGCAAATATGACGAGCACCCCATATAGCTCCATTGATGCCATAATACGACGTATACCTTCTGGCGCAAGATAATACAGGACTCGTGATCCATCGAGCGGCGGGACAGGTATCATATTGAAAATAAAAAAGCCGAGATTGATATATGTGGCCATCTTAAATACTTCGCCCACAGCTGACCCGTTGGTGGCAATAAATATTCCAAACGATATAAAAGCAATCAATAGATTGGTGAGCGGCCCTGCTACTCCCACCAGCATGGCACCGAATTCTTGGTATCGTACCCGGCTTGGGTTAAATGGCACTGGTTTTGCACCACCAAAAACTGGTCCGCCTGATAAAAAAAGAAATAGAGGCAAAATTATAGTTAAAAAAGGGTCAATGTGCGCCAGTGGATTTAGTGTCAAGCGATTTTCATTGCGCGCCGTATCATCACCAAGCCAGTATGCGACATATGCATGCATCGCTTCGTGAATCGTCATAGAAATGAGAATGATGACTAGTACCCAGATAATTGCTGTTATGTCCATTGGTATGTAGTATATCAAATTTCTGATCGATCTATGTAGTGCCTCTCTTGACTTACATTGCCAAAAACAGTAGTATATATAGTTGAGTATAATAATAAATAACAAAAGGAATGATGTCATGGCATCTCGATGCGAACTGACCGGAAAAGGTAAACAATTCGGCCACAATGTTAGCTTTAGTTTGCGACGCACCAAGCGCACGTTTAAACCCAATCTTCAAAAGAAGACGTTCTTAATTGATGGTAAAAAAGTTACAATGACCTTGAGTACACAAGGTATACGAACCTTGAAGAAAAAGGGATTGCTTTAAAATTACGCTCTTGTCAGGTGGACAAGGGTAAGTGTATCAGCCAGTGAACTGCCAGCTTTTAGTTTGTACTTCGCTGTTGTTTCATGAGTAACCGAGCCTAATTCTTTCGTAAAGGCTTCGAGTTCTTGTTGAGGAACCTCATATTTCAACCCCTTATCGTAATAGTGGGTTGGAATAACTACTTTAGGATCTATATGTTTAACAATCGACGCGGCCGCGTGGGCATCAAGTGTATAGCCGCCGCCACCGATCGGTATTATGACGATATCGACAACACCGATTGATTCGAGTTGATCTTCATCTAGCTTAGGATCAATATGCCCCATAATTGTGATACGATACCCGCCAACAATAACGCGATAGATAGTTGCACGTGTACCATCTTCATCGATATGTTGTTGAGCGGCAATTCCTTTGATCGAGACATTGGAAATTTCATATTCACCTGGTCCGTCAATAAGAATTTTTTGATTATCATCTACTGCGAATCGCCTATGTGTCACGAGTTCAATCGTGTCTTTAACTGGCAGGTTTTTTACTCCAAGCGGATTTAGTTTAGGGTCAACCGTAATAACTGCGTTTCCACTTTTAATAATTACTGCATTTGCGCCAAAATACTCGATTTCCATGCTACTCCTTTGATTGTTCCTTTTTTAATGTACCTGTTGTATCTAGAAGGACGGTGTGCTTACCATCTAAAATTTCTGCCACAAACCGGTCTTTCATGCTCATACGATAATAAAAATCATCATATGTAATCACACTATACACCACTGTTCGATGTTCATCTTCTTCAATTTCTTTGATGAGTTTTTTAATTTGTGTCTTCGGGGGTGAGCCGACGATCATAATATCAATTTTGCTTCGCGCGCCGCTGACAAAACCACCAGAAAGTATCACTATTTTGACCGCTGAAAGTTTCTTAAGTCGTTTATGCCAAATTGTAATCTCCCCCGAATTTTGGTCACCAGTACGTGTTTTTTTACCGGTAGTTGAAAAAATTTCTTTGAGTGGTGTGTAATAAGTGTAGGATTGATCAACTTCATAGTACAATTTATTGTCAACGCTATCGCTTTTTATCACGCCAATCCCAAGCATATTTGAAAGTTCTCGCCTGACTGAATTAATTTGTTCGTCAACACGACGAGTAATTTCGCGCACATAAAATGCTCGACCAGGATTACTCATAAATAAATGAAGTAACTTTACACGTGTTTTTGACCCAAATAATCCATCAATCATTACCTACATCATATCATTTTTGTTCATTTTTTTCGAGCCTGTTGAACACATATTTCAACACATCTTTTTGCTCAATCCAGATAAGGTGCTTATTTCTTCGTAACCATGTCAATTGTCTTTTGGCTAAACGCCAATCAAGTGTAATAAATTGTTCTTTAATCTGTTTTAGGGTCAGATTTCCTTCGAGATATTGGTGCACAAGAGGATATATATTACCTGTCATGGCTTCATTGTCCCAGCCATACATTTTGCCCAATTTTTTTGCTTCTTCGACAACTCCAGATGAAAAGATGTGTTCAGCCCGATCTTTGATTCGCGCTCGTAATAGCTCTTTATCTGTTTTCACTGCTACAAGTATAGTGTTACCAATTGGTTCTTCTAGAGCAGTAGATTGACTACCCCCACGAAGAATTGCGTTAATCACGTGCCGTTTATTCATTCTATTTTCCGGTAACTCTATGGTGTGTTTTTTACAATATACATGTAGATGTGCTAGAGTCATCGATCCAAATTGAGACCTCTGTTCAACAGAAAATTCAGATTCAAACTGGTAATCATAGATAATTGAATCAATATATAACCCCGTTCCACCAACTAATATTGGTAGCTTGCCTCGTTTTCTCATATCAGCGATAACGCCCAATGCTCGACTCTTGAAATCAACAACCGTGAAGCGCTGTCCTGGCTCCACTATATCAAGCAGATGATGGGGCACTTCACGCTGATCTTGGAGAGATGGTTTAGCAGTCCCAATGTCCATATACTTATAGATAGTTCGAGAATCAGCACAAATTATTTCTCCGTTTTTTTGACGAGCCAGATGCATAGCGATTTCACTTTTGCCACTTGCGGTCGGACCGCAGATAACTACGAGTGGCTGGGAATTGGTGGTGTCCATCGCCGCTCTTTAAAATCCTCAATGATATAATCGTCGCGTATTGGCACGCCTTCAGCTTCGAGGTCGATACGATGCTGCCGTCGTCCACCGTGATAACCAGATGCTAAACCCCCAAATCGATTGACTACTCTTTGCCACGGTAGATCTGGTGGGCCAAAATGCGCCATACCCCCCACTTGGCGCGCAGCGTACGGGTGTTCACATATGGCTGCAATATCGCCATACGTCATCACCCTGCCTTTTGGTATAGATACTACGATTTTATACACTTGTTCTCTAAAATTATCTTTCTCCATCAAGGTGCTCCAAAACTGCCTGCCAATCTTTGCAACGAATAATGCGCTTATCAACATCGAGGTGCCACCCATATTCTCCAAATAATATCGCCCTGACATCTTCATCTATTGCTGATCGACAGTGCTCTGCATTATCGTCAATAAGTATTTTTGCTTTCAATTCCTTACATAACTGCCCTTTGCTTTTACCATGAGCGTTATGATGACTATCAGTGAAGTAAATATCAATAGACGGTATATCCGAAAAAACATTTTTCAGCCACCGACGAGTAGCCGCTTCCCAGCTATGATGACGAGAAGTGATAAATATGATATTAAACTTACTTGTCAGCTCTTTTAGTGCAAATAAAGCTCCTGGTAAAAGAGGAATGTGCGACTGATCATCGATCATCTCTTTTTCAAAATCGGCCAGTTCAACATCTACATCATGGATTTGCCATACACGCTCATAATATCCCCAGTAATGCGCTGGTATTTGATAACCAGATGCTGGAATACTCACTCCCGCTTTTTCATTCACGCGCAGTCTTAACGATTCTGTACTTGCGGCGATTGTGTCATCAATATCAATTGCAATTTTCTTCTTACTCATAGCGATGAGCGATGGGCGCGCGTTTTCATTTCATTGGCAATTGAGCGAACCAGATTTTCGTATTGATATGTTTCTTCTCCACGCCCAGATACAGCGAGGTCGTTTCGAATTCGGGGTGTTAATACTTTATCTGCAAGTTCTTTTTCACCAATCACCACTACGTATGGTATTTTCATGAGCTCAGATTGACGAATTTTTTTGCCAACTGAATCATGTGAACGATCAATACTCACTCGTAACTTATGTTCGGTCGCATAGTCAGCAATTTTATTTACATATGCATCGAGTTCCGGTGAATCCTTAACTTGAATCAAACGCAGTTGTTCTGGCGCTAGCCAAATCGGGAATTTTCCAGCTGTATGCTCTATATAAACGCTAAGAAATCGCTCAATCGAGCCCAACAAGGCTTTATGAATCATGACCGGAGGATGTTTTTCCCCATCATCTCCAGTATATTCAAGCTTAAACCGCTGCGGCTGAAGGAAGTCGAGCTGGAGTGTCGCACACTGCCACTCTCGTCCAATGGCATCACGTACCATAAAATCAACCTTTGGGCCGTAAAAAGCCGCTTCGCCAGGAACTGTTTCATACGTTATATCATGCTGTTTGACAGTAGACTCAAGAGCTCGTTGTGCCTCTTCCCAAACACTTTTCTCGCCGAGATATTTATCAGATTCATCACGAAACGATAAAATTGCACGATATTCCATATTCAGTGCCGTGTACATATCGCGCACCATTTCTACAATGTGTGACAATTCTTCGCCAACTTGATCTGGGGTGCAAAAACAGTGACTATCGTCTTGGGTGATCATTCGCACTCGAGATAACCCATGCAACTCACCAGATTTTTCATCCCGATAGACTTGGGTATTTTCCATATACCTTATAGGCAGTTCCTTATAACTACGTGGCCGTGAAGCATAGATCTGTATATGGTGCGGGCAACTCATTGGCTTTAACAAAAATTCATCATCTGACTCTTCGCTCGTTACAGTAAATTTTTCAGGATATTTTTCGTAATGACCTGATACTTTATATAATTCTGCGCGCGCCATATGCGGTATCATTACTTTTTGATAACCATATTTTGCTTGAATTTCTTGAGAAAACTCCCCCAGTTGATCCCGCAAAATAACCCCGCGTGGTGTAAATAGCGGCAGCCCCGACCCTACTAAATCAGATAGTACAAATAAATCTAATTCCTGTCCTAATTTACGATGATCACGTTTTTTAGCTTCTTCGAACTGCATAAGATACTGCTGAAGATCTTCTTTTGTCGCAAATGCTACTCCATAGAGACGTTGCATTTGAGGATTCTTCTCATTACCACGCCAATACGCACCAGCTACTCTCATTAATTTAAACGCTCCTACTTCAGATGTATCATGCACATGCGGCCCTCGACACAGATCTATAAAATCGCCATTTTGGTAGAAGGAAACCGAGCTCACAGCGCCCTCGCCTTCGGTAATTGTTCCCATTTCATTGGCATCTAGGTCTTTTGCTACTGTCGTGCCTGAACGTTTCAGGTCATTCAGTAACTCTTCTTTATAGGGCTGTCGATGCTCCTTTGCCCAAGTTATGGCCTCATCAATCGGCTTTTCGGTACGTCCAAACTCCTGTTTTTCGGCGATAATCTCGCGCATTGCTTCTTCAATTCGTGAAAAGTCATCAGTTGAAATCGTCACCTTAGGAATATCAACATCATAATAAAAGCCATTTTCGACGACCGGTCCTACACCAAATTTTGCTTCTGGCCAAAGTTTTTGAACGGCCGCTGCCATAACATGCGCAAGACTATGCCGCATTGCATATAGTTTTTCTTCATTCATATCTTATATTGTATCATGCGAACTTGCGAGTGGCCTCTGTTTTTGATAAGATGTAGTCCGTATGGGCGATTAGCTCAGCTGGCTAGAGCGCTTCATTGACGTTGAAGAGGTCGGGGATTCGAATTCCTCATCGCCCACCAAATAAACAAGTTATACATCTTAGTAACTTGTTTATTTTTTTGGTGAGGTAGGAATCACCGACCGTAGAGGTCGGGGTGAGAGTCGCCAGTGGCGAGTCGCAAGGAAACTTTCCGATGAAAACTTGTTTTCAATCGCGAAATTTCGGGCTTGCGGAACGCAGGTTGAATTCCTCATCGCCCACCATCAAAAATATATAAGCAATAGCAGTATATTGACTTTTTATAAAATCTGTGCTAATATAAAAGTATGAGTAATCGTATCACCACAACGAAGAGCTCAGAACTATCCAAATTCAAACTCTTTTATGAGTATTCGAATTAGGGCATCGGTATAGATTTTGACTCGAAAGCGAGTGTTTTACACACTCGCTTTTACTTTTCCACTAGCTTTTTTTATAGCTATATGACAATATGTTGATATGATATGTATATATTGTTCTCATTCACATACTACAGTGACTAATTCTCGCCCCCATAAAAAACGATCGTCTGTCTGGCGCAGACGACAATGTAAAAAATGTCATATGACCTTCACGAGCTATGAGTCCCCACTTCTCGATCACCTGTTTGTTTTAGGTAATAAAAAGAATCAGCCTTTTAGCCACACAAAGTTGCTTCTCTCTATTGCTGCATGTTTTGAGCATCAAACTACGCGTCGCGCTGAGTATAGCGAAGCGATCGCTACGACAATTGCTGAAAAAATAGCCCGCGCAGATGGACAAGAACTACTTACACCCGCTTTTTTAGCAGAAACCGCCTACACTGTCTTGGCTCGTTTTGATAAAAGAGCTGCTATTCAATACGCTGCTCGGCATAGTGCACATCTAGAAAAACACCTGTAGCTATTTGTTTTTGGTATGCGGCTTGATAGCCTTATCGGTGACATCAAACGTATCAAGATACTTTCCGAGTGCGAGATGAGTTTGTGCATTAAAGGCAGCGAGCGCACCATATAAAATCGACGTTATTGGCATAAGTAGCCACTGAAGGGCCATCAGAATAGATCGATGCTTCTTGTAGCGCGCTGGTCGCGGAGGGAGCATTTTAAAGGCGAGAAACACGCTAATCAGAATACCTATCATTGCTACGCGTTGGATAAGACTAATAAATTCTGGCAGCTCATGGGCCACAATACTCCGAGATGACTCTTGATTCAGAAGAAGTGGCACCCATCCCCCAAATGCGACGAGAAGTGGCAAACTTGCCCAAGAAACATGACTATCAATCAGTCGTAATAAATAGCTCAATCCATAAGAAAACGGTATGCGACGCTTAGCTGTAAAAAGTCGCACAGCTACGTAAGGTATGTCCGATGCGCCATATGCCCATCGCCTGACTTGTTTAAATTGAGCATAGAGGGTCTTTTTGTATGTATCAGATAATACTGCGTCCTGATATATGGGAACATAAATCGGCACGACGCTATATTTACCATCAAAATAGAAGAAGCTGCGCCAAAATTGATGGCCATCCTCTACAATCGTGCGCACACTCCAAAATTTCATTCCGATCAGTGGACTGAGGCCTTGCGAATGAGACGCAAAGTTTCTGAGCATGTGTGGCCGCATTGAGCTAATAATATTCCAAAATGAATTACCAGTCGCAATGACACGCATTGGTGCAGGTACATCCCAAATATTATTTAAAAACAAGGCAATTGGTTGAAAGGACACGTTAAGTCGATTTGGATGGACAACATATTCGTATGCAGTATATGATAAATATTGCTTATGCGGTCGGTTATCGCTATCTAGTGTTGTTATAATAACATTATCGGGATCTATATCCTCTTTCTCTATACAACGTTGTAAAAATTTACCAGCGTATGTGATATTACCACCTTTTCCTTGCACTTCATTGGCTAAATCAGCTGGATGCTCGACTGTATAAAAGTGGAGAAATGTATCTTGAAATGTCTGTTGTAGTTTATTCACCACTGATTTTGTAGCTGGACCGCCGCGTTGTTCATATGCAAGTACTACCATAATGCGCTTTTGATCAAATGATGAGTCAGCAATTGCTTGAATAGTCGGTAAAAGTGTCTCGTATTGCTCGTTATACATGGCGATGATCACTGCCTGGTATATATCTTGAGCACGCGGTGCTGAATGATCACTCGCAATATATGCAAGATTTTTTGCATGATTTCTCTTTCTCCAGGTGGAGGTATCTTGTAGTAACACTTCCTTTTGCAATTGAGTATTAATTACGTCTTGAAATCGTTGATTCCAATCGACTTTTTGGGCTTGCTGCATATTGTGATAGCCCTGAATAGTGCGAAATGCCACACCTATAGATTTGATAAAAGCTGTGAGAATAATAATCAAGAGATATACCGCCGCCAAGAACGGGTTAAGAAGCGATAAAGCAACCAGAAGAATCAGCGAACCATAACTTAAAAAGGCGGGTAATATTTCAAATAAGCGGTATAGAAAAGTGCGCTTCCCAATCGGAATTTCAATCGAATTCATGAATATGTACTGGCGAGCCTTGTCACGTAGCTAAAGACAAAAAAGTAGATAATAGCTAGCGCAATACTTATCCCGATAAAGCCTCGCGCAAACGAAGAGCCTTTACGATTATATAGTTTGACAGCTAATAAGCTATGTAGGACAAGCATTCCCACGCTAAAGATCACGAAACCGATTAAATAGTACCACGAGTCGTTATAGAGATTCGTAGGCCCGTATGAAGTATATCGGGTAGTGACGTTGAGTTCGCTAGGAGAAATTTGAAAATTTATATAAATAGTGAGCACTAAAAGTAGCAAACAATGAATTGACCAGACGAACATAAAGGTTCGATCTCGTACCATTTTCTTTACCGTTACTCTACTGTTCATTATTACTCCTTTTAGCTGCCGTTTGGAGCCGCTGACCGGGTTTGAACCGGTGACCTACGCTTTACGAAAGCGCCGCTCTACCAGCTGAGCTACAGCGGCAGATTCCGCTCATTATTATAGCAGTTTCAAATCATATTCCAAAAATTTACCTCTGTTGCATCTCGTCTTTAAACCTGCTATGATATTGAAGTCATCAAGATGGGCTCGTAGTGAAGCTGGTCTATCACGCCTCCCTGTCACGGAGGAGATCGCCGGTTCGAATCCGGTCGGGCCCGCCACATAAAAACCTCTATCTAGGTAGAGGTTTTTATGTGAGATGAATTTATATTAAAAAATATTACTCTTTTGTAGAAACTTTGATATATTCTTTGATCTTCCCATTTTTCTTTAGATTAGCAAATTCCTTTGAAAATTTGTTGAGCGAAACCTTTATTTGAGCATATCGGGCTTGATCGTTTTGAGTTTCGATGAGTTTGACAATATAGTACGCATTTGCCCCTTTTATGATGCTAGAGGTTTGACCTGGTTGTAATTTAGCTGCCGTTCGGACAATTCCTTGATCGTTGTTTCTTATAGGTACAAAGCCGACATCACCGTTGGCGGCTTTAGTAGCTTCGTCATCTGAATACGCCGCTACGACTTGTTCAAAAGTTTGTCCAGATTTTAATGCTTTTTCAGCCGCAGTGATCTTTTGTTGAGCGTCCGCGTCAATTTTAAATGATACTTTCTTCTTTAACAGCGCGTTTTTCACAATACTCTGGTACTCATCATTGCTAACGCCATATGAATCGCTCAAAACAGCTTCATATGATTTTTGAGATAATTTTCGCTGGCTTGATTTCAAGGCGTCATTAATAAATGCATCAATCTCCTGATCTGACACAGCCAGATTGTATTTTTCAGCCAATGTTCGAACGTACGCAATTTCCTCTGCTTTATTAAGTGACTTTCGTTTAAAATATTCTGCTTGACGTTTACCGTCTGAGCTTGAAGGGTCAAAGTTTTGAGTTTTTTTCTCAAGCCAGTGGACAGAACTACGATATTCTAGCAGATAATCTCTATATAAAGCCGGCTCATCATCAACGCGAGCCACCGCAAAAGGCAGTAATTGTGTTACACGATAAAAGAATGCTCCCGTGTTTTGCGCGGAATAGAGCTGCCACCATACGACTGCGGCTGTCACGAATAAAGCCCCTAAGAAAATTAAGATAGAATTGATAACTAGTCTATGTTTAGCGTACTGAACAGGATATTTAAATTTACGCCCCCCAGCCAATACCTGCTCGCGATGTTGTGAAACAGTTTCATTCGTGATACGTTCGAATTTCGGCTCATCAGCAGCAGGCTTTTTTCGGAATTTATTGAGTATTCTTTTTGGCACTATTCGTGTATCTCCTTTTCTGGTTTAACATCTTTGATGGCGTCTAAAAGTTGGTTATAAATCGTTTCCGGATGATGAATCCGATCAAGAATAAGATCGCCCACGTATGTTTGTACTACTATTGTACCAAAGCCCAGCACTTCTCCGCTAAAACCAGGTATGTTGTAGCTAATATTTTGAATTTTGCTGAGATCGAGATCTACTACACTCCGCCCAAATAAACTTTGTTGGTTGACTTGCCGCAAGCGTTGATCTGTCAAAATAAAATACGTGTAATACCAGCCCACCCATTGATATGCGAATAAGATGAGCCCCAGCCCAAACCCAGCCAGTGCCAGGTAGAAAAAACGTATATCGACAGGCCAGATAAGCGCCGGGATTGAGCTAAGCGCAAAGGGAATCAGTAAAAGATAGAAGCCTTTTCGCATCGCAATAATATGCCGACGAAAAACGACGATTAAATTTTCGTCATCTCGCTGACCTGCGAAATCTTTAGAAGGTTCTTCTTCGCTACGACTCATATATACTCCCTATTATCTCACACCTCTGGTGTCCCCACTACGATTCGAACGTAGATCTGCTCCTTAGGACGGAGATGTTCTATCCATTGAACTATGGGGACGCGGCGCACCTCAATATTATAGCTTATGCCACGTGAGTATGAACATCGTGTCCGCGTGAATACGTAAATAACTCATTTTCTTTGAACCAATGGGTTATCTCTTTTTTAGCTTCCTCGCTATCTCCTGACGCGTGGATCAAGTTGGGAATACCGCGCTTTTTCTTGTCGGCTTGTGCATAATTGACATGGGCATAATCACCTCTTATGGTACCTGGATTAGCAGATTTTGGTTCGGTGGCTCCTACGAGTTTACGTACTATTTCCACCGCATCTACGCCTTCGAGGACAAATGCAATGACCGGACCTTGCTGCATCATCTCGAGGGTGATATCAAAAATTTCTTTACCGTGCCTTGAGACCATTGTGCCAATATTCTCATAATGATGATAATAGTGATCATAATCTGGCTTCAGCATCTTGGAGCCAATAATTTTTAGACCTACTCGCTCAAATCGCGTTAAAATTTCACCAACCAGCGCTCGCTGCACCGCATCAGGTTTAAAAATAATAAGTGTTCGTTCCATATTTCTCCTTTTTTCTTACATTCTATTGTATCAAAAGAACTGCCATAACGATGAGCGCGAGGATTACCCGATACCAGCCAAAAAGCGCTAGACCGTGTTTCGATAAATAGCTGAGCACGAAATGGATTGCAACGATTGCGCTAAAGAAGGCGGCTATATTACCGATAATCACAACATCACTGTTTTGAGCGAGATACAGTCGATCACTAGGTTTGATGAGTAATTTTGCTAGCAACCCCAGCATAATAGGAATAGCCACCATGAAACTATACTCGGCTGCCGCGCGTGAATTGAGCCCCATGACGCGGCTCGCAATAATGGTAGATCCAGAGCGCGAGACGCCGGGTATCAGGGCAAACATCTGCGCAAAACCAATTACCGCCGCACGACGTGGGCTCAGATCACTGCCGGTAGCTTTTTTTGATTTCGTCGGTAATTTATCAGATATAATCATCAGAAATCCGACTGCAGCTAGCATCAGCGCAACCACAAATGGATGCAATAAAACGGTACTTGCCTGAATATAATCTGCTAACATCAGGCCTGTTAACCCTGCAGGGATACAAGTAATGATAATATTTCGAGCTAATCGATAATCGTGATGATAAAAAATTCGCTGAAATAGCTCTCGTAGTTTTGGCCAGAAATAGATGATCAGAGCAATGGTGGTGCCAAAGTCAAGCGCTTGGATATAGAGGTGATCAACCGACCGACTAAATAACCACTGAGTCAAAACCAAATGCCCAGAGCTTGAGACGGGGATAAATTCTGTTAAACCTTGTACTACACCAAGAATAATTGCTTCTAATGGACTCATTTGTATTCACTATACAGCAGTTTTAGCGAAGTTGGTATGCTTAATACAATCAGGGGTAGCAATGTCGCAAAATAATATTGCTTGTGCTATGCTACGAGTATGTATCTGTCAGAACTGATCATCGATTTTCTAGAATACCTCGAAATTGAACGAGGACGCTCACAAAAAACAACTGAAAATTATCATCTCTACCTCAATCGTTTAGTGGAATTTACAGGTGATATTGAAGTCGGTAAAATAAACAACGAATTAGTACGAAAGTGGCGTTTATGGCTCAATCGTTATAAAAACGACAACGGTGATGAATTATCTACAACAACTCAGAGCTACCACTTGATCGCGCTGCGCAGTTTTTTAAGCTATATAGCAAAACGTGATATTGCCTCACTCACCCCTTCGAAGATTGAGCTACCTAAAAATACTCGCAAACAAGTAAGTTTTTTACAGCCAGATGAGCTAGAAAGAGTTTTTAGTGCAATTAACACTACTACTGAAAGCGGCCTCCGTGACCGCGCACTCATCGAACTGCTATTCTCTAGTGGCTTACGTGTCTCGGAGCTTGTAGGTCTCAATAGAGATCATGTCAATACAAAACGGCGTGAATTTACGGTACGCGGTAAGGGTCAAAAAGACAGACCGGTGTATATAGATGATTCTGCTGCTCAGTGGCTAGAAACGTACCTAGATTGTCGTCAAGATAGTTTACCGGCTTTATTTATTAGCTATCGAGATGCTACCCCTCAAACACTTGATACCAGTGGGGATTTTCGCCGTCTGACTCCTCGTAGTGTCCAGCGATTAGTTAAAAAATATGCTCTCAAGGCCGGTATCACCAAGCATGTGTCGCCACACACCATGCGTCACTCATTTGCGACTGATCTACTGATGAATGGCGCCGATCTCCGCAGTGTCCAGAGTTTACTCGGACATAGCAATATCTCTACTACCCAAGTCTATACTCATGTAACTGATCAGCATCTCAAAGAAATTCATCAGAAGTTTCATAGAAAAACTATGTAAACTTTTAATTGTACTAGGTTACGGTGTGCAGTTGTTTGTATAGTCTTCTTCTTTAACGGCAACATTGAAATTTTTACAGAAACCATCTGTTATTTCGAAGCTGCCGCTAATAGTGAAATTCTCTAGCTCTGGAGCTTCATATTGAACACGCTGCTGAATACGACGAAAGACACTGTTTGCTCGCCCAGTTGAGTCGATTTCTGGTTGGACGTTGTCAAAGAAGGTATCAGGACCGGTAGGATTTAAAATTACTTGAAATGATGCATTGTTATAGAGTGGTGTGATGCGTAAGAAGTAGTTATCAGAACCACTAAATCTGCCCATAGTCATTGTACAATAATACTGTACACTAGGTTGACACTGTGCTCGGTGAGGTGCTACTGCCTTTTCACCACCAGACAGACCATTTGCCCCAAAAATATCATCTATGACTGAGGGGCTCGTGGTTACCGGGTACAAAAATACTGAACTAGCTGAGGTATTAATATCATTTATATTAATATTTGCAGTTGGACCAGCTGGAACCTTGATTGCCTGCACTCGTAATAGAGCAGGCGCATTTCCCCAGCTGTTATTACTTGGAAGGTTTGGAAAACTAGGATAGCTTGATGGTGTACCATCACTTGCTGCATCGTGCCAGTTAATCTGCACTGAATTAAATGCTGCATTACCACCGACAGCTTTGAGTGGAATCAAGTAGCTTTCATCTTGCACCCCCGCAATTTTTACATCTGGGGTTTGAGTGCGTACTTTGACGCAGGTATAGGCTTGATCCAATGCATTGTCAGTATTTGTTTTAACTTCTACTTCGCCAGTTGTAATGTTGGCATTTATTCCAGGCATTTTTTGCAGATTGCAGTTTGCTGGATTAGTTCCATTTACTGAATTTAGTTCAGTGTTATACTTATTACACTCTGTTTGCGTAGATGGTGTCGGTGCTACCTTGACACATTTTTTATTATAATTATTCAGCACACGCGTAGCGTCTTCTAGCCCGGCTTCAGCTGAGTCATAAGCACTCCGATTGAGATCATTAATAGTCGCTTGTTGTTGATCTTGGATAGCAATCTTGGTAAAACTTACGACGATCACCCCTAAGAGCAGGGCAAAAAATACGACAATAAAGATCGCCGCTGCGCCGCGCTGACGATTATAATTTTCTATACGCTTATGTTTCATGTTATTGATATTATACCACTATTATTTTATCCTGAAACACCCTTTGCATATGCGGTGATAGTAAAGGTATTTAATGCGCAGAACTCACCTTCTTTGCCGCCCTTGCACCCAAGTCGCCCTGATTCATCTGTCAGTGAAGTATTTTCTAGATTTGACAAGGTAAAAGTCACCGAAATGAGACTGTGAACGAGACTTCCCGCTCCAGTTTCATTATTAAATTCAACACTAGTTGGCTGACGAACAACTAGCTCGTCTCCCAGTAGTTCTTTAAATTCCCCTGCCCCATCCGGTATTGCGCCACCAGCACAAACATTTCCAGCACTGCTTCCAGAAACTTTAGCAAAATAGATTGCCTTACCTGAAGCAGTAGTGATGTTTGTCGAAGTATTGCCTATCTCGTATACATTCCACACATAACTTGTTTTTCCGGTACAAATACCGGTAATAAATTCGTTAGTACCTAAAGTATTTTTTCGAATACTAATCGAACCTGGTTGAGCCCGCCGCAAACTAGCCTGTAGCTCTGCACCGATAGTTTCACCACTCTGATTAACGCGTTTCAGGGTAACGCCTTTGTTGTAGACGGCAATTATTTGCATACCCGCCAATATGAGAATAAAAAGCAGAATAGATAGCATGGTCATAGCTAGCGAGAGCTCGATAATAGTAAAACCTCTGCTCTGTTTATTCATAATATTGCCTCACGATGGTGCCTAATGTTGCTTTGGTGCTGGAACTAAAGGGCGGATCCCAGCAGGCGCGAATATGAAAATCGATGTATGTACCAGTAGTAGGGGTTCCTCCACTTACTGCTTCTACCCAAATACCGTTACCGATGGTGGCAAAAGTGGTAGATGAAGATATAGTAGAATTTAGTATTAAATTTCTTACGCCAACACCTGAACTAAAGTTAGTGTCTGAAGAGTTAGCACCATCAATAACAAATTCTTTTTGGATACGTGTCATATCACATTCTCCAAAGCTAGATGCATTTGTGTTTAGCTGGCTTGATGTAATTGTTTTCCATAATGCAGGCGTTCCAGTAGTAGAAACCCTATCGTCCATATAGGCATCGCGCACAAAACGCAAAACTTCGGCCTCTGAATCCATCGACTGTCGCACAAAAGTTGTCTCTACGCTCATCTGAATTTGAGCTAAGCTACGATTCATGGCCGAGATGGCTATGATAATCAACAGTGCCGCAATTGCTGTCGCAAACATTACCTCTACGAGTGTATCGCCACGTTGTTTCATGGACAGGTTGCCTCGTCAAACTTTGTGGTGACACCGTCTTGAGTATTAACTAACCCGTTAATACTGAGCGATGCCGTAAAACCGACTATTTCTTGTGAAGTAATGCAAGTTTTGATACTTTTATCAACTACAGAAAATTTTAGAGGTACATTGTTAGAATCTGAAACTAATTTTAGCACATTGAGCTCGCCACCGCGCGGTGAACGAACTAGTGCAATATAGGTTACATTACTACCAGTACCGTTGTCGTCTTTTGGCGGAATCATTGTAGCCCCCCACGGTACAATATAACTAGATTTATTATTATCAGGGAGAAACCGAGCGTTTGTCTCAGGTTTATTAAGATAGTCCACCAAATCACCGCTATATGTTGGATTATCGATAAGAGGGTTATCATCGATGATAATATCTTGCGCTGACATCACAAATTCATCATTAGTAGTATCTGGTTCATAGATTTTTATCAATCGTCCGATAATCGGACATGAACTCGTCCCCCTATCGGTGCCAGTACCACACGAATCATCGTTATTACGATCATTGACGACATTCACTGCCATGCGATACTGTTGCTGAAGAAACGATTGTGTAGCATCGACACTTTCCTTAAAGCGCTGTTGTTGAACCTGGCGAGTAATCCCAATCATGATCCCAAAAAAGAGCAACCCAGCTATAGCTAGCACCATCGAAACTTCAATGATTGTGAATCCTTTATCTGTTTTTGCGATGCCCATCTTGCTTATGAGTATAGCATACCGCTAATAAATTTGACTTGGGGTGAGACCGACAAATAGGACTGAATTATACCAGTCAATCACCGTATATCCCCACAGCATCGCGAGGATGGTACCGATGATCAAAAACGGTCCAAACGGAATGTGCGTTCGCCTGGAAATCTTTTTTGTCGCCATCAGAGGTGTAAATAC
>CAZJUR010000009.1:0-34649 GCA_964549525.1 uncultured Candidatus Saccharibacteria bacterium | reverse complement strand
AGTATAAAGGTCTCCAAAACCTTAGATCGTGGTTCGATTCCACGTGCCCCTGCCACGTAAATAATGAATTTTTAATGAATGACGTAAGAAATGTTCAAGACCGTTATAAAGGTTGGCCCATCGAGCATATTATTGCTGATTTAGATACTCATGGTTCGCCGCTAGAAATAGCAATAGAGAACACGCTACGAGATTTTAATATGGGTAGCATTGTACGTTCAGCTAATGCATTTGGCGTCCGACATATTCATATTATCGGCCGAAAACAGTGGAATAAACGCGGTGCGATGGCAACCGAAAAATATATTCACCTTCATTATTACACTGACTTTCGCCGTTTTATAGCTGCTATGCAAACCCAAAAGAAGCATATGATTGCAATCGAAAATAATGTAGAGTCAGAAGATATTCGCAAGTACCGTTTTCCTGTTTCTTCAGTGCTTATCTTTGGCCAAGAAGGTCCTGGTATTAGCCAACCACTTCTTCAGGCCGCTGAGGTAATCTTATCTATTCCACAGATAGGTTCAACACGATCAATCAATGTGGGCGCTGCTGCTGCAATTGCTCTGTATGAGTATAATCGTCAATTTCATCTAGCCTAATGCTTGTGTTTTTCCTGGCAATGCGTATACTGAAATTACACATGCTATAACTATCATTCAAACGCATGAAAATAAAGGAGGTATTATGGCAGATAAAGTAGAGCAAGTAAGCGAAAGCGTAAATGTAGAAGGCGATACAAAAACAGTCACACGAAAAGTCAACACCGCAAGTGAAGGCGAAAATGTTAATTATGCAGCACGAGTAATTTGGTTTCTTATCGGTTTACTCCTAGCACTCTTGGCACTTCGTGTAGTACTCGCACTACTCGGTGCTGATTTAAATAATGCCTTTGCTAGCTTTATCTATGGCGTAACAGAAATCTTTGTATGGCCATTTAGAGGGTTATTTAATGTCGGCGAATTCAATGCCGGTAGTGCACGACTTGAGGTTGAAACACTCTTTGCTATGTTTATCTATGCCCTCATCGGTTGGGGTCTTGCAAGCGCAGTGCGTCTTGCTAGTAAAAAAGAAGTGTAAGTTAGTAACTTCACTGAGTAGCGTCTTCGGTTTTATGAAGGCGCTATTTTTTTACCCGTACAGCGCGTTTAAAGCGCTTCTCGGCTGCAGCATCAGCAGTCCGTGCTATAGGCGCTTGTACCATGAGATTTTTTGGCAAGTTCTTTTCCAATGAATCTATAAAATAGTTTTCAACGAGCCATTCTCGACCGGGTGTCGTCTGGCCGCTAATGGTAATACGCCATAAATTATCTGTCCATTGATCTTTTGCGACAATTTTTAATTTCTTTGCGAGCATGAGGTGGCCAGTTGGGATTGTACCAATAATGCTATTGATTGCTTCAGTCGCTTTCTTGACATCTGTCACAAACACATCTACTGCAAGAGTACGCACACCACGAGGGGTAACTCTGACAGCCTGGATATTTTGATTATGAACCCATATCACTTCGCCACTAATACTTCGAATACGAGTTGAACGAAGCGTCATTTTTTCTACTACACCGGAAAGGTCGCTAAATGGCTCTATCTTAATATAATCACCGATAGTAAACCATTGCTCGATAATCATATTTGCGCCCATGAGTAAATCTTTGAGGAGATTATTTAATATTCCTCCAGCTACGACCGCAAAAATAGCACCGGCTCCGATAGTTGCAACCAGCTCACTGCCTTGCGGGTTGAGAAGTTTCCATACGAAGAACGCGGTGACAGCTACGATGCTTGCGCGAATTATTGCTATAAAAACGCTAAGAAATGTTTCGACTTGACGTAATTTTAAGAGTCTCTCTTCATTGCTCGCTCGATCAGCTCTGACGGCAATCATTTGAGCTACTTTTATGAGTATTGAACCGACAAGCTTACTGACGACATATGCAATTGCAATGGCCAGTATCATCAAAATCAAAGATCTATATGATCCCGTTTGGTTTAGTAAGTTAGTAATTTCCGTTACAGGAGACTGTCCAGTTTTCATAAGTGATATTATATAACAATGCAAGTATAATATCAACTCACTTTCGTATTACTGAATTAGCCTCGATATGCGATGGTTCAAAATAGTTGCAAATTTCATTAAATATTTGTTGAGCTAGTTTTGAATTATCATTGAGATAGTTACATAAAAAAACATCTAATTGCACAGATGAATGTTCTGGCCACGTGTGGATAGAGATATGTGATTCAGCTAGAGCAAAAAGTAGGGTAAAGCCACCATTTTTAAAATCATGGACAATATGATTTATTACTGTGACATCTGCCTCTTTTACCGTTTTTTTAATTTTTTTTAGACATGCATCACTGTCTAGAAGTAGATCAATTTTATTAGATTTAATAGTAGCTAAATGATGTTTTGATTTTTTATTCATAATTTATTTAATAGAGATGCTTCTTTCCTGTGTGGAAACATTATACTATACTATTATTATGATTATGATAAAAGTAAAGTCAAGTTAAAAAATAAATATGGAAAAGATAGAAACTCAGAACGAGCATGCACATCCGTCAGTAGCAGTTGTATACGAAACTATTGATACTGAACACATAGACAAAGTTTATAAGTTAATCACAGATGGCTTTGAAGATACAAATAAAAATTCTATGTTAACACAGCATATGACTAAAGAAGAGTTTATAAATGAGGCAGAAAACAAAGCAATTAAAAAGGTTTTGGTTTTTTCTTCAGACAAAACAGAGATTTTAGGTTATGGCAGTGTTATTACTGATGACAAATGCATTACATGGATGGATATTTCAGAAATCAAAGAAAATATCGGTTTTAACGAAAATGATGTTTTATTGAGTAGTGGATCTATAATTATTAAAAAAACACAGCGAGGATATGAAAACGCAGAGAGACTTGTTGGTGAAGTGGGAAAAGTATTCAATAATATATACAATGAATGCGAAGAACGGGGATTAAAATTTGGAGTGGCAATTGATTGTGCACCAACGAATATTACTTTCCCAGACTTAATAAAATATATTCTCAATAAAACTGTCGGTCCAACAACTATGGAACTAGTTGGATATAAAACATCGGTACTCATTAATACTAATACTGATTATCCTTCTGAGGAGTGCAATTCTTCTTTTTTAAGGATAGGCGTAGAGCAGTCTGATGTATGTCTTTCAGAGTATTTTTTTCATGAAAGGGGTATCGACACTAAGGATGTGGGTACTTATAGCGTAAAAAATAGTATTGAAAAAACTAATCTTCACGCAATACATATACCTAAAGCATTGCAAAAAAAATTCGCTGTATTTCAATTTCCCATATCTACGAGTATGAGCGTAAATGAGTCTGAGGATAAAAAAAGTATACTCCATGTTGAAGACCAGTCTATATGGGTCGCGATGAGGAAGAAGGAAGAATGACTAGTATAGAGTTATCTATTTTTTCATCTGTTCTTGTAACTTTTCTATTGGGAATATTCGTTTTATGGAGTCAAAGTTATTCGCATATAAATAGAAATTTTTTTATTGTTTCGGGTTTAGCATCATTTTGGCTACTTTCTAATTTTCTTGTAATATCAGATCCTACTAGTATTTTCTTTCAAAGAACAATAACTCCTACCTCAACTTTAGCGATGTTAGGATTAATACATTTTTTTTATAACTATCCACTCAAAAAGAAGCTTAATAGATATATTAGTGTAATTTATGGATTAAGTGTACCTATTTTTTTACTATCATTTACAGATCTAAATGTTTATACAAAATTTTCTGAGAAATATGAGCTAGGTGCATTATTCTATTACTATTCTTTGTATTTAGTAGTATGTGCTTTCTTCACATTATCTTTAATATGTACAATAATTAAAAATCCACAAAATGATACAAAAAAAATAGTTCCGTTAATAGCTGGGATCATTACTACAATTATCACTGCAATTTTAATAGGTATATTACCTCCATTTCTAGGTGAAAATAGAATTTCAGACTATACATTTCTTACAATACTTCCGTTTTTTATCGTTACCTCTATGACTATCATGCGAAGAGATATGTTTGATATAAAATATTTTGCATGGCGATCAGTGGTCTATACAGTGTCTTTAATGATAGTTATATCTACATTCGTTATTTCATTAATTGCAAGTTTTAGTTTCTTTCTTGATACATCTTCAATAAAGGCCGATGAGCTCATTATATATATCTTTATTACCGCAATAACTATTGCTTTATTTGAGCCAACAAAAAAAATTGTGAATAATTTAACTGAAAAAATTTTCTTCCAAAATACATATTCACTGCATAACTCAATATCAAAAATCACAAATTATGCTACAAAAAGCATTGACTCAAAGCGGATTCAAAGAAATAGCCTACAAGTTATAGATCAAACAATTAAACCTGATTATGCATTTTTTCTTATATATGAAAAAGATAATAGCCTTAACATTACTGAAAAGATTGGTGTAATAAACGATTACCCTAAGGTATCGGAAAAAATTATGAAATTTCGTGCAAATGCGAAAAATAAAGTTATCGATATAACTAGGCAGCTTTCAGCTAGCGATAGGGCGAAGGTTTTCTTTGAGATGAATCGTACATCCCTTATCGTAAAATTATCTACTAACAACAAACATATTGGATACATTTTTTTTGGTGAGAAAAAAAGTGGTTCATCTTATACTAAGCAGGATTTTCAGTTTTTAGAGCTTATAGCTAATGATCTTGCATTAGCACTTGAAAACGCACAAAGATACGATGAGATTAAGCAATTTAATGAGACACTTCAGCAAAAGATCAGCGATGCGACTGCAGCACTAAGACGTACAAATAAAAAATTAATTGCACTTGATGATGTGAAGGACGAGTTTATTAGTATGACATCGCATCAATTGCGCACGCCGCTCACGAGCGTAAAAGGCTATATATCTATGCTACTCGAAGAAGATCTCGGCAAGTTAAATAGTAAGCAAAAGATGGCGCTAAAGGAAGCTTTCGACAGTTCGCAAAGAATGGTTTTTCTCATTTCGGATTTTTTGAATGTATCACGTATCCGTACGGGTAAGTTCTTGATTGAGCCTAAAATTATGAATATGTCAGAGGTGATACGTGATGAAATACAACAGCTGAAAGAAATGGCAGGATTTCGAGAGCAAAAAGTTACTCTCAATGCGTCCGAAGATTTTCCGCAAGTCCTACTCGATGAAAACAAGGTTCGCCAAGTCATGATGAATATGATTGATAACGCTATTTTTTATACGCCAAAAGGCGGTGAGATCACCATTACGCTCGAGCATAAAGATCATGAAATTATTTTTACGGTAAAAGATTCTGGCATCGGAGTACCGAAAGAGCAGCAGCACCGACTGTTTACTAAATTTTTCCGTGCTGAAAATGCACGCCAAGCTCGTCCGGATGGAACAGGTCTAGGACTTTTCATGGCACAAAAAATTATATCTGCCCAACATGGTTCAATTATTTTCCATAGCATTGAAAATGAAGGTAGCACTTTTGGTTTTCGTTTTCCAGACTCCATTATCGTGAAGAACCCTTGACTTTATAGAGAGCTGTACGGTATACTAGCTATTGACAGTCTGCCGAAAGCAGATTTTTTAAATTGAGAGGAAAATACGCGTGGCAACAAAGCCAGTGAAACGAATCAAGCTAAGTTCAAAGGGGACCAAAAAAACAGTAGCTTCCGGTGAGCAACCTGTTACAAAAGTGTCCTCCAAAGGATCTTCAAAAAAGCGTTCAAAGAAAGTATTGAACGCAGCTTCTGCACCTGCCGTAAATACAGCCGGCTATTTCAAAGGTTCTTGGCAGGAACTCAAACAAGTCCGCTGGCCAAATCGTCGTTCTACGTGGGCATTAACACTCGCAGTGCTCCTATTTTCATTTTTTTATCTCATCATTATTTTGTTATTAGATACAGGATTTCAATTATTATTTAAGGAGGTCATACTCAAGTAATGGCAAAAAAACGATACGATTCAAGCAGACAATGGTATACGATACATACGTATGCTGGCTATGAAGAAAAGGTAGCAGATAGTATTAAGCAACGAATTGATTCGGTCGATATGGCTGATAAAATTTTCGATGTACTTGTACCGAAAGAAAAACAAATCGAAATAAAAAATGGCAAGCGAAAGATTGTTGAAAAGAAAATTTTTCAAGGCTACGTATTAGTTGAAATGAAAATGAGTGAAGACGCCTGGTATATTGTCCGTAATACGCCTGGTGTCACAGGCTTTGTAGGTTCAGGAACAGATCCAACACCAGTTCCAGAGCGTGATATTGCTCGTATCAAAAAACGCATGGGTGTCGAAGATCCGAAGCATCATATTGATTTTGCAGAGGGTGAAGTAGTCAGCATAGTTGACGGTCCATTCAAAGGATTTGATGGTGCAATCAACGAGATTGACCCAATAAAAGGTAAGATTAAAGTGTTAGTGAGTATGTTCGGCCGAGATACACCTGTCGAGCTTGATGCATTACAAGTAAAGAAGGTTTAGGAGTCAGAGTATGGCAAAAAAAGTTATTGGTAATTTAAAACTACGCATCCCAGCTGGTCGTGCGACAGCAGGGCCGCCAGTTGGTTCGACGCTTGGTCAGTGGGGTCTTAATATGATGGATTTTATCAATCCGTTTAATGATGCCACGAAGGATTTGCAGGGAAAAGATGTTATTGTTCATATTAAAGTATATGATGATCGATCATTTGACTGGAAGTCGCTTGGTCGACCGGTAGATGATTTGATCCGCGAGAAAATTGGTATCCAAAAGGGAAGTGGTAAACCACATAGTGAAAAAGTTGGCAAAATTACTCGTGCGCAACTCAAAGAAATTTACGAAGAAAAAAAAGACACGCTCAATGCAATTGACGAAGATGGCGGTATTAAAGTAATTGCCGGAACTGCTCGTTCAATGGGTGTTGAAGTCGAAAATTAAAAAATAATTTAGTAACTATAAAAACTGCGCTATGTACGCGCAGTTTTTATTTAACTGATGTTTAGCGTCTTACTACCGTAAACCGAGTTTTGCTGAACATGCTGGCCATGCACCCCAGCCTTGTCGGGCTTGGACATTTTGCGCCACAGCGATCTGTTGCTCGCGACTAGCGTCTGCCGCATTACCTGTTCCACCGTTGGCGGCCCATGTACCTGGACTAAACTGAAGTCCGCCGCTATAACCATTGCCTGTATTAGTTGCCCAATTTCCACCAGCCTCACATTGTGCGAGCTTATCCCATACACTGCCATCTCCAGCTGCGTAATTTGGAGCTGACGCAGGCGAATATACTGGTGTATAATCCTGAGATTCGTACGAAACCGGCACAACAGGTGCATACACCGGTATCTCGCGCGGTGTCAAAGCTTCATCCGCAGATGGAATGCGAAGTTCTTGTCCAGGATTAATGATATTTGGATCGGCTATATGTTCATTAGCAAAAAAAATGCGCTCATACGTACTATTGTTTGATTCTCCAATAGCCGTGAGCGTATCGCCTTCATGAACCGTCACCATGACAGGTTTTTCTTTTTTTGGAGCAGCCGAAGAAACGGTGTTCGTCAGAATGCTCAGTCCAGCAACTGTTAGTACAGTAGCAAGTAATGTACGAAAATACATCATTTTCCTCCTTTATTTACCCCCACAAGTCGTCTATAATTACTTATGGTAATATGGGTTTTTATACCCTTTTGTATAGTCGTGTGAAAAAACACACAAATTCCATCATACGCGAGTATGCTACTATAAGTCAAGTATTGTTTATGAAATTATCTGATTCTTTAACGATGCACCTCATATATATACCTGGTCTTGGTGATCGGTATGATATTTTTCGCACATGGGCACTCAAAATATGGGAGAAGCAATATGGTATTCAAACCAAACTAGTGCCTATGCAATGGAAGAATGGCGATGACACTCTGGCAGATAAGCTGCATCGAGTTGAAGAAGCTTTGGAAGCAATTCCTGCTAAAGCTCAGGTTATTATTATTGGAGAAAGCGCTGGGGCGAGTATCGCCATACAACTATTGCAACAAAAATCTGCTCACATAAAAGTAATCACCTTATGCGGCAAATTACATAGGGCTCATACAGTGTCGTATGCAACATATGCACGAAATCCAGGACTGAGAGAATCCTTATTAGCAGCTGATGAATCAGTAAAACAACTTACTAAAAATCAAAAGAAACGATGTATTACGATATATAATCAGCGCGATCCGGTGGTTTCCCCAAAAGATGCTACGCTAGCAGGTGTGCGGTCTATACCCCAGAACCTCACGGGTCATATAATGGCAATTACTTTTTTACTCTTTATAAAACATCGAGTCATTAGACAAGCAATTCGTTCCTTTTCGTCTTCATCTTCATGACAGCGTATACTAGTACACATGGCACTGAGCGATGAAGAAAAAGCTGTTTTATTTGAAAAAGCTACTGAACCTGCATTTAGTGGATCACTCCTGTATGAGAAGCGTCATGGATCCTACCATTGCAAAAATTGCAAGGCGAGCTTATTTTCTAGTGACAAAAAGTTTGATAGTGGAAGTGGTTGGCCTAGTTTTACGCAACCCAGCAGCGAGAATGGACTCACTTTAAGACAAGATACATCACATGGAATGAGTCGCACAGAAATTATATGTACAACCTGTGGTGCTCATTTGGGACATGTTTTCGACGATGGGCCTCAGGAAGCAGGCGGTAAAAGATACTGTGTCAATTCACTATCATTAACGTTCAAGACAAAACGCCCACCTTTGTCATGAGTCATTTTCCTCGTTTTTTACATCAATCAGCTGAAATAGTAGCAAAAAGATTGCTTGGCTGTTATATGTCTCGAATACTCGATGGGGAAATAGTACGAGTAAAAATAGTTGAAACAGAAGCCTATGACCAAACAGATCCAGCTAGCCATAGTTTTCGTGGTAAAACAAGGCGCAATGAAGTGATGTTTGGTGACTGTGGACATTTGTATGTGTATTTTACGTACGGAATGCATTATTGCTGCAATATCGTCACTGGCCCAAAAGACCACGCGTCAGCAGTGTTAATACGTGCGGTCGAGCCCCTAGGTGACATTGGCATCTTGCGAAAATATCGAGATATAGCAGGCACCGGAATAACCAACGGGCCAGCCAAGCTATGTCAGGCATTGTCGATAGATGCTTCGCTCAATGGACATGATCTTCGTTTGGCTCCTTTAACACTACACGAGAGTCCGGCCCTTAATGATACAGAAATAGTTCAGACAACTCGCATAGGACTATCGACTGGTCGTGAGACAAAATGGCGTTTTTATATTCGTGATAATCCATATGTTTCTCGACAATAATTGTTAATTTGCTGGAAATATGATAGGGTAGGGGTCACACTATGAGTGCAAAAAAGAATAATTCATTGTTTTCACGTATGCTACATACACCGAAAAATATCGCTAATAAATTTTTACCGAGCAAAAAACCAGCTTCACCATTAGATCTTGACCCTAAAGATTGGCGACGCGCCTTAACTGAAGCTGTGAACGCCTTTAAAGACAAAGATCTTTCTATGTATAGTGCGGGAGTAGCTTATTTCGCGACACTTGCACTGTTTCCACTTATCGCTGCGTGCGTTGCCATTTCTACCTTGATTCTTTCGCCGCAAGATGTGTCTTCAGCCGTTAAAAGTGCTACAAATGTCATACCAGAGGAAATGGGTAAACTCATAACGTCACAATTTTCTTCACAATCTGATCAAGTATCTACCAATATTCTCGCCACCATTCTCGCGATAGGACTAGCACTTTTTGGTGCTTCAGGCGCTGTACAAAATCTCATAAACGCGTTAAATCGCGCATATAGTGTCAAAGAAACCCGAAACTTTGTTACTTCAAAACTTGTTAGTATTAGCTTAACCGCGCTATTCATCGTCGGGTTGTTCATCGTAGTGGGACTATTGACGATTCGCACTGATCTGCTGAGCTTATTGCGAGTTCCCGAAGATCTCGCTACTATACTGCTCTTTGCTCGATGGCCACTGCTTATTGTATTAGTCACCATAGGGCTATCGATTTTATATCGATATGGGCCTAATCGCAAAAAACCTCGTTGGCAATGGCTGACTTGGGGCGCGCTTATTGCTACCGTTGTGTGGTTGATTATTACAGTTGTATTCTTTATTTACGTGCAGAATTTTGCTAATTTCGCCAGTACTTACAGCGTTTTTGCCGGTATTATTATAGCGATGATGTGGCTTAATTATAGTGCAACTGCTATTATTCTCGGTGCACAAATCAATCATCGCCTTGAAAAGAAGACTTGATTATATCGTATTTGCATGAGGTCGCTTATACTATATAGGTGAGTAAACATGCGCAGCCACTCGTATTTATAGATGTAGAAACAAATGGTTTAAATTATAGTCGAGGAAGTATTATTGAAATTGCCGCGCTTCGATATGAAAACGGCAAAATCGTCGACAGCTTAACAACGTTTCTCAATCCCGGCGGAGCAATACCCTACAACATTACAATACTAACAGGCATTACCACTGAGGATGTGGAGTCCGCACCATCCTTTGCTGATATTGCTGATGATTTATTAGCATTGTGCGAAGGGGCGATCATGGTAGCGCACAATGTGAGGTTTGACTATTCTTTTGTACGCCAAGAATTTAAACGACTCGGCAAATCGTTTAAACCAAAACTATTGTGCACCGTTAAATTATCGAAATATTTTTATCCTATGCAGCGCAGACATCGTTTGCACGATATTATTCATCATCATGGCCTTACCTTCGAGCATCGTCACCGAGCCAATGATGATGCTCATGTCCTCGTCCAGCTATGGGAAAAGCTCTTATCAACTTTTTCCTCTGAACAGATTGAGTCAGCACTGGCTGCACAGATACAAGCTCCGAGTATTCCAAGACACCTCAATCCAGCAGAAATGAGAGCCTTACCAACTGGTGCTGGGGTGTATATGTTCAACGATGAAAAAGGAATGCCGGTGTATATCGGCAAGAGTATTAATATCAAAAAACGAGTATTGAGTCATTTTACCCGCGATACAACCGAATATAAAGAGTTTAAAATATCTCAAGCAGTACGAAGTGTGACCTTTCAACAAACCGCCGGAGAATTGTCTGCGCTACTACTTGAATCGTTCCTCATCAAAGAGCACATGCCGCTCTACAATAAAAGACTCCGGCGTCTTCGAAAATTGTCCGTTATTGTAAAAGGTGACCAAAATGGTTATAACACAACAGAAGTTTCTGAGCTCGCTATGGAAGATGTACAGCCAAAACAACATATTCTTGCAATGTATCCCAAGCGATCACGCGCTAAGCTTTTTGTTCAAGATAGAGTAAAAACATTTCAGCTGTGTCCAAAATTATGTAACTTAGAAAAGAGTAGCGGCGCGTGTTTTTCTTATCAACTTGGCGCATGTAAAGGCGCATGCATTGGTAAAGAACCACGCAAAGCGTATAACCTACGTTTTCATATAGCTTTTTCACATCACAGCAGTTCTGTTCAGGAGTGGCCTCACGATGGACCAGTTATTATTACTGAACGCGACGATACGCAAGGTCTAAGCATCGGTTACATCGTAGATAATTGGATTATCAAAGAAACAATCACTGCATACGATGAGTTTGAACCTGATCGACGTCCGCTCAAAAGTGTATTTGACCTCGATGCTTACCTAATTTTACGTTCTTATTTACTACGTCATCCAGAAAAAGTGTCTATCTTGCCATATGCGGTTAGGTAATATATTGAAGATGCAAGTCCTTGATTGATATATTTTTGGCTCTGTGATATAGTATATTTTATTCAATAACCAAGTTGGGAGAGTAACACAAATTGCTCATTTGTACCACATAAAGGAGAAATAACTTATGGCGAAAAAAGCCGATCTACTTGAAAAAGCAAAAAAATTACAGCTCGATGTGACTGAGAAAAATACCATCGCTGAAATTGAAGCGGCAATTGCATCAGCAGAAAAGCATGAAGTTCGTGAAGCGAGCGTAGCAAAAGCTGGTAAACGGAGTGAGAAATCTTTAAAAGAAGCTGAGGAAAAAGCTCAAAAAGAAGAGCGCAAGGCCGCGCATGATACTTCACCTCAGTCATCAGAGGCAACCGCAGCAGTTAAAAAAGGTCCTGCACCAAAAACCCGCACGCTTCTCGAGAGAAAAGGCAAAAAATATCAAGAAGTTCAGAAAAAAATTACTAAAGATACATTGTATAAACTAGATGAAGCGGTCAAGCTCGCTACTGAAACAAGTCCCAGTAAATTCGATGCGAGTGTCGAGATACATGTTCGCTTGGGAGTTGATCCACGACAAGCTGATCAAAACATTCGTTCAACAGTTAGTTTGCCTCATGGTACGGGTAAAACAGTACGTGTCGCCGTCTTTGCACCTGCCGAGCATCACGAAGCTGCCAAAAAAGCCGGTGCCGATATCGTCGGTGAAGATGAATTTTTGCAGAAATTAGACAAAGAAGATATTGCATTTGACGTCCTGATTGCGACACCGCAGTTTATGCCGCGACTCGGTAAATATGCACGCGTACTTGGTCCACGCGGCTTAATGCCGAACCCCAAATCTGGTACCGTATCGGCTGACGTTGTAAAGGCAACCAAAGAGGCCAAAACCGGTAAAGTCGAGTATCGTGTCGACAAACAAGGAATCGTGCATTTGGGTATCGGTAAAGTTTCATTTGGAGACAAAAAATTACTCGAAAATGCGAGAGTCTTCTTCGAGAGCTTAGTTAACAACAAACCAACGACTCTCAAAGGTGCTTATATTCACACCATTAGTCTCGCAACTTCACAAGGTCCAGGTATAAAAGTTGATCAAAGCGGATTACAGTAGAATTTTGATCACCTCTTATAGATAATGACTTTACCCGACCCTCGATCTGTGTATATAATATTGGTTACAACGTAAGAGAGGACGATATGGAGATTGATTGTAGGGAAGAACATGTACCAGAGATTTCTGAGGCTATAGATTACTATGACCCCCAAACAATACGAGGCTTGTGGCGGGCTGTCGAACAATGTACAAAGCTGAGAAAATCAGGTGTACTGACTGAAAGAAGTGCTCATTATATCAATGACGTGTATACAGCGATTGATACTTTTACGCCAGAAACAATAGATGATGGGTTCGGGCTTGCGGTGATAAAAAGCTACGTCAGTAGAACTGCTTCATCATAACTCTATGATATAATTGTCAATAAATATGGGAGTATACAGCAATACCGAAATTGTTGACGCGGTGAAGCGTGGTCATATTGTATTTCATCCCTTTCAGCCTGATCATATCAATGGCAGTAGTGTCGATGTGACGCTTGGTGAATGGTATTATCGCACCGATCGTCGCACTCGCACCGATGTCTATAATCCGTTTGATAAAGAAGAGGTTGAACATTATTTTGGCGCACCGCAAAAAGCAATCCCCCATAAGCAATGGGCACAAAAACGTGGTCGGGAGTTAATTAAAAATATTCCGCCTGATCATCCAGTGATTGAGCTCGAACCTGGTGAGCGAGTACTTGGTCATACTCACGAATTTATTGGCATAAAACCTCCTGGCACTACCAGTATGCAATCTCGTAGCACGTGGGGGCGAAATGGTATTTCTGTGTGTTTCGATGCTGGCTGGGGAGATCCTGGCTATATCAACCGCTGGACAATGGAAATTTATAATTTAAATCAACGCCATACGATGATTCTGCCGGTCGGAGAACGGATTGCTCAAATCGTTTTTCAACACACCGGTGAAGTCAAAGGTGAGTACCATAATCTCAGTGGTAAATATCACGCTGAAAGTTCAGATGATTTTGAGTCACTCGTTAAAAATTGGACTCCCGAGCAAATGCTCCCAAAAGCCTATAAAGATAAAAGAATGAAGCCAAAGGAGCTAGCATTATGAAACAATACCTAGATCTTTTACGTGATATTAGAGATAATGGTGAGGTAAAAAGTGACCGCACGGGCACGGGCACAAAGAGTGTCTTTGGTCGTCAAGTTCGCTATAATCTTGAGGATGGTTTTCCAGCCGTAACAACAAAGAAACTTTTCTTTAATAGCGTCGTTCACGAGCTCTTGTGGTTTCTAAAAGGCACCGGAAATATCGAATATCTGGCTCAAAATAACGTTCATATTTGGGACGAATGGCCATTTAAAGCATACCTTGAAAAAAACAACTTACCTATCCCAGAAGTCAATAGCGAAGAATGGCGCGCCCAAATGAGTGATTTTATCGGTAAGATAGCTTCTGATCACGCTTTTGCCGAAAAGTGGGGTGATCTCGGTCCAGTCTACGGTGTGCAGTGGCGAAAATGGCCAGATGGCGAAGGCGGTACGATAGATCAAATTGCCAATTCGATTGATACGATTAAGAAAAATCCTGATAGCCGGCGCAATATTGTCAGTGCCTGGAATGTGGCTGAGATAGACGCGATTGCAAAAGCTGGTGGCTTGCCACCCTGCCACACAATGTTTCAATTTAATGTACGTGGCGATAACCTCGATCTTCATTTAACTCAGCGAAGCGCCGACACATTTTTAGGCGTACCGTTCAACATCGCCAGCTATGCATTGCTGCTGAGTATGATCGCGCAAGTGACCGATAAAAAACCGGGTGAATTTGTTCATACAACAATTGATACACACCTGTACCTCAATCATTTAGAGCAAGTTGACGAACAACTGGCTCGTACACCTCGTGCGCTACCCCGACTCGTATTGAATCAGTCGATCAAAAATATTGATGATTTTACCTTTGACGATATTCGACTCGAAGGCTACGATCCCCATCCGGCCATTAAGGCGCCGATTGCTGTGTAGGTCGATATTCGACAAATTCATAATCATACTTATTATATGTATCAGCTGTATGGTGTTCTCGATTGAAGACCGTCCATTGCTGATCATCTATTTCTGGGAAAAATACGGTTGCTCGCGGAAACTGTGCATCAACCTGTGTGACATGCAGAGCATCCATATCCCGCATTGCCTGCGCATAGATTTGGCCGCCACCAATAACAAATATTTTATCCCGAGTTGCGGTGTCGTACGCTTGTTGTAAGCTTCGCGCCACACAGATTCCTGCTACAGCCCTCAAAGAACGCGATACGACGATATTTTCACGACCAGGCAAAGGACGACCGATACTCTCAAATGTATGACGCCCCATAATAATTGAGCCGCCCATCGTCAGTGATTTAAAATATGCTAAATCAGCGGGTAAATCTCTTCCCCATAATAAGCTATTGTCAGCCCCGATCGCGTTATTTCTATCCATTGCCACAACGATGCTTTTCATAATCTTACTATACCATGCTACAATCGAGAGGCATGAGAGGTAAGTACATTGTTATTGAAGGTCATGATGGCACTGGCAAGTCGACCCAAGTTGACATGCTCCGAGATTATCTCAACAATGAGCATCATATTGATACCGAAGAAATTCATGAACCTGCTGGCGTACCAATTGCCGATGAACTCCGCGCCATCATTAAGAATGGAGAGCTCCAGCGAGATGCCACAACAAATCTTTTATTGTTTACCGCTGCACGACGCGAAATTTATCGCCAAAAAATTGCCCCAGCGCTCGATCGTGGGGCATGGGTGCTGGCCGCGCGAAATTGGATATCAACAGTAGCATATCAAGGCTATGGCGAAGGTCTTGATCCTGATAAAATCGAACAAATTACACGAGAATTTACCGATCCATTGTATCTTAAACCTGATAAGACAGTTCTCCTAAATTTAGCTGATGAAAGCGAACGCTTCAATCGGATTGATCAGCGAGGCGATTTGGAAAAACCAGACACCTTTGAGTCGCGTGATGAGGCTTTTCAACAAGCAGTTAAAAATGGCTACATAAAAGTCGCACAACAACATTCTTTTCAGGTCATAGATGCGAGTCAAACGATATCACACGTTCACGAAGAGATAGTCAAGACGATTCAGCCGTTACTCTAGATAACGCGTGCTAGTCATTTTTCCAGGCATAGTATATCGTCGATAGTAATAAAGCGCCTCTGCGGGGGTCGACAGGCTGTTCTTCGATACAGAGCGAAGCTTCTTCATCGAGACGGCGGCTATAGCCATTATCGAATCCACCAGCAGCTTTACACTGACGCCGTACTCTGTCAAACTGCACTCGAACATCACGATTTAGTTGCTTGTTTGCGCTATCGAGCAGCAATGATGTTCCCGCCGTGACTATCACTGCTCCACCAAAATATTTATAGCGATTTTGTTTTCGCTCTAAGACGACGCCAGCAGTATCTAGACTACGTATTTTATATCGTGGTGGTTCATCAAGTTCTTCTTTTTCACCATGATATGACGTATATAGCCGATCAATTTCGCTGTAGGTATCTGTCACTCCTTGATGATTGCCGACATGAGTCAAACGAGCTACCTCTAGGGATGGGATGGCTGATCCATGCTCATGAATAACCGCAAGGGCCTCTTGAAAGTACGGAACGCCATATAAAATATTGGGAGATACATTGGATGGAACATCTAAAGCGCCGGAAGTTTTAAGGGCTTGTTTAGTGATAGATGCCATTAGTGCGCTAAAAACCTTATCCCGCAGATGATCGTTTTCTCCATAAGAAAAATAGTGATCGGCTTGACTCAGCGCAATCTCGCGCGCCTCATCATAATCACTCATTCCTTTTTGTGGTTGTGTGTCCCAGCATTTTACACAAATTGGTTCGTATCTTTTAGACACTTTAGTCATCATAACAATCTACTATTATATCATATATAGGGCATATCATCAATGCTATTGTTTTTAGTCATCCATTGCGGTATACTAATCTGTAGCATTACCCTAATGACAGTAGCGGAACCAAGTGTTCTTAATATGCTACCAAAGGAGTACATCTCTTGACGCTAGGTAATGAGGTCGATCAATTTAAACTATAGGGAGCTATTTTTTAATGGCAATTTCAAAAGAAACCAAACAATCGCAAATCGCTGCATTTTCTGAGTCAATCAAAGATGCTAAAATGACTGTTTTTGCACACTATAACGGCTTAAGTGTTAGCCACATGCAAGAGCTCCGTGCTAAAGCGCGGGAAGCTGGCGTGTCAGTGAAGGTCATGAAAAATCGTCTTGTTCGTGTGGCTTTAACGCAAAATGCTACCTACAAAGACATTGATACCGATAGTCTTACGGGACAATTGGTGTACGCTATGAGCGACGATGATGAAGTCGCGCCAGCACAAGTCTTTAAAGATTTTGCAAAAGCTCACCCAGAGCTACAATTTGCCGGAGCGTTTTCTGGTGAAGGTACGCTACTGAGTGCAGACGAAGTCACCTCGCTTGCAAATCTTCCCAGCAAACCACAACTTATTGCAGAAGTGGTGGCTCAGTTGCTCTCACCAGTACACGACACTACCAATGCGCTAGCTGGAAACTTGCACGCATTACTCGATGGCATAGAAGCCAAAGCAGCATAGATCAATTAAATTTAAAGGAGAAAATAGTATGGCAGATGTAAAAAAACTCGCAGAAAGCTTGACTAAACTTACTGTTTTAGAAGTCAATGAACTAAAAACAATTTTAAAAGATGAATATGGTATCGAGCCTGCAGCAGCCGCTGTAGCAGTCGCTGGTCCAGCAGCCGGTGGTGGCGATGCAGGTGCAGCAGCAGCTGATGAGAAAAGTGAATTCACTGTACAGCTCAAAGACGCTGGTGCACAGAAGGTAGCAGTTATCAAAGCGGTCAAAGAAATTACCGGACTTGGTCTTGGTGAGGCAAAAGCAATCGTCGACGGAGCTCCAGCTCCTGTCAAAGAAAAAGCTTCAAAAGAAGAAGCTGAAGCCGCAAAGAAAACCCTCGAAGACTCCGGCGCAACTGTTGAACTCGTCTAATACTGCGACAACTCAATAAAATAAACCACCTCTTTTTATCACTGAGGTGGTTTATTTTATTTAAATTCATTTATATTATATAATTACTTTTAACATATTGAAAAGTATGTTCCTGTTCCTTTACATAAGTAGGTGATATCATCGTGGCGATCGACGCCGAACTCGAACGTTTGAAAGCAGAGCAAGACCGAGCTTTCGAGCGCAAGCAGCAATCCTGGCAAACCCAGGATAGAGCTTGGAATAAGCGTGAGCAGATTAAAGCCGAAATGGATCGCGCTCATCAGGACAAGCAGCGTGCTTACGACGCACAGCAAGTATCGTGGCAACGCTATCAGCAAATTCGCTCATCAAACGGACCGCGTATTGATAGCTTGAACGCGCAACAAGAGAGCGCATTTCAGAACATGAAGCGCGCTTTCGATAATGCATCTTCGGCACACGATCGAAGAGACGGTGCATCAGCTCGTCGCTACGCTGACGAAGGACATAGATACAAAGCTCAGTCACAGCAATGTGTTGCTGAACGACGTCGACTAGTTGAGGAAATTCGTTCTGCAAAGATGGCGCATGAGCCAGTAAAGCAGCAATTTCAACAAGCAAAGTTGCGTTTTGACGAAGTTAAGCGACGCTATGATTCAGCGAAAGTTGATCATCTTCGCGCCCGCGACGATTTTCAACAAGCAAAGTCAGAGTTTGACAGAGCGAAAAAGGCGTTTCATTCGCGTCTTGACATTCTGAAAGCTCAGACCAAGCAACGCGACAAAGATAAGCGTTCTTTTGCTGAAAAAGCTGGTGTACCCATGCAGTACCGTAATAAAGTGTACGTGTCAAAGGATGCAGACGGTAATGTCAATCTATACTTCGGTGGAGTTGGCAAACCAAATGGACCCGGACATGGACACTATGTCATGGACAAGAGCGGAAAAGTCACGTATAAACGTGATCCGTTCGACCCACATGGTACGCAGAATTTCACTGAGAATCGACGCGAATCTATAACGCTTGCTGTAGCTCGACATGCAATGGACCAATACGCCATTTCGTTCACGACACCACGTCAGGTTCAGTATGAAGACGGCGATTTCAAAGTCATAGTTAAATCTGGACATGACAGACGTCATAATTGTATTGTCACTGATATTATTATTGCTGACAAACACAACAAACGAGAGCATTACCACATTGTTGTTGATCAAAAAGGCAATGAGCTGATCTCGGAATGGCGGATTAACCACTAGATGAAAGGAGCACAGCCCCCGACGATAGTCGGGGGCATCTTTCATGGTAAAATAGCGCATAGCATGGATAATTTAAATCATTTATTAAGAAAGCTTGAAAAAATACTGGCTCTCGAAAAATCAGAGTCACGAGAAACTCTATCGGCTTATATAGTTGGTGAATTAATATGCGATTACGACGATAGATATAAAAAGCTTATAAAGCAAAACATACATGTTGCAAAGATAGCAGATTTAGCCGCTGATCTAGAGTGGTCAAACGGTAACGAAAAACAGCTTTCAGAAATGTGGAATGAGCTAAAAAGGTTAGTAATTCATCTACGTAAAGTTACACAAGACAATAAAAAATCTAAATAAATTTACAACATTTTTCTGTATACCTCCGTTTTTACTGTGGAAAAGAAAATGCTTGACAAAAGTATATCGTCGGTGGTATTCTGCGAGCAGTATAAGTTAAGTCAAAAACAGATAGGAATATGCGAGAAATATGTCTGAATTACCAGAGAAACAGGCCAAACGCCTGAAAAGTTTATTACAGGAAGCAGAGACAAATCTAGCTGCCGCTAAAGAATTATTAGTGAGTATTATTGGTGATGATGAATCGGTCGTTCCTCATGCCAAGATGGAAGAAATAGCCGGCAAAGTTATCGAGGGAGTATTTGATGGCCAAAGTATGATAGGACCAGATGGTAAAACCTACCCAGTGCCAGCCAATTATTCGAGCAAATCGAAACTCGTCGAAGGCGATATTCTAAAACTCACTATTACCGATAGTGGTGGATTTCTCTACAAACAGATCGGTCCTGTCGCCCGTAAGCAAGTGATCGGCACGCTGATCCAGCATGATGGGGGGTACTTTGTCGAAGTCAATGGTCACGAATACCGCGTACTGCTAGCCAGCGTAACCTATTTTAAAGCCAATGTTGGCGACCAAGTCAGTGTGATAGTCCCCGAGGACAATCCCGAAGCCACATGGGCGGCTGTCGAAGCTGCACTGTAGATTCAGTCACAGTCTCCTGACACTTGATTTTTATACGATTTTTTGATATAATATATTATTATGTCTCGTGAACTAACTGATTTGACACACCAAGCTGTGTCTGAACATATTAGTCATGCGTCCCTAGAGGACCGTGCAGCGCTGGAATATGTATGTGACTGCTCTCTATGGACCTCTATCTGATCAAGATAGCGAGCTATTAAAAGCCTTTGGAGTCGAATACACCGAAGAAACAGCTATCTATCTGAATGACCTGGTAGATCAAGATACTCCGGATATGCGCTCTGACTATGACCCAGCCTTGCGTCAACATATTATTCAGCGACGTTTTTTGTTTTTTGAGACGCCCGGAGTCAGCCAGGAAGCTTTTTCTCAGAAGGAGACCGCTCATCCACTGCAGCGGACTTTAGCTACTTTACGCTATCTGCATCACTTAAAGCTACGTGTGCCGAAGATAGTTAATACGCTTCCCGCAGCACTAGGTTTAAATCCCGCAAAAATTAATCTCACTGTGTATAGCTTAATGAAAGCTGGTCTGTGGGAAAGTAGCCAGGAGTTTGAAGACTATCAAGCACGACTGAATCGCGGAGAAGAGACTGATATTTTTATGATTCCGGTAGAGTCACTTCTACTCTATCTTCAGCAAAATTGCCCAGACACCTCGCGAAAGCTTATTTCTCAGGTGAGAAGCTATATAAATAATCAGGTAATAACCACCCCGTCTGCGCGCAAAGAGACGATGAAAGCTATGCTCGGAGACCCAGACAGTCGTAAGCAACTCGGCTATCTGGCTGTCGTCTACGCCCTCAAAGAGAAGCTCGAAATTGAATTTTAGCGACTGATCCTCTGCTATAATAGAGCCAAAGGGGAGAACGTTGGCAGAGGCATTATATCGAAAATATCGCTCAAAGCGGCTTAGTGAGGTGGTCGGTCAGTCACATATTACTGACTTATTACAAGCTGCCCTCAGTCAAGATAAAACCTCACATGCGTATCTCTTTACTGGACCGCGCGGCGTCGGCAAAACGTCGGTGGCTCGCATCCTCGCACATGATATCAATCGACTGACCTATGATGGAAAACCACACCTAGATATTATCGAGATTGATGCCGCTAGCAACAACAGCGTCGAAGACATACGTGATCTGCGAGAAAAAGTCTCTATAGCGCCTGTGTCAGCTACTAAAAAAATCTACATTATTGATGAAGTGCATATGCTTTCAAAGCCCGCTTTTAATGCCCTATTAAAAACCCTCGAGGAACCGCCAGCTCACGTGGTGTTCATTTTAGCGACAACAGAAGTCCACAAAATACCTGAGACCATCCTCAGCCGTACTCAACGATTTCATTTTCGCCCGATTGCAACCACTGATATGCTGACTCATTTACGCATGATAGCCAAAAAAGAGTCAATCAAGATAGACGATCAAGCGCTAGAGCTCATCGCCATGCGCGCACAGGGTAGTTTTCGCGATGCTATTAGTTTGCTCGATCAGTTAAAACATAGCGCTTCGTCAGGTACAATTACCAAACAGACTGTCGAAGAAAATCTCGGTCTTGCTCCGCAAACGTTGATTACAGACATAGCTCACGCTATTGATGAACAAAACGTCTCAAAAATTGCAACGGATCTGAAAAAGATCCAAGAGTCTGGCATCTCAGCAACAATCGTAGCAGAACAATTGATGCAACATACTCTGACTCATCTGCCCGAAAAACCAGAACTTGTCGAATTAGTGGACGGACTTCTGGATGTTCAAAGAAGTGTTGATCCCTTCATAAAGTTACTTGTAACGCTCGCAAAAGCGGCTCATAGAGAGCAATCATCACCGCAACCAGCAGATATAAAACCCGCAAAAAACGTCGCTCTGGCCGCCGCACAAAAAATCTATGAAGTAGCCCCAGAGGCTTCGCCACCACAGCCGAAAAAGAAAAAGAAATCATCGAGCAGCACCTCTAAAAAAGCATCTTCAAAAAGTACGCATGCCATCGATTGGCCGGCTATTTTAGAGGCGGTGCGCTCATCGAATATGGCGCTCTATAGTATCATTAAACGCGGTGATGCTACGGTAGAAAATGGTACGATACTCATACATTTTGCTTATGGCTTGCATCAAAAGAAAGTTGAGTCGGAACCGTATCGTACGGCACTAAGTGAAATCACCCGTTCGCTGTATGGAGAGAGTATACCCGTCACCCTCACCAGCGGAAAAAGACCACCAAAAAATGAACAGGCACGCGCCGTTGCTGCTATTATGGGTGGAGGAGAAGAGGTTTATGTCAAACACGCCATCTGAAAACGCAAAACTTGCCCCACAAAGCATCGACGCTGAGATGAGTTTATTGGGTGCTATCTTGATTGACGGTGAAGTCATGAGTGATATTAGCGACAAAGTACGTGCTGATGATTTCTACGACAAGCGTCACGGCCATATCTTTGAGACTATGCTGCGGTTGTATGAGCATCATAAACCAGTGGATTTACTGACTGTCACAGATGATTTGAAGGGGCATAAACGCTTAAAAGACATTGGTGGATCGAGCTATCTGACTGAAATTACTAATTACGTACCGACGGCGGCTCACGCTGAAGCGTATGCTGACATTGTACGCACTAAGGCAGTCCGTCGGCGCCTCATTAAAGCCAGTAGCGCCATTGCGGAACTGAGTTATGATGAAGAAAAGTCGGTGCAAGAGCTTCTAGAACAAGCCGAAGCCGATCTATTTTCTGTCAGCGACGCTAATTTAAAACAAGACCTTATATCGCTCGAAAATATCTTGACTGAAAGCTTTGATCGTATCGAAGAGCTTCACCGAAATAAAGGTAGCTTGCGCGGTATCTCGACCGGCTATCGTGATCTCGATGCCAAAACGGCCGGATTGCAAAAGTCAGATCTGATCATTTTAGCCGCTCGACCAGCTATGGGTAAATCAACATTTGTCTCAAATGTCGCCTATAACGTCGCTTCGCAGAGCAAAAAATCAGTCTTATTTTTCAGTCTGGAAATGAGCAAGGAACAACTCGTAGATCGTATGCTCGCTGAAGCCAGCGGCGTGGATGCCTTTAATATTAGAACCGGAAATTTAAGCGAGGATGATTTCGGTAAATTGTCTGATGCAATGGGTGAAATGGCTGAAGCGCCAATATATATAGATGATACACCAGGCTTATCGGTACTCGAGATGCGCACGAAAGCTCGCCGCCAAGCCCACAATCATCCACTCGGTCTGATCGTCGTGGACTACCTCCAGCTGATGCAGACCAGTGGACGAAATTATAGCGATAATCGCGTGCAAGAGGTGAGTGAAATATCACGTGGACTCAAGCTCATAGCTCGTGAACTAAATGTACCAGTGATTGCCCTCAGCCAATTGTCGCGTTCTGTCGAAAGTCGCCACCCACAAATCCCTCAATTAGCCGATCTGCGAGAATCTGGTTCGATCGAACAAGATGCTGACATTGTGATGTTTTTATATCGAGAAGATTACTACAACCCAGATACTGAAAATCAACATATTACCGATCTCATTATTTCAAAGCATCGTAATGGACCGACAGGTAAGATACAGCTCTACTTCCATCCAGAACTGTTGCGTTTTATGTCCTTAGACCGAAAGCATCAAGACGAATAACATCTGCCACATCTCTGATATAATATGTCTACATGGTAAAGAAACATATGTTACTTTTACTCGCTAGAAATCGCTATAGATACTATCTGACGGGCATGGTATTTGTAGCGCTTTTGTTGGGACTTTTAGCGACCAGCTACCTTATCAACAACCAACTGAATTTAAAAGAGCAACAGAGCGCCGTACAGAGTGTGGTCATTCCGCTTAAAGAACGGCCCGAATCGTTGGTTGATCTACCGTATCATGCGCTACAAAAGGTCAGCATGAAATTACTGGATATTACAATTCCAGCGATCAAACTCCCATCTCTGCTGATAGCCGGTGTCGTAGGACTGGGTATTGTATTTCTGCTACGACGCTGGTTGATGCGCCCCAGTATTGCCATGATGACCAGTTTAGTTGCGATCACCAATGTGCAGTTTTTATATCTAGCGAGCACGGGAACTCCAGCTATTATGCTGCTATTTTGGCCACTTTGTCTCTTTCTGATAGGTCTCAAGCTCGTACGCTTTAAGAAATCATTGCTATGGGCAGTCGCCTTGTCAATCTTGATTGGTCTCAGTATATACACGCCTCTCATGATCTACATCATTGCAGCTATGGTGGTTCTGGCGGCCCTCCATCCACGTTTGCGACTGCTGATCAAAAGCATGCCGCGTGTGCATCTTGTAGCATGTATCGGCATTATTGGTATTTTATGGACACCGTTAGTGTTTTATCCGCAAGATTTATTACAATTAGCTGGCAAACCTGAACAAGCAATTAGTATCGGCTATATTCGTCACTCAGCTGCAGAAGTTATCAAATCATTTATCGTTTTTTGGAATCCGACCATCGGCCCCTATGGTATTCGACCTATATTTAATATTGCAGCGTTGATCTTGATGCTTTTTGGTGCTATGCGGCTAATATACGACGCACATTCTGCTCGGAGTTATGGACTACTTATTTTGATCCCGATCTTACTGGCAGTATCATTTTTAAACCCTAGTTTGCTGCCTATTTTATTTGTACCATGTATTCTGCTTCTAGCGATTGGTATCGAAGGGTTTCTCAATGAATGGTACAAGCTATTCCCGTTCAATCCATACGCCCGTGTTGTCGCCCTCGTGCCGCTTTGTTTACTGCTTTTTAGTATCATCATGTCAAATATCACTATCTTTCAGACTACCTTCAGCTACAATCCTGCTACAGCGAATTATTACAACCGAGATCTGAGCTTGATCCGTCCATTGCTCACAAAATATCCGAATGCAGTAATTGCTACCACCGACACGAGCAGACCATTTTACGATATTCTCAAACAAGATTTTCCTGACACAGACACAAGTCTAGGGTATATTCGCGACTCTGGTCGACCCACGATTGTCACCACTGGCTCGGGAATAGTAATCGACAAAAACACCATTCCATCTTACCTCGTGACCGATCACTATAGTGCCCGTGAACCGCGTTTTTACGTCTTTGAGACCAGATGATATAATATTCATAACATAATACGAGGGAGAATAGAAGATTATGATGGATCAAATGAAAATGGTTGCCAAGTTGAAAAAGGCACAAAAAGAGCTTTCGAAAGAAGTGGTAGAAGTAGAAGCCGGTGATGGCGCTGTAGTTGTACAAATAAACGGTGAATTAAAATTAGTTGATATTAAAATTGACCCAGAATACGTTGATGTCGATGATATGAAAGAACTTGAAGGTTGGATTAAAGATGCTATTAGAGAAGGTATGCAAGCCGCACAAGAACTCGCGGCAGAGAAGATGAAGCCCCTCATGGGTGGATTGGGCAATCTTGGGCTGTAAAGAGAACCATGCAGCAGATCTTACCCCGCGCCTTACAAAAAGCAATTGATGAAATCGGTCAATTGCCAGGTGTCGGCGTAAGAACAGCCGAGCGATACGCCTATTTTTTATTGCGAGCACGCCCACATGATGTTGAGAAATTAGCAGACAGCCTCACTAAACTTCATACTGATGTGGCGGTGTGCCCTAAAACCTTTGCGCTAATGAATAGCGATCAAACTGTTTCACCGCTCTATGATGACCCAAAGCGCAATAAACAATTAGTTGCAGTAGTAGAAGAGCCATTTGATGTCTTGGCCTTAGAGCGCACCAAAGGTTTCGAAGGTACGTATCATGTTCTGGGTGGTGTATTGTCGCCGATTGATGGACTAACACCAGTTAAACTCCATATTCCCGAACTACTCAGTCGTCTCACAGAAGATGACGTGAAAGAAGTAATTTTAGCCACAAACTCAAGCGTCGAAGGCGAGTCAACTGCATTGTACATCCAAAAGCAAATTGAAGAATCCTCGCTCACAAGTCTTACCGTTAGTCGTCTGGCGCGCGGTATCCCGATAGGTCTGGATCTTGAATACGCAGATCAAATTACGCTTTCACACGCGCTGGAAGGGCGCAAGAAGATATAATGTTTGATACATTCCTGGCTCAATTAAAAGATGCAGACCATATCGCCATCATTCAGGCTGAAAATCCAGATGGCGACTCTCTCGGAAGTGCACTAGCGCTTGAAGAGCTGCTTGGGCAACAGCATAAAACTGTTTCGCTCTATTGTCCGGTTGATATTCCTAAATATTTGCGTTATATCAACGGCTGGGATCGTGTAACAGATAGTTTTGATTATGCAGCCGAGATGTATATCATTGTTGATACAGCCAGTATGACGCTGCTTGAAAAGGCTTTATCTCCTGAAAACAGCGCCCAGCTTGAAAAGAAATCGACCTTTGTATTTGATCATCATACAACAGATAGTGATCTTTCGTTTTCTCACACTTTGATCTCGCAGCCTGCAGTTGCAACGGCCGAACTTATCTATGATTTGGCTCGGGCTGCTGGTTGGGATATCTCTCCGCTTGCCGCTGAGCAACTGCTGGTTGCTATTTTGAGCGATAGCTTAGGGCTCATGAGCGAAGCAGTCACACCACGCACTCTAGAAATCACTACAGAACTCGTAAAAGCTGGCGCCAAGATAAGTGATATCGAACAACGTCGGCGTGAATTTATGAAAAAGTCAGCTGAAATATTAACCTATAAAGGTACTTTACTGCAACGAGTTCAGTACGAACTCGATGGTCAATTAGCTCTAGTCCATGTCCCCTGGCAAGAAATAGAGCAATATTCTGATGCCTATAATCCTGGCGCCCTTGTGATTGATGAAATGCGGCTCGTTGAAAACGTCAAGCTAGCGGTGGTCATAAAAACATATCCCGATGGACGATTAACCGGTAAATTACGCGCCAATCCAGAAGCAAAAATTGCCGAGACAGTCGCGCGGTACTTTGGCGGTGGCGGCCACCCATATGCAGCTGGCTTCAGAGTGTATGAAGATTACCAAAACGTGTATGACGAGCTTCTTAAAGCAACTGAGAAAGCGCTCAATGACTATGCAGCTATATAACACCTTGTCTCGTAAAATCGAATCATTTCAGCCGCAAGATCCTGAGAAAGTATCGTTATATGTGTGTGGTCTCACTGTGTATAGTCACCCGCATATCGGCAATTGGGTAGCATACATATATTGGGATATCCTCCGACGAACGCTCGAACAGAGTGGCTACCAGGTAGAGCACGTGCAAAATATTACCGATGTTGGTCACCTGACTGATGATCAAGACGCTGGTGAGGACAAGATGCTAAAGGGAGCCCTTCGAGAAGGTAAAACTGCGTGGCAAGTGGCCGATACTTACATCGAAATTACCGATAAAGAAGCCCAGCTACTGGGTATCAAAAAGCCCACCCAGCTGCCGCGAGCAACTGATTTTATCTCACAACAAATCGACTTTATAAAACAGCTCGAAGAAAAAGGCTACGTCTATACGAGCGTCGATGGTGTCTATTTTGATACGAGTAAGTTACAGCGATACGGCGAGCTCGCACGCCTAGATATTCAGGGATTGCAGTTTGGGGCGCGTGTTGAACAGAGCGGGAAAAAGAATCCAACTGATTTTGCGTTGTGGAAGTTTTCCCCATCAGATCAAAAACGCGATATGGAATGGGATAGTCCATGGGGGAAAGGTTTTCCAGGTTGGCATATTGAATGTTCAGCGATGATCCGCGAACTACTAGGCGACACTATAGATATTCACGCCGGCGGGATTGATCATATTCCCGTTCATCACACTAATGAAATTGCCCAAAGCGAATCAGTAACGGGTAAACCATTGGCACGATACTGGGTGCATGTAAATCACCTCAAAGTTGAAGGACAAAAGATGAGTAAAAGCCTCAACAATATTTACACACTACAAGATATTGTGGATCATGGTTTTAGCCTCGATGCCTTTAAATTAATGATTCTGTCAAAACACTACCGCACTGAAGGAAATTTTACGTGGGAAATAATGCAGGCTGCACAAAATAGACTTGATAATTGGAAAAGATCTGCCGACGCTCGATGGCAACCAGAGGCTTTAGCGTCTAAAGTGGATACACCAGTGGACACCGACGGAGTGTTGCCGTATCTTCAAAATGATCTCGATACGGTTGGGGCAATCACAAAGATTGATGAACTATTCACGGCCTGTGATAACCAAAAATATGATACTTCATCGATCGAAAAAATCATTGATTCTGTCGAAAGTTTACTCAATATTAATCTCAAAAGGGCGAATATTTCTCCAGAACAAAAAGATCTCCTTCGACAGCGACAAAAAGCTCGGTCAGCAAAAGATTGGCAACAATCCGATGCATTACGAGATGAGCTTTTAGCACAAGGGATAGGATTGCGCGATCACCCTGATCATTCTATCTGGTATTGGCTATGATATAATACCCATGTACCATGAGTAAACAATTTTCAAGCGATATTTCCACCAACACATTTATTCGGTTTTGGTTGGTAATGGTGGGATTTTTTGCCATTATTGTGATGGTTTATCTGATGAGAAATGCACTTCTCCTGATAGGTATATCTATATTTATCGCACTCGCACTTAACCCGCCCGTGTCCGCTATCTCGCGGCATTTACCTGGCAAAAGCCGTGTAGGTGCTACTGCAATAGCTTATCTGATTGTGGTAGCTAGCTTATTTATCTTTAGTATTACCGTTGTGCCAACAGTTGTAGATCAATTAGCACGATTTTTAAAAACAGTTCCTAGTATTGTTGATAATGTAACCGAGCAATCAGTCTGGATCAATGACGCTGTCGATAGGTACGGGCTACAGAAGCAATATGATCAAACCATCGAATCAATTCAGAGACAAACTACTCAAGCTGCTTCGGATCTCGGCGTTTCGTTTTTCAATAGTGTCGGCTCTATTTTAACAGTTTTTGCGACAACTTTATTGGTGCTGGTATTAGCGTTTCTGATGCTTATCGAGGGACCTGAGTGGATGAACAGGATTTGGGCACTGTATAAAGACCCCGAAAAGCGCACCCACCATCGTCAGCTGGTTCATAAAATGTATCGTATCGTCACTGGCTATGTTAGTGGGCAGGTCTTAATATCAGGTATTTCAGCTACTTGTAGTCTCGTTGTGATCATTATTTTGAGTACTATTTTCGACATGCCACCAAGCCTTGCCATTCCTATTGCCGCTATTTTATTTGTCGCAGGTTTAGTTCCGCTCTTTGGGGCAACTGTCGGTGCAACAATCGCCGCAATTTTGCTCGGCATCAATAATGTTAGCGCGGCGGTATTCTTCATTATTTATTACATTATCTATCAACAAATTGAAAATAATTTCATTTCCCCAACTGTCCAGTCACGAGCTGTTGAAATATCTGCTCTTACTGTACTGGTTTCTTTAACTATTGGGCTATCGTTATTTGGGATTTTAGGGGGTATTATTTCTATCCCAATCGGCGGATGTATCCGTGTGCTCGTGCTGGATTATATTGAAAAACGCCAGCGCAAACAGGCAAAAGCATAGCACTAATCTACACGAAAGGTTATAATCATAACCATCATGAAACAACGCGGGTATTCTATTATCGAGCTACTAACAGTGATTGTGGGAGTGAGCATTTTGGCATCAATTACTATTCTCGGCTATGGATACTATATACAAGAGGCAAAGAATACTCAAACAGCTAACCTCGTTTCTCAATACAAAGACGCTATTCATCAAGTAGTACTTGAAAAAAATAGTTCCCCCTCACAGCAATTTGGAGCAAATACAGGTGGCTGCCTCTCGAGTAACACAGCGATCTGTTGTTTGGCGCGGGGAAATAGTGCACCGTTTTGCCGCCGCAATAGCGATGCGGATGGGACAGGCGGCTTTAGCAATGCAACTTCTGTCTATAATCAAGTTTCAGCATATGTTAAACCACCTTTACCAGTATTACCTGAACTTTCAAAAGCCATTTCAATCTGCTCCTCGTCGGGGGTAGGTCCTTGTTATACACCACACATCGGCTACATTGCGACGACCACAAATAGTTCTAGTCCAAAGGGGGCAATTACGTATTATCTACCCGATACAATGGATTGTCAGTCAGAAGACGTTATGGAATTTGACACGAGTACTGTCCCTAATAGGTACTACTATGGATCATCAGGTCAAAAATTTACAAAACGGGTCGCTGGATCATATACGGAATGCGTTGTCGGGATTCGTTAGCTCGCATATAATTCATCAACAGCTGACCAATTAACAATCATCCACCACTTTTTTATATAATCAGCTCGTACGTTTTTATAGTCAAGATAATAGGCATGCTCCCACACATCGAGCCCAAGTACTGCTTTTTTACCTTCCATGATAGGCGAGTCTTGATTAGGCGTAGTTGTGATAGATAAATCTGCTAATAGCCACACCCATCCACTTCCGAAAAGGTTTACCGCTGCAGCTGTAAACACTTCTTGGAATTTTTCAAAGCTACCATATTTTGTTTCAAGATCTTTTTTTAATTGTGCGCTCGGAGTTGTTTGCTCTGGTGTTAGCCATTGCCAAAAAAGAGAGTGATTATAATGCCCGCCGCCATTATTGCGTACGGTTGTCTGAATACCTTTGGGCATGGTAGCTATATTTTGTAAGATCTCCTCGATTGACTTTTGCTGCCACTCAGGAGCTTGTTCTAGTGCGGCATTGAGTTTATCAACATATGCTTGATGATGTTTGTCATGATGAAGCCGCATGATTTCTTCGCTAATCGCTGGCGAAAGTGCATTATATTCATACGGCAAATGAGGAACTGAAAACATATTTCCCTCCTTATGTTACTTTTTTATTATAACGCTTTTTTATAACTCGTCGCGTTTATCACTCAAAAATTGCGTCCATTGACGAAGTAACTTCAAGAAAGTTTTAAGTGGTAATTCGATGGCCATATCTAAAACAAGCGCGACAACATTGATGCGGGAATACTTATCAGATATCCAGCTACCTACCAGTATAAATGGCGTATACGCAAAATCGCGGATGACGGCAACGGCGCCTTGATTAGTGTTGACCATTTCGAGCTCACGAATCAGACGGCTGAGGCGGAAACCTAAGAAGCTCGCAGTTGAGAGGAAGATAAAGAAGATCAAAATATGCACGAGACTAAAATCCCACAGCCATAGACGGAGTGCTACAGCAGAGAATATAATCAAGAACATCGCAATATACATTGTATTAAGTAGTGGCGAGTGAGCTGTATTTTTAGGTTTAATGATAAGAGAGCGTGCTTCAGGCGTTTCTTGATAGAAGGTCGCATCGATGTATTCACGTAGCGCGTCAGTATTAGCGCGTTTTGGTAGCTTCATGCTGAGGCGTAAACTTGCCATAAATAGTGGCGGGAATAAAAGATTTATAATAAGCGGTAGCCAAATGATTTTGTCGTGAAAGTAAAGATCGTAGGGGATTTCTATAGCTATACCTACGATCACTTTAGTAATAAAAAGGAAAATAATACTCTTTATGACACCACGATTAATTTTCTTCTCAACTCTCCGATATTCTCGCTCTGTTTGTGCTTCAAAAGCATGCAGAAAAGAAGTCCGATTTTCTAAGATAGAGGCGTCTGTCTCTTCGTGCAGCAACCGATTTAAAATACGTAGTGGCGCGCCATATTTATTGATATATCTTACTAATCGATCAGTTGATGATGCCGAAAAGAGATCATCAATTTGTTGATTGAAATCACTAAATTCCTGGAGATTTTTAAACGAATGTTTTCGATTTTGTTCCCGACTAAGTAGTGCTGCACGAACGGTCGCTTGATCCGATTTTAAGAGCGAGCGGTGCACTGCGATAAAGAGCGCCATGTCGTATTGCTCAATCTTGCCATCAAAATCTTTTTTAAGCAGCGTGTAGTAATGATCAAACGCAAAGTCTGCACAAATTTCTGTCCGATGTACATCTATAAAATGAAACAATCCTTCCGTGGATACGGAAACAATGTCCAAAATCCAGCGCGAAGCTACTTCTTGGGAAACTCGCTCGTCACGAAGCTGCCAATACGCTTCGTAATAATCTTTTACAAGCTTCTCTACGTCTTTGAGTAATTGTTTAGAAATAGAATTATTACGCAAATAACCTGATTGGGTGAGCTCTATGATGAGCTCTTCGGCAATATCTGATTGTAATTTCTTATCATAAAATGAAATTGACCGTGTATAAAAACGACGAATTGCGCGTTGCAGAAGGAGGTGCTCTTCGGTATATTCAGCTGCATTTCGGAGCTGTTCATAGGCAGTTGAGACGGTTTTACCAACGCCAGCTACACTAACTGTTGATTCATGATGTGGATGAGACTGAAGCTGTTGCGCCTGAGCCTCAAGTTCGCGCAAGCGCTTGACCAAGCTCTGCCCAGCAGGCGATAGAAAGTAATCATTCATTATCATAGTATTATACTATAAATATCATTTTTATACAAATTCTTATGCTTGTGGTATAATATGTATCTGTATTGGGATGTGGCCAAGAGTGAGAACAGCCTGTGGTTGTTCGCAAAGCCGGAAGCCTGACGCGCGAATGCGCTCAAGCTGAGGCGGGGTCGCGGCTGATTTGCGAGAGAATCGAGCAAGTAAGACCGTGACAAGGCACCGGGTTTTGGTCCCGGCATTCGGGGTGAAAAATGCCAGCGGTATTTTGTAAGGAAACTTTCCCTTGAAAACTGGTTTTCATAGGTGAAATTTCGGGCTCGCGGAACGTGAGTCGAATCGGATTAGAACCCTGAGTAACATTCGCATACAATATATACAGTGGGATGTGGCCAAGTGGTAAGGCACCGGGTTTTGGTCCCGGCATTCGGGGGTTCGAATCCCTCCATCCCAGCCAAATTGCAACTTTTGCGCCGCGTGAGCGGCGACTGACGGGCGGCACACAGTGCCGTCCATTGGTTTTTCAGGGGGGAAGACAGAGATTTAGGGCGTGCGGAGCACGCTTTTTTGTTTTGCAGAAAAAGGTTCGACCCGAAGATTTCTTTGGCAAGAACCTTTTTCTCATTTTTATCGCTCTCAAGCGATATATTACAGATAGAATTGGCTTTGTTGAGCCATTGTCGCATAGGTTCGACCCACGCAGCAGCCGCGAGCGTCAGCTTGCTGGATTGCTCCTCCAATGACTTCTTTTCGCTCATGAGTTTGGCTTTCTTGTCTAGATAGGTGTCGCGGTCAATATCTTGGTCGAGATAGCTATCAAGAAGTCTTTGGAGTTTGCTTTGCAAACTAGCAATCCTCGTTTGTGCACTTGCCACAAACGTATGCGTCGAGCTTCGCTCGTTTCGTTCGTCTTGTTCTAGCAGTGCAAGTAAATCCGTTTTCCAACCATCAGGTAGTGCATATTCTTGTAATAGATTTGTTAAACTTTCGTCCAACACCTCCTCTCGCACAGCAGATTCAAGACATTTCATATCTTTGCGTTTTTTAGTGCAGTGATAGTAAATATATTCATGACGGTTGCCGTTCTTTTGGTGCTTAACGCGCTTTTCGGCAGTAATCATTAGACCGCACGAATAACAGCGCAACAATCCACAATATGTTTTCGGCTCGCTATGGTTTGCCTTGCGAGGTCGTCCACGTTCAGCGAGTACAGCTTGGACTTTATCAAAAAGTTTCTTGGAAATAATCGGTTGATGCGTACCCTCGTAGACCTCGCCTTTATACAGGAAATGTCCATAGTAAAACGGATTAGATAGAATACGTCGTATTCTATCCTTTTTGTATTTTGTACCTTTACCACGTGTAATAAGTCCATGACTGGCTAGAAAAGCGGCAATGTCCTCGTAGCGACTCTGGTTTTGAGCGTACAGTTCAAAAGCCTCAATAACGATTGGCGCGATCCGTTTATCTACAACGATGCTTTTACTTCGTAGATCATTTATGTAACCGAGCGGTGCACGGCTAGGATATTCGCCGCGCCGCAATTTTTGGCGCAAGCCTCGCTTAGTGTTTTCGGACAAGTTGTCTACATAGTATTTTGATTGACCAAAGGCGATAGAAAGCATGAATTTGCCTTGCGAGGTATTTTCAAACCAAAATGTCGGGAATTTGAGACATGTCAGGCGTGTTTGGTCGAGCAAGTATACGATTTGTCCACCGTCAATGGAGTTGCGAGCAAGACGGTCGGGGTGCCACGCAAGTATGCCACTGGCTTCGCCTGCTTCAATGCGACAGAGCATATCACCGAACTTGGGACGACCTGGCGTCTTGGCAGTGCGCTTTTCGATGATTATATCGACAATCTGCAAGCCATTATCTGTCGCGAACTTTCGCAGCTCGGTTACTTGTGCCTCGATAGATAACACCTGTTTATCTTCTACGTCAGTAGATTTTCTGGCATATAGAAAATATTTCTCGCTCACAACTCCCTCCCAACTTAAATAGCCGCCTCGTTGCACACAATCCAGAAAAATCTAAATTGTACGAGACGGCTATTAAAGCCATAAAAATAGATTCTTCTGATTTGATTGTGTGCAC
>CAZJUR010000008.1:0-47520 GCA_964549525.1 uncultured Candidatus Saccharibacteria bacterium | reverse complement strand
CTGAACTGGGATTATACATAATCTCATTGATGATGACATCACCAGAAGAGGCGGCGTGGGTGGGGGTGGAAAGGAGGAGGGGGGCGGAAAGTATGAAAGACATACAGACAAAACATCCTAAAAATACTCGATACATTCGATGAAATAAGGCGTCTATTTTATGTAAAATATATTTTTGTTTAACCACAGGAAATTCCTACTCACGTAACACGATAAAGTATATCATAAGCATTAAAACTATTTCAAATACTTATTACATGAGAAAAATAAATTAAAAAACTCACTAATGTGTGAGCTACATTTCATGGTGACCTCACGGGGAATCGAACCCCGATTGCCAGGATGAAAACCTGGTGTCCTAACCGTTAGACGATGAGGCCGTGTGTAATAAACTGAAGTTATTTTAACAGATGCAAATATACAAATCAAAAAGTGTGTAGGTATACCCTGCGAGCCAAATGGCTCACAGGGTATACCAGTTCCCCAAGTTTTACGCGGCGCGTTGCGCCGGCGCTACTCCCCCAGGCTGCCGTCGCACCGTTTTTGGTGGTGCGGACGTGCGGCGTGTTGACTTCTGTTCTTCAGAAGAGATCAGTATCTCCTCCGAAACCCCCCAGACCTCCTGATCATCTTTGGTCACGACGAAAAGCTTTTTGCTTTTCACCATGTCCTCCAGGATCTGCACGTACAGCTGCAGAATCTTTTCCGCATCCAGCGTGCGTTTGAGGTGACTATTGAAGTCCAGTTTGCGACATAGCTCAGTCGCAAGAGTCTCGATACCGCCATGTTTGGCGATATAACCATGCGGTCTCCGTAGCGAGCGCAACCCCCTCTTGACTTCTCTTGTGGCAATCCTTTTATCACCACGTCGATATTGCTTCCGTTTGCCAGAAAATGACAAAATCTGCCTTTCGTTGGGGAACGATTGAGTACCTTCTTGTAACAGAAGGCTAGGTAGATACCATACCGCCTAACTTAGCTCAATAAATAATTGAACTCCTTTTACTCTATATTGTCAAGCTCTTTCTTAAAACCACCTACTCTCCTCGCCTTTTCGTAACCATAAGTATTTTACATAATACTATTGACAAATTACATATTTTGATGTATATTGATTGATAGAATAAAGCAAAAGAAAAAATAACATAAGTAATTAAGTAGTATCCACAAGGGGGATCATGAAATACGAAACTCAACCATCGACACCAGAAAGTACATCGAATAAAAATCGACATGGATTACATGAATTAAAGAGAAGTGTCGCTGTGGGCTTATCGACACTTATGGCTGCAGGAATAGCAAGTCCAGCAGAAGCTGCTACAAAAGTTTCGAAACAAAAAGTTGATACACCTCAAGAAACATATACTATTTCTACTTCTACCGTTAAAAAGATGCCCAAAAAAGGTGTTATTAAGGTTACCGCAGAAGGAAAGGTTGTAGGCTATGATGATAAAGACGACAGTGAGACACTTACCTCTTCTGCAACCGCATCTAAAACAATGACTATTCGTTATAAAGGTTTCTCATCTAAAGAAGTCCTAAAAAAATATAAGAGTTCTGTTGCGAAACTAGAGTCTCAGGCCAGTCGGAACGCCGTAGCAGAAGCCCGTTATCAAGATCAATTACAAGACAAAGAAATAGGTGAGAATGAAGCAAAAACTGAAATGGCTTCTCTTTCTGCCGAACAAATCGCTGCAATACGTGAAGCTATTAATAACGATACTGGTACAAAAATGGAAGACACCGATGCTCTATGGAATCAAGGAACTGTCAATGTTGATAATGATAAACTAACAGCTGTATATATCCGTGACCTTGATCTAAAAAAAGATACCTACACGGCAGGCAAGAATATCCGTTGGACCACGATTGAAAAAGGTGAAAATATTGCGACAGAAACAGCTCAGCTTTTGGCTGATGCGAAAGCTGCTGTGGCTGCTGCTAATGAAGCAAGTAGTAAACAATAAACGATAACGAACTAGAGGATTATAAAAATGAACGAAGCACCTAAAACCAACCAAAACACTCTTCACCTATTCGGCCGAACATTTTCTCAATCAAGTGATAGAACTGGAATATGGACTCCGGACTCTCGTCCCGAAAAAAAACCAAGTGAACCAGTCGATGACTACACCGAAGAACAGCTTATTAGTTTACGTGGGGACATGTTAAAGGAAGCTCAAGATGGCCGTATTCCGGGTGAAAATGTTATTAGTATTAATAAACTAAGTAACAGCGAGTTAGTCGCTTTGGCTGATAAAATTACTGCTCCTGAAGATACGGTTAATCAAGCTCGAGCAGAAGAGATGCAGAAATTAACCTCAGTGCTTCAGCAAGATTTAGATCAAAAAGTAAAAGATGCTTCGCAAAGCTCAGAAGACGAAAATAGCAAACCTATCAAAAGTGTTGCTTTCTCTCAGCCTGTAGACCCTGCCATCAAGGTGACTCCGCAAAAACGAATGGCTGCATCTATCGCAACTGTCAATGAAAATCCTACAGCGGATGAGTTAAAAAATAATCCAGACAATGTCCCTACTCCACCAGTTGGCGTGGTCCGCGAACCAGTTACTCAAAAAACTGAAAAAATTGAAAAAACGAAAGAAAAGAAATCATATCGTCATCGAATCTGTTGCCTACTTGGCGGAATTGCTGTAGTAGGAGCGGCATTAGCTCTATGCGCCGGTTTAAAAGATGGTAAAAACACTGAGAAACAAAAGGGTAAAAATACTCCTACACAGGTGGAAGCTCATAAAACAGTTGGCACCTATGACCAGAGTTCGTCAGAAAAACATAGCCGTAATCAAACAATTGAAAAAGGGTTTGAAAAAGATATGACTGCTGACCAAGCACGTGATCTCTTTATCCAACAGCTCGGCCATCGCGGTGAAGTATTAGCCATTGCGGATTACGCAGCCCATAATGGGATTGACGTCGTAAAAGCCCGTCAACATGTAGATGAAATCCAGTCGAATACCCGAAAAATGATTGGTACTGATTTTAATCAAGACGGTCGCTTATCTCTCACTGACTACGGTAAAGATCGGCATACTATTATCCGCACTATGCTCGAAAATGCATCTGTCAGCTGGGTAAATGGCAATACGCTTCAGAATCTTTATAACAGCGGTGTTCTTGAAGGTACCCTTCAAAACGGTCGAGATGACCTTTTGAGAATCAATCAAAATCAAGGTTTTGATGCGAATCAGCAAGTTCTCAAAATTGAGCTTCAGAATGGACGTGTTCTTTACCTCAAAGGTAATTGCGCTAACTTCTTATGGAAAGGACGTATGACCGTTACTCGCCTTACACCATCGGCAACTGTCTCGACAATAGTCAATGACAAGGGTGAAAAGCAGATTATTGTTCATAAACAGACTGGTACACATGAATCTGGTACGACAAGTACGAGTACGAGCGATACTTCATCCGGCTCACGTGAAGCAACTCCGCCTCCAAAAGCAAATGCGGGCGGTGAAGGTCAAGCTTCTCCTGGTCTGAAATTTAAAGATCCTTCTAAGGCACCTGCAGGACATGATAATGGTGATCACCCCGCCCCTACTCCGCAACCTACACCTGATGCGAATGCAGATGGGGTGACTGGCGGTACACCACAACATCCACAACCTGAAGCTACCACGCCTCGTCCACCTGAAAGTATTCCACCAGTGGAAAAGAATCCTGGAACCAATCAGGATGCAAATGGTACTGATGGCATAAATAATGGAACTCCTCAACAGCAACCAAAACAAAATGAAGTATAATATAAGGGATATAAGGAACATTTATCATGGAAACTAATCACAAAACCAATAAACTAATCCGAAACGTTCGAAATATCGCAAGGTATGCGCCACATCGAGTATATGCCCTCATACTTATTGGGCTAGCTGTCCTCATCCCTAGTCTTGCGATTTGGGCGTACGGACCAGAGCGACAAACCTACACCATCAATAGTCCGGCAGATAAAATCACCTTTAACTCTATCACCGACAATCCAAATTGGGGTGATGAACGAAATTCTGTCTTGGTTCGTGATGGCGCTAGTACCAGTAACAATGATTGGCGTGATGAATTACAAGTGCAAGACGGCAAAGAATATACCATCAAGATGATTGTGCACAATAATGCAGCTGATAATCTCAACCTCGTCGCAACAAATGTGCGAGTGAACGCCGACATACCGACTACCACTGGTACAGAAGCTAGCATTCAAAGTGCTATCATGTCAGACAATGCTTCACCACAAAAAATTTGGGACAATGTCGTACTAAAAAGCGACAAGCGTTTCAATGTTGCCTTTGTGCCAGGTTCAGCGCGATATTACAATAATATTAATAGTACTACTGGATTTCAACTACCAGATTCACTGATCTCTGCCGCTGGTACGCCTGTCGGATATGAGCAAATGGATGGTAACTTAAAAGGATGCTTCCAGTACTCAGGTTTTCTCTACTACAAGGTTAAAGTATACGGTGAGCTTACCGCAAATTATGAAATGAGTAAGCAAGTCCGAAAACATGTAGAGGGCCAAAAAGGTAACTGGCAAAAAAGTGTCGCAGTCAATCCTGGTGAAAAAGTCGACTACTTGGTCAGCTACAAAAATACCGGTACGGCTAATCAACAAAATGTTGTTGTCAAAGATTCACTTCCCGCTAAAGTAACATATAATCCTGGCTCTACTCGATTATTTAACGAGTCTAATCCTGCGCCGCTCGGAATGGTAACTTCAGATAATATTACCACTGCAAACGGTATCAACGTAGGTAACTACGCGCCTCAAAACAGCGCATTGGTTACTTTCACAGCAACCACTCCTCAAGCTCAAGATCTCGCGTGTGGAAACAATACGCTCAGAAATACCGCCTTCGTTGAAACAGATAATGGCAATAAGCAAGACACTGCAGATGTGACGATTACCAAAGAATGTAAAGATCAACCCGTTTACAGCTGTGACATGATCGAAGCTACAAAAGTAAGTGCACTTGAATATAGTTTCAACGTAAAAGTAACGGCTAAAAATGCCACTGCCAAAGATGTCGTGATCGACTTTGGTGACGGTCAAAATGCGATTCGTGATCTTAATTCACTTCCGGTGAAGCATACCTATGCAAAAGCTGGTCAATACACGATCGTTGCGAAAGCCAGCTTTCAGGTAGATGGGAAAACTGTCAAAGACATTACCAGCGAAACTTGTAAAACCGTCATCAATACTGACAGTCCGACAGTTGTCACTACTGGCACAACTAGTACACCAAATGCCCCTGCTCCTCAGTCCCTACCTTCTACAGGACCTGCAGAAGTCATCATCGGCCTGGCTGGCGCTAGTGCACTCGGTCTCGGTATTCAACAGTGGATTGCTAGTCGCCGTGCAGTAGAAGCAGCCTTGCATCACAAGTAACTACCCTCTCGCTTCAGCTAATCCCTCACTCGCATGCAGTGAGGGATTTTTTATATGCTGTATCGGTTGCCTTTTTTATGTACCAAGTTTTCTTTAATAAGAGCGTGTAAGGCAATTTCGAATCGTTTATCTGCAGTACTTATCGCGCGTAGCTCCGTTACTAGGGCAGGTTTTTGCTGCAGAGCAGCGATTATTTGCCCGCGAACTTCGCGCACACTACCGTGCAACGGAGATTGCTTTAAGTAGTGTTTGCTTTTTCGATGCGTGCGTACTCCTTGCTTCTTAAGCCATGCTCCATAATCCATAAGCGCCCAATAAAATACACGTGGTTGAGTGTGATCAATTGTATGCTGGAGTTTACGGTATATTTGCTGGTCTGTCACGTGGTTTTTATGTGAGAAAAAATGATGAATGTAGACTGTTCGAATATTTGTCTCGATAAAGAACGTTGGTTGATTGTAGGCGTAGGCCATAATCGCACCGGCGATTTGCGGACCGACGCCAGGTAATTGTAAAAGTTCTTCGCTCGTACGCGGTATGTGTTTATTTACCATACCAGCAGCATCACGAAGATATTTAGCACGTCGGTTGTAGCCGAGCCCTACCCAGTGGCGAAGCACAGCACCAGTTGGAGCGGCAGCTAACTTTTCTATAGAAGGAAAATGAGTAATAAATTTTTCAAATTTTGGGACAACTCGATCAACTTGGGTCTGTTGGAGCATTATTTCAGAAACAAGCACATAATAAAACGAGGTATTTTGACGCCACGGCATATCTCTGTAGAGCGCACGACCTCTATCGAGGATGTGCTCAGTAAATTCATCATTCGTCACTCCTCTATTATAATAAATTGCGTGGCATATCAAATATATCGACGCCGGCGCAGCATAATGAGTATGCTGATCGCCATACTGGTGGCACTGATTGGTATTCACTTGGAAACCACCGCCAAGCGCGAAATTGATCAAGCAAATCAAAAAATAGTTATTTCCAAAGAACGCGGCACGTCAGAAAAGGCAGTTGATGTGTTGGAAACAATAGAGATTAAAGGTCGTTCACCTAAAACCGATTATCGTCGGGCGGCGTTTGGTGATGGTTGGCACATTAGTGGCGAATGCTCAACGCGAGATCTTATTTTAGCTCGTGACTTAGAAAATACGACGATCGAGAAGTGTAAGGTTTTACGTGGCACATTGAATGATCCTTATACTGGACAAATAGTGCAATTTCTGCGCGGTCCAGAGACGAGCGATGATATCCAAATTGATCACATGGTGGCTCTCAGTGATGCGTGGCAAAAAGGTGCGCAAGCGTTATCATTTACCGAACGAGAAGCCTTTGCAAATGATCCGCTTAATTTACTAGCTGTCGATGGACAAACCAACCAAGATAAAAGTGGCAGTGATGCAGCTTCGTGGTTACCACCAAATAAAGAGTATCGCTGTCGATATATTGCGCGACAAATCGCCGTTAAGAAAAAATACGCTCTATGGATGACTCAAGCTGAACATGATGCGATGAAAAGTCAGTTAACCACCTGCCCGATGCAACCGCTGCCTACCGTGCAATAGGTTTTTCTTCTGCAGCAAAGTTGATTCGTGCAAAAGTATGACGTATAGATTTACGGCGTTAAACGATGAAGGTCACGTGGAAATAGCGTCGCTTCTTTGACATTTTGAAGACCAATTGTTTTTTGAACTAATCGATCAACGCCAAATCCACATCCGCCGTGTGCAGGCAAACCAAATTTAAACGCCTGAAGGTAATACTTGAAACCTTCATGGGTAACATCTAAACCAGCATCCGTCATTTGGGTAATCATTTTTTGATAGTTGTTTTCCCGAAGCGGCACTGTCGCGATCTCTAAGCCCCGAAACAGTAGATCAGCCCAAGCTACCGTATCATCGTCTTTGAATTTATGATAAAATTTTCCGGCTTCACGAGGAAAATCAGTCGCATATACAAGATCACTCCCCAATTGTTTACGCGCATATTCGGAGATCCAGCGTTCTTCGTCAGGAGTTAGGTCTTTTTCGCTTGTGGTATCAGTTTTTGTGGACCTGGTATACATTTCATGGATCTCGGCAATCGTGAATGAGGGCACTTCAACGGTTAATTTTAGTTCTGGGGCGTTGAGGCTGCGGAGATCTTCGGCATGATCTTTATACATATGCTGTAACGCATATTTCGTCATTTTTGCCACCATCTCCATGACCTCTTCGTGGCTTTCCACAAATCCCATCTCTATATCGAGCATAGTTAATTCGGTAAGATGCCGGGTAGTAGCGCTCGGTTCTGCCCGATAGCTATGTCCTATTTCAAAGACTCTTTCGAATGCACCGACCATAATTTGTTTATAAAATTGCGGACTTTGAGCCAGAATTGCCGTTTTATGAAAATACTCCACCTGAAAAACTTCGGCTCCGCCTTCTGTTGGTTGAGCGAGAAGTTTGGGTGTTTCAATTTCTACGAACTCTTGTTGAACTAAAAAATCTCGGAGATATTGTGTCAAAGCTGCCCGTATTTTAAAAATTTTTTGTTCCTGGATATTGCGAATATTTAACACGCGATATTCAAAGAGCGTATCTAAATTTTCCGCTTTATGAGAAATTGGTTTATCAATTTCAATCGGTGGCTCTTCTGTAACTGGCACTTCTACGTCGATAGTGACGTCGTGTAATTCTGCACCGCCTGGTGCTCGGTCGTCTTTAATGACTGTTCCGGTGCAGCTGAGAACTGTGCCGACTTGAAGACCGCGTAGCTTTTCTACTTCTGGCTTGTCTTCGAGTAAAATTTGGATAAGCCCGCTGCGATCCCGAATGGTGAGGAAATTTAAACCTCCTAGTAGGCGTTTTTTGTGAAGCCACCCTTTGATAGTAATTGTTTTGTCGATGTGCGAACTAATGTCACGTGCTAATGTGCGTTGCATAATAATGTATTCTCCAGGTTATTTATTTGGTGCTATGATTGGACTTATGGCGTACTTGAGCCGCACGGTGAGCTACTGTTCGCAAGTCCTCATATTGATCGAATTCGTCCACAATTTTGCGTCCGATAAGTGCTTCAATAACGTCTTCGATAGAAATAACACCAACTGTCTCCTCAAATTCATTTACTACTATAAACAAAAGATGCTTGGTACGCAAGAAAGCCGCTAAGGCGTCCATGAGAGATTGTAGTTCATGAATATAAAAAACTGTTTTATTCATGGCTTCGGTAACACTGACGGTTTGCTCGGATGATAAATTTGTCATAAAGTCGTGCGCGTACAGCATCCCTATGACGTGATCTAAATCTTTATGGACTACCGGAAAACGACTAAAACCAGTTTTATGAAGGCGATCTAGCACAAGTGGCCCAAGTGTTTCATTATCCTTTACTACCTCGACTACGCTACGTGGGGTCATGCTATCTTTTATGACTTTATCTTCAAAGCGAAGTGCATGCGTGAGAAGATCTTTTTCTTGCCGAGACATATCGAGATCACTTGTCTCGATCAGGTGGGCTAACTCATCCTTTGACTCAAGTACGTAGGCTTTGCGATCTATATTGGTATGAAAAAGAGAAACAATTGGTTGGAGCTTAGAGATTATCCTCATAATATGCAGCTCGTAAGTGGTATACCCTTTTTGCACCATTTTTCGCACAAAAGTAATTCGCGCAATCGGCTGAAGTAAAACGAATAGCAATAAACCAATGACACTTCCAAGAAACCAGCCGTAGACGACAATCAAACACGTCAAAACAATGATGAGGCTGAGAATCTCAAGAATATAGAGTGCACCGGACAGAGCGTTACTGGCTTGTGCGCGGTCGTTCTCTCGAATAATACTTTTATCACCTTGTTTGATACGCCTTGCTCGTTCAAATGATTTATTCGGATCGACATATATATCGACTGCTCGAATAACGATTAATTTAATATAAGCAAGAGCAGCTACAAACAAAATCAGCAGTTCTACGTTTTTCATCACCTCCAATTGTAGCGCAATAAATGGTATACTAGCTAGTGAAATGAGGAGGATATATGGATAGAAATCGATGGATTATTTTTATTGCCCTATGTTTAGCGGTGTTTGGAATACTTATTTTTAATAAAAAAAGCGATACGGTCGACGTCAGTGTGACGGATCCGCAAAAAGTTATCACCAAACCCCAAGATAAGAACGCTATTGATGATCATGTCTTTGGAGCACCGAGCCAAAAGGTTGTTTTGATGGAGTATGGTGATTTTCAATGTCCAGGTTGCGGAGCAGCTTTTCCGAAATTAAAAGCTATCAAAGAACATTATAAAGATCAGCTGACATTTGTATTTCGGCACTTTCCCCTCACCTCTATTCACCCAAATGCGTTGGTAGCAGCTTCGGCTGCTGAGTCTGCAGGGCTGCAAGGTAAATTCTGGGAATATCACGATAAATTATATGAATCACAAAATGAATGGTCGGGCTTAGATCCAGACAAACGTACTGAAACATTTATTTCATATGCCAAAGAGCTCGGGCTCAATGAAGCTGAATTTAAAAAACATCTCGAGGATCGTCGAGTAAAAACAAAGGTTAAAAAAGATCAAGCACTGGGCAAAAAGCAAAACGTTCAAGCCACCCCAACAGTTATTTTGAACGGTACCACGATTCAAACGAGTCAACTAAATACCCAAAAATCGATTGAAAATCTTGTCCGGGATGCTATCAAGCAAAGTGGTCAAACACTTCCTGACGAGATCCCTGAAGAAACTGCTTCTTAAAAAAAGCGGCGATGTTTACCGATAAGATAGATAATGACCATGAGAATAATGGTAAATACGAGTATTGAGATATATGGAAGTGGGTTGAGTGCAAAATCTTTATGAAATGGCAGCGGAATATTCATTCCAAACATCCCATAAAATACATTTGGTAGTGCAATGATCACCGTAGCTGCGGTCAAGATTTGCATCGATCGGTTGAGGTTGTTGCTAGCTATTGTTGAATGAGAATCGCGAATACTAGCGATACTTTTTATATGACTTCGACACGCTTCAATCGATTGCTCGGTTGCGAGCGTGAGGTCTTCGACAATATCCTCATCCTGCTCGTACAAAGAGATATATTTTGCAACCAGCAGTCTATGAAGCATGGCTGACATAGGCTGTAAGCCAGACAAAAATTCATTTAGTTCATCTTCGATAGTGACAAAGTCAATGAAATCTTGGTTGACAACATCGTGCGTGCGCAGTCGGGTGCGAATTCCCTTGATGCGCTTGCCGATATTATTGATGTATATTTGGTACTGGTCAACGATTTGTCCGAGAAGCTGTAGTAATAACTTAGTTTTTTGCGTAGTCGAAAAATGGACTTTTCCACTGGTAAATTGCTGTAAGCGAGGTGTACTATACATAGCGACAGTGATCACCGCTTTGGGGCTCAGGATGATTAAAATTGGCGCAGTGGAAAGATCAAGATCGTCTTGAGCAAAGGCATATCGGAGAAAAATGTATATAGTATCGCCTTCTCGTTCCAAACGCGGCATTTCTTCGCTATCTAAGGCGTCGCTTAAGTGTCCTGCATCCAGCTCATAGGTTTCCACCAAAAAATCGATTTCATCAGCAGTTGGCTTTTCTACACAAACCCATGCTCCTGCTCGATGCTTATCAAGCGTTTGGATTTCGGCCGCGCGAATATCTTTATAAAAATACTGTATCACGCTTATGATTATACGCGATAGTAGGTCGTTTTATGAAATGCTCTTAAGATTTCGCTATCTCATTACTGCTTCTAAGTTCAGTTTCAGACACTGAAAGTGCAAGCAAAAATACTGCTGCCATGAGTCCTGAGGCGGCATAAAAGATAGGTCGTAAACTGTCGCTAAATGAGTTGATGATTCGAATTGAAAATGCAGCTTGCTTTGCTTTAAAGTCGTTTTTCGTGTTATCAAATGAATCACTGATTTTTTCTGTTGTATTCTGTAAAACCTTCGTTTCTACTTGAGGAGGAAGTTGTTGGGCTTTAATAGATTCTGTTGCCTTTTGTATTGCAGAAGCTTCAGCTTTTTGTAAACCACCAGTAAATCCTTGATTGATTTGCTTTTTTACGTCTTTAGTATTAAGTGTTAATGCAAGATCAGTGTCTATATTAGATACATCAAATTTTTTCTGTGCTTGAGATGGTTGATCTTGGAGAAACTGAATATATTCTATATTTTTTAGAGGGCCTATTGAAGCAACTATTCCCGCGGTTAGTATCCCACCAAAAATTGCTGTACCAATCGTAGATCCTAGATTCCGAAACAATTGAGCTGAGGCACTGACCGTACCCAAATCCTTTTGTGCAAATTCATTTTGTACTGCTAAATTTAACGTCGGCAGAAGCGCCCCTAACCCCACTCCTGTAACAACCATGATAATAACTTCATTCATATAATTACTTTGGGGGTTCAAAAAACTTAAACTAAATATACCGGTCATAGCGATAAGCGATCCAGCGATCATAAGATTTTTATACCTACCTGTGCGCTGCATAATCTGTCCACAAATACCAGCTGAAATACTCAAACCAATTACTAGGGGTAATAGCATTAAACCTGCAGTTGTGGGTGAGGCTTCAAACACCTGCTGATTAAACTGTGTGATATATAGAATTGTGCCTAAGAAAGCGGCGCCATTGAGAAGGAGCATTGCTGTGAATAATCGATAGTTATAATTTTCAAAAAAACGCAAACTGAGAATGGGTTCTTTGACTCTTTTTTCTACCCATATAAAGACACCCAGCATGATGGCGGCAAATATAATGAGTATCCATCGAATTGTCGCAAGCGACATGCCAGATGCATCCATTAAAGAACCAAATATTTTATCGTTGGCATCGGCTGCTAAAACGATTGAGGAGAGGATTATAGCGAGAATAACTGATCCACAGATATCAATTGAAGGCTTTTTTTCATGTTTAATTGTGGGCATAAAGAAAAATATAATAGCAAACACAATCATACCGACCGGAACATTGAGCCATAGTGTCCACCGCCAGTCAGTAGTAAGCCCAAACACAGTGTGGGGTTCAGTCAAAAATCCACCAAGTAGTGGGCCGACCACAGAGGCAATACCAAATACTGCGCCAAATATTCCTTGCCATCGGCCCCTTTCGCGAGGAACAAACAAATCACCAATGATTGCAAAGGCATTGGCAGTAATAATGCCGCCACCAATACCTTGTATGGCTCGCCAAACGATGAGTTGTTCAATATTTTGTGATGCCCCACTAAAGTAGCTAGCAATGCTAAATATTGCTACCCCACTCAATATCACTAAACGACGACCAAACATATCTGAGAATTTTCCGGCAATTGGTGTTGCGATGGTACTGGTTAAAAGATAGGCAGTTACAATCCAACTAAGACTGGAGAAACTCTGAAATTCTTCGACAATCTTGCTGAGTGCGGTGGTAATAATAAGTTGATCTAAGGCAAACAGAAATAATGCGCTCATTACGGCAAACATAACGATAGCTTTTTGTTTTGATGAAATGTGATACAACATATATCTATCTCTCTTTCTTTATTTTTTCATATGATGTGTGTATCATTTCCAGCTTTTTATCTACCTCTTTTAGGTATTCTTGAAATGATGATTCGTGATAGACACCGAGCATATTCTGTTTATGAGCTGAGCTCACTATTACTACCCTGTCTCCGGCTTTTATCCCGAGTTTTTTGCGAGCTTCAATCGGTATGACGAATTGCCCTTTTGGGCCAATGGTGGCGACACCATATAATACAGGTTGACATTGTTTATTCATAGTTACTCACTGTTAAAAGTTATACTTGTAATACATTTTATACTAAAACCACCAAACCTTACAATGTTTTCGCTTACGGTAAAGCGTGCTAAAATACAGTATATATGAGTCATAAAATTGCTATTATTGAAGACGATGCCGTCATCCGGCAGATGTACCGGATGAAGTTTGAGAATGAAGATTTCGAAGTGCAAGTAGCTGATAACGGTAAAGATGGCGTAACGCTCGTCGAGCATATGCGGCCTGATATTATCTTACTTGATATTCATATGCCGGAAATGAATGGCGATGAAGCACTGGCAAAAATCCGCAGTGCACCATGGGGAAAAGATATTCCAGTTATTGTACTCACAAATCTTGGTGAAGAAGAATCACCAAAAAATATTCGCTCACTTGGTATAGATGGTTATATCGTCAAAGCTGATTATACGCCCAAGCAAGTTGTCGCGCGCGTGATTGACACCTTAAAATAATTTATGTAGATATGGTGCTACGGGCAGCGCGAATGACATTTTCAAATAATGCCGCTACTGTCAGTGGACCAACGCCACCTTTTCGAGGGGTTACGGTGAGATCATCGCGCTCATAGACGTCATCTGCTAAATCACCTTTTTGGGTACCATTTTCTACAGATGTACCGGCGTCGACTACTACTGCTCCAACAGGTATAAGCGTACTCGTCAGTAGATTGGGTTGACCTGTCGCGGACACGATAACAGTGGCGTGCTTTAGATGCGGAGCAATTTCGTCTTCTACGTCTAATGCTGTTACCTGGTAGCTAGATTGACGCCACATGTCATACAAGGGAGCGCCTACTAATCTTCCTTTGCCAATTATAACGATATTTTGTGACTCCATTGAGATGTTATAACCTGTCAATAGCCAATTGATAGCAGTGGGCGTGGCGAGATCGTATAGTGGCTTTAGCCCCAACCCATCAACATCTTTTTGTGGATCAACTGCTTGTAAGATCTCGTCTGTTTGAGCGGGATTTTCTAGAGGCAGTTGAACGATGATGCCATGCACGCTCGGATCATTATTGAGTTTGATAATCTGTTGTTTTGCATCAGTTTGCTTAATGCGATAGACATCGACATCGATTAAAATATCTTCTCCATAAGCTTTTTTTAGTTTTATATATATATCGATAGTCGGATTTTCACTAGTCGTAATGATAGCGAGTTTGGGATAGACGCCATAGGCTTGACGAAGCGCTCTAACTTGTTTGGCTTGCCTCTCTTTTATAAAACCAGCTAATTCTGCACCATTAAGAAATTTCATCTTATTGATTATACCTAATATCTGTGTTTATAATAATGATAACGTTTATATCTAAGGAGAATCATGTACGATACATCATATACGACCACTTTATCAGATGAGCAGGTAGCTGGATTGGCGAGTTTTTCTGCAGTATTTTTGGGTATTATAACTGTAATAAGTATAGTAGCCTATCTTGTATTTAGCTTTATATTAGGAAAAGTATTCCAAAAAGCAGGCAAACCTATGTGGGCTGCTTTCGTACCTATCTATAACCAAGTCGTATTGCTACAGATTGTGAATAAACCAATATGGTGGATACTATTATTTTTTATACCTTTCGTGAATATTGTGATTATCATTTTAATTATGCTTGAACTAGGTAAAGTATTCGGCAAAGATGGTACATTTTCGGTTTTATTGCTTGCTATAGTTCCCTTCATCACCGGCCTTCCTATCGGTCTTGCGATACTTGCTTTTGATAAATCAAAATATACGGCGCCTACACAAAATGGATTGCCTCAAAACAATACATCATCAGGATCAGTGCCAGAGATACTGCAATCTAGCAATCCAATAAATCCACAACCCTCTCCTCAAGGAGATGAACAACCTCCGAAACCACCACAAAACTTAGTACAATAGATTTGAAAATATAGTCTGTTTTATTGGAGGGCCAGGAGGGGCTCAACTCACCTTTAGCGAGCCCGAAAGTTCATGGTTGCGAACATAGCTCGCACCAGAACATTTCCTTGCGAACTGCCACCGGCAATTCTCACCTCGACACCCTACGGGTGTCATGCGTTCAAATCCAAATCACAAAATAGTAATAGTCTAGGCATACATGCCTAGACTATTACTATGGAGGGCCAGGAGGGGCTCGAACCCTCGACACCCTGCTTAAGAGGCAGGTGCTCTAACCAACTGAGCTACTGGCCCGTACTTCTGTATAACAGAGATACTATAGCAAAAAAGACCTAAGAGGTAAATGATTACCACAAATTTTCATCAGTCGGACATTGTGAAGCAGCTACTGGTATGGTAGCTTTTGATCCTACATAGGCACTAGCCGAAGCAAAACGTGTATTTTTTAAAAAGAGACAGAATTTTGTTTGATCAGTTGAGGTAAAGTATTTATCAAAACTGGCGCTACTGTCGGTGATCTTTACTTCTACCGAAGTAGGCAGCGTATTTGTACCAGTCGGTGCGGGATATATGCCATCTTTATTGTACATAACCTGTAGTTTAGAAGCAGCAGAAGTTAAATCTCCTTTCGCACTAGATTGAGCAGCTCGTTCAATATACCCAGTACCATTGACATACACGATGCCCGCCAAAATGCCCATGACTACTATCACGGTCATTAATTCTACGACGGTAAAGCCACGCTGTATCTGTCGGTAAGCATAAGCATTCATATTTTTTAGTATATCATGTAGTTTTACTGTGTTGTGACTTAGTCCATGTATAACTTGCTTTTAATACGTTCCGTAAAACATCGAGGTTAATGTTTTTGAGAGAATCAAGATATAAACATGATTTACCGTTTTTATATTTTCCAAGATTTTGTAGTTTTTCTTTGTAGTTATCTACCCCATCTACTAAATAGATTGAAAGTCCTGCTTTGCGGGGTGAAAATCCGATAATACACATGTCCCCCTCTCTACCTGAGTCATATTTATAATGGTAGCTATCAAATCCAACTATTGAAGAACCCCACATAACTGGTGGACAATTGCTAATTTCAGACATGATTTTAATAAGTGTTCGACAGTCCTGCTGTTGTTCAAGATCTGGCTGTTTAGAGAGAAATTCATCGACAGATGATTGGTTAGCAATAGTTTTATTTGTACTCATATTGTTATTTTATAAGCTTTGACTATCTTTTACAATGAAGATTTATCCGATAAGATATCGCTTCACTATGTCTCTTTCTTGCGGCTTATACAAAAAAAATACCCCACAAATGTGAGGTTTTTGGTACACCCGACAGGATTCGAACCTATGACCTTTGGCTCCGCAAGCCAACGCTCTATCCAGCTGAGCTACGGGTGCGCTCAATCATTATAACAGATTAACACTAGTCACTCTAGACTAAACATACTATACTAAAGCATAAGTATGAAGGAAAATGTACCTCTTCGTGATTATACGACAATGAAGCTTGGTGGACCGGCGCGATATCTTACCACTGCGACCACAACCAATGAACTTTTAGAAGCACTTCAATTTGCGGAATCGCATCATATACCTTTTTTAGTGTTAGGACAAGGTAGTAATATGATCGTGACCGACAATGGATTTCCGGGTGTGGTGATCTTAAACCGTCTACGAGGATTTTCCATTGTCAGTGAAGATGCCGCAATGATTCGTCTGAAAATGGGTGCCGGTGAACGGTGGGATAGTATGGTCCAGCAATCTGTTGATCTACAAGTTAGTGGGATCGAGGCACTTTCGGCTATTCCTGGTTATGTCGGGGCAGCGCCTGTTCAGAACATTGGTGCATATGGTCAAGAAATTGCCGATACGCTTCTAGAGGTAGAAGCCTACGACACGACAACTCATTCGTACGTAACCCTACAAAATAGTGATTGTGATTTTTCATATCGCCAAAGTATCTTCAACTCCAGTCAAAAAAATCGCTATATTATCATTTCAATAACCCTAGAATTAACTAAAGGCAGTATGTCGCCTCCTTTTTATGATAGTCTGCAAGCCTATCTCAATACACATGAAATTACTGATTACTCGCCTGCCTCAATTCGAAACGCCGTCATAGCTATTCGGACAACCAAACTACCTGATCCGTCTCTCATAGCAAATAGTGGATCGTTTTTTAAAAATCCTATTGCAGAGAAATGGCAAATCGATGCTATTCGCCAACAGTATCCCGATGTTCCCGTCTACGATATGGGTGAAAATACCTACAAAGTTCCCGCCGGCTGGCTAATAGAAAAACTTGATATAAGTAATCTTTCACAAGGAGGTTTTTGTCTATATCCTAAAAATAATCTCGTCATTATCAACAAGGATGGCACGAGCTATAAAGATTTGGTGGCGCTACGTGATATTATCATAGAGAGGGTGCGTGATAATTTTAGAATAGTATTAGTGCAGGAGCCTGAGGAATTATTGACATGAAACATAAGGGTTTTTCTATAGTAGAGCTTGCGACAGTGATGCTCATAATATCTATACTTGCGGTTTTATCTGTCGTCTATGTCACCAGAACTCAATTAGTGGCCCGCGATAAAGAGCGACTCGATGATGTCAATACGATTAGTTCCCTATTTGAAGACATATACGCTGATGGACGTCCGAGCGGTAAGACAATTCCCGAAAGCACAACTGCTGTTGGTGCCGATGCAGTTCCATTAAGTTATCCAAGCACATCGCTACTGTCGGTTAACAATGTCCAAAGCCAAGCCATTTTAGATCAAATCGATCAACGAGCTCGTACTTCTCCGAAAGGCGCGCTGGGCGCCGGTTTAGTAGCAGCTTCCACAAATGCTGACATGAGCGGGTCTACTGTAGGGGGCAGGACATTAAATGCAAGTAATGATTTTTATGTGTTTCAACCTAGACTCGCCGATGGAAATCTTTGTACAGTTGCCATAACCGCTGATCCCACGAGACAAGTCATTGCTTCACGGCTCGTTGGTCTATGTAAATCATTCAGTATTTATTATTTCTCAGAGACTGAAAATATAATAAAAGAGATAAAAAGTCAGAGGAAAAATAGCGATGCAAGTTTTTAAAAAAGTGTCTCAGCGCGGTTTTACTGTCGTAGAACTTATGGCTACGATAATCGTTGCAACGCTTTTTCTCATCATGTTTTATCAGTTATTTTTATCAATTTCTCAGCTAAATAATGATTCGCGACGTGGTGCTCAAGCAAGTGATCTTGCGTATGCAAATCTTCGACGATATCCCACCATCTCTTCACTGGGAAATGTTCTCCTCACCTTTTCCTGCTCATCTAGTGACGTCACTCTTTTAAGTCAAAATAATCAGACTAATGCAAAATACCCGTTTCTTGGCAAAGTTAACGAAACGGTAACAATATCGTATCCATACGGTTGCACGAATAATGACCTCATAAAAATTACTTCAACTGTAGAAACTGTTGACCAGCAGACAAAGGTGACGCATGCGACCTTTATTAATTAAAAATCAACGAGGATTTACCTTAGTTGAAATAGCGGTGATTAGCCCTATTTTAATACTGGTAACAGTAGGTTTAATAGCCGGATTAATCTTGATTGCGAATAATGTGTCTGGTCCAAATCGACAGAATAGCTTGATCAGGAGTACTCAACGTGCGCTTGATATGATTGAAAAAGATGCGATCAATAGCTCAACTTTCCTCACAAGTGTCCCTACGACTGATTACACTGATTCCTATTCAGTAGATTATTCGACTTTATCTTTTTCAAACCGTCTTGTTATACAAAAATATGATGTAGCAGCCAATCCAAATGAGAATTCTGCTACTGTACCCGCCTTCGGTGGTGTCAGTCCGTGCGTCGGCGGCACTATTGCAGATGAGAATAATACTACACCTATACTTATCATCTACTTTGTTAAAAACAATTCGTTATATCGACGAACTCTCACGATTACGACAGGCGGCCCCACCTGTGGCACTAAACTTGCTCAACAATCGTGTAGTGAATCCCAAGCTTGTACAGTAAAAGACATCCAAGTGACAACTGTGGGCAGCGTGGATAACTTCACTGTTGAGTATTTTTTAAACTCCAGTACAACAACGCCTATAACAAATAGTGCCGATGTCCCCTTTACATCGAGTGTTTCTGTATCAATCAACAGCACTATCACCTCCCCTAATCAGAATGATGGAAATTATACTTCTACTCTACGAATCGGCCGTTTAAATAATTAAGTATTGCACTTACGTTTATAATAGCGTATTATCTTGATATAACTAGTAACTAATTAGGGGGCAAAGAATGACTCTTAACAATATTAAAAAAATCAAAAAAGAAGGTGGTTTCACCATCGTCGAGCTCTTGATCGTCATTGTGATCATCGGTATCTTGGCAGCACTGGTAATTGTTGCTTACAATGGTATACAAGATCGAGCCCGAGCTGCACAATATCAAACTGATGCGCAAGCGATTCAAAAAAAAGCCGAAGCGTATGCAGCTGATAATAATGGAACGTATCCGACTACAGCTGGAAACTTTAGTGGTCAATTAGCGGCACTGCCAACTGGAGTTAGTGTATTCTTTGTAACCAACACAACATCAAATATGATTAATACAATTAAATCTACTGCTTTCGCGACACCAGCTTCAGAAACTAATGCAATGTCTATTGTATCTGGTGCCAAAACTTACGCAGTAAAAGCATGTGGTACGAATCAAGGCCTTCTTGTTTTCTATGCTGATCCGACTCAAGCAGCTACTGGTGCAGCAAGATCATATTCTGCAGGCACCACAACAAGCTGCTAGAAATTACTCGTAAATAAAATAAGTATCAAAAGAATGGCGGTGAGATATTATGAATTCAACTAAAGTATGGTTAAATGTACCTATATACAAGCAACCACATCTTCATAAAGGCTTCACTATCGTCGAGCTCTTGATCGTCATTGTGATCATCGGTATTTTAGCAGCATTAGTGATTGTCGCATATAACGGTATACAGAATCGAGCCCGAGCTGCACAATATCAAACTGATGCGCAAGCAATAATGAAAAAGGCCGAAGCGTATGCAGCTGATAATAATGGAACGTATCCGACTACAGCTGGAAACTTTAGTGGACAACTTGCCGTCCTACCTACAAATGTTTCAGTAGCATTTACCTCATCTGCTTCAAGTGCAGTGGTTAATACTATAGGTTCTGGTACTACTAACCCTACTAGCCCAAGTGCCATCACCAACGCATTGTATCAAAATACATCTTCAGGCCTAAAAACCTATACTGTCAAAACATGCAATTCAGCCGGTGGATTATTAGTATATTACCCAGATCCTACTAACAGTGCAGCCACAAATGCAGCAGTGAAAACTACTGCTGCGGGTAATGTGGCAAGTTGTTAATCAAACCTTTAGAAATTGTGTAATTTTATCGGCAATTTCCTGCATGTCTTTTTCTTTCGCACCACTAGAAGTGACTGCAGGAGTTCCTAGTCGGATTCCGCTTGGTCGAAATGGTGGAAGGGTGTCATTTGGGATCGCATTTTTATTAACTGTTATCCCCTCTTTTTCAAGTCGTTGCTGAGCTTCTTCGCCATCTATTCCGGCGCTTTTCATGACATCAATCAGTATTAAATGATTATCGGTTCCACCAGTAACGAGATGAAAGCCATTTTTTGACAAAGCATCTGCTAAAGCTTTGGCATTTTTAACGACTTGCTGAGCATATTTTTTAAATTCTGGTTGGAGCGCTTCATAAAATGAGACAGCCTTAGCAGCAATTACATGCATGTGTGGCCCTCCTTGCATGCCTGGAAATACAGTACGATCAATCAGTGTAGGTATGTTTTCAATAATGTGCTCTGGTTTTTGTAAAGGATTGCCCACTATACCTTTCGATAAGATCATACCCCCACGTGGACCACGCAATGTTTTGTGCGTCGTAGTGGTTATCACATGAAACCCGTAGTCAAACGGGTTTTTAGCAGCTTTACCGGCAATTAAACCAGCAATGTGTGCCATATCTGCCACCAGTAAAGCTCCGACTTCCCTGCCAATCTCAGCGAATGCCGCATAGTCGAGCTCACGGGGATACGCACTAAATCCTGCTAAAATAATTTTTGGTTTGTGTTTACGTGCTAGTTTTCTAATTTGATCGTAATCTATCTCACCCGTTTCAATATTTTTAATGCCATATCGTATAAAATTAAATTCTTGCGCTAAGATGGTAACCGGATGCCCATGCGTTAAATGTCCACCATGCTGAAGGTCCATTGCTAAAATCGTATCACCTGGCTTGCACCATGCATGATATACCGCTGCATTGGCTTGTGCGCCAGAATGGGGCTGCACATTAGCATGATCTGCATGAAATAATTTTTTGGCACGTTCAATCGCAAGTGTTTCGACTTGATCTGTATTTTCTTGACCACCATAATATCGCTTGCCTGGATACCCTTCAGAATATTTGTTCGTAAACACACTGCCAAGAGCCGTTAAGACATCTTCTGACACATAGTTTTCAGATGGAATTAATTCTATGCAATTTTGCTGACGCTTTTGTTCAGCCTGAATAAGCTTTTCTATTTCACTGTCTTTCATACCTACTTAGTATACCCTATGATTACCTCTTAGATCGAAGGCTCGTGGTATTTGGTACAACTTTCCATACAAGCGCTACTGCAAGTAATACCGCAAACCCACACATAATAGATGGAATAGCCTGAATAGTCTGCGGGGCTAAAATATTTACGGTAGTGGTGGGTATGAGAAATATTGCATAACCAGCTCCCAGTGATACTAAGGCTGTTTTGGATTTATGATTATTTTTGTCTCGAGCCCATTTGAAACTTAAGATCATTCCCATCAGTGTCAGCGAATAATAATAGAGTGGATATACAATGAGTGCTAATGGGCTTTTCGCATACTCAAAAATAACATAGTTACCGCCACAGACTTGTGATTCAATTGCTGAAGTTAATAAGAAAAACAAGCTGAACATTGCAGCAAGCCCGTAAATAAGGCTAATGTACTGAGTATTTTTTTTAGCGATGACACTGGCTAAATGAATGCCAAGTGGTGGCAAGAATGAAATAGCTACAAATCCGATCTTTGCCCACTGTATGTCTCCTCCATCACAAATGCGATATTCTGCATATTGAAAAATAGCTAAATTAACTAGTATTGCAATAATAATTTGTGTAGCAAGATTTAACTTGTATCGCCAAAGTATATATACAACTGAAAAGATTTCAAATAAAAAGGTAGCGATCATAACTGGGGGAGAAAAACAATAAAATTTATTGGTTGAGGGAGAAAATTTTGTCATAATATTTTACTTATTGTAATGATTTCATTTTCGCGAGTCAAACATGTAAAACTCCTTGACAAAATATCATATATGATATATGTTTAATATTACATGACGAGCTACAAGCAAAAAGTTGGAAGTATTATCCAAAGCGCACGCTTATCTAAAGGGTTAACTCAAGCTCAATTAGCACAAGCTCTTGAGACGTCACAGAGTGCTATTAACCGTATAGAGAAAGGCCACCAAAACGTTTCGCTCGAAATGGTAGCGCGAATCGGTGAAGTATTATCTAGTGAAATCGTTAGCTTTGGAACACCTGGCACCCTCCATTTCCGAGTGCATGGTGGTACCCCACTTAGTGGGTCGATCGATGTAAAAACCAGTAAGAATGCAGCAGTCGCTCTTTTATGTGCAGCGCTTCTAAATAAAGGTAAGACAACTTTGCGGCAAGTCGCCCGGATCGAAGAAGTCAATCGTATTATTGAAGTATTAGTGAGTATAGGTGTCAAAACACGCTGGCTTGAACATAATGACCTTGAAATTATTCCTCCAAAACGATTGAAGCTTGATCAGATCAATGTATCGGCAGCTAAAAAAACACGTACAGTTATTATGTTTATGGGGCCACTGCTTCATCAGTACCATCATTTTAAAATTCCCTATGCCGGGGGCTGTAATTTAGGAACTCGAACCGTAGAACCCCATTTAGCAGCGCTTGCACACTTTGGCCTACACGTTAATACGCATAATAACTTTTACGATATTACCGTAAAAAAACACACTGAAGATAGAACGATCGTTTTAACTGAACGAGGCGATACCGTAACAGAAAATGTTTTAATGGCTGCAGCGTTACACCCTGCCAAAACCGTCATTCGAAACGCCAGCCCTAACTATATGGTGCAAGATATCTGTCTTTTTTTAACAAAACTCGGAATAAAGATCGATGGTATTGGGACAACTTCATTAACTATACATGGCAAAAATGAAATTACTAAAGATATTACGTATGCTCCAAGTGAAGATCCGATTGAAGCAATGAGCTTTGTAGCCGCCGCTATTGCCACACACTCAGAAATTACTATCAAACGAGTACCAATTGAATTTATGGAAATTGAGCTTGAGTTACTAAAAGAAATGGGCTTTTTATATAGTTTTTCAAACGAATATGTGGCTCGAAATGGGCACACTCGGCTAGTTGATATTACTACCCATCCATGTAAACTTAGCGCCGCTAAAGACAAGATTCACCCTGGACCATTTCCGGGTCTGAATATTGATAATTTACCGTTTTTTGCATTAATTGCAGCGATGGCAAAAGGAAGAACATTGATTCATGATTGGGTATATGAAAACCGCTCAATTTATTTAACCGAACTAACAAAATTAAATGCAGAGGTAGAACTGCTCGATCCTCACAGAGTTTATATCAGCGGTCCGACAAAATGGCAATCAGCCGATATTGTGGCTCCCCCTGCCTTGCGGCCTTCAGTTGTCATACTTCTTGCTATGATTGCTGCACCAGGTACTTCAACTCTGCGGGGAATTTATTCGATCGCTCGCGGTTATGAAGATTTGGCTACCCGCCTCAATAGCTTAGGTGCGCGTATTGAAGTTTTCCGGGACGTTTAAATTTTTAGTTTAAAGGGCTTCGATATACGGCGAACCGTCTCGCCATGCTACTGTACCAATAGGTTTAGCATATTTTTTTACCGTTCCTGACTGGAGGGTTAGGTATTGATCACCTTTTTTTTCAGTAACCACATAGGCATAACGAACCCTTGATTTATCTATAAATATTTCGTCATCTTTTCTCAGGCCTGATAAATTAAAGAAAGGTGATGCTTCGCGTATTGCATGCGGCAACAAACTAACGCCAAATGAATTGCCGCGAATCACGAAATTATCATTTGGTTTGCCGCTCACCTGCAAACTTTTTAAATTGAGCGATAAGGCAAGATTAAGAGACGGTATAAATAAGCTATCGCCTTTTTGTCCGGGTTTAGTATTTTTGACAATTTTTGCAGTAGTATCGTATGTGTTTAATGGCCAGCCATTGAGCGAAAGAATGGCAGCGAGAAATCCGCCGTAGCTTATTACTGCAAAAACTATCAAAAAAATGACCCACCGTGCTTTGTGTCCTTGTTTATCTTTTTTTGTAACCCCTTGTTTGTAATTATATCTCATATTCTTTATGGGGCGAATGATGGGGATCGAACCCACGACCTTCGGAACCACAACCCGACGCTCTAACCAAATGAGCTACATTCGCCATATATATTACCCTCTTCTAATATGCTTATTGTATCATATTTTTGGACGTGGCTGGGGATAAAAATCTCGCGGTTTCGACAGTGGTTCCTTAAGTGTATGTGAAGGACGTGACGGGATCTGAGGAGTAGATTTGCTCTCAGGTGTTTGATCAGAAAAACGAGCTTGATGGTTTTCGAAACGTTTATGAGTCTCTGCTACAACATCTCCTCTCATCGTTGTAGCTATTTGGGCAACATGAGAAGCATGAAATTCTCTAATATATGATCGATTCGCGTCCTGCAAACGACGGTCAAGCAAACTTTTACCATTTACTCCTGTAGCAAATCGCGCTTTTCGATTAGGATCGTCTGCCATCCAGGTATGAGCCGACTGCTGGGCAGACATATCGATAACAAACTGGGTTAGATTTTTTGGTTTTGGTGTAAACATACTGTTAGTATAGCAAACTGCTTACGGTTTTTTATAGTAACGAGAAGCAGTGAGTAGATTTTCACCAATTGCGGCACGTAACGTGTTTCTCATCTTGTCAAATTCTGGATATTGTTTATAAAAAAGCACCTTGGCGTTTTTTTGAGTAGTAGTATCTTGTGGTAGAGGGCGAAGAACGTAATATGCAAAACTTTCTGCCATGTCTTCAGTGAGATTAGTAGCTGCGTATTCACTGACAAAATTATTTGGTTGCGAATCATAAAAACTCATTACCTCATCTTGCTCTTGGCCGTCATTTGAGGGAATCTCGTCACCATACATCTGCCAAAAATCTTGATGAAACCGGTAAATATAAGAAGTGTCTTTCGTACAACCCTCGGCTAAAACGATATATGGGCACGCCCCTTCTATCTGTTCAACCTGATCACCCGATAACGTCAGTACATGCGCATATTCATGCACGAGGGTATGAACTAAATCTTTACGATTGTCTATATATGCTTCATTCATATTCATATGCCAGGTAGATGCATTGTTCGTTGTTCTCCATACTGATGCAGCTGTAGAATTATTCTCGTCATTAAATACCTCAAAACTTACAAAATATTTCTTAACTTTCTCTTTTCCAATAATTCGTTTGAATAGATTCCATAACTCTTGATGTTCTCGGGTCGGTTCAGGTGTCAATGTAGAATCTGGCATCACCGTATAGGTGGTGCCATTTGTTTCAGTACCCGTTGCCTCGTTGGTGTACAGACCATCTACTGAATTATTTTGTTTGGGGGCGATAGGTTTTTGAGTGGGTTTAACAAATTGAGAATCTTCAAACGTTTGGTTTAGTTCATTTTCAACTTTTTTGCTGAGCGCACTGCATTCCTCTTCACTATCGCATTCGAAATAACAGGAGTCGCTCCATATATCATATTTCTCTACTTTCGTGCATTCGTCCGCATTTTTTAGGCGCCAAAAATACATTCCTATTAGAATAACTATTATAGCGATGAGTAAAAGAATATATACTTGTTTTTTTATTTTGATCATATGATACCAAAATATTTTATCATAAGAATAGTGCGCTGTTGTATACTGAATGCACAACTATGAAATTTTTAGAAATAATAATAATTTATAATCCGAATAGTACAGGAAATAGCAAAAAGAATGCGCAGGACTTTTATCGTGCAATAAAAGACTTGAAAAAAAATTATAATGTCAAACTCGTTGCTACAAAATATGCAGGTCATGCAGAAAAAATAGCTGAACAAAAGTCAGCAGCTGATCGTTTTATCATCTCGTCTAGTGGCGATGGAGGATACCATGAAGTTGTTAACGGTGTGATGAAAAAACCACCGGCACAGCGCGCGACGCTAGGATTACTACCATCGGGTAATGCAAATGATCATTATCATCATATGCATCGAGGCGATACATTGAAACGAATGCAGAATAATGATGTGACTACTATGGAGTTATTGAAATTACAGACAAGTTCTCTGACGAGATATGCGCACTCATATATTGGTATAGGAATTACTCCACATATTGGTGAAAAGTTAACAGAGACAAAACTCAATCGTTTTAACGAAGCGTGGATTGTTTTAAAGCATCTTGTTACTTTTACTCCTGTAAAGATACGCGTTAATGGCAAAATAAAACGATATCAAAATCTTTTGTGTACAAATGTGTCAAAAATGTCCAAAGTCATTAAACTTTCCAAAGACACACATATCAATGATGGAAAATTTGAACTCACCCATCAGAGAGGAACGTCCGCCTTTGATTTAATCACTCATTTACTGCGGGCATCAACGCGAGGCTTGGATGATAAGATGATGCAGGTAAAAGAATTTAATTTCTATACTACCAGACGTCTCAAAGTACAGCTGGATGGTGAAGTTTTTCGTTTAAATCGCAAACAAAAAGTTACCATTTCTGTTGAACAAAATGCAATTAAAACGATTATTTGATATTTAACGGGATATGACCGGTGCCTGATGTATGTAGGTTGACTGCTCATTTATAAGCTGTAAAACAGCTTTCGATACAGTACATCGTGAAGTAAAAAGTTGGCCAGGACCGTGCAGCGTAATGCTATACGGTTGGCATGATCTATTTGTCAGCTTTAACACACGAATAACGGTCCAATCAATCGTGTCGGTATTTTGTTGTAAAACTTTGATATGAGCGATGCCGTCGTTGACACGTTCTGGATCAAAAAAATAAACGAGTTTATTGGCTAACGTATCCCACCATGAAGGAATATCGCCTGCTATTCTCGCGCCTGTGCCAGTCAGACTGATGAATCTTCGTATATGAAGTTGTGACATAACCTGTATGATCTGGGTGGTGGCATTCGTTTGCACTCTGTGTGGTGAATGAGCAGTGTGCCCTATAAAACTCACAACTATTTCAGAGTCACCTATAAGCTCTTGCAGATCACGCCGCATAGTTGCATCACATGACACCATCGTTAAATTTCGATTGCGAGGAAATTTATATTGAGACCTAAACATACCAGCACGAATAACATGACCATTTTCTAGAGCAGCTTTTACGAAGACTTTGCCCGTCTTTCCGTTAGCGCCAATCACTGCTATTTTCATTGACTAGGTATCTTTTTTAAGATAAAACGGCCACCAGGCATGTTTGCCTATATCCAACATAAGAGCTGGCACAAGTAACGATCGAACGATAATGGTATCTAGGAGCACCCCAAACGCGACAACAAACGCCAATTGGGCGAGGAAAAGAATGGGGATAACTGCAAGTGCAGCAAAGGTCGCAGCTAGTACAATACCGGCAGATGTAATAACTCCACCTGTGACAATCAGGCCTCTGATAACTCCCTTGCGGGTTCCAAGTCTGATTGATTCTTCTCTCACTCGTGTCATAAGAAAAATATTGTAATCAATCCCAAGTGCTACCAAAAATACAAAGCCATATAAAACTACTGAAGGATCAGCGCCAGGAAACTTCAAGATATCATTAAATAATATGGCAGATACACCGAGCGTAGTTCCGAATGACAAAACGGTCGTCAAAAGTAGTAAAACTGGAGCTAGTAATGAGCGGAGGAGGAAGATAAGGATAACGGTAATCGCCGCTAAAATAGCAGGAATGATGACTTGCCTGTCATGTATAGAGGCTTTGTTTGTATCAACTTGCGTAGCTGTGACACCTCCGATTAATGTGGAATTATCTACCTTTTTTAGATCATCTCTCAGACGAAGGACCGCGTCTTTAGCTTGTTTTGAATCCGATTCGTAATTCAGGACAGCGCTTAGTAAAACTTTGTCATTAACAATTTTTGGCGATGCATCCTTGAATGGGTTTGCTTGTGCAAAAATCGTATCAACTGAAGGAAGATTAGCGGTAGCTTGCTCAACGGCTGCATCAACAATAAATGATGGCGTATCAGCAGAAAATGATTGAGAAATTTGCGCACGAATGTCTGACTGCTTCTTGATTATATCCTGATCAATTGACTGACGGATTTCTTGTTCGATTTTTTGAGCTTGTTTTCCAAGTGGTTTTTCGTTTGAAGGACTGTTTTCAGTAACTACCGATACAGATGCTATTGCTCGATCTTTATCTAGCATTTCTAAGACACTATTTATACTTTTTTCAGAAGTGATAATTTGCAGCGGTGCACCTGAGCCTGGAGGAAGATGTCGATTCAAAATCGCTTGCCCTTCGCGTGCCTCTGAATATCCTAGTATAAGATCACTTTGCTCTACCCCTTCTGCTTTAATCTGAAAGGCCGTTATGGTGCCGAGTAAAAGTACTATTGTCGTACCTATCCATACTTTTCGCGGATTAACTGATACGAAATTTGCCACTTTATTCCATATAGTATGTTTCGATACAGTTTTTTGAGATGACGAATAACGAGGTTTTACTGGCCAAAATGCTACACGACCAAACATGCTGAGAAGTGCAGGCAAAAAGGTGAGGGCGCTGAGCATAGCAAAAACAATTCCAGTCGCCCCGACTGGCCCTAGAGCTTTATTTGAGCTGAGATCAGATAACAGCAAACAAAGTAGTCCTGCAATAACAGTCCCACCAGACGCTAAAATGGGCTCTAATGAGGCTCGTAGTGATTTTTGTGTAGCGACCCAACTTGAACGATGTTTTTCGAGTTCCTCCCGATAACGTGCTACATAGAGAAGTGAGTAATCGGTGGCTGCACCAATAACAAGAATAAATAGTATCCCCTGCACCTGTCCATTAAGATCAATAATGTCTGCTTTTGCTAAATTCCAAACAACTAAAATACTGACAGCAAGCGCAAACATAGAAGTAAAAAGAACTAAAAATGGTAAAATTGGTGATCGATATACTAAGAGTAAAATAATAAATACTACTGCTAATGCAACGAGCAATAAAATGCCATCAATACCCGCAAAAGCTTTGCTTAAATCGTTGGCAAAACTCGCAGGACCGGTCAATTTATAAGTAAGATTGAGATTGGCATCTTGTATCTCCTTTTTTACCTCAGGTAAGATTTCTTTAAACTCACCGTCACTTTTAAGAGGAATAAGGAAAAATGCAGCTTGTTTATCATCTGAGACTATCGGCGGAGACACTTGACCAACCACATCTTCGACTTCTTGAGCCTTTTTTGAGACTTCAGTAATTTTTTCTATGTCTTGATCGGTTAGTGAATATTTTTTTTCAAAAACAGCTAAAAGTGGGATGGTTTTTTCATCCCTGAATTTTGATAATTGTTGACTTACTTTAGTGGCTTCGGCTGATTTTGGAAGAAATGTAGTTAAATCAGTACTTGATACTTCTTCAATTTTGCCAAAATATGGCCCACCGACACTACCTCCAATAAACCACAGCACAATAAGTAATCCAGGAATAAAAATGCGCAGCCATTTGGCAGGTTGTCTTTCATTATTAAATTTTATTTTTTGTTTTTTAAAAATTTGCACCATACTTCTCTCCCTACAATTCACTTCAGTATAGCATGATCCTGAAATATGTTTTTAGTCATAGATAGAATTGTATTATAATCACTGAGATGGAGACAATAATTGTAGCTGGAGGTTGCTTCTGGGGATTAGAAGAATTATTTCGGCATCAACCAGGAGTCACACAGACAGAGGTTGGTTATTGTGGTGGAAAAAATACCAAGCCTACTTATGAAAACCATCCGGGACATGCTGAGTCACTTAAGATTACCTTCGATTCATCAATTACTTCCATAGAAACTTTATTGCACTATTTTTTTCGAATACATGATCCGACAACAAAGAATCGTCAAGGCAATGATATTGGCGAGTCGTATCGTTCGGTAATTTTTTACAAAAATGAGCAGCAAAAACATATTGCTCAACAGGTTATCAAAGCCGTTGAACGGTCTCATTTTTGGTCAAAGCCACTTGTCACAACACTTGAAAAATTAACGACGTTTTATCTAGCTGAAGACTACCATCAAAACTATTTACAAAAAAATCCCCATGGTTATACCTGCCACTATGAGCGGGCAATTTAGCTATTTTCAATAATTTGCGTAGCAATTTTTTTTGCATCATCAAGCGAACGTTTATTTGCTTGAGCACCGCCTACTGAAAGAATGTACCAATTATGCTTATACAACATATTCAATTGTCCGGTAGCTTGCGTCCAAAATGCATCGTTTCCATAGCCTCTAATCTTTTTACTACCTTGTGGAATGCCAGAACCAAACACTACTTTGTTGTTCTCTGCACCTTGTTTTGTCAGCGCTGACCGTATAAGTAAGTTAATACTCTTTGGATTTTTTGATGTCTTTTGGGTATAGCTACATTGAGTTATCTTGATATCAGTATTTTTGACTGCGTTTTGAGGTTGCTTTGTTGATGACTGATTGATCACACCAAGATAGGATTTGGCGACTTGTTTTGATAAAACATCGCAGGCCTCAATACGATGAAGCTGTACATTTACAGACTTTTTTGTATTATTTTTTGGTTTTAAAGCTACAAAATACACTACAACTCCACACAGAAAAATTAAAAATATTATACTCAGTATCCGTATTTTTTTGCGAGATAGCACTTTCTTGCCCATATTTAATCTTTAGTTGTATAGATGTCGCGTGCTATCATAATAACTACTGAAATAAGTACGGGTAGTAAGATATATAACGCAGCGAGTACGCTCGGATACGCACCATTCCAGCCTTGTTCTGAAAGATGTTTTACGAGAATTCCTGTATAAGCCCATACAATCACGAGTCCATATACAGCATCTCGATTCTGTAAAATAACTCGTGTTGCTATGAGCGCCCCGATGATCAAAATCGCCACCATCCACACGCCAGGCCGTATACCAAATCCATCCCATTCAACGCTCACTAGCCACGAGGTAATGTTCGCGATAGTTGCAACCGTGATCCACCCAAAATAAATACTAAACGGTGTGGCTACGCAAATTGTATCAGTGAAAGATTTTTTTTGATTACGTAATATCGTATTTATCTTAATGAGACAATATAGTATACCGATCATGAGGATGACGGTCGCCCACAATACTTCGTAATGCCATGCAAAAATCCATATAGTATTCAATAGAGAACTTGCGATAAAAAAACGATTAATTGAGTTATATGTATTTTCGTTAATTTGCGATTTTTTAGCTCGTACTTTTTTAAATTGATATAAGCTATACACAAAAAGCGCTATATAGATCACACTCCAGATAGAAAATGTTATTCCTGCCGGCGCAAATAAATTAGCGTATTTATCTGATATTTCACCAGTTGCTTGACCGTTGATGGGCAGTAGATTAGCGAGCGCATTAACGACCACCATGATTATAAAGCTAATAACGGCAATTATTTTAAGTTGCATATTTTCTCTCGTACCACCAAAAAGTTTATTGAATAGTTGTATCATAATGAGTTTATTATATCATTTATTCGTATAATTCATCTGATAATATACATACATGGCCTTTAATCATTACGCTAAAATAAAACGTATTCTTCAGGGTTACGACTCATGGCACGTCATAAGAATTAACCGACCTACTACAGCCAAAAAATTTAATGGCGAACAGCGTATGTATGAGCATTATTATCGAATTTACGATGCATCAAAAAAACCTATCCCCTACTGCAAATTTCAACAATTAGACTTGTTTGCCCGCACTATGAATATTCCACAGGAAGATATTGTTATTCAAACTATTGAATGAAGCTAAAACTCAATGACTTGTTGAGATGATAAGATTTCGGCAGATTTTATGCCTTCAACTTTGGTGATTTTATTCATAACATCGGCTTGCTGATCTTTTTTATGGAGTTTAATATTATACGAATATTGCAGTAATTTACTCGTTTCGTTGTAATTGACATTAATAATCGACACTTCTTTGCACTGGCTTCGAAGCATGGTTTCAAGGTCACTTTGATTCAGTTGTTTTGGATTAGTAGTCAGATATAATACTTGTTCGAGCTTCAGCATCGTACCAAAATTAACCGCGTCCAAAATGAGCGCGATGGCAACCGTTAGTAACGTTCCCACAATAGCAAGGGTGTATTCATTTGCACCAACTCCTAATCCAACTACCAATGCCAAGAATATAAAGGCTGTATCTTTAGGGTCCTTAACCGCTGTGCGGAAGCGAATCAACGTAAATGCGCCGAGTAGCGTAAAAGCACGAGCCACATTCCCCGCGATTACCATCATGACGAGCGCTACCACTATAGTTACAATCACAATTGAATAAGCGTATGAAGAAGAATAGGATATCCCCTTGTGAGTGTGTTTGTAGACTTTTGCTACGATAATACCAAGTACTGCCGCAAGCAAAATATTAATAATCATCGTCGGCAGTGAGGTTGCGACTTCCGTTTGGCCTAATTGTTGTAACCACTTTTCTATTTCAAGCATAACTAATATATCTATGATAACAAATAATGTGAAATTACTGAATCGCAATATTTTGATACCGGTACACGCGTGAGATTATATTTTCGGATCATGTCAACAATAAATGCTGGTACGTATCTATCAAATTTAACCTCTATAACACTCTTCCGATGCGACCAAAATGCGAGACGTGTAGGTATATTGTAACTAAATCCTTGAGTTACGGCATAATGCATGTCTTGATCAATCGTGACACGAAGTCCTTGAAATTGCTCCGAATGATAGGCCGTACGCCGGTAGGTATTTAATATTTTTGGTCGGAGTGAATTACGCAGCATGGCAAACCGCCATTCATCTATAATGGGTGAATCTTTGTCTACTATCTCTCCCCTCACTAAAGCTTCTGCATCTTTCATGAGTAAATTTGTGCGACGTTTAAAAACAGTGCCATTTAGCTTTTCTTTGATTTCTAAGTAGACGAGGTCATCTGGTTGTGGATGTGCAACATATGAGCGTATACGAAATTTTTGTCGACGTTCATTGCCATCAAGTTTTGAATAAAAAGCTTGCCAATCAATAGTGTCGAAATAAATGCTGTAGATCGGGTATGGACCTTGTACTGAATAATGGTCGCGTTCCATAAAATTAAGTAGATCGGGTATCAGTACACTTACTAAGTGATTATCGATAAAAAATTTAAGCTCCTCTCGCTGAAAGCGAGTTGCGTAATCAGTGACAATATTTTTGGTAATTCTCTGATGTTTTTGGCGAACCATTTAGGCATTCCTTTTTTTAAGAACAGTTTTGACGTCCTGCTTGAGACGATGCTTCCTCACTACATAGGCAGCACCTACTCCCATAATAATTATACCCATTATTATTGTAATTAACCTCCAGCTATTTTGTTTTTGTGTACGTATTTTTTGTTCGGCTACTTTTTTTTGTTGAGCTTGTGCTTGTTTTTTTTGTTCAACTATTTGTGCTTGAACTTGTTCTGGAGATTTATTTTCCGTTGAGGATGAAGTCGAACCAGATGGTGTCTTGCTTTTCGATGAGGGAGAGTTCGGTGATGCTGTTGGGGCTGCACTTGGAGATAAGGTAGGTGCGGTTTGAGCAACCGGCGCCGGAGGAGGTGGTGGTGGCGTAACAGGGTATCCGAGCGTACTACACCCTCCGCCGCCAACAGCACTATTAGAGAAACCTGGTGAGCCGCCTAATGCTGTGCTCGACCCCCAGCAACCAGGTATTGTCTCGTTGGCGTTTGGCCAAATCAAACTAAGACTTGGACCTCCATTACGTGGTTCTGATGGCCAGGCACCCCCAAAACTGTACGAGACTTGACTCACCACTCCGCCTGCGCTATCTTGAAGCCGAATAAGTTCACCAGAGCCACGAAGCTTTCCCATGTATTGACCACTGATTCGGGCGCCCGGGTGAGATGATTGGAGAGCAGCCGCATTTCTGGCAATAATTGTGTACGTACTTGGTGATAAAGAACTTCCTGGTGGAAAGACAAAATCAACACCATAGGTACTCCACCCCCCTAGCTGTACGGTGGTATCGCTTCCGTTATAGAACTCAATAAACTCTTTACTACCATCTCCTGATGGATCATACATTATTTCAGTAATACGCACAGGACTAAGTGCGGACACACTATAGGAATATAAAATAGCTATTATAACCGAGATGACTACAGATAAGATATTCATGTGTTTATTTTTGAGGTTTTCACCTATAAGTATAGCAGCTGAGCCACCTAAAACCTATATGTATTTCCATTGTTTCTCTTCTGGGGTATGCTAAAAAGGTGAAAAAAAATATAAGCATTTTGCTATTTATAAGTCTGGTAGGCCTTGTCTTTTGGCTGTTTAGCTGGCAACGTACTGTCCATAACAATATTTCTCAGCGAATTCAATCCGAGTGCACATCTCTTCCGTCTCGAGAGTTTGCTTCTGAACGAGCTCACGCTCTAATAGTTCGTGAAAAAACCGTCGCTAGTATTCGGTTAGCTAATGAGAAGAATTTTAGTCCACCGGGCGGTCATATTGAAGAAAATGAGACGCCAAAACAGGCTTTGATCAGAGAGCTTAAAGAGGAGCTTGGCTTATCTGTCGAGTCACGTAATCTAGGCTGGTATAAAACGTACTGTGAAGTAATTGGTACATCTCGCACCCAGCGTACATACGTTTATACTCTCACTGGCTGGAAAAGCAGCATGAACCCCGCACGAGATAGCCAACTAAAGTGGGTATCCTCTGATTTTCGTTATGATCCGACGGCAGATAGTGAACTAATAAAAACACTTTCTTACGCCGTAAAAGACGGATTGATTTACTAAAAGCTTTTAAATTTCGTCTTTTCTGATATAACTAAAATATATCATCTAAATGAGGAAGAAAGAATGGAATTTATTACAAACACTATGGATCGGGTAAATTGGTGGGCAATTATTGTAGCGACACTCTCTACCATGCCGGTTGGATATGTCTGGTACGATTTAAAAATGGGCTTTGGGAAACGATGGGCTAAATTAGTTGGCCTAAAAGAAAAAGACATGCAAAATAGTGACGGTATGGCGAGTCGTTTTGCTGTCATGCTTTTACTTTCGTTTATAAGTGCAGTTTTGATCACTTGTTTAGTAATAACCCTGGATATATCAGGACTATGGAATAGTCTTATCTTTGGTGTTCTCATCGGCTTTTTCTTGCGTGGGGCAGCGCATTTCATCCATAATGGATTTAGTAAAAAATCTTCTGAATTATCGTGGATTGACGCCGGTCATGATACAGTCTCGGTAGCTGTTATGACAATCATAATTAGTTTGTGGCGCTAAGCTAAAGACTGCTTTTACCAGCTGCCACTAGCTCCCCCTCCAGAGAAACCGCCACCGCCAAAACTACCACCACCAATACCACCACGCCCAATCGTACCGCCCGCCCACCAAGAAGGGTTATATCCATTTGCCTTTGCTTGGCGATAATTTTTACTGACCATATAATCGAGGATTAACCCAATAAGACCAAGCCCAAACATCGAGATCAAAAACCATACAAGCGCTGAAGAAATAAAGAGCAGCCCAATCAGACCACCGACAGCTAAACCAATGATACCACCTGCCCACCAGCTCTTTGAGCGAGCTAACATAGCAGCTAGCCAAGAGATTGCTGTAAGAAAAAGATAGGCGAGAAAAATAAATATTTCGATCGAATTTCCTACCTGATCTTTCAGAGAGACCGTATTCGTATCAGGCTTGGAGCCAAGTGCTAAAATTATTCCTTCAATCCCTGATTCAACTCCTTTATAGTAATCGCCGTTTTTAAATTGTGGAACTATTCGATCGCGAATAATACGACTAGATCGGAGATCGGTTAAATCACCTTCGTTGCCGCTACCAACTTCGATGCGAACTTGGCGATCATCTTTGGCAACAAGTAGTAAAACGCCATTGTTTTTGGTTTTTTCTCCTATGCCCCATGTGCGTGCAACTTGTAAAGAATAATTTTCCAAATAATCACCGGCAGGAATACTGCCTATCATGAGCACGCCAATTTGATTAGACGTTGTCTCTTGATACGCCTGAATCTTTTGATTAAGATTGCTTATTTCTGCTTGACTCAACGTGCCAGTATCATCTCTCACAAAACCACCAGTCGGTGCAGCTGGAATAGTTGATGCAGCAAATACAGTGGTATATCCTACAAGTACAAGTAGAATACTACATACTACGGTTTGCCACTGTTTCATAATAGATATCTATGGCTGAGCATCGAAATTAACTTCAGGCGCTTTTTCATTTCCTGGATCTGCCTTAAAGTATGGGAATGCATCAAAATTAAACATGCCAGCTACAACATTGGTCGGGAATCGTTTGATCTTTGCATTATATTGCTGTACTTCGCTCCCATAATCTTGGCGTGCAACCTGAATCCGATTTTCTGTACCTTCAAGTTGAGCCTGCAAATCTTGGAAAGCTTTTGTGGTTTTAAGATCAGGGTAATTTTCAGCTACTGCCAAGAGGCGACCAAGTGCCTGACTCAATTCGCCTTGTGCATTTTGGTATTGTTGAAGTTGTTCCGGAGTAGCTTTTGATGGATCGATGGTGATTGAGGTTGCTTTAGCACGAGCATTAACCACTTTATCTAACGTTTCTTGTTCAAAATTAGCCGATCCTTTGACTGTATTCACCAGCTGTGGAACCAGATCTGCTCGTCGCTGATACTGACTCTGTAAATTATTAATTTTACCGTTAACGGCTTCTTTGCTTCCGACTAGGCTGTTGTAGCTACCAGCGATCATCATGCCTATAACAAGAACCGCACCAATGATGACGGCAATGACTAAATTGTTACGAGATGTAGATTTCACTTTATCCTCCAATGCTTTACTGCTACTTGGCAGTATACATTTAAAAAGTTGTATAGTAAATGACATGAAGGTAACTAAACCCTCCGACGGAACGGTACATAAAATACCACAAGATTTGATGAAAGTGCTGACTACTGACGAAAAAACTGTCGTTTATTGGAACACCCTCACGCCACTCGCCCGTAACGAATTTATTTGCTGGGTGGAACATGCCAAAGCTGATGAAACGCGCACCAGGCGTATAAGACGTACGATCGAAGAACTTCACGAAGGTAAGCGCCGCCCATGTTGTTGGCCTGGATGTGTGCATCGTCCTCATAAATCTGTTCGTAATCTAAATCTCACCAGATAGATACTTTTACGTTTTGCTTTTAGTTAGTTAAGGTTTTTAACTTTTTAACTAGAAGATAAATTATTGAGGTATAGGTACAAAAAACTATTAAATACAATGGATTTTTGCTCTAAAATTCAACTTGGCTCCCCATACAGGTCACGGAACTATTACAGGGGTGGGGGCACGAGATGAGACACAAAACGCATGTTTTAGGGCGTGTCTCATTTTAAAGGAGTTTAGCTAACAAATTCCAGATCTTGAATCAGGTTATATAACTAAAAGGAGACCCTAAGGCCTCCTTTTAGGTTAGAACGCGCGACTGCTATTTCTTCTTCGCTGAGATAGCAATTTTCTTCGGTTCAGGTAGTGGTGTTAGTGGAATACTGACTTTCAATACTCCATCATCCAGGTGTGCCTCGACCTTGTCGGCATCAGCACGTTTTGGCAGAGCTATGCGACGATAGAAGCTACTTGAACTTTCACGAACAACGTATTGCTTGCCTTTATCTTCCTCTTTTTCGTGACGTTCGGCACAAATCACGAGTGTACCGTTCTCCACTTCGATATTGACATCTTTCTGCTCAAAGTTAGGCAGATGCGCCTCAACCACAAGGTTATTATCTTTAGTAAAGACGTCAGTCGTCGGAATGTTAACGCCTTTTAAAGGCGACATCCAGTCATCACCAAAGAATTGTTTTTGTAATGCAGAAAGTTCTGCAAACGGATCCCACTTTACAAGGTTGCTCATACTATTCTCCTTTCATCATTGTTTTAATGGTTTCCAGAGAAGCATAAAAGCTCCTACATTCAGTATAGAAATTTAGCACTCTAATGTCAAGAGTGCTAAATTAGTACAGTTTGATTGTAACGAAAAGTATCCAGCAGCGGGAATGCTTACTGGATACCTTGTAAAATATATACTCTTGGCTCAGCTTACAGGTCGTGGACCTTTCAGGGTTGAGCCACCCCACTTCCTTCGAATTCAAATGACTTAGAGTCTGCTATCACCATACTGCTTATGTTCATGACAATACATGTATAATGTATGTAAGTAGTATATAGGGAGGTAAGAGTTCGAAATGTATATATATCTAATCTCGCAATCGATTGGTCTGTCATTGATACTTTTAGGTATCATTTTCTTATTAACAAGAAAAGGGTTTTGGAAATGGACACGACATAAATTAAAGCCCATTAGAAAGCGAGATTGGATCGGTATAAGTTTATTTGTATTCGGTTTGTGCTTTTTCGTGTTTGGCGATCAATCTTACAAAATACACTTCGCAATGCCGCCAAACCTACACTCTAATGCACCGGATAATAATCCGCCCAGCCTACCAATACTAAGTGGGTTAAATTTCTTAAGGCAATCTGAAAATTTCGAACGAGTGAACGATATAGCAGCCGATCCCAACATCGTCCCCGAACCCATAACCCGTAAAACCAGTGAAATAGTCAAACAACACTTCACGACAAAAGAGGTGATTAGTGAAATTGCTCCTGGGATATACAACAACTACTGGACTTTTGACGGTCAAGTCCCTGGACCGATGTTACGAGTGAGAGAGGGCGATACGGTCGAAACAACGATCACTAACCATGAGTCTAGTATCCATGCTCACAACATCGACCTACATGCCGTAACTGGACCTGGTGGCGGCGCAGAACTAAGCAAAGTCAGTCCGGGCGAAACAAAAACATTCAGATGGAAAGCCATGCAACCCGGGCTCTACATATACCACTGCGCAACCTCGAACGTGAGTGTCCATAACTCCCACGGTCAATACGGGCTAATTTTGGTCGAACCAAAGGAAGGACTTCCAAAAGTCGATAAAGAATTTTACGTCGTGCAGGGTGAACTGTACACCCAAGGTGGCATCGGGAAGAAAGGCCTCGTGTTATTTGATCCACAGGCGCTACTCGAAGGCAACCCGACCTACGTGACTTTTAACGGCAAGATTCAGGGTGAGAACCGGATGAAAGTCAAAAAAGGCGAAACGGTGCGTATATACGTCGGCAATGGGGGTGTAAACCTCATCTCATCGTTCCATATTATTGGTGAAATATTCGACACCGTCTATCCCGAAGCTGCAATGGGTCCAGGTTCGGCGGTTTATAAAAACGTTCAGACAACGGCAGTGCCAGCTGGCGGCGCGGCAATTGTCGAATTCAAGGCTGATGTGCCAGGCAAATACTTGCTGGTTGATCATGCGCTCGCGCGTATGAATAAAGGTGCCTGGATGACGATCGAAGTTGAAGGTTCAGATAGTCCCGACATCTACTCTCGAATCTCAGGATCAACCGGCCACAGTCGCTCCAATCATTAATATAGAGCTAGAAAGTGCCCCATTGAAAAGCTAGACTCTGCGGTCTGACAGTTTCATGGTACAGGTCACGTATATATTTGGGGTGTTCTCTCAACCCTGACGGCCTTCGGACGAACTCCATGAGTGGTTAAAAGCTCTTATTTGATACTAGTTCTAGGGTTGGGATAATAGCCGCTACCAGTGCGCTCGTTGCAGGATTACCGATTTCTTTCGGAAACTCATGAGCAGATTCATTCATGTCAAATTATAACAAAATCCAGTAGCGTGAATGCTTACTGGACTTTGTGTAAAATATATACTCTTGGCTCCGGTAACTGGGTTCGAACCATGCATATATACCGTCTGTTTTTAGGCTCGCTTTACCTTAGCTTAATTGCTGCCGAACGTAAAGAGTCTTTTTGGATAATGCGTACTACTAACTTATGAAGTTCTGAAACTGCTAGTATTGCTACCACCATCACACCCGAAGACACCAACAATGTTTGAATGGAAACTGTCTGGATATCAAATGCCCCACTTAATGGTCCAAACATCGCAAGCATCTGCAAACTGAACGCAATTAAGAAGCCTACAATAAGTCCCTTATTATTTCTCTTAATCCTACTAAAAGATGATTTATACTCGCTTCTGGCATTGAATGCATTCATCCATTGAGCCGCAATCAGTGTCATGAAAGCCACAGTCTGTATGTATGCTATTTCTTGACCTTGCCTATAAAGTATAAATACTACGATCAAAGTTACAACAGCCATCGTCAACGATACAAGCAACATCCTGCTAAGCAACATCCTGCTAAGTAGTGGATCTTTCGGATGTCTGGGCGGTCGTTTCATATGTCCTTCTTCCTCGGGTTCTAGTCCAAGCGGTAGTACCATAGCTGTGTCAGTTACTAAGTTAATCCACAGGATTTGTATGGCAGTTACAGGTAACGGCAAACCAAATAAGAGTGCGCCTATCATGGTTAATACTTCGCCTAATGACGTTGAGAGTAGATAAAAGAGCATCCGACGGATATTGTCAAAGATCTTACGACCTTCTGATATAGCTTTGACAATAGTCGCGAAATTATCATTGAGTAGAACTATACCCCCGGCATCGCGAGCTATATCACTGCCAGATCCCATCGCAATTCCAACATGAGCATTGGCGAGTGCTGGCACATCGTTAACACCGTCGCCAGTCATTGCAGTAATCTCGTTTTGCTTGAGAGCTTTTAGTATCCTGAACTTATCCTCGGGCAGAATTCTAGCGAAAACAGTTTTATTATGAATTGCTGTTGCTAGCGCATGGGCCTCTTTTGGCAAATCAGTGCCTTTGATAACCTGCTCTGGGTGAGATGCTAACCCAATCTGTTTACCAATATTAAATGCTGTTTCGTAGTGATCACCCGTAATTAGCCGCACACTTATGCCGGCTTCATGCGCTTCACCGATTGCACCTTTAGCTTCTGGACGTAGCTCGTCCGCAAAAGCGATAAAGCCAACAAACTCGATGTCATGATTCTCAATACTACTAAGATCTTCAGGGTATAAGCCGTTAACTTTGTAGATACCAAATGCAATAACCCGATAACCTTTAGATGTCATGGTATGCATAGCAGACTCTGCTTTATGGTGTTGATCTTTTGTAATGCTCGACTTGGCCAGGATATGTTCGGGCGAGCCCTTAATGTAGATATAGCCATCAGGTAAGTAAGCTCCGCTCATCCGAAGCGCTAGATCGAAAGGATAAAGTTTTTTAATCTTGTGATGTTCTTTGTAACTTTCTTGTATTGCTTGGTCTAACGGATCTGACTGCACGCCACTAGAATCTATCGTTTTCCCAATTATTGCCTTTACATCGGTTGTGCCCAATGACCAATTGTCAACTATTGTTAAATGGTTTTTTGTTAGAGTTCCCGTTTTATCTGTAGCTATGGTAGTGACCAAACCAATGTCTTCTATGGCCTTGAAATTTCTGACTAAAGCTTTTTGCTTTGCCATACGTCGCATGCCGAGAACGATTATCACCGTTAGTGCAACAGGTAGGCCCTCGGGCACTGCCGAAACAGTCAGCGAAAGTACAAATCGTAAAGCTTCACCAGAAGGTATATCCCTTAGTAGTGATAGCAGAAAAACAATAATTGCCATAACGCCAACCACTTTTACTAATAGTGTAATTAGTTGATCGATCTTTTCCTGAACAGGACTTCTTGTTTTGTCATCCGAAGCAAGCGCGGCAATCTTTCCGAACTCTGTACGATTAGCTGTTTCCACAACTACCGCTTTGGCAGTCCCTGCGAGCACATATGTTCCCTGAAATACCATATTATCTTGTTCATAGATTTGTTTGGTTACTTCGAGTGTTGATGCATGTTTGTGTACTGGCACAGACTCTCCGGTAAGTGATGCTTCATTGACTTGCAGGCTGTCGGTATGAATAATGCGGGCATCTGCCGGCACTCGCTCACCTTCGTTTAAAGCAATAATATCTCCGGGAACAAGATATACAGACGAAATAGATGTCTCTTCTCCGTTTCTCAGTACTCGCACTTGCTGGATACTATGCTTTTTTAAACTCCTTAGCACCCTTGTAGTGGCATATTGTTGAGAATAAAAGATGCACGCATTAACCATGATGATCACACTAATAATGACTGCATCCAAAGATTCGTGGCTCAATAAGCTTACAAGTGCCGCAACAACTAGAACGGCTACAAACACACTCTTAAAAGGCTCGAGTATTATTTTCCAAATTGATTCCTTTTTAATCACTAGCTGGTTCTCTCCGTATTTTTTTATACGGCTTGAAGCCTCGGCTTGTGAAAGACCTTTGTTTGAGGTCTCTAAAATTTCAAATAGTTGTTCAGTTTTTTCTTTGTACCAGATCATACAGATGTATTATATCTTTTTATGCTAAGTGAAGGGTAGTAAAAGTAACAGGTCTAGGAAACCAGTATGGATTTCGGCTGCTTGTTCCCTTGGGTCGGGACGGGCTGGGTTCGAACCAAACAACAGGGGTGAAATGAAAGAACCGTCCTTTCGGACGGTTCCAACATTTGGTACTTTGTTATCAGCACTTTACTTCTTGGCTGAGCAAGGAGAGAAGTTGCAGCCAGGTCTAGGAACTTGGTCTGCGCTTTTCTCTGCTTGCTCTGGCTCCCCATACAGGTCACGGAACCATCAACAGGGGTAAAGTGGGACAAATGGGACACTACACAAAGGTGTACTAAAGTGTCTCATTTTTCAAAAAATAAGGAGGACGTTATGAATGAAACCGAACAAAACCCGCATGAAATGAGTGATGAGGCTCGAGATAATCTAGTCAGGTTCTTTGACACACTAATAGAGATGGATCAAAAGCAAAAAGCTCTCTATAGCAGGCTCAAAAAAGAGCCTGAAGGATTCCCTATGTCAGGTGATGGCAGGAATTGTGGCTTATGTGGTCGTCATATATGGGAAGAAGATGGTTGGTTTGATAAATGGGGCTTTAAGTGCTTAACCTGCAAAGATGCTATTAATAAACGAAAGATTCCTGGCTCTTTGTGTGGCGATTACAAACACGAGAGATCCATACCAGATACCGATCTAGCGATGAAGACTGGAATCCATATACAAGTACTTCGCAAGTACATCCGTGAGGGTAAAATCAAGGGGCGCAAAATTCCTAACGGACCCTACATGATTTTGAGGAAGGATAACCCTAACATTCTTGATGTTATTAAAGCAGAACAAGCTTTAAAGACTAACTCGAAGTCAACGAAATAATATTATCCATACTTGATAGTCTAGTGCGAGACAAAGAGCTAACCAAATCAATGCATTCATGCCTGTGCTTCGATGTTTCGTTAATGAAGTAACTAACTTGATTGAAGTTTTTACTGCTTGTTCCAACTTGGAACCAAACATATAAATCTACGTCCATGATTAAAGGCAAAGTACTTTTGTATACTTGTGTATTTGAAAAATCAGGGGACCGATGGCCCTTCTGATTAACAACCCCGCCCTGAATAGAATCTAAAAACGATTTCCAATGTAACTGTGGATGTGCAGAAGTGTATATAAGTATATGTGGCAATTTATGCCCAGAATCTTGGCTCTTAAATTGCTTGATAGCCGTATGAATGAAGTCCAATATTTTTCGATGTGATGTGGCGAATTTATAGCCAAACGGAGCGGCGCTATGATCAAACTTTAGTTCTGGTGACTTCACTTCGCAGAGATATCTTTTACCTAAGCCATCGATGTATCCTTCAGGAGTTTTGGTTGTACCAACTTTAATAGGCGTGTAGCTATGCTCTCGCTCCTTCAAGAATTGTATTAATGCGCCTATGACATCTGCTTCTTTCACTTCTGATGCTTCCGTAACTGCTTCTGGCTGTACTCTGAAAATTTGCTCAATTATTTGTATTTCTTGTGCCGCAATCCCCTCATCCCATGTTCCGCTACTTCTCCCTAGGACGTCATTATGAAAAGCTTCATGAATTTTGACTGGTGGGCTATCATGTTTACCTCGTTTTGTGCTAGCAAGGATTTGCTTAATTCTCTTATGGAATTGATCTTCATTCATTGGTTATTTGTAGAAGCTTCCTGTATATCTCAACCATAGCTAGGGTATCTAGCTTGCAGTATTCAATAAGGTCGGCAAGGATTTGGTCTTTTTGGTCGGCTCGTTTATCATCGAGGATTGTCTCCATCCAGAGGCGCTGTGCAGAGCCGCCTTCCTGTATGCCAAGTGTTTTGTAAGATAGTTCCGGACACAGTACTGGCAAAACCTTCTTGATACTTGCGCTTCCTTCAAAGCGCGGATCATCGTACCATTTCTGCTTGAATGGGATAATCAGGTCGACAACACGGTTATTTAACGACTCCATCGCCTCTTTGTATTCTGGAATCATATCGCCAAGTTCTGTGTTGCGACTCTTCTCAAACTTTTCGTACCAGACCAGCACTGTTCCTTCCGTGCCAATATCTTTGATAAGTTGTTCTACCAATGGTCGCGACGGATCAGAGTTTTCGCGGTGTAAGTATTCTCTCCACTCGAGTTCGGCATCTGGTGATTTGAGAATATGCAACGAGTACTGGAATGGGACTTGTTGGTACGGACGGTGACCATCAAAATATGGGATAAGTCCGGACATCGTTTCGTAGTCTAGGAAGTAAAGCGGATACGTCAGCTCGCCGAGGAATTGCTTTATCTCTTCATGCTGAATAGTCGGTGTTACGTCTTCGGGATGCTTAACTGCTTCCTGCGGAACAATGTTGGCGTAGATTGGCAGCCAATCATATTTAGAGCCAAGCTTAGCGAGCTCTGGTGATGGATCGGGCATCTTACTTTGTCCAGCTACAGCCAAAGCCATTGGCATATACTTGGCAGTTAGTTCACCTTTAGCACGAACTTTTTCGGTGATGTTCTGAATCTTGGTGATTTCCTCTGCCTTAATCTCACCCATGCGTACGTATTGGTTATTTACGTGGATGACATAGATGTTGCGCACCTTGAGTCCTGTGCCTTCGAGTACGGCAGTCTGAAACGCTAGGTCAAACTCATGTTCAACCTTGGCGCTAGTGCTGGCCTTGATTTCATACAGATCAACTTCTTTATCACCAACAAAGCTGACGATATCGCAAATACATGTAAACTGCTCCCATTCAAAACGAGGCTGGAATAATACTTGATCACCACGTGCTATAGCGTCCTGTGTGCGCTGGGGTAACGATAAGTATTCGCCGTAATCTGAAAAACCAAGTGATACACCTTCAGGAAATAGCGACTCAGCATACGGCTCAAACTGGTGCCCAGCATCAAACATCGCCTGCGTATTTTCATCGACAGGTGGAATCTTACTCGGATCATTCTTCTTCACCCACAACCAAGCTGGTTGTTTAAGAAACATCATGTAGTCTGACTTTGAAATTTGCATTAGCTTGGTATATCCCTAAACTCATCAACTTCATCGCGAGTCGTTACCTCAGAGTTGTCGTTAAAGGTTTTCATATCAATTATTTGTGAGCCGATGATTGTCTTCTGCATCGTTTCGACAAGCCAGTCGTTATTCCAAATATTTAATGGATGTCCATCATGGTCGATAGGAACTTTTGTAAGTAATTCGTCATACTTTGCGCCAGGGTTGTACTTGTAAACAGCTCGCTGGAGCCAGATGTCGAGCAGACTAGTATTCGGTAGATTGCTCAGTCTTTCATGAACAACATTTGATAATTCAACCTTATCCTTAAGTTGACTCAATAAGAGACTGATGATTGCGCTGATGATATTGTAGAATCTTGGATTTTTTGCTGACATATCAACTAGGATGCTTATCATTACCTTTGGCTTCTCATAATGTTCAAGAGTTCCACTAGACTTAACGAGCTTTGAATACATGTCATCATGAAGTGCATTAAGCATCCGTGAGACTTGACCTGAGTTAGGGTATTTCTCAGATATCTGATGAATTTGCATGAGTCTTTTCGCTAAATTATTATCAACTCTGGGCACAAACAAACCGTACAGCTTGTCGGGCTTAAACGAAGCGTCAATCAGACCTTTACCTGATGTTGTCTTATCGGGATTTGGTCGTAGGCCGAGATCTATGAGCTTGTCACTGATAATTCGCAAAATCTTGTGGCCGTCAGCTGCATTCTTAGTGAATACCTTATAATCATCTCTATAACGAATAATCTTGTAGTCTGATATGCCTTTTTCTTTGATTGCTTCACAAATCAGGGTATCGCCGTATGCTAGGATTGTTTCTGCGAGCAAGTCGTATAAGACACTGCCTTGAGGAATTCCGTTTGTCTGCCTGTGGCGCATATTCATGATCATATTATCGATCTTGTTGCCAAACAGGCTGTCATCTCGTTGCTTCAGGAAGGCTTCTTCACGTCCGTGTATTGCCCAAGCAATTGAGTGCGTGTACATTGAACTGTAGCAGTCAGCAATATCAGTTTCGCTGATGTAACTGTACTCAAGCCCTAACTCGACACTTCGCTGCTCACTTTTCTCCCACCATTTTTTTATTTGCTCGGCTCTATTTGTTTTACGGTCAAATGAGCCTCCAGGGGGAATGCTTGCAACTTCGATCGTCTCACATGTTAGTTGAGAAAATCGGTCAGTCAGTACTTTCCAGTTGTCAGGCTTTGTAAGTAGATGGACCAGCGCAACATAGAGCACGGGATGAGTCAACTCAAGTGGACGCCAAGATAGATTTGAATTCTTGTTGACGATAATCCTGTGGTTTACATTGACCTCGAAGCCCGGCCACTTTTTAATGACCTTACCCTCGGCACCCTTAGACTCTGAGACAAATTCCTCCCAGCCCTTGGAAGATAGCTTCTCTGATATTCCATCGAGTAGCTTGGTGAAATCAAAGTAGTTTGGTAGGTCAAAGTTTACGTAACTCTCGTTTTTCAGCAAAACTTTACGAGCTTCATCAGCAGTCAGCTCCAGCAGAGTTTTGTGCGCCATATCACTGAATCTTTCCATTTGATATGTCGAAGAACTTGTTGAAGAATGACGATAGTTTATCTAGAACAGTTTCCCGTTTTT
>CAZJUR010000007.1:0-51870 GCA_964549525.1 uncultured Candidatus Saccharibacteria bacterium | reverse complement strand
TTGCTGATTTTTGCTTCAAGTGGATCAGCCTCTACTGGACCAACAATGGTATAAACAACTTTTTTTGCACCTTGTTTTAATTCAACTGTTGAGCCAACATGGATCGTCGAACTTTTTTTAGTTTTAATGATTTCTGCATGTAAAAGGATCTCTTCGATCTCTGCAATACGCGTCTCGGCTTGACCCTGCTCATCACGCGCTGCATCATAATCAGCATTTTCACTTAAATCACCGAGCTCACGTGCAGCTGCAATTTTCTCGGCAATCTCGCCGCGCTGAGATTTTAATTCAGCAAGCTCTGTTTCAAGTTCTTGTTTACCTTCAGTTGTAATCTGATATTGTTTTTTCATATACAATCTCCTTCATTTCCCCTCTCGTGGGGTGTCATATTTCAGTTCGCATCTTACTTAGGTAAGGTAAGCTTATCAACTAACGCTTCGAGCGTCAAGAGCGATGTTTCTGCGCTTTTTCTCGGTGTATACTCCACTTGCTGGTTAGTGACAAGTTTTTCAGAGATTACTACACGATGCGGAAGTCCAATTAAGTCCGCGTCTGCAAATTTTGTACCTGGTCGCTCATCACGATCATCCCACAACACACTGATGCCTTGCTTTTGTAAAGTGTCATATATTTCTTGAGCTTTTTCTGAAACAGCGCCAATTTGAACAAGATAGACATGATACGGAGCTATATTTTCTGGCCAGATTAAACCTTTGTCATCTGCAAACTTTTCAACCAGTACACCCATAACACGTGTGATACCGATACCATATGAGGCAAGATAGATCGGCTTTTGATTTCCGTCACTATCTGTATAGAAAATACCCATTTTTTCAGATTTCTCCGTACCAAACTTAAAGATATTGCCGACTTCTGCACTTTTAACAGGTGTTAGCGTTGCTTTATCAATCCCAAGCTCTTGTGCAGCATCATCAAGCACCTCTTCGTTAACTGCTACAGTGTGATCTTCATTTACATACAATCTATCCTCACCTGCCTCGCAAATAGTCTGAAATTCATGGCTAAATTTGGTAAACGCACCACCGCTCGCAAATGTCACAAATGTACTGTCACCTATGCCCAGTTTTGCGTAGCATTTTTTATATGCCTCAATTACTTTTTCATAATATGCGTCACAATCCTCCGCTGTTGCATGCAAGCTATACATATCCTTCATAACAAATTCACGACCCCTCATAATACCGCTTTTTGAGCGCAACTCATTACGTAATTTTGTTTGAAATTGATAAACGCTTGTTGGTAAATCTTTGTAGCTATTTATAAAGTGACGCATCATTTCCATAATGGCTTCTTCATGACTCCAAGCAAGACCTAAGTCTGTTCCATCTTGAAGTTTGGTCTTAAACCACACATCAACCGCTTTCTCATCCCATCTTTCAGTACTTTCCCATATTTCTTTAGGTTGAAGATTGGTCATAATGAGTTCTTGCCCACCAATCAAATTCATCTCTTCTCGAACAATTTGCTTGATATTTTCCAAAACTCGTAGGCCAAGTGGTGTATACGCATACACACCAGCCATAATTTTATGGACATAGCCTGCCCGGATCAATAAATGCGCATTCAGCGCTTGCTCATCCGCCGGCGCGTTTTTTCGAGTTTTGGTAAAAAGCTGAGATACTTTCATATACGTCCATTGTATCAGAATGATAGAATTGATATAGTAGAATACTTGACAATTTTTGTCAAATGGTGTACACTGTAAATACAAATTCCTTCGGGATCGCCCCTGTCGTTGACGGGGGCATACTTTTTTTACCGCTTCTTTAGGATAAGAATTTGATTAGGGTTTTCTTAATAATATTAAAGTCCTTTACATTAAGCATTCCGTATTTACTGATAAGTCTTCGTGTGTCATACACTCTCAATTGACTCAGTAGCGCCGTGCTTACCTTGCCATTAACGACAAACTTATGATAGTACTTACCCTCTTTTCCCGTTGTTGAAAGCGGTAAGCCCCAAAACTGATAACGACTAAAGCCTTTGACAACTAAGACTGGTCTATTAAACATATCGCCCTTACCATCCTCTTCAATACCAATATTATGACCAATTGATACCCACCAAATATCCCGCTCTTTATAGCCGGCTGGAATATTCGAGCTAAGGTTTATTTTTACTTTCAGCTTATGCCATGCTCTAAATCTTTTAACAAATGGCGACTTCTTTGGTGGTAATTTTTGCTTTTTCGTCATATCACTAATATTCTTCATCGGCGCATCTTTTTCGAATTTTCGTAAAAAGCTGAGATGCTTTCATATATCTATCTTATCAGATGTAGTAAATCAGGTCGAAGAAAAAGCAGGAAAAATGCAATACCGTTTTTGATCATATGCAGCAACACACTAGCCCAAATCGTACCTGTTTTTTCTCGCAAATAACATGCTACTAATGATAGACAAAAAACATCAATCGCTACATTGAGCTGCAGGTGAATTAATCCAAAAATGCCACTTACTAGTAGTGCCGTTAAGAAAAACGAGGTTTTCTTGCGTATAAATCCAAATAAATAACCGCGAAACAATATCTCTTCAAAGATTGGTGCCACGACAACAAGTGCCAAAAAAGCATACACATAATGAATAGGCAGTGAAATATCCTGAAAGCCTACCTGCTGTTTTTGATCGATGGGAAAATTTGGCCAGATGAGCTGGATGCCTAGTGTCACTAAAATTGCCAGAAGAAAATAGCCGCCGTATCCGAGAAAAGCCAGTCCTATATCACGAAAGCGAAGCAGTCTGTGTATTCCAAGCAGTTGAACAAACTTTTGTCTCGGATATGGCTTTAATAAAAGTGTCATACCAATAATAATGCCTGTTGCTACGATATAGGCACATGCTGTCAAAACTAATTGGGCTAGTGTAGTTAAATCTTTCTCTTGTGAAAACAACTGCCACACAAAACTAGTAGTGATCTGCGCAGTAAAAAAACCGACAATTACCCAGCCGCATAAAAAAACAATAGAACTAAGCGTCTGGACGGGACGCAGTGATTTAGAAGAATTTTGAGACATCTGCCACCGTTATGACTACAACAAGTAGCATCAAAAAACTAAATCCAGCCCCATGAATTTTCTCTTCAGTTTCTTTGCGAAGGGGTTTTTTGAGAGCACGAAATAGCAGTGTAACAAATAATCGTCCGCCATCTAAGGCAGGGATTGGCAAGGCGTTCATAACTGCGAGTGTAAGCGAGATAATTCCCATTAAAAATAGCAATGTGGTAAGACCGGCTTTTTGCGCAGCCGGGAATATAACACCGAGAATTCCTATCGGACCAGCTACTCCTGCCCCCGCTTCATTCACCTGCTGTGAGCTTTGTTTACGAACAGCAGCATCACCACTTAGTTGGCCAATTAAACCATTCGTCAGTTTTCCAACTAATTTTCCGAGCTCTGTAAGCGTCACCACGCTAAATTGAATCGTTGTACCGACCCCTACAATAGGTGCCGACCATGTTGAGCGGACCGTACTTTGACTGTTGGTCTGGACACCTAGAACTCCCTGATTTTTACCCGGTGTAGCTCGTAATTGTACCGCTTTTTGCATAGTTTTATAGCCATCACTATAGGCAAATGTAACTGTTTTGCCTTTGTATTGCTTTGTAAAAGCAATCAAATCTTCGGGTGTTTTTAACGATTGTCCATTCGCAGAAAGCAGTTGATTATTGAGCTTAAAACCTGCTTTGTCGGCTGGTGAATCTTTTTCAATAAAGGCAATTTTGAGCGGTTGTGCCACTTCTACAGCGTCGCTTTTGATGTTGAATTGATCAGGAAGAACTTTCGGAAAACCGACGAGTGCTAAACACGTGAATGCTACGATAGCAAACAGCCAGTTCATACCTACACCAGCAAGTAAAATCTTGGTTTTAGCCCATAAAGATGCTGCGCCATACGTACCTTTACCTTTTGCATCATCGCTTTCGCCTTTTAATTTAACAAAACCACCAAGTGGTAACCAATTAATGCTCCACAACGTCTTTTTACCTACAAGTTTTGTAGCCCATTTTCGACTCCATGCTTTTGGTGGAAAGCCGATGCCAAATTCCTCTACTTCTACACCGTTTCGGCGAGCCACGACAGCATGACCAAGCTCATGAATCACTACCAAAAAAGTAAGTAGCAATAAGCCGATAATAATTTGCCCAATCAGCACGATTGTATCCATTTGTCCTCCCTTATTGACCGAAGCGACGAACGCGACGAGTATATTCATTTAGTATAGCAGTCACGTCGTCTGGTGTCATCTCTGGCCAAAATTTATCAAGAAAAAACAGCTCGCTATATGCACTACGCCATAACATAAAATTACTGAGACGCTGCTCTCCACTCGTACGAACAATAATATCAATAGGTGGAACATCCGGATGATAGAGAGACTGAGCAAGTGATTCTTCCGTGATTGGCTGCTTTGAGGCAGCAACTGCTCGTGCTGCATCGACAATCTCTTGTTGCCCACCATAATTAAAACAAAGTGCAACGGTGAGACCGGTGCAATGAGCTGTTTGGGTCTCTGCATGACGTGCTGCTTCTATAATATTTGTATCTAGCCCCTCTTCCGTACCCATAACATACAGACGAATGTTTTGGTCAATCAACTCATGAAGATCAGTTTTAAACAAGCGGATCGCAAGTTTCATCAGCTTGCCTGTTTCGCCTTCGCCACGCTTCCAGTTTTCGGTAGAAAATGCGTAGACCGATGCGTACCGAACACCCGCTTGATTTGTCGCTTTGATAACATCTTTCAGTGCATTATAGCCAGCTAAATGCCCTTCGTAGGTAGGAAGTCCAAAATTTTTTGCCCATCGACGATTACCGTCAACAATATAACCAATGTGTGATGGTACAGTCATTAAATTGTCAGTATATCCTGCTCTTTGGCTTTGGTCAGCGACTCAATTTCCTTTTGAAAATCTGAGACCGAGTGATCAATCTCTTTTTCAATGCGTTTTACGTCATCTTCTGATAGTTCTTTGGAGTCTTTTTTTGCTTTTGCGTCCTTATACGCATCTTGTCGAATTGCTCGTAGTGCTATACGACAATCTTCAACTTTCGTACCGAGCTGCTTGACCATTTCTCGACGTCTTTCTTCGGTAAGAGATGGTATTGGCACGCGTACGACATGCCCATCATCGCTCGGATTAAAACCAAGTGTTTGCTCATCCCGAATCGCCGCAATTATTGCCTCAATATTGCTAGGATCGAATGGACTTACCAGTATCATTTGAGCCTCTGGTGCAGTAATATTAGCAGTTTGATTTAACGGAAGCATCGTTCCATATACTTCAACCATGATGCCGTCAAGCATGGCAGGGTGAGCCCGACCAGTCCGAACTTTTTTAAGCTCATTCTTGAAATGTTCTATCGCAGCTGACATTTTTTCTTCGTAGGGTTTTGTATCAAACATACTCTCATTATATCACTTGCTATACTAGGTTTATGTCCTTTCATAGCTTATCTGTCGAAAACGTGCGTTCATATGATTTATATAATGCGCCTCTTGATGCTGGCATCACACTCATTATCGGACCCAATGGCTCTGGTAAAACAACGCTTCTGGAAGCGCTGTATTATGCTTGTCGCGGTACAAGTTTTCGTGGACGTGATCGCGATATTATTGCGTATAACAAAAAACGCGCTTTAATCAAACTTACTGATATAAAGGGCGAAGAACGACGAGCTCGATTATGGGTAGATAGTGAAAAAATGCAAAAAGAATTTATTGTTCAACAGAAAAAAACAGCACGTCTCACGCAGCCTCAAAAAATACCAGTCGTATTGTTTGAGCCTGATGAACTCCGATTACTCACCAGCTCTCCCAAACGTCGGCGGGATTTCTTTGATGGTATTATTGCTCGCCTCTCGCCTACGTATCAAACAGTTTATAATCGATACGCACGAACTTTATTGCAGCGAAATGAGCTTTTGAAAAAACAGAAAGACTTCTCACCCGATGCATGGAATAATCATCTATTTGCGTGGGACGTGAAATTTGCAGAGTTAGCTCAAAAAATTGCAGTCCATCGTCATGAATTTATTGCACTAAGTAACAAAAAAATTTCGACGCTTTATAGTTCTTTGGCTAAACATACACATACTATTCACGCGGAATATAAGAGCACTATTTCATCAAAAAATTACAATCAATCATTACTTCATGCGCTTTATCGCAACCGGCATAGTGATGCTGTAAGGGGTTATACAAGCGTTGGACCTCATCGAGATGATATTGGTGTATATCTGGACGCGCATCTAGCTTCCGAAACCGCCTCAAGAGGTGAAATGCGCACCATTATGCTTGCCTATAAGCTCCTTGAAGTAATTCTGCAGACAAATATACATGACACTACACCGCTTATTTTAATGGATGATGTTTTTTCTGAACTCGATATCACGAGAGAAAAACAGCTCATGCAAGCACTAAAAAAGTACCAAACTATCATTACCGCAACCGATCTGCGAGATGAGATGAAAGTATCGGCGTCAGTGATTAGCCTATCTTAACGAATTTTTCTCGACAAGTGTAAAGGCAAAACCTTTTTTACCTGCCCGACCAGCCCGACCAATTCGATGAACATAATCATCATATGTTTGCGGGACATCATAGTTAATCACATGCGTCACATCACTGACATCGATTCCTCGTGCTGCCACATCGGTTGCTACGAGAACCGAGATTTCATTTTCTTTAAATTTTCTGAGAGCTCTTTGGCGTGCACCCTGTGACTTGCCGCCATGAATTGCATCTGTTTTAAAGCCACGTTGTGCAAGCGCTTTACCGAGTCGCTCGACACCATATTTCGTTTCGCCAAACACGAGTGTTTTTTGGCTCGTGTCCGTGATTAAAAGATCGTGTAATTTTTCAATTTTTTGATCACGACCAGAAAAATGTACTACATCTTGCTCTACTAAATCACTGGTAGTTCCTGAAGTGACTGATATAGTAGTCGGGTTGTGGGTAAATTCGCGAATCAAGGTATCTACTTGCGGTGTCATTGTGGCTGAAAAGTAGAGTGATTGGCGCTTCGATGCCGTCCGACCAAGAATCGTTCGCATGTCATCTACAAATCCCATGTCGAGCATACGATCAACTTCGTCCAACACCACGAGGTTAATGGTGTCTAACTGCAGTGATCCTCGCTCGAGATGGTCTTTAATTCGACCAGGTGTGCCGATAATAATGCGTGGTTTATGACGCAAAATAGCTAATTGACGGTTTATCGGTGCACCTCCAATAAGTACGGCACTCAAAAGACCACTTCCAGCGGCAACTGTGCGACATTCGCTATCGATTTGCAGAGCTAGTTCGCGCGTCGGCGCCATAATCAGGGCTTGTGCCATCGGATCGGTCATGAGCCTATGTAGCACAGGCAAGGCAAAGGCGATGGTTTTACCCGTACCAGTTTGTGCAATACCAATAATATCTTTACCCTGTAAAGCTTCAGGGATAGCCTTGTCTTGAATCGGTGTAGGTGTGATATATTCAGACCGTTCGAGATTATCTTTTAATGTACTGTGGAGCGCAAAATCTTGGAAAGCATGTACAGGTGCAATTACTTCAGCCTCACGGGTACTCGCAGCTTTTATAAATTTCGAGTGATGAATAGTCGGTTTTTTCGCCTTACGACGAAAAGTATGTTTTTTTGATGTACTACGACGATGTACTCCAAGATGTGGAGAATTTTTTTTCATGTGTATAGAATAGTCTTTCTGACGATATGTCGGATTAAGTGATATATTCGATTGTTCAATGAAATCGAGATATCACGCTGCCGCTCAAGTCCATCAGTAACAATTACTATGTATTATAGCACAGGCGTTATGAAATTGCAATTATTCACTAACACCGAGCTCAATACGTTTCATTTGTCGCACAACCATGTTTTCGCCAAGCTTTGCGATGTGTTGTTTCAGGAGATCACCAACTGTTTGGTCGGGATTTTTGATAAATGGTTGTTCGAGCAATGTTTTTTCTGCAAAATATTTTTTGATCTGTCCTTCGACAATTTTATCAATCATATCAGCGGGCTTACCTTCGTTGGAAGCTTTTTCTCGATACTCAGCGGTAACTCGTGCCGTTTCTTCCGCGGGAACATCTTCTAAGGTAATGTAATCAGGCGCTGCAGCTGAAATATGAAGTGCAATATCATGGACAAGCGCTTTAAAATCATCGGTGCGAGCGACAAAATCCGTCTCGCAATTAACTTCAACTAGTACGCCGATGCGTCCACTATGCACATAGCTATCTATCAGGCCTTCGCGTGCTTCTCGCTCTCCTTTTTTCTCAGCCCGGGTGAGCCCTTTTTTACGCATGGCTTCGAGCGCTTTATCAAAATCGCCATCGGCTTCGGTCAGCGCAGTTTTAGCATCGGTTAGACCGACGCCGGTTAATTCTTTTAACTTCTTGATTTCTTCAAGTGATACCGACATTTATTTTGTCTCCTTTTGATCATGTTTTTTTGCAGATGCACCGTGTTCTATGGCTTGAGCCACGTAATCGAGTATCAGCTTAATACCTTTTATAGCATCGTCATTGGCTGGAATCACATAGTCAATCCCGGTCGGATCAGCATTGGTATCAACTAACGCAACCACCGGAATGTGCAGTTTTTGAGCTTCGCGCACTGCATTAGCATCAGCAATCATATCAATGACCACTACCATACCAGGCTTTCCGCTTAACTTTTTAACTCCGCCATATTTTTGATTTAAATCATCAATTTCTTCCTGAAAACGCTGAACTTCAAGTTTGTTATAACGTTTTTCGAATTCTCCGCTTGCCATTTTTTTCTCAAGCTCTGTTAATTTTTTTATTTGTGACGATACTGTCGCTACATTAGTAAGCGTGCCGCCAATCCAACGATCAGCTACAAAAGGTTGTTCGGTTTTTTCAGCTACTTCACGGATAAGTGCTCCGGCTTGTTTTTTCGTTCCAACCAGCAAAACTGGCTTTCCGCTGGCTGCAACTTTTTCAATAGCAGCGAGGGCTCGCTCCAAACCTTCAGCAGTTTTCGTCAGGTCAATAATATGCGAATCTTGGCGCTTACTATGAATATACGGTGCCATTTTCGGGTGCCATCGGCTAGTTTTATGCCCAAAGTGCAGTCCGGCTTCGAGCAATTTTTTAATATCGACAGATACTGCCATATAAAATTTCTCCTTGTTCCTCCCCTGATTGCTCAAGGTGTGTCATTAATAATTAGTTTACATGATATATTATACCACATATTAGGTAAATACCCGCCAATAACATATACTTATGACATTAACACAAGGAGGTGAGATGGATAAGCAAGACTTTCGATCAAAACCTCAAAAACCAGAGGTTAACGAACGATTATCTGCTCCGGCTACTCGTGAAAATGAACAAAAAAATATCTATAGACAGAGCACTAGGTCAAATCGTCGACTTATGTGGATACTCTTATTACTCGGAATTTTATTTGCCCTGTGGCTACTTTCGGGACTACTTCAAAACCCCGTCAATCAACGCCAAGCAAATGCTAAGACCATCGTGACACAGTATTATCAAGCTTCTCAAGATAACAACGGTGATACTATTAAAAAACTGGCGATGGATAAAAAAGAAGCTATTTCCAAAAAATTACTTACATACAGTGAGGATGTGACAAAAGACTGCCAAGCAGTCGATAACAGTTTAGAAAAAAAGAGTCGCGATACTTATACAGTCAAAGGTTTGTGCAAAGAAGATCCAAAACAATGGACATTCACTTTACATGAGGGTATCAATAATCAATTCAGTATTAAAGATATTTCAACTGGACGTAACGCGGATAATATGACAATGAGCGATCAAGACAAAAAATGTTTAGTGGAAGAAGATGCAGCGTACTTTACTGGATCGACATCAACGGGAGATATAGATAAGTCATTTTATAGTACATCTATCTTCTTTCAACCAGATTCAACTGAATACGATTCGATGAGTTCTGCAGACCAAAGTCTGAGTAAATTTGCAGGTTTTTACGAAAACAATACAACAAAAGGCTTCACCTATAATCTCTATGGTCAGGCTCGAGAAGCTACTCAAACCCCTGAAGGCCAAAAGCTTGCGGCTGATAGAATAGAAAAAATTAAAAAAGACCTTGAAGCGCAAGGTGTCCCTGCTGAGCGTATAACTGCAGTTAGAACGGAAAGTCAACTTGATAACACCGATGCGACACTTGATCGTAAAGTATTTATTGAAATTCTCAAAGACAAAAACTGTCAACGTTAATTTCCTTAAGTCTCATAAACCTACCAGTACACCAACTGGTAGGTTTTGACTTTTTCGCCTCCTTACGATACAATAATCCAGATTATGAAGACGAATACACATCCAGACACGTATCGACCTGTTGTTTTCCAGGATGAACAGGCTAAATTTGCTTTTCTTACTCAGAGCACTGCGCAGACCAGCGATGAAATCACTTGGGAAGATGGCAACACGTACCCGCTGGTAAAAATTCACATTTCAAGCGCTTCTCATCCGTATTTTACTGGTGAGGAAAAGATTATCGACACCGAAGGTCGAGTTGATCGATTTAAAGCAAAATTTGAGGCTGCTCAAAAGCGAAAAGAAGCACTGGCTAACAAAGCGAAAAAGGCTCAAGCTCGGGCTGATAAAAAAGCTGAAGCTCCTACAAAATAAGATACAGCGTACAAAGCTGTTATAAATAGTTTCTCTGCGTATAATAGAGGTTATGAGTATTGCGTTAAATTATCAGGAACTCAAAGACGAGTACGACCAGTTGTCGGATTTCTTGTCCCGACCGGACGCGTACGCCGATAAGTCGTATACAGCTAAAAACAAACGTTTTAGTGAACTCGAAATCTTAATGAATCTTTCTCGGCGCCGAGATCATTTAATACAAAATATCGCTGAAGCGAAAGAATTGTCCTCAGGAAGTGACGAGCTAGCCGAACTAGCTAAACAAGAACTGAGTGATAGTCAGGAAGAATTAGATGACCTAAACGAAAAACTGTTTACATTGCTCACGCCAAAAGATCCAAATGACGAGAAAAATAGCATTATAGAGATTCGTGCCGGTGCTGGTGGCGACGAAGCAAGTCTGTTTGCAGCAGAGTTATACCGAATGTACCTTCGTTTTTGCGAAACACAGGGTTTTAAAGTGCAACTCATGAGTGAATCACCAAATGATGCTGGCGGGTATAAAGAAGTTATTTTTGAAATATCCGGTGAATCACCATATGCACGACTTAAATTTGAATCTGGTGTCCACCGGGTTCAGCGAATACCCGTAACGGAAAGTCAGGGACGAGTTCATACAAGTACAGTGACGGTAGCAGTGCTCCCAGAGGCAGAAGAAACAGATATAGAAATCAATCCTAATGATCTCAAGATTGATGTATTTCGAGCTGGAGGGCATGGCGGACAAAGTGTTAATACCACCGATTCAGCGGTACGGATTACGCATCTCCCGACCGGAATGGTCGTCACAAACCAAGACGAAAAATCGCAAATTAAAAATAAAGATAAAGCAATGAGTGTTTTGCGTTCACGTCTTCTTCAAGCAAAAACAGAGGCCGAAAATGCTAAACTAGCAGCCAAGCGCAAAAGTTTGGTCGGTACGGGTGATCGCAGTGAAAAAATTCGTACCTATAATTTTCCGCAAGATCGCATTACTGATCACCGAATTAATTACTCGCGTTCTAATATCCCCGCCGCAATGAATGGTGATATTAATGATATCATCGATAAATTACAAATCTTTGAGCGCCAACTGCTTCAACAGTAGCCTAACGGAAGACGTCGCCGTATTAAACGACTTATTTTGTGCCACGTCGAATAGCTCTGATCATAATCATTTCGGCAACTCTTTGAACGATCCGAGAAGTGGAAGGCTGTATGTCTGACAGATCATTTTTTTCTATTGGTTGATCATCCGCTGCAACAGCTTCTTCCCGCGCTTTATCAATATTTTTACGTGATGGAGTCATATATTTCCTTTTATATCGAGTCTTTATTGTACCACGTTTTCGTGTTAAATGCGACTATTTCACCTGTATACTAGAAGAGTAATGACGATAAAAGAATGGCTACAAATTACCTCAACGGACTTCAAAAAAGCAGGGATTATGACCAGTCTTTTAGATAGTGAAGTGCTACTGGCACATGTACTTTGTAAACCACGCACTTATCTACATGCACACGCCGAAAATAGCCTATCGCGCCCCGCCCTTGAGCTTGCAAATGAATGCGCTTTCCTCCGACTAAAACGGGTGCCACTTGCTTATATTATTGGTCACAAAGAATTTTACGGTCGACGTTTTATTGTTACCCCTGATGTACTGATACCTCGCCCTGAATCTGAAGCAATAATCGAACTAGTAGAAAAATATCAAAAAACGCTTCCGCACTCGACAATCTTTGACATCGGTACCGGATCCGGCTGCTTAGCAATTACCATAAAATTAGCCCTACCGCACTGCCTTGTGACAGCGAGCGATATAAGTAATGCAGCTCTAGAAATTGCCAAGAAAAATGCCACACGCTTACAAGCTCCTATCACTTTTATAAAAAGCGATCTTCTGAAAAGTATTCCTATGCCCCGCACGCCGATATACCTGCTGGCAAATCTGCCGTATGTGGATCCGAATTGGGAAACATCTCCAGAGACTGCCTATGAGCCCCGTCAAGCGCTGTATGCGCCTCACAATGGTCTCAAGTTCATCAATCGACTTTGCAAGGAGTCATCATCACTTCCACATCAAAGTCTTGTATGTATAGAATCAGATATTCGTCAGCATGCTGAAATAATCAAGAAATTTTCTACAAATAATTTCCTTCATCTAGAAACATGTGAATTAATTAATGTATTTCAGCGGATTTAATCGCGGGGAAATTCACCCAGTGTCACATGTATCACTTGTTCTTTGCCGTCCCGAATAATTGTCAGCTTTACCGTTTGGCCGGGCGTGTATTCAGCCAAAAGAAGCGCCATACCATTGCTTTGATCAATCGCCTTCTGATTAACCTTGATTACAATATCCTTGTCTTTGAGACCCGCTTTATCGGCCGGGCTGCCCGCTTGAACGGCTTGGCGAGTATCGTCAAATATATATGCACCTTGTTTTACTGGTAAGTTATACGTGGAAGCTACGCGAGGTGTTAATGAGATGTATTTTACCCCCAAATAGGCTTTTTTAATCTTGCCTGATTCAATAACAGATTTAACCAAACCTTTAGTAGCGTTAATAGGAATAGAAAAACCAATATTTTCTGCACCTTCAGCCATCGCTGTATTTACACCGATGACTTCACCGCTCAGATTGAGTAACGGACCACCTGAATTACCTTCATTAATAGCCGTATCTGTTTGAAATAAATTATCTAGTTGCTCTTCCATATCGTTTGCGCCACCTTGTGCAAGTACTGGCCGCCCTTGTCCCGAAATAATACCGCTGGTAACGCTATTTTGGTATTCACCGAGCGCGTTACCAATAGCGATTACTTTCTGACCTATTTCTACTTGGCTTGAATCACCAAGTGTTGCTGGGGTTAAATTTGATACATTTTTGATTTTCACAAATGCAATGTCATTCAGTGGGTCTTCGCCCACGATATCCACATCATTATAAACTGTACCGTCATTGCTCACGATCCGCACTGATTGCGCATCGCCAATAACGTGCTTATTGGTCATGACATAGCCATCTTTGCTAATAATAATACCCGTACCTGCGCCTTCTGCGCGCTGGGCGGATAAGCCAAACGGACTTTGTGTGATAGTTTCTGTTGTTATAGATACAACACTAGGCGAAACTTTTTTAGCAAGTGACTCAACCACCTCTCCTTCTTGTGATACTATTTTTTCTCTGTTATGCGTAATGGTTTGTGTACTATCTGGTTTGACAAGACCGGTGCTGAGAAAAACCCATGAGCCTAAAAAACTAGCAACAAAGCAAACAAGTGCTGTTCCTAAAAATTTTGCCATAGATGATTGTGAATGAGTTGCCTGTGTAGATTTTTTTTCCATTGTTCCCTCCTCTTTCATTCGCTCCGTAGTTTAAACAGTAGTATATGTATTAGCAAGAAATAGCATCATAACCAGTATAACAATAATACTAAAAACATACGGCCATATGACGGCTGAAAGCTTCACTGTTCCATGCTTTGCGTAACTCGCGTACCCAATAATACTCACGTGACTTAATAGTCCTAAGAAAATAGCAATTTGAGGAATCTTTAGCTGTGTGCCCACGAGCGGAATATTATAGGCAATTGTCCAATGATGTAGTACCCAGCCGGCTTCTGCCAATATAAATGCCCACACCAGGCTAAGAAGAGTAATATCTTCTTCATTATACGCACTTAACACATGTCGCGCGCTAATATAGCCAATCACCCACGTCGCCACCACTACCCAGATAGCCGGCCATGCGTAGGCGGTGGCAAATAAGGTTGTGAAAGCAAGAAATTGTCCGATACCTGCCTGAATAGTGATAGCAAAACGTGAACTACGAGGCTTGAGAAAAATCAGCCACAAAATATATAAGATTGTGAGCAGTATTTGAAAGCCAATATTGCCTTCAGATTGCCAAATAAACGTTACAAAACTGACGCCCACCAGTACGTCTAAAAGATTAGTTTGAAAATTATCCCACCAATACCGTGGTCGCACTGCAAAAACACGCCATTTACTCAAAAAAACCAGTAAGTAAGCTAATACTGGCAAAGTCGTAGCAGTTCCAAATAGTTTGACCAGACCTAGTACGGCAAAAGCAAATAAAATATTGAGAAAAATATGAATTATTTCACTCACTCGTGTCGTGTGCCTTTGAGCTCCTTTCATAAGTTCCATAAAGTCTAGTATAGCAAATTGCGCCCTATTGGCCGACAATTACCACAAAATCAGCATCAGATTGCATTTGATATGGTAAGACTCCTGAACGGAGCTTTGTTTTGAGTACTGACTCCAATTTTTTAGTCGTAGCAGGTTGTTTCGTGTCAGTCACTTTGTAGAGCGCAATTGCCCCATATTCAGCGCTGACAGGTGCATTGCCGACACTACTAACGGTCAATCCTTTACTCGTAAGTTGGTCTTTCATTGTTTGGGCTGCACCGGCACGACCTGACCCGTTGAGAACCATAATCGTGGCATTTTCTTTAGTTACAGCATCGCTCGCGAGCCGTTTTCTGATAAAGAGAGCGATTTCGCTATAATCGAGTATACCTGCAACAGGTCGCACGACGCTTTGGCCCTGCACTGAGCCAGTGGTAATAATTGCAGGTTCTTGATCGACGAGGTTAAAGCGGTCAATATTTTTTTGTTTTGTGTCTCTTCCTAAGTTAACGAGGGTTTTGATTTCTCCCGCCACAAAATTTGTCCGCACATTGTTACCAAGTGAATCAATGAGTTGAGTAGAGCTCACTGGATTTGCGAGTGTACCGGCGCTAATGGCTTTCTTTTGTAGGGCCAGCAGAATTTTTTGCTGATTTATTTCTCGGTCAAAATTACCTCTACTTAGTCCATAGCCACCGGCATCATTACGGGCACGAGCAAGTGCAAGTGCATGCTTACCATCGAGATGAGCTGGCCCATTGGGATATTTCACATAATAACATTGGTAGCGACACTCCCAGTCAAAGTTACGATCTAAAATGCCGCGTGGATCCTCACTTTCAATTACGATATCTACTCCACCCACGGCATCTACCGCTTGCTGAACTGCCTTGTAGCCCACCTTGATCGAATATTGGACATCGAGACCATATACTTCTCCAACTTTTTTTCTGAGCGAGCGAGAGCCTGCCATGACGTCATTGTTAGAACCGAGTGCACATTGATACACAGCATTAATTTTACCTTGATAACCAATATCGCATTCGTCATCGTATTCTACCCACAAATCACGAGGCACACTGGTGATAGCAGCGGTTTTCTTCTTTTGGTCAACGCTGACAAGCAAAATAGAATCTGTTAAGGTAGCGCCATCGTGATCAAATTGATCATCTTCGCTCGTACCAAATATAGCGATATTACTCCGCCCAAACTCATCTTCTTTAAGAGGTTGAGCTTGTGAAACAATGTCAAATAAATTTCCCCCAAATATTTTGCTGCCGGCTAGAAATGCCTTGATTGCTACATAGCCTCCCACAAGAAGCAGGATAATAAAAATAAGCAAAAACAAACGCTTGACACGTTTTTTTGTAAAAAGCCGATTTTTCTTCTTTTTTTTCGGGCTATCAGTAAATTGCTTGAGCGATTCATCTATATCATTGCGTCGCAAACCATTTGATGGAGACGAGGCATCTCTTTTTGGAAGCGGTTGTATAGATGAGGGAGACAATGAATTTTTTTTGAGGAATTTTTGAGGAACCGTCGTATCTTCCACCTTTTTTTTATATATATCGTTTGGAGTACGCCGCCGAATCGAAAATCCATCAATTGATTGGTGTCGGTTTGTCATAAATAAACTTATTCTACTATAGCGGAAAATGTCATTATATAAAACTCTAAAATGAGTGCATTGTTTCAATCTCTGCCCAAAATAATAGTGTATGATAGAAATAATGCAAAAACTAAAAGAGAATCAGTTTGTAAAAGACGGCCTCAATATTATTTTGTTTGTGGTTCTGGTCGTCGTAGGGGTGTTTATCATCAATAGCTTTATTTTTCGCAGTTTCAATGTTGAAGGACCGAGTATGGAAAAAACGATGTATACGGGTGATAAACTGATCGTCAACAAACTCCCTGTTTCTTGGCAACATCTGCAGCGACAAGAATATATTCCTGACCGTGGACAAGTAATTGTCTTTAAAAATCCATTATTTGAAACAATGGGACGAGATGAATACATTGTGAAAAGAGTTATCGGTCTACCGAAGGAAAAAGTCATTGTAAAAAATGGAGAAATAACTGTCTTTAATAAAACAAATCCTCAAGGCTTTAATCCAGATTCTCGTACTCCAGACAAAGAAGGTTCTCCGACTACCGGTGATATTGAAGTAACTGTGCCAGATAATGAAATTTTCGTGTCAGGTGACCATCGTGAGGGCAATTACTCGTTTGATTCACGTAATGGACTAGGTACAGTTCCCATCAAAAACATCGAGGGGCCTGTTGGTTTACGAATTTTTCCTTTTCAGCATTTCCGAGCTTTTTAAGAAATTATGATTCAAGACGCCTAGCAAGGTCTTGTAGTTCGGCGTCATTTTTGTACGAAATAATGAGCTGCCCGCCTTTTGCGGTTGTACGGATCTTCACTGAAGTATGCAATTGTTCACTCAGATGTTTGGTGAGAGGTGTTTCAGATTGAGTTGCTTTTTTTGCTGCTGTAGCTTTCACGCCTTTGCCGCTTTTTTTATAGCCGATAACAAATTGTTCTGCTTGGCGTACAGACCATTTTTCTGAAATAATTTTATCGAGCAGCACCTTCTGAGAATCAGGAGATTCGAGGGCCAAAATTTGCCGGGCATGACCTTCAGTAATTAGCCCATTTATAAGTGCTTGTTTAGCTGTATCGGGTAAGTGTAAAAGCCGCATAACATTGCTAATAACGGCTACTGATTTACCCCCCACTCGTTGGCTAATATCCTTGAGACTGAGGTTAAATTGATCTCTTAATTTCATATAAGCTGTGGCGGTCTCAAGCGGATTAAGATCTTGTCGTTGAAGATTTTCGATAAGAGATAGCTCTAGTTTATGTTGGTTGGTGAGGGTACGAACAATTATCGGTACTTTCGTAAGACCCGCCTGTTTAGCTGCGCGAAAACGTCGTTCACCTGCTACGATCGTAAATCCTTTTTTATTTGGTACTACAATGAGTGGCTGAAGAATACCGTGTTCTTTAATCGACTGTGTTAGGTCCCCAAGCGCCGACTCATCAAAATATCGACGCGGTTGATCTGGATCGGCAGTAACTTCCGCTATAGACACATAGCGCAGTTCGGAAACTTTTTCATCCATATGAGCAGTTGGGTCAAATTCCTCGTCTAAAATATCGGTTGGCAACAATGTATCGAAGCCTCTTCCCAGCGCTTTTTTAGCCGACACGACGCACAATCTCCTTTGTGGCTGCTTTATAGGCACGCGCACCCTTACTCCATCGTTCATATTCACCAATTGGCACACCATGACTTGGTGCTTCTGCTAAACGAATATTACGCGGAATTGTTGTTTCAAAAACTTTACCTGGAAAATGTTTAATAATTTCTTGATGAACCTGTGCACAAAGCGTTGTTCGCTTATCGTACATGGTGACAAGTACTCCTACTAATTCAAGCGTTGGATTCAGACCTTTTCTTACGAGTTTCATCGTTTCAAGCAATTGCCCCAACCCCTCCATCGCATAAAATTCTGCTTGAACAGGAAGTAAAACAAATTGTGCTGCTACCAGCGCATTTACGGTCAATAAACTGAGGCTGGGCGGGCAGTCAATAATGATATATTCGAACTCATCGGCTTCACCAATTGCTTGTTTTAATCGAACAAATTTTTTATTCAAATTAGCTAATTCGACTTCCGTATTCGCTAGATGAGCTGTGGTCGGAATGAGAAACAAATTCTTCCATTTAGTTGCGAGTGGTGCATCTTTAAGACTAGTCGTGCCTAAAATTATGTCGGAAGCACCATGCGTAAGCTGGTGCTTATTGATACCAAGTCCGCTTGTTGCATTCCCTTGTGGATCGAGATCAATGAGAAGTGTTTTATGACCACTTTTTGCCAAATAATACGCAATACTGACAGCTGAAGTCGTTTTGCCAACTCCCCCTTTTTGATTTGTCACCGCAATGATTTTAGTAGGCATAGGTATGTGTCTATTTCCCTCAACTTTCGCTCTTTTTATTATAGCACGCACATATCATAAAAAAACTCCCTGAACGGGAGTTTTTTAGGCAATGCGATCGATTTTTATGAGACTGTGTTTTTGTCGATGGCCCATTTCTTTATGAACACGCTTCTTGGCTTTGTAACGGATAATACGAAGCTTATCCCCTTTCACCTCTGGTTCAATAACTTTTGCTTTAATGCTTACACCTTTGACAAGTGGTGTTCCGATAGCAGTTTTATCGCCATCAAACGTTAAAAGCGCATCGAGCGTGAGCTCTTTCGTTCCATCCGGGAGGCGGTCCACCAGGAGGGTCTCTTTATCAGCGACAATATACTGCTTGCCGCCGATTCGTACGACTGCTTTCATTTTACTTCCTTCTTCTTAATTTCAACTACTCATTGTAACAGATAAGATATACACTGTAAAGACATGTACTTTATGCGAAAAAATTCCTTATTATATTATTTGCACGATGCCAACCCTCAGGACTGCCGCACTCCATATACTCACCCGTAATTTCACCCACAACAATATTCTTGCCACTCGCCACATACGCATTGATAGCATCGGTGATTTCGTATTCGCCCCTTAGAGGGTTGGCTGGTAGGGTTTTAGCTAGCTCAAAAATCGCTTTATCAAATAAGTAAAAACTAGAGTTATTTAAGTTACTCGGCGCTTCTTTAGCAGATGGTTTTTCGATAATTCGTACAAAATGGTCATGCACGTCTTTTTCAATAATGCCAAATTTTGAAACGTCTTCTAAAGCTACCGGATTGCCATATAATCCCGCCGTCAGACCTTTATTTTTCACGAGTTTAATGAGATCAGCTGCATTCGATCCGCCGTCTTGCCGCCAAAAAAATTGATCACCCATAATAACTAATGCCGACTCATCCTCAGAAATAAATTCGTTTGCAAGACCAACGGGAATACTGGTTCCGTACCCGCCAGTACTTGGCTGGGTAATAAAGTGAATGTTGACGTTTTTGAGCGGCGCAATTTTTTCTAAAAGTTCCTTTTTACCTTTTTTTCGAAGATAATCATTGAGCTGAATATTGCTACGATAATAACTTTGCAATTGTGAGCTTTGCTCTCCAACCACAAAAAATAACTCGCGTATTCCAGCTTGCACCACATCTTGAACTATATAATCAATCACTGGTCGTGTCCCCACTGGTAGCATACATTTTTCAATTGCTTTGGTGATCGGGAGCATGCGTGTCCCCCAGCCAGCCACCGGGATAATGGCTTTAGTTATTTTAGTCATGTTTTTATCATAGCAAATAATCTCTCGTCTCTTTCAGTACACGCCGTAGTTGAGTCAAATTGAGTTGCGGGTCAACACTGCTGATTGTATTTGGCAGGTGATGTTTTTGATCAACGCATTGTTTTTTATGATCACCCATCGCCACTGCCTCCAGATGAAGGCCGTGTAGACGAATATTTCGCTCACGACACAGTGTACTTAAGCTCATAATTTCCGTGACCATATCTTCTACTACTCTTGTCTTTTGAGCGATACCATGAATATTTTTTACTTCTCGTGTATTACCATGGCATGGATCCGACACAATAAGGCAGTTTGGTGCTTCTTCGGCTATGACATCGAGCAATTTTCCAATATTTTTTATCTCTTCTGCGCCAAAGCGAATGATGAAGCTGAGTTTTCCTGGATGATTGTGTGGATTTAGCGTCTGGGCAAGTCTAGCAACGTCTTGAGACTCTATATTAGGGCCGACTTTAATGCCGACAGGATTTAAAATTGAAGTCAGTAGCTTAACATGCTCCCCGTCTGGTTTACGGGTTCTGTCACCAATCCACAGCATATCGCCTGAAGCTATATAGTGCTGATTATTTAACTCTTTCATAAAGCTTTTCTCGTATGGAAGCAGAAGTGCTTCGTGTGCCATCGCAATATGATCTCCATGCCACTCACTCAAGTAGCTTTCGATATCCCGCGATTGCAGAGCGGTTGCTACCATACGTGATGGATCTGGGCGACGCGATTGAAGAGTTTTTTCTTCTCCATTTATCATGTCGCCGTAATACGAAGGTAGATTGTCTTCCATTTCCTGTGAACGAGGTTTTGCAGCTTGTCCGCATCCCCGTATAACTGCAATAGCACGCGGATGCTCATTCTTTATCCCCTCATATAGTTTGTTGTAGCCTTTCGCAATTGTACGAGGACTTTCGTCGAGCCGAACATACTCTGAACAAGGTCCGGCCATAATAAGTGGCGTGTCGGTCTCACCAAGAGCAAGTTTTTTTAATTGCTCTCGTATGGACATGAGATGTTCATAAGAAGTGACTGGCGTTGTGGCTGCTAATTCATGACACGCTTCTTCTAACTTTTCTAGATCATCATATGCTGGCTGATAGTTATCTGTATACATTGAATGGTGTCTTTCCTTATTTTTCTTATATTGTTCCATTTTTCCTCCTATAATAAAACCGTCTCTTTTGTAAAAGAGACGGTTTATGTGATGATAATTTCTATTTAGACATCATAATACAAACCGTCTCGGCTAAAAAAGTAAAACCAGATAGTTTGTAAATGATAACTCATATTATTTACTATAACGATGTGAAAATCCCTTGTCAATGATACACTATATGAAAAGGAGGAGCAGTATGAAGACAGATCACGTTTCAACGTCAAATGAGGTATCTCTAGATGATAGGACTATGACACCCATAAAATATCAGTCAAATCCATTGTATCTCTGTTTTGAGATGTTTAATGCCTTTTTTGAAAAAAACACCTGGTGGGCTGTGGCCTTGCTCATAAGTGGTCTTTTGAGTGCTTTTGTATCTACTGCAGGTAATTTCCTCTCTTTTTTAAGCGATATGTCTTCGCAGCCAGTGCAAGCGGCAACTATAAATGAATTCACATCTGCCGATGGATTTACGGGAATAGGTTTGATTTTCGTTATCGCTATATCACTCATTTTATTGGTGCTAATAATTACCACGACAATCTTGCAGGTTTTTATCGGGAATGTATTTCAATACGTTGCGCTTCGTAACAATGATGGACACAGCGTAGGATTAAATGAAGCATTCTCCGCCGTTTGGAAAAGGTTTCCTCGTCTTTTGCTCGCACAATTTCTAGCGCTTTTAAAAATAATTGCGTGGTCATTTCTGTTAATTATTCCGGGTATTATAGCAGCGTATCGATATTCGTTACTGGCATATGTTATTTTAGATGAATCAGAAACTAAAAAAGGTATAAGCGATTCGCATGAACGTACGAAAGCATTGATTGCCGGCCGTAAGCGCGAAGCTTTTGGTGTTTCGACTGTAGCTGGATTGCTTCCTATAGTGGGTCCGCTCAATCAAGTTATGGGAAGTTCGCGACTATATCGACAATTGCAAGTTTTTCATGATGGTAAACTTCAGAAACCCCCAGTTCATTGGTTGAATTATCTTGGCTTCATCTTAGTCGCATTCTTCGGCACTATAGCACTTATAGGGCTGATACTTATAGTAAGCACACAATTATAGTTCGCATCTCGTATCATTCTCGTTGAGCTATGTCACTGTGGTTTAATCCATAAAAATGAGCAATTTCATGCCACAATGTATGTCGTATTTCTTCCTGTAATGGTGTGCCGCGCATGTCTGCATATGCAGCTAAAGACTTTTTGAAAAGAGTGATTTTATCAGGTAACACAAGATTGTAGCCGGCACCGCGCTGCGTCAGTGGAATACCTTCGTAGAGTCCAAGCAGCAAGGAATCACCGCGTATTTTAAGCTTTTTCTTTTGATCTCTATCCGGTTCATCCGCATAGGTGACTACCACATTTTGTAAATTTTGAATATCTCTTTCAGGCAGACTATCCATTGCAGCAGAGATCATCGCATCAAATTCAGTATCGGAAGGCAATTTCATACATTTATTATACGACAGCTAAATCTGATCTATATCGATCATTCACTACCGATCCGACAAATAGGAGACCAAGCTTCGTCGCAACGGTCCGCAAACTTTGCTGAGGATCAACCGACACAATATGTAGTTCCGGCGGCACTGCTGCCAGCTCTTCGATTGACTCTTCGTAGGTTTTAAGATTGCGATAAATTCCCTTTCTTCTCGATTCTGCCATGCCACGCTCACCTTGACTAGGAAGTTCACCGCGCAACCGCCGTAATTCTCGATCAAGTCGGATAACGTACCGGCTTGCGATAAAAGCAGCCCGGCCAAATTGCATATATTTAAGGCGGAGATACATGACATCATCTTCAGGCATTGGTGGAGGAATAGTGACATCATGGAGTCTCTGGTGAGCGCCATGCCCTATCCTGAGTTGATTTAGTGGGTGATTGCGAAACGCTGTTCGAGCTGATTGCACCGCTGATGGATAATCATGAGATGTTTCATACCAGCGCGCTGGCCAATACAAATGATGATTGTTTGGATATAACGAAGCATCCAGCCGATCGGAAGGTTCAGGGAAAGTACCGTCAATAATCTTTTCTAAGGGCTTGACGCGCACAAGACCATATTGATCTATTGGGGTCTGAAAAGGCTCAAAGCGTGAAACAGGTGGCGCTTTGTGCCGATTCATCTTAGTTTTGATACTCCATGTTTGTTTGTAGCTCCGTTTTCATATCTATTTAACCATAGCCACTTTTGCTCGACAAGTCTGCTTTGCTACAATAGAGAAATATGCGACCCATGATACGACAATTTGATGCGTATATCGCGGCACAAATCAAGCGAATGCCTCGTTGGCTACAGTGGCCGATGACGATAATAACATTTTTTGGCGAGCCTGTGGTGATTATCGGACTATTTATCGTACTTGCTATCATGATTTATCAATCCAGAAATTTTGTTTTGCTCGCTTCCTTAACTGCGGCTTTGCTTGGCCTAGTCATTAACACTTCAGCAAAACTTTTTTTTGCGCGGATCCGACCCGACTCTCCTTACGTACGAAAAATGTGGCCACATTCGTATAGTTTTCCGAGTGGTCATGCGTGTGGTGCAATGGTAATGTATGGCTATATTAGTATGCTATTGTGGTATAGTTTTGGGTCAACAATTGGCCTACTGGCGATCTGTATAGCTTCAATTTTAATTTTTCTCATCGGAATTTCACGCCTTTATCTCGAAGCGCATTTTGCCTCAGATGTGGTAGTTGGGTGGCTGGTTGGTCTTGCCACTCTAATGATTATCTGGCTATGGGTGAAACCAGTGGCTCTTTTCTAGCGATAATTAGTAAAATTAACAGGAAAATCAAATTCAGCAGTAGTAATTATCTGCATAGCTGCCTGCAATTCATCTTTTTTGGGACTCATGACACGCACAGATTCGCCCTGAATTTGCGTTTTTACTTTCGGTAATTGCTCACGCAGCAATTTCGTTATTTTCTTTGCTTTGTCTTGATCGAGTCCTTCTTTAAATGGTACATCCTTCATAGCACGCAAATTACTTTCCTGTGTATTCTGTGAAAGATCAAGCACTTTAGAGCTTTGATTTCGGGCAGCCAATTTACTCCGAACCATATCGATTATTGCTTCGACTTGATATTCAGTGTCACCAATGATTTTCAGACCTTTTTTATCCGGCAACCATTCAACTGCGGCTTTAGTGCCTTTGAAATCATAACGATTACCTATCTCTCGTTCAACCAGCTGAAATACATTGTTCATCTCGGCTTTATCATATTCAGAGACAATATCAAAACTAAATTGCGCCATAGATTACTATTTTGCTCGAACCGATGCCGTCTTTGTTTTTACAAAATAACTATGCACTTGTGCCAGCAAGTATAAGCCTATTGCAAGTCCAAGAAGTGTCCCAAAAATCCCGCTAAAACTATTTGAGAAAATGCTCTGTAAAACACTAAAAATCGCTTGTAAGCTCACCGCTGAAAGCATTAATTGCCACCCTCGATGCTCATGACGTTTCAATGGATTTATTGCCATTGCTTCAAGGAGTACTACAATACCCATGCCAACTACACCAAACAGAATAGATGGCCATAATGATGCAGCCGCTAATCCGCCGCCTAACCCTGTAAGAAAAAAGCTACCTGCCGCACCAATACCCAAAATAGCCAACATACCTAGTACACCTATAACCACTGCAAAAATAGCAATAGCCCAAAACCATTCTGCCAACGCTTTTTTACCATTTTCCGGTATCTGTGGAAGTGACTTGTTTATTTCCACTACTTTATTTTCTAACGCTTTCACTGCTTCCATAACACCTCCCATATAGGTATTTACTACTACACAGTTGTAGTGTACTCGCGTTATCGGTCTTTGGCAATAGATTTTAAGAATTATCTTGAGTATCTTCGACACTTTTCCAATATTGATCCAGGGTTTCTTCGTCGAGAGTGTCGTCGAGCTGGATTGCATCTGATTCTCGTCGCTCTTTTTCAATAAGCTCACGCAATCCATCACCAAGTGGATCGATTGGGGTGAGCTTCATACGGTGAAAAAAATTAAACATGTAAACCTTTTTATTTTAATTCAGTATATATGTTTAATATTAGCATAAGTTTTTTTATTTGTCAATATAATGTTACTTATATTCTTAAATCACTTAGTAAATTTGCTATAATAAGGTAAGGAGAAGCAGTATGGCATTTTGGGATAAGATCGGGAGTGTTGGGGATATCGAAGATAGACGCGGAACAGCTTCAGCAGTCGGCGGTTTTGGAGTTATTGGATTTATTATTTTATTGGTTGGTAGTGCCTTGGGGTTAAACATAGATCCACAATTTATTGGTCAACTCGTTAATATCGCCGAGCAAGTAGCACCGCAACAGACAAAACAGCAATCGGCAGAATTTCAAGGAGAAGACAACTATGAAATATTTGCCTCGAAAGTTGTGGGATCAAACAACGAATATTGGTCACAGCAGTTTAGCGACCTTTCTCAAACATATCAGCCACCTACCCTTGTGCTCTTTAGAAACACCACTACTTCTGGATGTGGTGTCGCGTCATCGCAAGTGGGACCACATTACTGCCCAGCGGATCAAAAAATATATTTAGATGAAACATTTTTTGATGCCCTTACCTCTCAGTTAGGAGCACGTGGCGGTGACGTTGCACAAGCATATGTTATTTCGCATGAAATTGGTCATCATGTTCAAAATATATTAGGTCAATTAGATCAAGCTCAGTCGAGCAACGAAGCCAGTATTCAGGCTGAACTTCAGGCTGACTGCTATGCAGGCTTATGGGCTCACTCAGCCAAGCAATTAGGCATTTTTGAAAATGACCAAGAAATCAACGAAGCCTTAGATGCCGCGAGTGCCGTCGGTGATGACAGAATCCAAGAAAAAGTCGAGGGGCGAATCTCACCTGAAAATTGGACTCATGGTTCAAGCGAACAGCGCATGGATGCATTTATGCGTGGATACAAAACAGGCAATTTTGCTAATTGTCAGGCGTAGCTTATGAAGATTCCTCTAGCAATTTCTGGACTCTACCTTCATTAATTCCATTAATTAAATTAGTGTAGCCTTGTTCCGACAAAATTTGAGAACAAGTGTTAGAGCGTTGTCCCGTACGACAATATAAAATGATACACGTATCTTTTTGAATATCTTTTAGTTCCGTGAACGCCTCGCCATTCATAAATTTTACTGGTGGAATATTGATCGCACCGTCTACATGACTTTGTGCATATTCAAGCGGTTCTCGGGTGTCGATAATAACTTTTTTACTCATTATTTTTCCTCAGGAATAATAATCCACAACAAAACATATGGAATAATTCCTGGAAAACCACCAGGCAGAGCAAGAAAGACAAACATAATTCGAATAATCGTCGGATCCATGCGAAGATAGGCCCCCAATCCGCCACATACGCCGGCAATTTTCCGATCTTTTTTTGAACGCACAAGCTTTTTCATACTTATATTGTATCAGCTTTCATCTTACGCCTAATCTCTTCAATAAATTTGCTTTTTAGAAGCTGCTCCCACGGCAAGAAGAGCGGTTTAGGCAGATCATCAATGTCTACCCAGCGTTGTTCGATGAACTTATCTGGCTCGGTAATGCTTGGTTCACCTGCAGCCCAATTGCTCGTCATCCATACTGTCAATGAATGTATACTCTCCTTACGAAATATATTATTGGTTAGTGCAGCAAAGGTAACTCTGGTAATTTTCATGCTTGTTTCTTCACGCACCTCCCTCGCGGCAGCCTGCTCCAGCGTTTCGCCATATTCTATCCATCCTCCAGGAATAGACCACGTCTCTGCACCGTGCGAGCCAATGCGCTTTCCCATCAAAAATTTACCATCTCGAATAACAAACACACCCACTCCAACTCTTGGATAATTTTCTACGCTTTTTTGAGACATATCGTGAGCTCTTTGCCATCGATCGTGACGCGTTTCTGGTTATCGACTACATTTTCCATTTTTTCCGTTAATGTCTCACTGACAATTATGGTCTTGTGTTCATCAATAGCTTGCTGTAATTCTTTATCATCTGTCGTTAGGCACAGTATAATTCGATCATCAACATTGAGACCGGCATTTTTTCGTGCAGCCTGAATGTGTCGAATAATTTCTCGCATCATACCTTCGCGTTTTAACTCCGGCGTCAGATTTTCGTCGATGGCTATTTGTTTACCTGTTTTTACGTGTTTGACGTTGAGCTCGTCGATGAGAATAGACTCAAAGTCGACATGTTTCCCCGTGTTTGGTACTATCACACTCGTTAATGGTTGACGCACTTTCACGCCAGCTTTAGCGCGAAGTGATAGTCCTTCATTGACATAGTTTCGTACCGTTTCCATTTCATTCATAACTAGCTCGTTAATATGTCCAGCTGGTAGCCAATCCTTCAGGTGAATTGATTCATTATCTCCGGTCAGATTGTGATAGAGCTCCTCGGCCATAAACGGTGCAAATGGTGCCAGCACATACGCCAATCGTACCAAAACATAATGAAGCGTTTTATATGCATCGCTTTTGTCAGTATCATCTTCAGACTTCCAGAAACGGCGGCGGCTACGGCGCACAAACCAATTACTAGCGTCATCAATAAATGGCAAAATTGGTTTTAGCGCGTTTTGCAGATCATACGCTTCAGTCCGTTCTTCTACTTCTGTAACGAGTTGATGTAATCTTGAAATAATCCAAATATCTAGCGGATTCTTTAGTTTATCAACATCGACTTCAATTGAAAAAGGCTTTTCAGTTCCGCGAATGAGAAACGCATCCGAAGATGACGTATCATACGGAAACGTGAACTCGTCTACTTCGGCATACATCGTAAAGAAATCATACATATTCCACACCATACTTAATTTTCGTGCCACGTTTCCCACATCTTTATCGTCAAGCGCAAAGTTTTCGCCGTTTGTGAGTGGGCTTGAAAGCATCAAAAACCGAAAGCTATCGGCCGAAAATTTATTCATCAGCTCCATCGGATCAGTATAATTTTTGAGTTTTTTGCTCATTTTCTTACCATCTGCTGCATTGATAAAACCCGTGCAAATCAAGTTTTTCCAGGGAGCTTTGCCGAAAAGCCCGACATTAACAGCGAGGAGGCTATAAAACCAGCCGCGTGTTTGATCGATGGCCTCGATAATAAAATCAGCCGGAAAACTGCTTTCAAATTTTTCTTTATTTTCAAATGGATAATGAAATTGCGCAAAAGTCATTGAACCTGATTCAAACCAACAATCAAGCACCTTACCGATATGCTTCATTGTTGTCCCATCAAGTTCAAATGTTACATTCATTACCTCTGGTAGATGATAGTCGTCGAGTTTTTTACCTGTTAGTTCTTCAAATTCTTTATAGCTACCAATTACTTTTACAATTACCGTACCGTCACTTCGTTCACCCTTCCAGACTGGAATAGGTGTAGCCCAGTAACGATCACGACTCAGATTCCAGTCCGGCGCTTGCTCAATAATGTTATTGAACCGGCCAGTGCGAAGCGCGTCTGGCGTCCAGCTGGTTGCTGCGTTGGCATCAAGCATTGCTTGCTTCTGACCTTGTATATCCATAAACCAGCTCGGATGTGCTCGATACATAAGCTTCGTGCCGCAACGATGGCAATGTGGGTATTCGTGTTTAATGTAGTCAATTTTTAAAGCTCTACCCTCAGCGAGAAGCGTCTTAGCAATCTCTTTATTAACTTCCCAAATATTTTTACCGAGCCACGGTCCTTCGGTGTAATGACCATCACCATCAACGAGTGATACTATGGGGATCCCCTCTTTTTTGCACAGCTCATAGTCTTCTTCACCATACGCCGGCGCTTCATGCACAATACCAGTACCATCTTCGGTCGTGACGAAATCAGCCGCCAGGATTCGATGTGCGGCTGGCCCGTGATTAATAAACAGTGGTTGATAAGTTCGTCCAACTAACTCCTTACCGCTTATCTTTTTTAAAACCGTATATGTAAGCGGTTGGTGTTTTTCATTGGTCATGACACGCTCTAACGCATTAGTAGCTATGTAAAACTTTTTATCATTGTATAACACGAGCGAATATTCGATTTTAGCATTAACTGCTACGGCTGTGTTGGCAGGTAATGTCCATGGCGTTGTCGTCCATGCTAGCACCATTTCATCACTATTTTCTAGCTGAAAAAAAACATATATGCTTGGATCGGTCACTGTTTGATAACTGTTTTCCATAGCAACTTCAGACTTAGAGATTGGCGTGGCGTCTTTGGTGCAATAGACCAAAATTTTTTCACCTTCGTAAATTTTGCCATTTTCATATAACTCTTTAAATGCCCACCAGACGCTTTCCATATATTCTTTATCCATGGTTTTGTAAGCACCTTGAAATTCAACCCAACGGCCCAATCTGGCGATCGTGTCTTCCCACTCAGTGCCAGTCTTTACCATAGCTGCTCGACACTCTTTTACATAATCTTCAATAGAAATTTTCGTACCAATTTCTTTTTTATTTTTGATTCCAAGTGTTTTTTCAACATATACTTCTGCGGGGAGACCGTGACAATCCCATCCCCAGCGACGCTCCACGCGCTGGCCTTTCATGGTATGAAAACGTCCCATTGCATCTTTGACTGTAGATACAAGCAGATGACCGTGGTGAGGTGTTCCTGTCAAAAACGGTGGCCCGTCATAAAAAACCCATTTATTATTTTCAGATCGAAATTCAACGGACTTTTCAAACGTCTTGTCTTTTTGCCATTTTTTGGCCCACTCATTTTCGTATTCTAGTGCTCTTCGTCGAGTGCCGTGTTTAAACTTCATATCTTTAGTTCCTTAATTTTTTTAAATATTACATCTGCAACTACTTTATGATCAGCCTTAGAATAATGAACACCGTCTTTAGATAGTTCAAGCTTCCCTAAATCAATAGTTATTTCACCGCTGGCATTTAACATATCGTTCAATAAAGCACGCTTCTCTTGAGGCACATGGAAGTATTCACCTGAGATATAGTTTGGAGTATTAACAAACATAACAATTGGCTTTTTATTTGTCATATCTTCATCTTCTTTTGCATAATGAATGGTACGATATTTATACCATAAAAGATCGTTAAAAATATCTTCTGGACTTAAGTGGTACTTATCTTTTAAATCGTTCGTTCCAAGCGCAACAATCAGTAAATCTACAGGACATGCAGTTCTTAAGGCTACCTCAAAGCTAACTTTGCCATTTCTATGAACATCAATGGGATCATGATTTCCAGCGATTCTGCCACATAAACCTTCTTGAATAACTATGTACTTATCTCCAAGCTTTTTTTGCAATATATTAACCCATTGCTCATCAAAGTCGTATCTACCCTGGAAAGCACGTAAACCCCAAGTGTTTGAGTCTCCATATACTAGAATTCTTTTTTGCATGAAATATTCTCCTTTAAAACAAAAAACTACTGCTCTTGTCTACGAGAATTCGCTATCCAGCGAACGGTACCATCTCGTTTCCAAAAGAAGTAGTTCTTTTAGCACTTTATTTGGTCGCTTTATCGTAGCGTGTACGGAGGATTCTACTGAGGCTAAACCTGTTCTTTCCTCTCCGTATCAGATGATTTGCGGGTGATAGCCGCTCAAACGGATATCTTATATTTTACACCCTTTTTGGTGGTAAGGGAAGAAAAACACTTGTTCGATCTTGATATTCCTTCCAACCCGGCCGACCCTTAAATTGGGCTTCCGTTGCTTTTACCCCCGAAACGAAGACCAGTAGATACGTTATAAGTAGTGGTGAAATAAGAGCAATAGCCCATCCTGGAGTCGCAAGCGTCATTACCCATATTCCCCACCACATAGTAGCCTCACCAAAATAATTTGGATGGCGCGTGTATCGCCACAGCCCAGTCGTCATAAGTTTTCCTTTGTTTTTGGGATTGGCAAGATGTTGCTTAAGTTGACGATCACCAATTGATTCAAACAAAAAACCTATCACCCACGCAATAAGCCCTATCATGATGATCGGCGAAAACGTCGCTTTATAATATTGGAGAATTATAACAGATAGACAAACGAGCGTAGCTAATATAGCTTGCACTATATATATTCTGAAGTAAGCGTTTACCGCTAGATTACCTTGCCATTTTTTACGTAATTCAATATATCGCTTGTCCTCGTGATCACTCCGAATAAAGCGTCGAAATATATGGTAGCTGAGACGCGTACCCCATATCGCAACTAATGCACTGATAAGTAATATAGAAGCAGAAAAACCATGCACTATTGCCCCTGTTATAGTGATAACGATAAAGGTCATACCCCATGCTGAATCTATGAGATCAAAGCGTTTTTTTTGTTGCGCAAACACAAAAACTGCGTTCAAAAATAGTATTGCAGCAAACGCACATACGAGAATTGTCTGAAAAAGATTTAGATCCATCGTTGCAAAATCCAGACCGCAATAGCACTGACAGATCCGGTCAAGATAGTTCCCCACGCCATATCAACAAGCGCAAGCTTCAGGGTATAGCCTTTTAAGGTTGCGAGATTAGTCAAATCATAGGTTGCATATGCCACAAATCCAAATAATGCGCCATATACGAGCGCATCTTTTATTGAGCCTTTTTCGAGGGCCGGTGATATAACAAACACAATTAGCCCCACAATATATATGAGATAAAATGCGACAGCTGCCCCCATATTAAATTGCTTTAAAAGTAAATTTCCAATCTGGCTTTTATAAAATGAATTTGCTACAATTGAGAGCCAGATACCATCAATCACTGCAAATACCCCACCAGTAACCAACATTTTAATAATAAATTCGCCCATATACATCTCCTTTTTTATATCTTACAGTATAGCATCTCCGTATTTTGCTAAAATCGCTGCCACACACACTGCCACAATACTAAAAAGCAGGAGCTTATCGTAGTCTTTTTCTATCCAATGATGCAGTTTTGTTTGAATGTTTTTAGGAAGGTATAGGTTATTTTCACGAATATTAAATCGTGTCATAGAAAAAAACACGAAAGCAGTTGAGAGTGTTACGAGTAAGCACCATGGACAAAGTGCTTGAATGATAAAGAAGCTTATATAAAAAAGATAGAAAGCAAAAATAAATCCAAGTGTATAGCCTATTTGCGCGGCAAACATAAATGGACGTGGGAAGCGTACTCCAGCGAGACCTGCTACTGCGACAGTCATCACCACCGGTTCAGCGATCAGACCTAAAAAGCTATTCGGAAAACCAAATAAAAATGCGGTCGGATGTAAACCCACTTTTGCACAATTGAGGACCGCATTTATATTGCAACTGAGCGCCGCGCCAGGATTTTTTGCGAGATCAACCGCTTCTACCGATAAAATAAACGCTGCAATGAAACTAAAGATTGCTCCAACCAACATACTGGCAAAAATCCAGCGATTATCGGCAAGATTTTTATCTTTATGGCGAAAAAACGATCGCAAGCTAGCTAACATAGTAGCTCACTTCATTAATGGTCGGAAGCGGTAAACCACGCCATGTGTTCTGCATAATTCCTGTATTATCTACTGCAATGAGAGTCGGGTATTCCACAATATCATACGTCGCGCAAAAACTACTGCCTTGTCGAGAATCTGGATCAATAGTATCTAATTTTTTACCAGTAAAGCGTTCAAAATCCCGCATATAATCAGTCACAGTTCGGGCATATTCAGTATTATCACGAAAAACTACATATGTTTTCATGAGCGTTTTACCTTTTTTAGTTTATGTAAGGCTGCTTCAAATTCATCCACCGATTTAAATTCTTGATAGACGCTTGCGAAACGCACATAGGCAACCTCATTACGTTTAGCAAGTTCTTCGAGCACTAAGTCACCTACTCTATGTGATGGCACTTCTGATTCTCCATCTGCGTAAAGTGCTTCTTCTACAGCCGTTACAATGGCGTCTACTTCCAGATCTGAGGCTAAAAATTTACCGACCGATCGATGAATTGCTGCAAAAAGTTTGTTACGATCAAACAACTCTCGAGTTTGATCTTTTTTTATGATCGCTAGATTAGGCTTTTCTATTCGTTCATAGGTTGTAAAGCGATGCTTTCCGTCAAGTGTTTCCCGACGCCGACGAATAGTCATACCGTCGCCAAGCTCACGTGATTCAATGACTCGCGTATCGCCTATTTTGTACTGTTTTGACACCAGTACTGCTCCTTAAGACTTATCTTCTTTATTCTTTTTTCTGCGACGTAAAAATGCTGGTGTATCAGATTCTTCTTCGTCATAATGCCAAATATTATTTTCTTCGTCACTAGCAAAATGAGCTGCTACATCTTCTTTTTGATCTAGTTTCATATCAATATCCGACAGATCAGCATCTACGACAGGTGATTCTTCTTCTTGAGAATGAGTTTTCGTATTTTGCGTTGGTGTATCACCAGGTAACTCAACCTGTTTAGCTTGATGATCAAAATATTCTGAATCAAAGCCAGTAGCAATTACGGTGATTACTAGCTCATCTTCCATTTCTGGCCGTAATGTTGCACCAAAGATAATGTTAGCATCCGGCGCAACTGCACTGGTGATAATCTCAGCTGCTTCTTGAATTTCACTCATACTCATGTCGTAGCCGCCCGTCACATTAAAGAGCACACCCTTCGCTCCATCGATCGACACCTCAATTAGTGGCGATTCAATTGCTTGTTGGGCAGCATGTGCAGCTCTATCTTCTCCACTTGCTCGCCCGATGCCCATCAGTGCAGAACCAGCGTTTGCCATGACCGCTTTGACGTCAGCAAAGTCGAGGTTGATAAGTCCATGCTCAGTGATAAGCTCAGAAATGCCTTGTACACCTTGTCGTAAGACATCATCAGCAATTTTAAATGTTTCAAGGAGCGGCGTGCGACGATCAATGGTTTGAAGTAGTCGATCATTCGGAATAGTAATCATAGTATCGACTTTACGGCCGAGATTAGCAATCGCCCACTCGGCGTTTTGACGCCGTTTTTCGCCCTCAAAACTGAAAGGCTTGGTGGCGACACCAACAACGAGTACATCTAATTCTTTAGCAATTTCTGCCACGATATGACCAGCCCCAGATCCAGTCCCACCACCAGCGCCAATCGTAATAAATGCCATATCGGCACCCTGAAGAGCTTGTTTTATTTCATCACGAGACTCTTCGGCAGCAGCTTGACCAGCTTTAGGGTCAGCACCGGCACCCAGTCCACGAGTGGTATCACGACCAATATGGATTTTGACATCTGCTTTTGAGTTATGTAGTGCTTGGGCATCAGTATTGATAGCAATAAATTGTACACTATGAAGTCCTGCATCTTTCATACGGTTGACAGCTGCGCCACCTGCGCCACCTACACCGACGACTTTTATATTTGCAAATGTTTCGATTTCACTGGGTTTTACTTCTGGCATATGTTTCCTCCCTGCCGATTCATTACTTTCTAGTATACACGTTATCAGCCTTCGTGCAAATTGTTTATACGGCGTGTATACATAAATATACCGAAGTAAAAATATTTTTTTCTACCTCTGTAAAATTCGTATAAAAAATTATTTAAACACTTATTTACGTGTTAGATATAAATACTTATTGTTAATTGTAAACTCAGTTTTACGATTTAAATTTTTGAAATAAATTTTTGACTGGTGCAGTAACTTTTTGAAGATTAATTCCTTTGCGAGAAGATTGCGAATTATGTTGAGGAGAATATCCTACCGCATGTGCATCTAGATCAAGTAACATCAGCCCTACAACTGTTGCATATTGCGGTTTAGAAATATTTTCTGCTACTCCCCCGTAGCTCGTACTATGACCAATTTTTGCAGAAATATGGAGAGCTTCTTTAGCGTATTCATCAATTCCTTGTATATGGGCGGTGCCACCAGTGATGATTGCTCCACCAGGAAGTTTTGCCTGTCGTCCAATGGTTTTAAGCTCATGATTCACTAATTCAAAAATCTCTTCCAACCGAGCTTCGACAATAAAATCTATTTCCTCAGCTGAGAAGGAAATGGTTTCTTTAGCATGTTTGACAGTTAATTTTTTACTCGCTGATTCTCTTAGACGAGGGCTTGCAACTGCATGTGATAATTTAATTTTTTCAGCAATCGCTAAGTCCACTTTGAGTCCCACAGCGAGATCATTTGTGATATTGACTCCTCCAACCGGTAAAACAGCAATGTGCTGCAAATCTCCTTCTTCATACACGGCGATATTGGTCGTCGCATGACCAATATCAACTAACACGACGCCATTTTCTTTTTGTTCATCGCTTAAAACTGCGTGTGCAGCAGAAAGCCCAGATGGAACGGCATGATGAATCTTTGTATGGGTCATCTCAGCAACTTTTTCAAGATTTTTGAGGTTTGGTGTCAGCGCCGTAATAACGTGCGCGTCTACTTCTAGACGAACGCCTGTCATACCAATCGGATCACGAATATTATCTTGGTCATCAAGCCGAAAACTGCGTGGTGTAACATCCAGTATTTCACGATTTGCTGGTAATTGTACTAATGTGGCTGCATCTTCTACTCGCGCAAGATCTTGTTCATTGATCTCGTGTCCACTCGAACCTACCGCTACCACACCTTTGGAGGACATACCTAGCACATGGGTACCGTTAACATTGACTGTGGCAGTAGTAATTTGATGACCGCTTGTTCGCTCTACTTCTTCGAGCGCTTTATCAACTGCTTGAGCGGCATTAACTAAATTAACAACCACTCCTTTACGCAAGCCATTATTGGGCACTTCACTCAAACCAATGATAGTCGGTTGCATGGAGCCGCTTTCTCGATGAGCTACCACACATCGAACCGTAGAAGTACCTATATCGAGTCCGACAGCGTAGCGTGAAAGTTCCTGCATAATGTTTATACTATATCGCTTGTGGTCATTTCGCGCAACATATCACCTATTAGTGACTTCTCTGTTTTTTTACTATCATTTATAAACTATCACGATCATAGTGACGATCGTTCTCAAAAATCGTGATAATTTTGAGAATTATAGTGCTGTTAAAATTTCACATCCTTGATCGAGGACCAAAACAGTGTGCTCAAAATGGGCAGCTAAACTACTGTCAATCGTTCGAATAGTCCACCCATCGTCGTCGGTTTTAATGTGCGCTTTACCCAGTGCTGCCATTGGCTCGATGGCAATAGTCATATTTTTTTCCAGTGTAAAGCCACGATCGGCTTGACCATAATTAGGGATATCTGGTAGTTCGTGCACTTCATGCCCCACACCGTGACCAACTAGTTCCTTAAAAATGCCTAATTTCGCACTTGATAATACTTGTTGAATTGCGCTTGATATATCCCCTACTTTACCACCTGCTTGGATCGCCTCAAGACCAGCGTACAAACTCGCTTCAGTTTGTTCAATCAAGCGTCTTGTTTCGTGTGGTATTTCTTGGCCAATCACCATAGTAAAGGCGCTATCAGTGATCATACCATGACAGGCAATACCAAAATCAAAGCTGATGAGATCACCTTTTTTAAATGGTGTATCATCAGGGATGCCGTGTACTACTTCATCATTTTTAGATATACAAATATGCCCGGGAAACCCATTGTAACCCTTAAATGCACATTGTACTCCTGCTAAAATAGCTTCTTTTTTAACAAAATCATCAATCTCGTTCCCGGTTATACCTTCTTGGGCGATCTGATGAATTTGGGCGAGAATATAAGCTGTAATTTCGCCGCTGGTTCGCATGTGAGCTATTTCTTCAGCGTTTTTTACTCGAGTGTACATGCTCGTATCTACGAATTCCTTTGTAGCGTGTCATAAACTTCACTAAATATTCTGTCGTGCACTTCACCCGCGGTTCCCGTGCCGTCAATATGAACAATTTTGATGCCATCTTCAGCCAGTGTTCCTAATATTGGGTACATTTTTTGCCGATATATATTCATTCTTCGCGTGATCGTTTCGGGTGTATCTTCCATTCTGCCGCGTTTTTCTAAGCGTTTTGTAATTTCACTTTCAGGTACTTCCAAAACAATAACGAGTTCGATCTCTTCTCCGGCTTTTTCCATATATTCTGCCAGCCATTCGGCTTGTTTTTTTGTACGCGGAAACCCATCTACAATAATTTTTTCATATTTTTTCGCTTTAGATTCCTGAATAGCTGTATCAAAAACCTCGTAGGTCAGCTCGTCACTCACTAATTCGCCTGATTTAAGTATTGATATAACTTCTGGATCATTACTTGCCCGAAGCATTTCACCGGTAGAAAGCCATTTCCAGCCTTGACGAACTGCGAGCATTTGTCCTTGCACACTCTTCCCTGCCCCAGTGGGACCGAAAAATAAAATCATACATTATTTCCTTTGCTATATTCTTGTTTGTTATTGTAACGCGTCTTTGACGAGTCTTGCAACCACAGCACCATCAGCAGACGTGCCGGTTTTTGCTTTGACACCACCGATAACCTTACCCATATCCTGGATAGATTTTGCACTTGTTGATTGGATTACTTCAGCGATAATCGTTTGAATTTCTTTTTCATCCAGCTGCTTCGGAAGATAGCCTAAAATTATTTTATGTTCCTGTCGCTCTTTTTGCGCCATTTCTTTATTCGCACCTGATTCATATAAGGCAGCAGCTTCTAAACGCTTCTTAGCCTCTCGAGCAAACAGGGTTTCGATCTCTGCATCACTCAATCCAACGTCTCGTTTATTGAGCTGAATTTCTTCGTTTAGTATCGCGGCTTTGAGGCCTTTTAGCGTGTCTGTAACAAAGCTATCGCGTGCTAACATAGCAGCTTTAATATCAGCAGATAATCTATCTTTTAAACCTACTGCGCTCACAATTTAGCGAATTCCCATGCGAATTTTCATAGCTTTTTCCGCACGACGTTCTTTTCTGATAATTGCTTTTTTTCTTCGTTCTGTTTTACTGATGTCTTTCGCAAACCGTTGATTAGTCTTTGCAACTGCTAACACACCGCTTTGTAAAACTTTACGATTAAATCGTCGAATGATATTTTCATTCGCTTCTTTCTCATCTTTTCGCGTTACTTGTACCATAGCAAATAATTATAACAGAGATGGCATAAAACAACAACTCCTTTACGGTATGCTGTCATGTATACTGTAATTAAATAATTTAAAAAGGGGGAGAAATTATGAAAAGTACGCTTTTTGAAAAAACTGAAAATACTAGCGAAGAGCATAAGCATTTTGTTATGCAGAACCCACATATGCTTTTGGTAAATCTCGATGGAAGTGTTTTTGCTAAACAAGGCTCGATGGCGGCATATCAAGGTAATATCGATTTCAAATTTCATGGGGGAGGTGTTGGTCGTTTCGTAAAAAAAGTTTTAACTGGTGAGAGTTTACCGCTGATGGAATGCTCAGGTCAAGGTGATCTTTTTTTGGCTGATAACGGCTCAGAAGTATATGTTATTGAATTAGAAAATGAGCAGCTCTCTATTAATGGCAGCAATTTACTTTCATTTGAATCAAGTTTGCGATGGGATATTAATCGTATTAAAGCTGGTGTGATGGGATTTGTTGCAGGAGGTGGGATTTTTAACATTACTCTCACAGGAAGCGGCAATGCAGCTCTCACAAGCTTTGGGCAGCCCGTTGTATTGAAAATCGATCAGCCAACACGTGTTGACGTTGGCTGTCTTATCGCATGGACAACAAATTTGCAAACAAAAATGGTAAGTACCATGAAAGCTGGCGCTTTAGTCGGCCGCGGTTCTGGAGAAGCTTTTCAAATGGAATTTAATGGTGAAGGGTTCGTCGTTGTTCAGCCTGGAGAGGGTCCGGTAGCACTTGCAATGGCAGCAAACATGAGATAGACAATTCTAAATAACCACTAGTTCGATAAGCCGGCCCTCGACCGCTCGATTGCCACGCCATTCATTTATACTTACTGTCATCCAAATACTACATATATCGCCTGTTGTCACAAAGAAATGTTCAGGGGCGGAGAATGCAACTGCTTGGATCGAGGCAGTATTGTTATCTGTAAGGGTCAGTTTTATGTGTTGTTTACTATCACCCATGATATACACATTTGTAACAGTCATACGTGGTAAAAGAAAAATAGGTTGCGGATTGTCATTACCATATGGTTCTAGTTGATAAAGCAGCTCGACTAACTCTTCATCGAGGAGTGAGATGTCCTCGAGCGCAATATCTGCGGTTGGTTTGAGAAAATTTTCTTGGTTTTTGAGCTGTAAATCAGAATAAAATTGATTAATTTTTGTACGAAAAGCGTCAATATTTTTAGTCGGCAAGGTCACCCCAGCAGCTGCATGATGACCCCCACCGGTCGTGATATATTGTTTAGCAGCTGATACCGCCTCCCCCACCGAAAAATCGCCAAAACTTCGCGCTGAACCTTTAGTTTCTTGACCAATTTCCTGCAGAACGAAAACAGGCTTTTTATATAACTCCATCAGTTTTGACGCTACGATGCCGTTGATGCCGTGATTCCAGGCTGGATCTGACAATACCAAGACGTTATCTTGGCTGCGAGCTTGAGCTTTTTCTTTAGCTATCTCAAAAATATTTTGCTGTTCTTGTCGTCGCTTCGTATTTAACTTATCAAGTCGTTGTGCTAGCTGGAAGGCTGTTTGCATGTCCGTACAGGTTAATAAATCGAGACTTAGTTGCGCAGTTTCTAGACGACCACTAGCATTTAAACGCGGGCCTAATCCGAAACCAACGCTTCGTGCCGTTATGTCCTTTGGCTCAATTCTTGCCACTGCAAGCAGTGCACGAAGTCCAGGTCGCCGAGTTTTTTTCATAACCTCTAAGCCCCATTTTGCAAGTATGCGATTTTCTCCGGTGAGACTCACGATATCACAAATCGTACCAAGCGCAACTAGATCAAGCAACCATTTTTCCTGCCCGTCCTTAGGGCCAATTTTCTGAGCCTGTAGCGCACGAACCAACTGAAATGCTACCCCTACTCCGGAAAAATCTCGAAAGGGGTAAGTATGATCAGTCCGCTTTGGGTTTATGACTGCAACCGCAGCCGGAAGACTCTCTCCAACCATATGATGATCCGTGATGATAATATCTAACCCCAGCGAATGTGCATATGAAACTTCTTCTACGCTTTGTGTTCCACAATCTACAGTAATAAGTAATTGTATGCCTTTTTTGTGAAGATTTTTAAGCGCCGTCTTATTGAGACCATAGCCATCGTCAAACCGATTTGGAATAAATGCGAGGACATCTACATGAATTGACGTAAAAAAATCTTGTAAAAGCGTTGTGGCACTCAGTCCATCAATATCGTAATCACCATATAGAGCAATTTTTTGTTTTTTTTGTATCGCCTCTGCTATTCGTGTACAAGCTATTTCCATATCAGGAAGCAGGAATGGATCTGCGAGATTTTCGTATGAAGGCTGAAGAAAATCTTGTTGTGCCTGAGTTGTTTTGAGGCCTCGTGCGTGGAGAAGATGTTTAATGATTTCTTTATGAGACATGCGGTTCGGTTGTGGTCGAACGCTTCGTACGAGCACTTTGTGCTTGTTGTGATTTTATGACAATGTTTTGTAATTCTTTAAAGATCGAAAATGTCTTATTGGTCGAGTATATTTTGGTGTTAGACTGTTTTTCGCTTTTGAGAAAGCCTACTTTTTCAAGTCGTTTTAATTCACGTTGGATATTACCTGGATCTTCCTTGATAAGTTTGGCGAGACCTCGTACATGCGTTTTAAAATCTGGGTATTTCGCATACACAACTACAATTTTTCGGCGCACTCGGCTGGTAATAAAAACGTCCAACATCGTTTCTTTCATCTCCCTTTAGTCTTGCTACTAGTGTTGCTTTTTATTCTACAGTCTTTTGGTTATCGATTCAACCACATTATTGCCACAATAATATACCAGCTTGTAGTTTTTTGATGAGTTCTTCGCGGCTTGGCATGGTTTTTTCATCGTAGTAATGCTCGATATCAAGTAGATCATCATACACATTAATAATACAAAGCTCGTCTGCAATAATATGCATGCGATCAACTGCCGCCACATTAGCTAGTGGCGTTGCAATGACTGTTTTGGTGACCACGACATGCTTCAATAAATCTGACATCGTATCGAGTTCCGATGTACCGATGAGTCCATCAGCCACTAGAATGACTGTTTTGTTCTTAATCATGTCGATATTAAGTAAACCAATATCACCTAAAAGTCGATTAATTTTTTGAAACTTTTCGCGTTTTTGCTCCTCAATATTACCGTGATATTCGTTGTACCATTCTTCTCGCTCTCCGTCGCTATATTGATGGTTGTAGCTGAGCGCTCCGTCTTGCGTAACGCTACCAAACGCCTCTGGTTCGCCAGGAATGAGCACGTCTTCCCGTACCAGCATGGTCAGTAAACAGTTAAAATGCGTTGCAATCGGCTCACCAACCAACACTCCGCCTTCATTAAGCGCTACCAGAACGGAGTCTTCATATTTGTATTTTGCAAGATGTTCAATCATACGAAAACCGGCTTCTTTACGAGTTTTAAAATACATTGACATAGCATCAATTATACTAGAGATATGAGATTTTATGTGATTGCTCCGACAAAACGCTTACATAGTGAAGGATATTTTACCTATCATAGCCAAAAATCACTTAAAATTGGCAGTATAGTACAAATCAGCGTCGGTAATAAAGTAGTGGTGGGAATTGTCATTAAAGCTGTAACGAAGCCTTCTTTCCCCACCAAACCCATTATAGAAACATTGGTTTCAACACCACTTCCCGTCCCCCTTCTGAAAACCGCCGATTGGCTCAAGGAATATTACGATAGTCCAGTTTCTGCTATATGGCAAACCTTATTGCCTCGTGGACTTGAGAAAAAAAGACGACCTGAAAAATCTGTTGAAAATCACGTAGTCCGCAAAAAAAAGACATTTCAACTCACTCTCAAACAACAGCAAGCTGTAAAGAAAATCACTCAAAATACCGAGACAACATCTTTACTTCATGGCGTTACAGGCTCAGGTAAAACCGCAGTGTACATTGAAGTTGCTCAAAAAATTTTTCGTGAAAAAAAATCAATCATTATTTTAGTGCCAGAGATTGCCTTAACTTCACAACTAGTGGCTGAATTTAAGCATTTTTTTACAGAGGTGATTGTCACACACTCCCAAATGACCGAACGTGAAAGACATCTCGTATGGTTACGTTGTTTAGAAAGTAACACACCGCTGGTAGTGATAGGGCCACGTTCCGCACTCTTTCTGCCCTTGCAGTCGATTGGCTTGATCGTAATCGATGAATGCCACGAACCCAGCTACAAGCAAGATCAATCACCTCGTTATCAGACCACGCGGGTTGCCCGCATAGTAGCAAATCATCATAAGGCTCGATTAGTACTTGGAAGTGCCACACCCCTTATAAGCGACTACTACCTCGCTCAGCGAACCAATCAATCCATCATCACTATTTCATCACCCGCTCAATCGTATACGAAGCCCGAAATAGCCGTTATTGATTATAAAAATAAATCTGAATTTTCTCAGCACTCGTTTTTATCGACGAAACTATTAGAGGCCATCGACAGAGCTTTGCACAATAAAACCCAAGTGCTTTTGTTTCATAATCGGCGGGGCAGCGCACCATATACGTTATGTGAAAACTGCGGCTGGACAGCTACGTGCAACCAGTGTCATATACCAATGAATCTTCATGCTGATCAGTATCAGCTAGTATGTCATAGCTGCGGTGTGCGTCACACCGTCCCAAAGGTTTGTCCAGAGTGCCAGCACGCTCAGATTATTCACAAGGGTATCGGTACCAAACGAATTGAAGCGGAAATCACCAAACTATTTAAAAATGTCAAGATTGCACGCTTTGATGGTGATAATAAAAAAGACGATGCCTTACATACTCAGTATCAAGCACTATATGATGGCACGATCGATATTATCATCGGTACGCAAATCATAGCCAAAGGGCTGGATCTTCCGAAGCTGTCGGTTGTTGGAATTATTCAGGCTGATGCCGGACTGACTATGCCAGATTTTACGAGTGAAGAACGAGTTTTTCAGCTTTTATCTCAAACTATGGGAAGAGTTGGTCGATCAAATCAAATGAGTACAATTATTGTTCAAACATATCAGCCTGACCATATCGCAATCACTACAGCACTCCGCAAAGATTATAAGAGTTTTTATCAACATAGTATTTTGGTGAGACGTCGTGCACTACTGCCGCCATTTGCATTTCTCATGAAGCTTCGCTGTCAATATGCATCTGAAACTGGCGCCGAACAAGCAGCAAAAAAACTCTATAGGATGCTGCAGCAATACAAAGTTCCGGAGCTGATTATCACTCCTCCTACTCCAGCTTTTTATGAAAAAGTGGGCGGTAATTTTCGCTGGCAGATCGTTATTAAAAGTAAATCTCGAAGCGAATTAAAAAAATTGTTGCCCCATATTCCTCCTGCCAAATGGCAAGTCGATATTGATCCCCAATCTCTCCTGTAATTTGATATACTAGACATACATGAAAAAAGAAGATATTATTACCCTTCCTCACCCTCATCTACGCAAAAAATCGACTAAAGCAACCTGCGATGAAGCTACGTTGACACTCATTAAAGAAATGCAAGAGGCTACCCTTGACTGGGAAAAATCACGCCCACACGAGATTGGAGCCGCACTGGCTGCTGTACAAATTGACCGGTTGAAACGAGTAGTAGTTATTCGTAGTGATATGGAAGATAAAGCCTCAAAGAAGTTTACGGCACTGATTAATCCGAAGATTATAAAATATGAAGGCAAGCTCATTGAGGATTTTGAAGGTTGTCTGAGTGTAAAAGATATATACGGAAAAGTACCACGCTATGAAAAAGTGAAAGTGAAGGCGCTTGATACAGACGGTAATGAAATACGCCTTAAAGCCGAAGGCTTTTTAGCACGCGTTTTACAGCATGAAATAGACCATATTAATGGGATAGTTTTTATAGATCATATTAAAACCCAACCAGATTCATTTTACACTCTTGATGACAAAGGAGAGCTTCAGAAGTTAGACTATGAAAAAGATATCGCAACCAATCGTCTTCTTTGGGACTGAGGCATTTAGTGCATGTAATCTTCGGGCATTGCATGATGCCGAAATTACTGTTGATTTAATCATCACGAAACCCGACAGTGCACGCGGAAGAAATCTGAAAAAATATTCTCCAGAGGTAAAACAGTTAGCAGAAGAATATCGGATTGATTGTTTACAGCCACACCACATCGATGAAATTATTCCTTTCGTTCAAAAACTAGAGGATCCCATAGGAGTTTTGGTGAGCTATGGAAAAATTATTCCCCGTCATATTATTGATTTATTTCCTCAGGGCATCATCAATGTTCACCCATCACTTCTCCCCAAATATAGAGGGCCATCCCCTATTGAATCAGCAATTTTGCACGGTGATAGTCAAACTGGTGTAAGTATTATGAAGATCGCAACAGATATGGACGCAGGGCCAATTTTTTATCAAACATCCTTGTCACTTTCTGGTACCGAGACTAAGCCTGAACTATATGAAACGTTGGGAAAAATGGGCGCAGAAATACTCGTGGAGATCTTGCCGCGCATCATTTCAGGCGAATGTAAGCTACAAAAACAAGATGATACAGCCGCTACGTACTGCAAATTATTGTCTAAAAAAGACAGCGAACTCAATCCTGCTACAATGTCAGCTGAATATATGGAGCGGCATGTACGTGCATTTTTAGGCTTTCCTCGTAGTCGTCTAACTATACATGAGCAAAACTGTATTATTTTAAAAGCACACGCCTCTTCTCATCTAGCGCCTCGTAAACTATCTATTCCAGCAAACGACGGGGGTTACCTTGTTATTGAAGAACTTATGACACCACATGGAAAAACAATGTCTGGTGAAGCGTTTTTACGCGGTTACGCCTGAGGTGGTGGTGGCGGAGTGTTTTGCTGCTCTTCTTGCGGTGTTGGCGATGGAGCATCATCAGATTGGTCTGAAGAAGAGCCTTCGTTAGATTCGGTTGAGTTACCCGAAGCTTGACCTATTTGATCTTTACTTGCAATAATTTCATCTCGTAGTTTGGTCAATTCTTCGGCTACTACTTGGCGATAATTTGGACTATTGATTTCTAGCCAACGCACCGACGCATATTCAGCTGCAATCATAAGTGGTGTGACTCCTTCAGGCGCACTTGCTGAAAGTTGCTTATAATCTTCTTGATTCTTATAATCAGGCACATTCGTATCAAGCCAGGCATAGGTTTTCTCTTCATTTTGCGAAGCAAATGCCTCAAATTCCTCAAGTTGCGCTTCGCTCAGACTGCTAGCTAGCCGCATGCCGACTCTTTCCTCCAGTGTTTCATAGGTATGTTGCAAAAAAGCTTGCTTTTGATCGTCCGGTAAATTCCCAAGACCAACTGTTTGCAAGAATTGATCGTCGAGTTGAAACATGAAATGCGTTCCTTTACTGATTATGTTATATGTCTACTATACCACGCAAACTAAGAAGCGAGGGTACGTTTTTTTAATTCTCTCGTGAAGACCGTGAGGACATCTTTTTCCTCTAGAGGAATTTTTCCAGGAGTTTTAAGTCGCAGACCACACATCTCACCTTCAAAAACTTCTTTTACTTCTTGTTGCTGGCGTTGGACATTTTCGATTTCTACTTCCATCAATAACTCCTTACCTCGATGAATTCGTGCATATGACTGAGGAATAATTTTCCCTTTGAGGACTTTGCCGCCGCAGATACTATCATTTTTACCTGTCTTAAATACGCCTTGCACCTCGAGTGATCCTACTTCAGTTTCGATCACTTCAGGCTCAAGCATTGCTTCTAATTGATCGCGCACGTCATCGAGCAGTTCATAAATGACTTTATACAGCTTTACTGAGACATTATCACGCATTGCCACCCGTTTTACGGCTATAGGTAGCTGGACACTAAAACCATAGATAACTGCCTGACTAGACACGGCTTGATGAACATCGTTTTCTGAAATATCGCCAATTCCTGAACTAACTACTTGCACAGCTAATTCGTCATTTTCAAGTAGCTTGAGACTATCGTTAATTGAAGTGAGCGAACCTTGTGCATCGGCTTTAATAATCACATTGAGATACTGTACTTCGCGCTGTTTATTCATCATATTTAGGAGGTCTGTACCCGTGACAGTAGCACTTGATAGTTGTTTGCTGGCGTCTTGTTTATATTGCGAAGCCTTGAGACGAGCTTCTTTTTCGGATGCTACCACCTCAAAATGATCACCAAATTGGGGCAGCTGCTTAAAGCCCGTCACAATACTTGGCGTTGCTGGGCCAGCATCTTTTAAAGGAGCACCGGCGTAATCTTGTAATGTCCGAATTTTTCCATACGTTGAACCCGCAATCAAAAACTGTCCTACATTCAGCACGCCATGCTCTACAAGAAGGCGCACCACCGCACCTTTTCCCTGTTCCATATGTGACTCGATTACCAACCCTTCAGCCGGTGTATCAATATCAGCTTTAAGATCTTCGATATCGGCTACCAGCAGCACCATATCAAGAAGTTTATCGATATTAGTACCCTGTTTTGCACTCACCTCCACCATCACCGTGTCGCCACCCCATTCTTCAGGGTTTAAGCCGTGCTCAGACGCGAGCTGAGTTTTAACGAGATTAACGTCTGCAGCTTCTTTATCGATTTTATTAATCGCAACGACAACTTGAGCGTGGGCTGCTTGAGCAAATTTAATTGCTTCTACAGTTTGTGGTTTGACGCCATCATCCGCTGCCACCACAATGATAACTACATCTGTCAAAGCAGCGCCGTGTTGTCGGAGAGCTGAAAAAGCTTCATGACCTGGTGTATCGAGAAGCGTGATTTTGCGGCCATTCCGTTCGGTTTGATAAGCGCTAATATGCTGAGTGATCCCGCCTGCTTCGCGGCTGGCCACAGTAGTATCTAACACTGCATCAAGGAGACTTGTTTTTCCATGATCAACATGCCCCATCACAGCCACAATCGGCGGACGCGACTGCGCGGTTTTACTGAGAGTCCGCTCCTCTCGCTGGACAACATCTTGGGCTTTTTTCTCCAGCGTAACGTCAAGATCAAGTTCTTCGACAATAATTTGAGCAGTTTCAAAGTCAATCCGTTGATTGACGGTAGCCATAATGCCGTTTTTAAAGAGTTCGCCGACTAGACGCGCAACTGGGATAGCAAGCTGATCGGCAAGCTCGCCCACAGTAATAGTGTCAGTGAGTGTAATAACTTTGTCTGCCATAACGAGTGCCTCCTTTCTTGCATACTAATGGAATTTATTTTTTCTTTGTAGCCGATTTGAGCCCTAGAGCAATCTTACGATTCTCTTTGTCCACTTCAAGCACCACAAATTCTTTTCGTTCGTTGAGCGTAAAGACTTTTTCAGGATCAGCGTCTTCTTTGCCTAATTCACTGACATGAATTAACGCTTCTACAGCTGGCGAGATCTGGATAAAAGCACCGAATGGCGTAATACGCGTTACGGTTCCTTCTACTTTGTCACCTTTTTTAAATTTCTCAACTTCACTGAGCCACGGATCTTCACTAAGTTGTTTCATACTCAGACTGAGGCGATCTTTGTCTATAGCAATAATTTTCGCTTGAACCGTTTGTCCAATCTTTACATAATCACTAGGGTTACTGACGCGCTCCCAACTAATTTCAGAGATGTGTATAAGTCCTTCAATACCTTCGACATTCACAAATACACCGAAATCTACTACACCAGTTACTACACCGTCAATGGTGTCGCCGATTGTCAGTTTTTCAAATCGAGCAGCTAGACCATCTTTGATTGCTTCTTTTTCACTAAAAATAAGTTTATTTGCTTTTCGATCAGCATCCAAGATGCATAGTTTCATGGTTTGCTGCGTAAGCGCATTGAGACGCTGTAAGATTTCATCTTTGTCGCTACTACCTACGCGAGGATAATGCTCTGCCGATAATTGTGATACTGGTAGAAATCCACGTACACCTTCAAACTCGATGAGTAATCCGCCGCGATTTGCATCATATGGTTTCAGTTCTAATATTGTTGCTGCTTCTTTAGCGGCAATAACGTCATCCCAGCCTTTATCTTTAGCGGCTTTACGAAGACTAAGAAGCGAGTAGCCATTTTCAAGCTCTGGATCTACCACACTTGCCGTCACGCTATCGCCTTCCGAAAGATTTCTATTAAATCCAATTTCTCGTCGGGGCACCATGCCCACGCCTTGCGCACCGAGATCAATCAATGCCTCATGTTTTTTTAATGATAAAACAGTACCTTCTACTGTATCACCGGGCGACAAAGCAGCTACATGCTCATTCGCCAATAAATCATCCATTGTTATTGTTGTGGCTTTTGCCATAGGTCTTTTTTCAGCAAGAGACTGTATCAACAGCCAGTTCTTGCCCTATAACTCCCTTCTTAAATAATATTTTCCTATAGTCGCAGCCCTTTGGTTCTGACTACACTATAAAAATCACTCTTTATTGTACGCTGTTTCTAAGGAGAAGTCAAAGATACGGAACTAACTGTTCTTTTTTTGTATATCACGTTGTGAACGAAAATAGCCATAACCTGCGTAGCTTAACGCAATGATTCCCACAAGAGTCAGGAGTGTATCCTCTGGACCCGTAGAAGCAACATGAGAAGGTGTAGTAGCAGGCGGTTGTGTTTGAACGGGTGGCTGAGATTGCTGTGCAGCTTGTGCTTGCGCCGCTTTTTCATCAGCGATTCGCTTTTCTTCGGCTGCTTTTTGAGCGGCAATTCGGGCTTCACGTTCTTTTTCAGCTTGTTCAGCTGCGGCCTTTTTCTGTGCATCTCGTCGTTTCTGTTCTGCTAATCGTTTATTGATTTCATCTTGGCTTTTTTGTACTTTTTCTGCCACAGCCTTTCCATCACTTGGTTGTTGGGCTGACAAAATATATTTTTTGCCGAAAAAGACACCGGCTAGCAGTAATCCCGCAAGTACAATCCCAATAATAATAAAACTTATGAGAGAAGTCGGGCGCGTTTCATAGGGTTTATACTGTGCCATATATATTATTTTTCCTTATCTTCTTATTATAGAACATTTAAAGAAATAATGCAATACTTATGCTTGTTTTGTCAATTCGGACAGGGCTTTAGATAATAAATGCTATACTAAGATATATGATTGTGGCAGTTGATACCGGAGGGACAAAGACGCTCGTGGCAGCCTTTTCTGACAATCGCCGCTTACATAAAAAACATCGCTTTGAAACCCCTAAAAATCCTCAGCAATACCTCGAGATATTAGCTGAGCTTATTACCACAAACTATGATATTAAAAAAATAACTGCCCTTTCCATTGCCATACCCGGCTCCATAAAAGATCAAATCATTTTGCAGTGCCCTAATCTCGGCTGGCAAAACGTTCCTATTATCGAATTACTGCGCAAAAAACTGTCGTATAAAGGACCAGTTTTTCTTGAAAATGATGCGAACCTTGCTGGACTGGGAGAAACGCATAGTCGTACCCCCTTACCATATAAAGCCCTCTATGTGACTATCAGTACTGGTATAGGCACAGGAGTTATTACTCACGGATATATTGATCCAGAATTACGAACCAGCGAAGGTGGTCATATGCTGCTAGAATACGATGGATTACTCCAAGTATGGGAATATTTTGCAAGTGGTAGGGCTATTTATGAAACGTACGGAAAATATGCTCGTGATATTCATGATCGCCAAACGTGGGAAGAAATCGCCGATAAAATTGCTCGCGGACTATATGCGTTAATCCCTGTTTTACAACCAACTATTATCATCATTGGCGGGAGTATTGGTACACATTTTCAGAAATTTCACCAGCCATTACAGACAATAGTTGCCGAAAATCTCTCGACATTTATAGATTGTCCGACAATTGTAGCAGCAAAACACCCTGAAGAAGCAGTTTTATATGGATGCCACGTCTATGCCACGCAACAACTTGCTTAAAACGCTTCGAGAAGCCTATCCAGCTTTTCGATTCGTGCCTGGTAAAGAATTTCGGTGGTCGGCTCGATCTGCAACCATTTATTATAATTCGACTGAGGAAAATGCCGCTTCATTGCTTCATGAGCTTGCCCACGCCTTACTTGGCCATACCCAGTATGAAACTGACATAGATCGGCTACAGATGGAGTCAAGTGCGTGGCACTATGCTCAACACACCCTAGCGCCAAAATTTGGTATTACTATCACCGATGACGAAAAAGAGGACGCACTGGACACGTATCGTGATTGGCTCCACCGTCGAAGTCTATGTGATTCATGCAACGTTCCCGGCATTCAAATAAAAACTGACACCTACCAGTGTCTAAACTGTCGGTGTCAGTGGGAAGTTGCGGCACATAATCGTCGTCGTAACAGTGCTCGCAGTAACGCTACAGCTGCCGCTTAAGCTACTGAAGCTGATTTTCGACGACGCGAAATACGACCGCCTTTTGCACCTGCCTTGCGAGCAAGTTCACGATTAGCTGCAAAACCGCCAGTGTGACCGTTTTGACCGCCTTTACGACCAATTCGAGCATAAAAATCGCTACCGTGTCGCTTTTTATTTTGTTCTGCGGCTTTTTTACCGCCAAGTGTGGTTCCTGCCATATATAACTCCTTTAGATACATTAAAAAGTCGACAGATATTCTCTGTTCGACCCTCTTTATCTCACACATGATATGTGTTATATATTAATATATCACAGCTTATGCTAATTGTCAATATTTACGAATATATATATTATGATACAAATAGAGTTGCATTTATGCATATCGTGCGATATTATAGATATGAACTGAGTAAGTTATCAAAAAAACACCCTTTGCGAGAGGGTGTTTTTAATTTGTAAGAGAAAATAAAAACCCTCCTTTGAGGAGGGCTTCTATATAATTCGGCATCGTGCTAGTTTCCCGCTTGTGGCAGTATAATCGCCGCTACTGGGCTTAACTTCTGTGTTCGGAATGGTAACAGGTGTTTCCCCAGCGCCATGGACACCGAATCTAACGCTTCGCTTATGAGACAAAACTCCGTTTTCTCTCATCACGTGAGCTGCTCTTTTTTCATGAGTCGCAGCGCTAAATTCGACATCGATGTTCACCAAATTGTAAAAGATTGAACATAGGTGAATTCTTTTCACCAATTACTAGTCAAGTCTGTCCATCTTACGATGGAAACCAAGATTTATTGCATGAGGATGAGCTGCAAGGCGAAAACGAGTAGCGCAGCCAGCTGTACATATAGTACTGCTGGCGAGCAACACAGTTTTCAACGCCGTAGCTCGCCTCAAGTGTTTTACAGACGACTGGCTCGGCCAGTCGGCAGATAAAATACGATGCAAAAATCTTGGGTCATAAAAAGGCAATGGGACTATTAGTATGCTTCAGCTCCATATGTTGCCATACTTCCACCTTGCACCTATCAAACTGATCGTCTTTCAGTGTCCTCATAGGGAAATCTTATCTTAGAGTAGGCTTCGCGCTTAATATGCTTTCAGCGCTTATCCCTTCCGAACGTAGCTACTCGACAATGCGGCAGGTGGCCACAATCGATACACCAGAGGTTCGTCCGCCCCGGTCCTCTCGTACTAGGGGTAGATCTCTTCAAATTTCCTGACGTCCATACCGGATATAAACCGAACTGTCTCACGACGTTCTGAACCCAGCTCGCGTACCACTTT
>CAZJUR010000006.1:20640-52520 GCA_964549525.1 uncultured Candidatus Saccharibacteria bacterium | reverse complement strand
AACCGAAAGTGTCCTGGTTGATGGCTACACACAGGGAGATGCGGAGGAGAATACCAAAGTGTGGCCAGAACCACTAAATGGGACAATCCGTATCGGCATCGACGCCCTTAACGGGGGGATAATTATACAATCTAATGATGTCACTATACGCGGTCTTGCAATTACTGCTTATAGCGGCCACCAAATTACTGCTACAAATAGCGATCGACTGACGCTAACAGGAAATTATATCGGTGTAATTCAAAATGGATTTGATCATTATTGGGGAAATGGCGCAGGCGGTGGCTATGGAGGTGGAATATTAATTACCTCTTCTGACGATGTTCAAGTAGGAGGAAGTACGCCGAACGATCGAAATGTTATTGGCCGCTGTGGGGATAGTTGTATTGAACTACAAGGCACCATAGCTAACAGTAGTAGTAATGCATTTATTGCTGGGAATAATATTGGCATAGCCTTTGACAGTGTTGCACCTCTTACCGCCAATGGCTTAACTGATCCGCCACCAGGAGATGGCGTGGGCATTGAAATAGCTCAATACACAAGCGGTGTAAGAATAGGCGATTCACTCAATAATATTGGTAATTATATCGCTTACAACACAAATGGTGCTTTGTACGCAAAAGACACTACTAACCTCACCTTTGCTTCTAACTGGGTGATTAATAACTGGGCAGGCGTCGGTGCACCTGTCTATGGCGGAGGTATAGTACTCGAAGGTGTAACTGGTGCAACTATCGGAGGTAATGCGCAGGCTCAAGGCAATATTGTTGCTGGTAATGATAATGGATCGCTGGTTATTCGAAATTCTTCAGCTACGAACACACCTTCGACTAATATAGCTGTTTTGTATAATAATTTTGGTGTTATGAATGATAATAGCACTGCCTTTTCTAATTTTATCGGCCGCGCAGCTGTCAGTATTGATGACACAAGTCACGACATATATATTCGGTATAATACGATTCATAATACTACCAGAACTCAGTGGATAACAACCGGTGCTCATGGCATCTCCACCACCAACGCTGTCCAAAATGTTGCTATCCTGCAAAACAGCATCTATAACAATCAAGGCATTGGTATTGATCTTAATGGCAATAATATCCATGAGATTAACGATGCAGGTGATGGTGATACTGGCTCTAATGGCTTACTCAATAGTCCTGGCTATACCAACATCACTGAAACAGCTGGTAATACCGATGTTGAGTTTAGCCTTGATGCCCCTGCGGGAAATTATCGGATAGAGTTCTTTTCTAACACCACACCAGATAGTTCAGGCATAGGCGAAGGTCAAACCTATATAGGCTTTATGAATATTACTCATACCGGCAGTGGACTAGAAGCCTTCTCTACCACCCTAGCAGGTACAGGTCATACCAACCTCGCACTGACTGCCACTGAGATAAACCCCAGCACCCCTAGCGGCTTTGGGGCAAGTAGTGAGTTTGGGGGAGTGGGAGCAACGCCAGCGCCATCACGAGATATAAGAGCGACTAAACGGATCATGAATCCTCAAGATAAAAGCGTCGGCAATGTATTACAGTATGAGATAAAAATCACCAACGATGGGCCAGATGACCTAGATTTATCGACCTTAAATAGTACGGTCCCTGGTAGTAATTATTTATTCGTGGATATTCTTCCCCCTCAACTCCAATATAGTGGTATTTCTGGGCCGAATATTACCTGTCAAGATTATGGACCGGGTTCAGCGGCATTCTTTGGCCCGCTGCTGGCTAACCACACTGATCATAGTGTTACCGTGTGTGCACACACTGGCAACGACACCTTAGCGGCCGGACAAACAGTCACCTATACACTGTCTGCCACAGTAGTCGATCTGACGACGCCAACCTTTACGAATCATATGATCGTTCAGCCGGATGTTGGTGATCCGGATATAGCTAGCTTTAGTGTTATTTTTGCTGGAGGCACGGACATGATCGATCAGTTGAGCAGTAACCCTCTCAATAACTACGCGAGGGCGTTCAGTGAGGTGGCGGATACGACACTCACAGGCGGACTTGATAATCCACAAGCGGTTACACCTGGTTCAACGTTGAATTATACGATGCGGTACGTAAATTTGGGCCCAAGCACCATCGACCCAACTCTTTTTACAGGGGCTGGTATTAACCCTCTGGTCACAAGTATCATAATTGGTTTTATACCGCCTAATCTTACGTATCTATCACAAAGCAATCCCGATTTAAACTGTATATGGACTGGTCCAAATTCAGCTGGATTAACGCCGTTATTTGCGAATCACATGGATTATAGTATTTTCTATTGTGCATATACTGGCAGTGATACCTCTCTAGCAGCCAATGAAATGATAGAAAGCACTTTCCGCTTTACAACGAATTCCGCACCAGATTCTTTTACCAGTTACTTTATTGGAAATCCGTCCCAGTTAGATTCAATCGGCTGGGCACAGCTCGGACAGATTTTTGCTTACAGCGGAGGCCCAGCTATTGATGTAATTGATCGGATGAACGTAAGTCCTTTTAATAATATCCTCCGGGCATCATATCAGAAAAATAATCCTTCTATACAAACTACCTCAACAACCAGCTTGCTCTCCCAAACCGGCTCACGTTACATCCTGATGATATTGATTGGTAGTTTGCTTTTGGGAATCAGTGCATATGCTATGTATGTACGAAATAAAAAGACATGAATTAATATTATTCTGCGATAATACGACGGTAGCTATATGATACAGCTGGTCGCCAAGAAGTAGCGCTATCTGTGTCATATTGATATATCACACCATCAACTACTTCTTTAATGTGCACGAGTGCGGGGAGATAGGGCGCGAGTGTTTTATAATACACCAGATCACTCTCATGTTGCGGTCGCTTACCGGGAAAAACTTTCTTGAAATGTGTCTCCGCAATATCATTAAAATAACTTTTATTACCATGTGGTGGTACGTAAATATGTGCTTTAAGGTGCATTCGAGCGATGATTTTACGTATATCAGCCAGCGTAGCACGTGATTTACCCCGTATCATGGCATACAACTGATTTTTTTTCGTTACAAACACCGTCGCTTCTAGCGTAGGACTGACAGGGATATCATGAATAATAATTTTCTTAATATCAGCATCAAGTTTAAAATAATCTTTTACTAGCTCTTCCAGCGCAAGGGTCTCGTAATCACGCGTCGTCATATGAGTAGTGTAGCGCAAAAACAGCGTATAATAAAGAGGTGATTGATTATGAGAAACGTTATGCTCGACTGAACACCGCCCAAAAAAAAGCGGTTGATGCCATCGATGGGCCCGTACTTGTAGTAGCTGGGCCGGGCACCGGAAAAACAGAACTCCTGAGTATGCGTGTGGCGAATATTCTCCGCCGTACTGATACACTAGCAAGTTCTATTCTATGTATTACCTATACAGAAAGTGGCGCTCATGCCATGCGAAATCGACTGCGCGAGCTGCTTGGACAAGAGGCATACAAAGTAGCTGTCTATACGTTTCATGGATTAGGAAGCGATTTGATCACACGTTATCCAGAATATTTCTATAATGGTGCGCATTTTCAATCAGCTGATGATCTTGCAACATTTGAGATTTTACAAAAAATACTCCGAGCGTTACCGCATACCAACCCGCTCTCTGCTCAAATGAACGACGAATTTGTGTATCAAATAAAACTCAAAAATACTATTTCTGACTTTAAACGGAGTGGATTGTCGGTTGCTGAATTACAACATCGTATAGCTGATAACGAGAAATTCTTAGATAGTGCTGAGCCGCTGCTACAAGAGTTTTTTGCGCAATCTATCTCGAAAAAAATGATAGCACAATTACCGAATCTCTCGGACGCTCTTCAGAAAACAGGTTACGAATCGGACAACGATAGCGACACTCCGTCGCTGAAAAAGACCATGTTGTCTCAACTAAATCGAGCCGCGGAAGAGGCGACGCTTACCGGAAAGACAACGCCACTCACGGCGTGGCGTAATCTGTGGCTGAAAAAAAATCATGAGAACCTTTTTGTTTGTAAAGATCGACATCGCCATAAACTTTTGCAAGCTGCTTCACATGTATATATGGAATATCTTTTAGCTCTGGAAAAAGCGCAATTATATGATTATGATGATATGATTTTGCGCGTACTTCGCGCTTTGGAAACATATCCTGAGCTAAAATTTACCCTCCAAGAAACCTATCAATATCTCTTGATCGATGAGTTTCAAGACACCAATGGCGCACAAATGCAACTCATTGACCGACTGACAGACAATCCCGTTCATGAAGGCCGACCAAATATCATGGTGGTAGGGGATGACGATCAAGCGATTTATAGCTTTCAGGGTGCAGATATGAGTAATCTCTTATCTTTTACAGAAAAGTTTCGCGATACTGCCATTATTTCTCTTACCGACAATTATCGTTCAACGCCTGCGATTTTAACACATGCTCAAGATATCATTGTGCAAAATGAGGAAAGACTTGAGCGCATCTTAGGAGTCAAAAAAACACCAACACCACACGTGGCTGATATCACTGAAAGCGTCAAGCTCCTTGAGGCCCAAACCAGCCAAGATGAATATTATGCGATTGCTCATACCATAGCCGCAACTAAGAAAAAATACCCGGAGCGATCAATCGCTGTCTTAGCTCGCGGACACCAAGAGATAGAAGCGTTTCTACCATATCTCAGTGAGCAAGATATAGCTTGTCATTATGAACGTTCAGAAAATATATTTGATCAACCAATTATTCGACTCGTTATTCTTGTTGCTAAATTATTGCACGCCATGTCGCGGAGTCATTTTCGAGAAAGTACGATTTTATTACCGCAAATTATTTCCCATCCGACCTGGAACATACCACCAAAACTGCTCACAAAAATAAGCCTCGAAAGCTATCATCAGAAAAAGACCTGGCTCGAGTGTATGCAAGAAGACACGACACTCGCACCGCTTGCGTCTTTTCTATCAGAACTCAGTGTGCTATCTCATCATACGCCTTTCCCGCAAATGCTTGATTATATAATTGGCACTGCCTCTTTAGGGGGAGAAGCGTCGTCCTTTCGAAGTCCCTTGCGGGAATACTTTTTTAACTCCCGTTATATCGATCAGGACTCGCGTGTGTATGTCGATCATTTGCGCGCGTTGACGACACTACGCACACATGTTTTGAAGTACTACACCGAAAAAACTATTTTTCTCCAGGATTTTATCCGCTATATCAAACGGAGAGAAGAAGCCAAATTATCAATCTATTTACCGCACGAGATCGAAGAAAGTGATCGTGTCATGGTTATGACTGCTCACAGTGCGAAAGGACAAGAATTTGATGATGTATATATACTAGGCGCCACAGAAAAAACGTGGGGTGAGAGTAGAAAAAAACGGTCTGACCGCTTGACATACCCCGCCAATTTACCGCTTGCACCATCTGGTGATACTCTAGACGAAAAGCGCCGTTTATTTTTTGTGGCTATGACTCGTGCCAAAAAACATCTCGTGATTTCATATCCAAATTATGACGATCAAAATAAATCCGTCATTCCCGTATCTTTTCTCCAAACACCGCTTTGGAAAGCTATTCCTCACCAGATCGAAGGCGATCAAGAAATTCGAACGATCGCAGAAATTACCTGGCAGCAATCTGTCACTCCTGATACTGCTACCTTGAACACTCTTTTACAGCCGCTCCTTCGTCGATATATGATGAGTCCAACCCATCTAACAAATTTCCTCGACGTGACAAAAGGTGGCCCACACCATTTCCTAACACAAAATTTACTACACTTTCCGGAAGCAATGCACCCAGCTGCTGCGCTGGGTTCCAGTGTCCACACTGCGCTCAAAGAAGCACATCTTCATATGAGAGAGCACGGCTCCTTAAAGCCAGTCGAAGACGTGCTCTATGATTTTGAAAACGCCTTAAAAAGCCATCAGCTCGATGAGCATGATTTTACCTATCAGCTTCATAAAGGCGTTGAAAATCTGAGAGCATTTCTGGCTGCGCGCTATGAAACATTTGATAAAAATCAAAAACCTGAAATAAATTTCAAAGCAGATCATGTGACGATCGGAGAGGCGCGTATTACCGGCATCGTTGATGTCATGAACTATGACACAGCTAAGAAAACGATTGCAGTGTGTGATTATAAAACCGGTAAACCTGCCTCATCATGGCGCGGTAAATATGACTACGAAAAAGTAAAACTCCATAAATATGAACAGCAACTGATGTTTTACAAGTTAATGATCGAAGCAACTTCTCGTTACCGCAGTGGGCAAGTAGCCACAGCAGCGGTTGTCTTCATTGAGCCAGATCAGTCAGGGAAGATACGCGAATTACCTCTCGAGTGGGACGAGGCAAAATTACGTCGTTTCAAAAAATTAATTCAAGTTGTATGGAGTCATATCATACAGCTCCAACTACCAGACACTTCAGCCTACCCTGCATCATACAAGGGTATTCTTGCCTTTGAAGATGACTTGCTAAAAACATAAAAGCGGCGTATAATACCTATTTGTCAGCTTTTTTCAAAATTTTTGTTTTGAAGGGGGTGAAGTACATGGGGTGCTACCATAAGAACGGCACGAAAAAGTGCTCGAATTGTGGTGGACTCGGCAAGTCCAATGGATTTTCTGGTTGGACCTGCTCGGTCTGCCAGGGCAGTGGCGTGGTTTGCAAAGATTGCGGCGCCGCCCGGTAAAAGACCCGGGAAGTAGTGTAGTGGCGGCACGCCGGCAACATCAGCCGGTAGCATAGGTTCGATTCCTATCTTCCCGATTTGAGCTGTGCTCTGATGGCCTGTCGCCACAGACCTGCAGCTCAACCTCCGCGTGTGTGCCCATATTCCACATGCGCGGGCTTCGACACGCTGTTTACATTAAAGAGTGGATCGAAGATACTATCGTCGTCAGGCAACATGCGGAGCATGGAGAAGTAGGGGAGCCAGCTGCGACGATAGAAGCTTTGAGTCATACGAGTTGTAGAGTGCATGTAGGGTAGGTTTCTTACGCGCATTAAGACACAGCTTAGGGCTCTAAAAGCGGCGCCTTTCAGGGTTGGGAGGCGTGAGTTCACCAAACTCATGCCGGCCTTGTCAAAAAGGTGATGGTGATCCCATCACTGGCGTCGAAACTTCTTGGGTCTAGGAAGCACTCAAGAAGCGAGGTATCGCCTCGCGGTCAGGATGACCGAAAACGATAGTGCGAATGACACATGATACTCCTGTACGTATCATGCGGCAATCGTGCGCCAGACGGGCACTCGGTTGAGGTAAGTACTAGACCCCCTCGTACTATATCTCCCGAGTGTCCGTCGCTGGCACTTTTTGGTATACTATATATATGAAATCATTTTGGCGCGATCTCCAGCGTCCTTTTTTTATCCTAGCGCCTATGGAAGCCGTCACCGACGTCGTTTTTCGACATGTTGTGGCACAGGCTGCATCGCCCGATGTGTACTTCACCGAATTTACAAATGCTACGGGATGGGTTCAGGCTGGCGAGAAGGCTATTGGCGGACGACTCGTCAAAACATCCGACGAACAACCACTTGTCGCACAGTTATGGGGCGGCAAAGCCGCCGACATCGCTATATTAGCCAAGCACTGCCGCACACTCGGGTTTGATGGTATTGATATAAATATGGGTTGTCCTGATAAAAGTGCCATAAAAGCTGGCGGTGGAGCTGATCTCATACGACATCCCACTGTTGCAGGTGAGATTATACACGCCGCTAAACAAAGTGGGCTTCCTGTGAGCGTCAAGACCCGGCTCGGGTACAGCAAAACAGATGAATGGTCGAGCTGGATAGCCTTTTTACTCCAGCAAGACATCGAAGCACTCACCATCCATCTCCGAACAAAAAAAGAGATGAGTGCGGTGCCAGCTCATTGGGAAATAATGCCCGCTATCAAAGCACTACGAGATCAGCTCGCTCCTCAGACGCTACTGATTGGTAATGGCGATGTGCAAGATCGACTACACGGACAAGCACTGATCGATCAGACAGGTATTGATGGGATCATGATAGGTCGAGGTATTTTTCACAATCCCTTTGCCTTTGAAAACACAAAACAAACCCACACACGTCATGAGCTGCTAGAATTATTGAGCTATCATTTGGATATGTACCAGCAATATCATCATCTCACCCGACGACCATATGAAAGCTTAAAGCGTTTTTTTAAAGTATATATTCGTGACTTTGACGGTGCGAGCGAATTGCGACATCAATTGATGCAAACTACCTCTGGAGAGGAAGTACGAAATATATTAAAACTCACCTGAGGTATATACCTTATGTAAAATGAGAGAAATATGTTCTTTAACGCGAATAATAGCTTCTGGATCCGCCACTCTGCCTAGTAATGCTTTACCAACTTCTGACTCTGTCGTGACGATATTATTGATGGTTTCTCTATCAAATTCAGTATGAGGATCGTCAACTAAGAGGAGTCGGTATCGATCAAGTCCCAGAAACTCAACATCTACCACGCTCCCCAGATGGACAGCAGGAACTTGCTGATACTCAGGAGAAGAAAACAGAACGTCTTGAGGTTGTTCTTGTTCCGGCAACGTAGGCTCGCTATTTCGAACCATTACACCATTCTCCTTTGTATTAGTCTATAATTTAATTATAACACACAATACAATAAATAGCAATATTTCCTCTATTCAGCAACGAAATAAAGTGGCATATTACGATAACAGAGACGATCAGCGGTGGCAATATGTTTTGCCAATATCGCCATGAAAAGCTGGGTATAGTTCGTATGGTGAGAGGGCTCAGCCAGTGCATGAGCGAGTTGCACGGCAGACTCTATATCAGCAATAAAATAGTCATCTAATTGAACCGTTTTTTTACTCGACGTGATAATAATACCTTTTTCCTTGTGTCCATGAAAACGATCATCTTCGATCGCAAGTTCTTCACAGCCGCGTGGATTATCTTTTTGGACTCCCTTTACAAATGTTTGTCCGTCCCAATTTTCTGCTTCGAAATATTCTGCTGTGATAGCGGCATTGTGCTTGATTTTAGCTGCCAGCATATCACTATACGTGGCTTTACTTCGGTCGATAACAGATGGTTGATCCATCAGAAATTTTACCGTATCTAAAATAAAGGGCTTGGTGGCGATTGCATGATTATCACTAATGGCTCCCATAACACCCCCACATCCACCTAAATGAGCAGAGCGCTTCACGCCTACTTTTTCCTGAACGGTTTGTTCAATAAGTGAAATTTCTTGCCCGATAGTAGGATCGTTCAATTGATTGAGGATAGGCGCCTCACCATTTAGAGCCATTTCCAGAAAAGCACCCGTTCCGCCTACCATGTGATACCGGACTTCTGGGGATGTTCCGTCTACGTTTTGCGTAACAGCTCGTCCGTCGATACATGCGTAGTGCTCGTGATCCGTTACATCTACCAAATTATCTTGAATGGCTTCACAGGTTTTACCATAATCTGCTTCGTGGAACATAGGAGCAGCAATACTCCGTACTGCATCATCCTGACCCAAGCCAATATCTTGAAGAGTCCCCATAAAATCAACACGAGGTGTGTATTGTTCTTTTTCAATTTTAAGTGTATGCATATGTTCTGACATATTTCCCTTCTTTAGAGCTGAGATTTGACAACTATATGCCATTTTACTCTTCTCAAAGAATTTGTAAACACGCTACATATTGTGTGTAAAAATACTAGACAAACACTATTTTTCGCTATATACTGACAATTATCATGAACAGACGTCATGAAAAAGACTTCTCGCCACCATCTCAACCATCAATTGATCCGGATGATTTTTTGCCACACGAAAAAGGGGTATTACCGCACATTCCTAGTTTGGAGAAGCTCCCATTACCAGATATAGATATGACAGCCGTAAAGCGAAGCATTAAAAGTGTGGTGCGTACAATATTAACGCGAATCCACCTTCATAAACCGAGCGTCTAGCGTTTCCGGCGCCGCAAGCCAGCGACTTTAAGACGAACAGAGTGACGATCGATGAGGCGACCAGCCTCTTCGAGCTCAATTTGCGAGCTGGCTTTTTCACGCATTTTTAAGGCTCGTTCGAGAGCGGCTTTACTCTCCGATTCGATAATATCCTCTCCGTGATCAGCATCATCTACTAAAATAGTGACCCCATCCGCATCGATTTCGACGACGCCACCGCTAATGGCTAAATAATCAAGTGCAGCCGAAGAATCGTGTTTTTTGGTCCTTACTGATAAGATACCGTTTTCGGCTAGTGTAATCAGTGGTTCATGGCCTTGATAGACTGAGATTTCACCCGAACGAGTCGGGATAGTTACCCCGTAAACATCTTTATCTATTTTCACTCCGGATAGCGTGATTAATTGTAACTTCATACCGCTATTCCTTAACGTGTGAAATGTCGCCCTTCATGTAAAAGGCCGACTCTGGCTTGTTGTCGTGTTTGCCTTCGAGAATTTCTTTAAAGCCCTTCACGGTATCATCGAGTTTGACATATTGTCCGGCAGCTCCTGTAAATTGCTCCGCCACAAAGAACGGCTGACTTAAGAAACGTTGGATGCGACGAGCTCGAGCAACTGTTTGTTTTTGGGTATCGCTCAGTTCTTCCATACCTAAAATAGCGATGATATCCTGAAGATCTTTGTATTCTTGGAGGACACGTTGCACTTCGCGAGCCACGTCATAATGCTGTTGCCCCACGACATCCGGATCAAGAATGGTTGAAGTCGAATCGAGGGGATCGACTGCCGGATATATTCCGATTTCAGTAAGGGCGCGATTTAAAACAATTGTCGAGTCAAGGTGGGCGAAGGTCGTGGCCGGGGCTGGGTCGGTCAAGTCATCGGCGGGAACATACACCGCCTGAACAGAGGTGATCGAACCTTTTCGGGTACTGGTGATGCGTTCTTGGAGCGCACCCATTTCTTGCTGCAGATTTGGTTGATAACCGACGGCAGAGGGGAGACGGCCTAGTAGAGCAGAGACTTCTGCACCAGCTTGAGTAAAACGAAAAATATTATCAATAAACATCAAGACATCTTTACCTTCATCACGAAAGGCTTCAGCCATAGTCAGACCTGAAAGTGCTACACGAAGACGCGCTCCTGGCGGTTCATTCATCTGACCAAAGACGAGCGATGTTTTATCGAGCACGCCGGCATCTTTCATCTCATGATAGAGGTCATTACCTTCACGAGTTCGTTCGCCAACACCGGCAAAAACGGAATTACCTGAATGGAACTTGGCAATATTATTGATAAGCTCCTGAATAATCACAGTTTTACCGACACCAGCACCGCCGAACAAGCCGACTTTACCGCCTTTGGCGATCGGTGCGATCAAGTCAATAACCTTAATACCAGTCTCGAGTACTTCGGTTTTTCCAGATTGTTCAGCTAATGCCGGCGGCTCGCGATGAATCGGCGAAAGCTTTGCTTTAGGTGCTGGCTTATCGTCGATTGGGTTGCCGACTACGTCGAACATACGGCCTTGTGTCGCGGCTCCAGTCGGTACGCTAATCGGTGCACCAGTTGCCGTGACTATTGCCCCACGCTGCAAACCATCAGTACTCGCGAGGGCAATGGCCCGCACACTAGTGTCGCTCAAATGTTGTGCCACTTCTAAGACAAGGGTTTTACCATCGAGCGTAACTTCAAGAGCATCCAAAATAGCTGGAAGATGCTTTTTTTCGAATTCAGCGTCAACAACCACGCCGACGACTTGAATAATTTTTCCCTGTATCATTTTGTTCATCATATCTCCTTTTATTGTCTCATCAAACTTTCATCGCTTCAACGCCGCCCGAAATTTCTGCTAGCTCTTGGGTGATGCTGGCTTGGCGCACTTTATTCATAGCAAGTGTTAGATCATCTACAAGATCATTGGCGTTATCAGTAGCATTTTTCATAGCTAACATACGCATACTGTGTTCACTAGCTATTGCGTCTAATAGTGCTTGGTATAGTTGAGCTTCAATCAGTCGAATCGTGGCAGCTTGCAAGACATCCTGAGGGCTCGGCTCAAAACTCGATTGGCTGACAGTATCTCGAACCGGTGTCTCGCTAAAGCCAGCAGGCAGGAGCGGCTGACGGGCGACTTCTTGCGTCATACTATTGATATACTTCGTGTAAATTACCTCAGCCGCATCAATTTCTTGCGCCATAAACTGAGTAACCATTGATTGGGTAATGGCCTTTAGAGAGGGTCCGCTGGGAGTGTCAACTAATTCATTATATACACCGCTCACATGATCGTTTTTGAGGCGAATTGCCAGCTGTGCTCCCTTGTTACCAATTGCGATTGCCGTGCTTTTGATATGTTCGGTATCATCGTCTTTTAAGCGTTCAAGATACATTTTCAAAATATTACTATTGTAAGCACCGGCTAAGCCGCGATTACTCGTGATGATAACAATCAACCGATTTTTCACTTTTCTTACTTCATATAGAGGATTGGTTTTTGTCTCGCCATCATGAGCTAGTTTAGTTAAAAGCTCAGTGGCCGCCACTGTATACGGATCGGTGGCTTGAGCTGTTTCCTGAGCGCGGCGCATTTTACTGGCAGCCACTAGTTGCATAGCCTTAGTTATTTGCCGCGTACTTTTGACTGAACGAATGCGACCTTTGAGGTGTCTTGTCGAAGTCATGGGGTCTTTGGATCTTCCTTAAAGCCTTTAGATACTTTTTCGGCCGTTTTTTTAATAAGTTCTACTGTTTTATCTTCGGGAGCATCGCCGTTATTTAAGGTTCTCATGGCATCTTTATGGTGAGTCCATAGCTCAGTAAGTAGCGCCGTTTGGGCATCTTTGATATGACTGACGGCTACTTTCTTGAAGCTACCGCTTTGAATAGCTACAACACTTGCTACTTGCTCCCAGACACCCATTGGTTGATACTGATGTTGTTTTAGTAGCTCTGTTAAGCGTTGGCCGAGTTCAATTTGCGTGCGTGTATCTTCATCTAAGTCAGAACCGAACTGCACAAAACTAGCCAGCTCTCTAAATTGGCTCAATCCGAGCTTGAGACTTCCGCTCACTGATTTAACTGCTTTAGTTTGAGCGGCTGAGCCGACACGAGAAACTGATAAACCAGCACTAATAGCTGGACGAATGCCCTGATAGAATAAATCTGTTTCAAAGAAAATCTGTCCATCAGTGATCGAAATAACATTAGTCGGAATATACGCAGAGATATCACCGGCTTGTGTTTCGATAATAGGTAGGGCGGTTAAACTACCCGCACCAAGATCATCGTTTAATTTTGCACTACGCTCTAATAAACGCGAATGAAGATAAAACACATCGCCCGGATAAGCTTCGCGGCCTGGTGGACGACGGAGTAAAAGCGACATTTGGCGGTAAGCCACGGCGTGTTTAGTGAGATCATCATAAATCATCAGCGCATGACCTTTGTTGTCGCGGAAATACTCGCCCATAGCCGTTGCTGCATACGGTGCAAGATACAAAAGAGAAGCTGGATCACTTGGTCCAGTAGCGACTACAATTGTTTGATTCATGACACCCTCTTCCTTGAGGCGCTCAACAAGCGTAGCTACTTTCGAAAGCTTTTGTCCAATTGCCACGTAGACGTTGATTACACCTGTTTTTTGACGCGCTTGGTTGATCATCGTATCGACCGCTACAGCGGTTTTACCAGTTTGACGATCTCCGATCAAGAGCTCGCGTTGACCGCGTCCGATCGGAAACATTGCATCAATTGCCATAATCCCGGTCATCATTGGTTCATGGACGCCTTTTCTATCCATAACACCTGGCGCAGCTTTTTCGACTGGACCGGTTTGCTTGGTCTTGATGGGCTTGCCGCCATCGAGCGGACGACCCAGCGGATCAACCACGCGACCAAGTAATTCTGGGCCGACAGGCACTTCGAGCGATTTGCCGGTGAGACGCACACTTGCTCCCGCTTTGACGTCTTGGTCATGACCTAGAAGGACCGCACCAACTTCGTCTTCGTTGAGATTTAAGGTAAAAGCTTCGACGACGCCGTTATCAGTAGTGATTTCGACCAGCTCGCTGTACCCAGCTGACTGAAGACCATGTATCCACGCCACACCATCGCCAACTTTTATAACCACGCCGCGATCTTCGAGTGAGCCATCGATGCGCAAATCGGCAATTGCTTGACGTAATTCATGACTTAGATCTTTGGCTGAAATGGGTGAAGAGGCCATAGTATATTCTCCTTATATTACTTCTATTGTTTTAAGTTTCTGCACGGCAGTCCGGAGGGAACCATCAAACTGCTTATTAGCGGTTTGTACAATCACTCCACCAAGTATGGTTGGGTCAAGTGTTTCATCTAAGCTCAGCTGGGCGTGGGTGCCGAAACGAGCAAGCAGCTTCTTTCGTAACTCATCCGTCAGTGGGTAAGCAGTCGTCACATGTACGGTTTCTTGGCCATGTTCCAGCGCGAGATAATATTCAATATCATTCAGCATCACATCAAGCAGTCTGACTTGTTTCTTTTCAATAAGAAATTGAGCCACTAGCTGTACAACTTTTTGCATTGACACTCCTGCCGCTAACTGCACAGCGGCATACCGGGCTACTTGGCGGCGCTTAAGATTCACGAATCAATCTCCTGAACGACTTTCTTGATAATTGTTTTATCGGATTGACTGGTCATTTTTTGTTGAACAATTTTTTCAGTCGCCAGCGCAACTAGCTCAACCGTATCTTGCCGCAATGCCAACCGAGCCGCAGCAATATCTTGCTGAAGCTGGTCATGTGCTTGCGCAGCAATGCGATCGGCTCTCTGTTTTGCTTTTGCTTCTGCTGCTTCTATCTGAGCGGCTGCTTCATCACGAGCTGTGGCAATAATTTGCTGGGCTTCATCACGAGCTTGCTTTAACTGATGTTCGATTTTTTCGCCAGTTGCAGCGGCATTTTCTTCGGCTTTTTTAGCAGCCTCGAGACTTTCCTGAATAATCGATTGACGCTCATCGAGTGCTTTTGTGAGATGTGGGTAGACAAATTTTTTCAACAACCATACCAGTAGTAAAAAAGCTACGCTTTGTAAAATCAGCAATTTCCAATTAATACCAAGTACTCCAAAGAGGTCCTTGCTGCCAGCTTCAGACGAAGCGGCTTCAGCAAACTGTGTTACGGTATGTAGCATATTCGTCACAAATCCGTTCTCTAGATAAACTTGGCGATGATTGCCACAATAATTGCAATGATAGCCAGCGCGTCAACGAAAGAAATACCTAAAATCATAAGACTTCGAATTTCGCTCATTTTTTCTGGATTACGACCTACTGCCTGAACAGCAGAACCAGCTACAATACCAACTCCCAAGCCACATAATCCTGCAGCAATCGCATATGTTAAACCAAAGGCCAGTTGTTCCATGTTTCACTCCTTGTTTCCTCGTTGATAGATAGTGAAGTGCCACATATTCCAAACAACGATAAGATTATTACGTATTACTATTATAGTATACGGAAAATTACAAAAAAATAAAGTGGTTGACGGAGGCGATAGTGAATTATGCTGGAGTAATCTCTTGAATGCGCTGGTTCCAACTCTCCCATACACGGAGTGGCGCGCCATCCTGCAGACGAGTAGCAAGACGTACTCTTTTACCATGTGCAGTGACTGGATCACCTTGTATATTATGCGCATGACCAGTAATAACTGTCTTGTGAGTAGCTGAAAAAGGTCGCTGCGACGTAGATAAACTCTTTTTGGCATCGTCCATAATTTGAATCGGAAATACATAGTTTTTTTGTGTAATATCTGCTTGAGCTTTTGCGAGATGCTTTTGCTGCAATGACCATGATTCATTCGTTAGTCCGGCATGAATAGTTATATAATCAGGAGCTTCGTAGTACATTTTAGCTTGCTCAAGAACATCCCAGTCTCCTCGTTCTTTCATAGCTGCTTCTATATGTTGTAGGGAAACTCGCTGACTAGAGGACTGAACATGATATGAGGCACAAAAACCCGCAAGCGCAGCACGACTAAACAAGCGCGTACATTGTCGCCGAAGAGCTATTTTTTCTCTTCCATTGTTACCGTCAATCGCCATCATATATTTAAGCTCATTATTGCCGTAAAGCACGAGAGCTTGATCACCAAGTTGACGAACGTAGTGCATAACCTCTGCGGGCTGCGGCCCGCCCGCTATCAAATCACCATTGAAAATATATTGGTCTACTGAGTCACCATATTTTTTATCAACCGCACGTAAATAGTCATAATGCCCATGAATATCTGAGATGACGAGTGTACGTTCACTCATAGTATTAAAAGCATACTAGACAATAGTACGTAACACAATAACGAAATTAGGCGTGTGCTTTTTTGGAAGGTGAGTGAGATGCATCATGGCTATGATCAGCCACTGCGAGACTTGTAAATACTACGGCCAGCATAAAGAAGACGTAGCCTTGAATCACACCCATAAATAATTCAAATGCCATAAAGGCTGGGAGCGCCAATGGCGAAGCAAACCCAGAGAGATATCCCACCATCATGAGCAGCACTTCACCGGCAAAAACATTGCCAAAAAGACGAAGTGAGAGGGCAGTTCCTCGCGAAAATTCCGCAATAAATTCGAGGATTCCCTCAAAGGCACCTGTTGGATCTTTCAATGGGTTGCGTATGTAACGCTGTGCATTCCCAAAAACGCCATGTTTTTTGATAGCGTATATTTGAGCGGTGACCATAGAGATAATAGCTAGCGCAAAGGTAAGGTTTAGGTCAGCATTTAAGCTTCTCAGCAGTGGTGTGCCATGATAAGTGACTGCTTCTCCCACAAATGGCAAAATACCGATCCAATAATTAACGACGATCAAAAAGAAAAGTGTGATAACAAGAGGTGCTAACCGTCGCGCCACCTTTTTATCGCCAATTACGTCTTCAGCAGTGTGAAGAAGGCCTTCGTACAGCCACTGGATGCCGATCACAAATTTGTTTAGTTTACGGCCGCGCGCTATTGCTCGCGAAACATATAGGAGTAAAGCAATAGTGATGATATAGCCAGCAATACCGAGCAGCATTGAATTTGTTATTGAAATGCCAAATACAGAAAATAGTTCTTCGGCGGCCAAACTCACATGCGGCTTATCAGCTGCCGCAAGCAGCGCTGCGTTCATCGTTTATTTTTCACTCCTTGTAGTTGTTTGTAGACTAAATATAACGATATTATTGTACCACAGCTTACCCCGAGAATGGTCCAAAGCGGACGAGTCAGATAAGTCTTATCAGCCCAGATACCAAGCAGCACACCCCCAAGCGTAGGCACAAACAATCGCCACGTCGTGTCCGCCACTGTCCCAAAAATCACGAGGACATTTTTACTAGCAGGTATGGTTGATTTTTTTTGCTTACTCATATACATACAATACAATATATCTATGCCCAAACATAAGAAAGTTTTTCAACCTGCTCCACGAAAACGATGTGGCGGCAAGATATGCTATCCCCATAAGTCGGAGGCAGAGACAGTGAAAATAGAACAGGAAATTTTGCAAACTGATCTTCGACTTACTCTGTATCGATGTGCTATGTGTCGAAATTGGCATTTAGCAAAAAGTGTATCATAAACTACTTTACATTTTATCTCATCTCTCGCTATAATAACCAGTGAGAAAGGGGAGTCTATGGGAGAAAAAACAAACAATATTACTGTCTATAGTACGACGTGGTGCGGTTTTTGTCGTAGCTTAAAACAATATCTTGACCAAAAAGGCATTGCCTATACAGCTAAAGATATTGAAGCTGACGAAAGCGCCTATAACGAACTCATGGAAAAACTCGGCGGTGTCGATAAGTTCCAAGGCGTGCCAGTCACAGATATTGATGGCGAGCTCGTAACGGGCTTTGATCGTCCTAAAATCGATGCCTTATTGGCATAATTTTTAAAAAATCATTCTTATAACAGGGGTAAATGTTGTAAATAAACAACACAAAAAGTTATTGACAATACTATATATAGGGTAGTAGTATAGAACATAAGCGCTAGATATGGTGAATATCACGCTCGAGAATCGTTCCTAATTAGGGAGGTGGACGATTCCCACGCAGCCACAAGACAAACATCGACGAAAATCGCCGATCGCAGTAAGAGTACTAAATTACTTGAACTCTTTGTTTTGGGCACAAAATAAAAAAGAGAGACATAAAGAAGAGAGGGTATATAAATAATATGAATATTTCTGTCACAAAAATTGACGGTTCGCGCGAACCATACAACGCCGATAAAATCAATCGAGCCATTGAAAAAGCTACGCGTGGTCTTGATGACCAAATTTCAAAAGTTGTCCAAATAGCTAGCGAAGTTAGTCTAACATTGTTTGACGGCATCACCACCACTCAGCTTGATGAAGCTGCAATCAATGCCGCGCTTCAGAATGTTAAAGACGACCCCGATTTCGATATCGTAGCCGCGCGACTTCTTTTAAAAACAATCTATAAGAATATTTTAGGTGACTATGAAACCGACGCGGAGCTGCGCGCTCTTCATCATAAAAAATTTATTCCTTATGTAAAACAAGCAGTCAAAGACGGCCTTCTCGATACCCGAATGGCCGATCCTACAATTTTTGATTTAAAAAAACTCGCTGCTGCTATCGACCCAAGTCGAGATGCGCTCACCAAGTATTTAGGTGTTATTACCAATAAAAATCGGTATGCGCTGCGTCGCCAGAACAACGAACCTATCGAAGTTCCCCAATACACCATGATGCGTATTGCCATGGGGCTGAGTTTTAATGAGAAAAATCCGACAGCAGCAGCACTCGATTTCTATACACACATGTCTAATCTCGATTATGTGCCGGGTGGTTCGACGCGCGTCAATGCTGGCGGTAGTTTCCCTCAGCTCAGCAACTGTTTTTTGATCGAAGTTCAGGATGATATGGAATCAATCGCAAAAGGTATCCGCGATACTATGTGGATCGCTAAAGGAACTGGCGGTATTGGAATCAGTCTTAATAAATTACGAGCTGCTGGTAGCCCTGTTAAGACAACCAACACACAAAGCACTGGTCCAATTCCGTTTATGAAAATGGTTGATACGGCACTTTTCGCAGTGAGCAGAAAAGGCAAAAAAGCGGGTGCTGCTGCGCTCTATATGGAAAATTGGCACCTTAATTTCCCGCAATTTTTGGATCTTCGCCAGAACTCTGGTGACCCGTATTTACGAACTCGCTTCGCCAACACTGCCGTCTTTATTTCTGACGAATTTATGAAGCGTGTTGCTAGTAATGACGACTGGTATTTATTTGATCCAGCTGAAGTTGAGGACTTACCAGAACTATATGGCGCTGATTTTAGCAAACGCTACGCCCACTATTGTAAACAAGCCGATGCTGGTAAAATGCGTGACTTTGCTAAAGTGCCTGCTCGTCAACAATACCGTCAAATTTTAACCTCGCTTCAAGCGACCGCACATCCGTGGCTTACCTGGAAAGACACGATCAATGTCCGTGCGCTTAACAACAACACTAGCACTATTCACCTCAGTAACTTATGCACAGAAATTACCTTACCCCAAGATAAGGACAATACTGCGGTCTGCAATTTAGTGAGTATTAATTTATCGGCTCATTTACAAGAAGATACAACGTGGGACTGGGACCGCCTCGCAGCTAGTACTCGCAGTGCTATTCGACAATTAGATAATCTATGCGATATTACTAACACGCCGATTCCAGAAGCGATGAATTCCAATCTTCAAAACCGTGCGTTGGGACTTGGCATCATGGGCTTTACGGATGTGATCGAAAAACTCGGCTATAGCTATGAATCAGAAGAAGCCTATGATCTGATCGATCAACTCACTGAGTTTATCAGCTATAACGCGATTGACGAATCAGCTGATATGGCACAAACGCGCGGTACGTACCCGACCTTTAAAGGTAGCGGTTGGAGCAAAGGTTTATTACCAATCGACACACTTGATACGCTTGCCAAAGATCGTCACGTTACAGTCGATGTGACTCGCAAGATGCGACTGGACTGGGACAGTCTCCGTCGTAAAGTCAAAAAAGGTATGCGCAATGCCACACTCATGGCTATCGCACCTACTGCCAATATCGCTCATATCGCGAGTACTACACCGGGTATTGACCCGCAGTTTACACAGATTTTCTCGCGCTCTACCTTAAATGGCAAATTCCTTGAAGTAAATATCAATTTAGTACGCGATCTCAAGAAACTTGGTATATGGGAAGAAGTCAAAGATGAGCTCTTAGCTCAACAAGGTGACCTGACGCACATTGACGCTATACCCCAGCATCTCAAAGATGTCTATAAAACAAGTTTCCAAATTAGCCCGCAGGCCTTTATCGAAGTTGCTGCCCGCGCTCAAAAGTGGGTAGATCAGGCAATTAGCCGTAACATGTACCTCGAAACACGCAATATTGATGATTATCTTAATATTTATATGCTGGCATGGCAGAAAGGGCTGAAAACAACCTATTATCTCCACGTTAAACCGCGCCATCAAGCAGAGCAAAGTACCTTGCGCGTTAATAAAGCAGAATCAATCCACGCGGAAAAGAAAAAGAAAGCCGGCTTTGGCTTCGGCTTTGGGGCAGCGAAGGGGTAAGTGGCATGAGCATACAACGATAAATAGACACAAACAATAATATAACAGGAGGGGAAACTATGAGTTCACAACAACAAACAACAATCGATGATCCAAAAGAGATTGAACTACGACTAAAGGCGATTCAAGAAGCGCTCGCAGAGATGCAGGCGCAAGGTACTAATAACGCGAGCACTGCTGTCGATGCAGCCAGTTTGGTCGATCCACAAGACGCCTTAAACTGTGAAGGATGCCAATAAAGATATACGAAAAAGCAAGGAGAGGAAACTATGACAGCACGAAAAGGAATTTTAGGAACAGGCATTCAAGATGGATTACGCTTGAAACCAGTTCACTACCAATGGGCGTATGATTTGTATGAGCAAGCTGTTGCTAACACGTGGTTTCCAAACGAAGTTCAGCTCGTCCAAGACGTTTCGGACTGGAAAAAAATGTCAGATGAAGAGCAGCGCGCTATCGTCTATTTGATGGGGTACTTTAACCCAAATGAACTGATCGTCAATAAGGCTTTAGCATTTGGTGTTTACCCATATATCAACGCACCTGAAGCCCATATGTACCTCGCAAAACAAATGTGGGAAGAAGCCAATCACTGCATGGCATTCGAATATGTCCTCGAGACCTTTCCGGTAGATCGTGACAGCGCCTATGACGCCCATATAGAAGTGCCGTCTATGGCCAAAAAAGAGGAGTTTGAAGTCAAATACATTAAGCGTATGACCGAAGAAACGCTTGATATTACGACCATTGAAGGCAAACAAGACTTTATCCGTAATTTGATTGCGTACAATATTATCCTAGAAGGAATCTGGTTTTATTCTGGCTTCATGGTGGCACTCAGTTTCCGCCAGCGAAACCTTCTAAGAAATTTTGGCTCCTTGATCGACTGGGTTGTTCGAGACGAGAGTTTACACCTTAAATTTGGTATTAACTTGATTCTCACCGTGCTTGAAGAAAACCCAGAAATTCAAACCCAAGAATTTGCCGATGAAATTCGCCAAATGATTCTCGATGCAGTGGATATGGAAGAAGAATACAATAAAGATTTACTACCAAACGGCATATTGGGCTTAAATGCTGATTATATTAATCAATATGTGAAATATTTAGCTGATCGTCGCCTCGAAGAGCTCGGTTTCAAGAGCCACTACAATGTCTCTAACCCAGCCAAATGGATGGCAACAGCCAACGACACCTACGAATTGGTAAATTTCTTTGAAAGCACTAACACCAGTTACGAAGTTAATGCAAGCGGTAGCAAAAAATAGGACCACATCGTGAAGCAGATTCTAGGAGATTACGAGACTAAAATGACACTCATCAATGAATGTCTCGAAGCAAATGGTATCGGGCGAAGTGAGCTCGCCATGTGTGACCATTTAGCATATCGTGTAGAGACGATGGAGCGGTACGAAGTCTTAAAAAAACGACTCAGCCAAGTCGCACTTTTAGTCGGAGAAACTATTGTAGCTGAACGACCAATCGCAGTTTTCGAATTGTACGAATACTTGAGAGCTGGTGAATGGACCATTCCGTACATTGAACTCCCAGCTCCAAAAGTCACCTCATCATATCCTGAAGGCTTAGAACATGCTGAGTTTGTTGTTATTGGAAGTCTTGACGTTTTCCGAGAGCGCCATCCAGAGATTCAGTGGATCGATAAAACGCAGGGTCGTCCATTTAATCCTGAGTTGGGGTTAAAAAATAATGGTCAGTCTCTAAAATTCCATGAACAACCAATTGGTTCGGTAGTGCGGACTGAGCAACGCCTCCAACCTCACGAGTGATGCAGAAGAAACCTCCAGCTAAAAACGCTCGTACCATTCACACCATGTTTAGTGCTGTTGCTCACCGATATGACGTAGCAAACACTATTTTATCAGGAGGCGTTCATTATATATGGCGACGACAAATAGTGAGATGGTCTGGTGCACGAAAAGGACAACGAGTACTTGATTGCGCCACCGGAACTGGTGATCTCGCGATCGTCTATAAAAAAGCGGTCGGTAAAAGTGGTGAGGTGATTGCCACAGATTACTGTGAACCAATGATTGAGAAAGGCCCTCAGAAGGCCGCTCGTCACGGTGTCGCTATTGATTTTGAAGTTGCCGACGCCATGAAGTTGCCATATAAAGCCGGGTCATTTGATATCACGAGTATGGCATTTGGTATTCGCAATGTAGCTGATGCCCATGTTGCGCTCAAACAAATGGGACGCGTCACTAAAGCTGGTGGCAAAGTGATGATTTTGGAGTTTGGACAACCGTCTCAGCCGATAGTTAACGCGGCATATTCATTGTATGCTCAGAAAATTTTACCTATCATAGGTGGGCTCATTACCGGACAACCAAAAGCCTATCGATATCTCCAAAGTTCTTCGAAAACTTTTCCTTGCGGAGAAGATTTCACGAAATTTATGATGAAATCAGGCATGTTTTCGCAAGTTGAATATCGGCGCCTTAGTTTTGGGATTGCCTATATGTATAAAGCAATCGTTAAAAAATAGTTTAACGTGATAATAGTCGCCGCACCCAATGTTTCTTGGGGGAGTGATTATGACGCTTCATGGTCGATTTATAGAGAATAACCAGCTGATTTATTTGGCGTTTTTCAGTATATTTACGCGCAAACTTTTGACTAGTTTTTCTAAAATGTTCTGCTAGCTTTGGATGGTTCAAAATATCTATAATGTGCTGGCTGAGCGCACCAGGAGTGTTTTTACTGACATACCCATTTTTTTCATGAACTAATACTTCAGACAAATCTCCATCGACCGCAACAATCGGGCAACCGGCATGGGCGGCTTCATGCAGCACAAGACCCTGTGTGTCAGTCATGGAGGGAAAGACGAAAACTGCCGTGTTTTCATAAACCCTATTAAGCGAGTGTCGAGGTAAAATACCGGTGAAGGTAATACGATCATGAGCAGGGCTTTTCTGGGCAAGTGATTCTAGTTCCTTGCGATACTCAAAATCACCCACATAAAGCAGTCGAGCATGCGGCTTAACTGCATGAACTTTTTCGATAACTTTAATCAAAGACGCTAAGTTTTTTTCGGCACCCAGTCGCCCGACATAGGTGATCAATATATCTTTCGCATCGATATCATAGTGATGACGAAAATCCTCTAATTCCTTTTTGGAGACGCGCGGCAATGCATCAACACCAGTGGGCATTAAAGTTAAATCATACCAATATCCCGTTGAAGTACGCCATTCGCTGAGCTGAGAGTAGCTTTTTCTTGACAAGGCTATCACCATGGTGGAACGACTATATACCATGGCTATAAGAGCCTCAATAATTGCTCTGTTCCATTTATGCACACCACGACGAGGAATATAGAGTTTGAGAAGCTCTTTGGCGTCTTTACCATCAAAGCGAAAACTCAGTGGCAACATCAATGCAAGCACCAGCAGACCAGGTAAAACCGCCGGATAATGCTCAACGTATTGATATACATCTGTACTATGCTGGGCAACGACAGGGATGCCGTGTTTGTTGCCTGCATACACTGCCATCAAACCGACTTGGCCTGGCGTAAAACTGTGAATAATATCGAGCTTTAATTCATTTATTTTTTTGACCATTCGAGGAGGGAAAAATAATGAAAGATTATAATCATCATAAAAAGCGCCTTTTACACTCGGAAAATGAACGATGTGGTCGTCATCTTTTGGATTACCCCGCAGACTACCAGGACAAAATATATACACCTCATGACCCATAGCCTCAAGATGCTTCCGTGTAATATCGATCACAAATACCACGCCATTGGTGGATGGATGATACGTGTCAGTAAAAAGTCCTATACGCATATGGTCTACAAATTATTTCCTTTTATTACCGTATGATACAGATCAATATATTGTTGAGCCGTATGAGAACTATCAAAACGCTGGGCGATCTTATCAGCTTTTTTAATAAACACTTCACGAAGACTTTTATATTGCAGCAGTTTTTTTAAAGCAGTAACAAAATCTTCGGTAGTTACACACAGTAGCGCATCGTCCTTAAACGTATCATGATATTCCGGAATATCTCTCAGCACAATAGGGAGGCCAGACGCAGCCGCTTCGATTACTGCCATAGGATGATTTTCTTGCTCGGCTGGCAGCATAAATACATCAGCGGCGTGAAGATAGTGCCTGACCTCATCATGTTCTTTCAAACCAGTTACTATCATATTGTCTGGTACATGCTGAATCATTTTTTGCATCTTTGCATAATCAGCACCTAGTTGTTTAAATGGCATGCCACCTACCCATATGAATTGCATCTGTGGCAATGCGTGTGCACACGCGATAAAAGTGTCGAGACGTTTACGCGGCTGTACTTGTCCAACTCCGACAATTATGTGTGCTGTAGCAGATAGCTCTAATCTTTTGCGCGCATCTTTCTTGCGTCTAGGACTACGTTTATATAAGGTGATATCAATATTATTATAAATCACGTGTACCTTCGAGGCAGGTACCTTCATATCGTCAATCAACGTATCAGCTACTGTACGTGACACAGCCACTATCGCATCAGCTTTTTTATAAAACCATTTCAAGTAATATCGCGCGATGGGAAGCCAGTATTTAGCGAGTCGCAGCGAGCCCAGTAGGGAAGCGGGTATCACATGTGCAGATACTACTTTCTTGCCACGAGCAAACCAGAGTAGCTTCAAAGCGCGTATACCAACGGTATGGATATGAGTAATATCACTACCTGACTGTAATGAAAACGCATTGACTCGAAGTTGTATCTCCGGGTGTGTTTTAAAAGAGCGTACCATTTCTAAAAATGCTGTATGAACGCCATGTCCCCGTACTGAAATGGCACTTTCGGAGACCACATTTACTGTTAGTTTTTTCATAATATATGTTATTTATATTATATCACTACATACGTATAATAGAGAGGATGGCAGAAAAATACAGCTGTGTTATTCATCAAAAAAAAGTATATTACTGGACGTACCATAAAATTAAAAAACCAGTTATTGTTGCTATTCATGGTTTTCGCGGTACCCATCATGGGTTAGAATTTATTGCTCGTCATGTCACAAAAGCCCAGATTATCATTCCAGATTTACCAGGTTTTGGCGAATCAGAACCTCTCCAAAAACATGATCTTGCATCATATAGCTCGTGGTTAGCAGCCTTTATTGCTCAGCTAAATTTACCAGAGCCACCAATAATAATGGGGCATTCATTTGGATCGCTCATCGTTGGACAAGCACTTGCCGAAAAAAAAATCATTGTTCAAAAAGCTATTTTCATTAATCCAATTTCTTATCATAACAGTACGATCCAAAACACGCTCGGGCAACTGGGCGCATCGATTGTCTATGCGGCTAGTCGGCGCTTACCAGAAAAAGTAGCTCGAAAAATTCTTAGTAGTGCCTTACTCACAGATGGCATGAGCTATCTTTTGACAATCTCTCGGGAGCCAAAAATACGCAGACGTATTATCGACCAACATAGGCAATATTTTGGCCGTTATCATACAAGTCATCATGTCGTTGAGGCCTATAAAACATCGGTTGCTCATCACCTCATCGCCTATGCACCGCATATACAAACAGCGAGTTTATTAATTGCTGGCCAAAAAGATTCGATCGTTCCACCGCATACGCAAATCAAACTTCATAAACGTCTGCCACATTCAAACCTTCATATTATCGATGACGTTGGGCACTTAATACACTATGAAAAGCCGCACATCGCAGCAAAACTTATTGACGATTTCGTTTAATAACATGGCTATAAATTTTCTCAAACGTTTCGAGCGTATGTGTGAGATCATGCTTTTGAGCGATTTCAACACTCACTTTACTCATTTGAGAACGCAACGATTTATTTTTAAGAATTTTTAACATAGCACCTGCCATCATATGGCTATCATCATATTTAAATAAATAGCCGTTTTTGCCATCCTGACATAATTCATGAAGAGCACCTTTATTGACAGCAACGATAGGCAAACCAGAGGCCATTGCTTCAAGTGTAGCGATGCTTTGGAGTTCTGCCGGAGATGGCATACCAAAAACTGTGCCCGTCCGATACAGCTCAACAAGATCAGCGTCGCTGACTTTACCTGTAAATGTTGTGTGATGTGCAATGCCAAGTTTAGTCGATAAAACTTTTAGGGAATCAGACTCAACACCGCCACCGACCAAAACGACATGGCATTTTTTATAGGCCATCACTTCTTGGACGGCTCGTAACAAGACGTGCAGATGTTTCTCTCCATCAAGTCGTCCGACATACAGTATGATTGGGACATTTTTTGGAATACTGTATTTTTTATATATTGATTCATCAGGCTCTTTAGAGGAAAAAATTGATAAATCGATACCATTTGAAACAGCTTGAATTGGTTTTTTGACTGAAGCGTACTTATCGCCAAACATATTGATGGCGGCCTGCGTCGGTGCCGTCAAAAAATCAGCGTTACTATGAAACCGCATTGCGTAATGCTCGAGCAAAGTGCTAATTGGTCGCGACAACGGCGCCAACAAACGAATATTTTCTACCACATTTTCCGGAATTGCATGATTAGTACTAACGAGCGGTATTTTCATTTTTTGGGCTGCCTGAAGCACTGCATAGCCAATACCAAGTACCATTTGAATATGTATGACATCTGGGTCATATTTTTTAATGATACGCCTCACCTCACGACCAGGTGTCGTAGAAATACGAAGATTTTGATAAAAAGGGAATTTTAATGACGACGTGCGTTCCACTATGTAACCGTGTTCTTTTTCAACCATCTTCTTGCCTTGCTGACTGGGGGCAATAACCACTACTTCATGTCCACGTTTTGCCAGGCCTTCAGCCAGATTTTTGCTAAAGGTTGATACACCGTTAATGACGGGAGGAAACAGATCAGTAGCAATCAAGATTCTCATAAGTAGTTCTCATTATACATGCTAGAATAAACCTATGAAAATCTTCTTTGACGCTCGTTATATCCGAACTGATTTTCACGATGGCATTTCGCGCTATACGACCGAGCTGAGTAAAGCCCTTGCAGCACTCACGCCAGTGACATTTCTAATTTCAGATCGAGCACAGCTAAACTTTTTACCTCCTCATGCCAAACACATTCTCCTGCATGGTGTTACTTCAGCGCGCGAACCATTCACAGCGCTGATTCTCAACAAATATCGACCCGACGTTGTAGTATCTCCACTCCAAAGTATGGGTTCGATAGGGCGCAAGTACAAACTTATTTTAAATCAACAAGACATGACATACTATAAGTTACCGACACCGCCACAGTATCTACCGTTCCATATTCGTGCTTTGTGGCGACTGTATCACCAGTATCATTGGCCAGGCCGGTTGGTACTCAATAGAGCTGATGCGATCGCCACCGTTTCAGAAACAAGTAAACAAGAGATTCTAGCTGCACGGCTAACAAAACGACCGATTATTGTCGTGCCAAATTCGGCAGAAGACTTATCGCAATTTCTCAAAAAACCGGTTATTCAAACAAAGACACCGCCAAAAAATCTCATCTATATGGGTGCATTTTTGCCACACAAAAATGTTGAGACACTTATTAAAATGATGGATTACTTACCCGACAAAACTTTGCATTTACTGAGTAGAATCTCGCCTAGAAAAAAACATCAACTTCAAAAAATAGCCTCGCCGCATGCCCGTATTGTGTTTCATAGCGGTGTGACTGATGAGCAATATGCGCATATTCTGGCCAACGATGCGATTATGGTCAGCGCTTCAAAAGCCGAAGGTTTTGGCTTACCCCTCATTGAGGCCATGAAGCTTGGGGTTCCGGCCATCGTGACTGATATGCCCATTTTCCATGAAGTAGGTGATGGCGGCGCACTCTACGCCGATCCAGACAGTCCAAAAGAATTTGCAGACAAAATCCGAGAGCTAGATGCGCTTGATCTGAGAAAAAGGTTAGTCGAAAATGGCACAAAACATGCAGCTACGTTTTCCTGGAATCATTCCGCCAAAACGCTTTTACGTGCAATTCATCAATTATGCAAAGACCCGATGTAATCTAGTTTAGCCGATCTTTGTACCGATTTCTTCACCAGTCACTACACCTGCAATATTATTTTCCTGTAATAAATCAAAGATAATGATTGGTTGCCGCTGCTCCATCGCAAGCCCCAGCGCGGCTTTATCCATGACTTTAATATGCTCATCTTCGACTGCTTGTTGGTAGGTGAGTGAATGAATTTTCTCGGCGTCATCAAATTGGGCAGGGTCTTTGGTATATGCGCCATCCACTTTGGTGGCTTTCAAGATCACATCACAATCCAGCTCCAGCGCGAGGTTGACCGCTGCTGTATCGGTCGTTAGAAATGGTCGGCCTGTTCCACCTGCGATGATTACCACCCGGCCTTTTTCGAGATGGCTAATCGCTCGACGATGGGTGAATTGGTCAAGAACTTGATCTGCTTTTACATTTGTCAAAGCTCGAGCCGGCAAGCCATTTGCGTTAAACACATCACTCAGCGCGAGCGCATTCATCATGGTCGCCAGCATCCCTACATAATCCGCCGTCACACGCTGCACACCGCCACCCGCCAGCTGTGCCCCTCGCGCATAATTACCACCCCCGATCATCACGACAACTTGTGTATGAGTAATTTTTTTAATTTCTTCAGCAATCCACTGAGCTCGTTCAGCATCGAACCCACTATCGTATTTTCCTTGCAGCTGCTCACCAGATAATTTTAAAAGAATTCGTCTATACATGACTCTCATTATACATATATTGCTTTTTTATTATCAATATACTACAATATATTTTTATGACAAAAGAAGTGTGTCACAAAACCAATCAGTCTTATCTCGAGTGGGATGCAAATGATGATTTAGATACTATCATCTGGGATTTTGAGTTGTATCGTGATCGAAATACAGAACCTAAAACACCAAAAACTATCTTTGACTGGCGAAGTCTGGATGAATACAAATCCCCCCTAGAAAGAACAGTTGATGAAGTTGATGATATGACCAAAAAATTCGGGCAACACATGCTTGCCATAGCGTTGCTCGAAGAAGAGCGTGGACGCTACCTCTAGTATTAACCTCTGATACAATAAAAGGGTAATGAAAAAAAAGAAGCCGAGCTCTGGAGCAATTGTCAATCGTCGTGCACGATTCGATTACCAATTGGACGATGAGATTCAAGCCGGCTTAGTCCTTAGCGGTCCTGAAGTTCGCGCTGCTCGCGACGGACATGTCCAGCTTAAAGGCTCGTATGTGGCACTCAATAAAAATGAGCTGTGGCTACATAATGCAAGTTTTAGTATTCGCCTTAACCAAAAAGGTGAAGCTCAGGGGCGCACTGTCGACACCACACCTCGTAAGCTCTTGGTCAGCCGCAAGCAAATTGAAAGTTTAGCAGCGCATAAAAAAGCCGGTCTGACGATCGTACCTATTCGCCTTCTTAACAGGAATAAATTTATCAAGTTAGTGATTGCCGCCGGTAAAGGCAAAAAGCGTTACGATAAACGCCAGACGATCAAACGCCGTGATATCGAGCGTGAACATCAGAAACAGTTAAAACACTAATCATTGCTTTTTTTATTTTTTTGTTTCATAATTTAAGGCATGGTACGTACTTCTAAACTCACACGAAGAGCTTCGACAAACGAATATAGTATTGCTCATTTACGAGACGTCAAGTCTCCAGAAATCCACCCGATTATCATTGGAGCACATAGTCGCGTACATGATACAGTGCGCATTCGACCCGGCTGTGTAATCAGCGCATATAGTACGGTAGATGCTGAATGTGAGCTCGAAAATAGCGTTGGCGCGTATGTCCACTTAAACACTCATTGCCGTCTCGGACGAGGAGCACGTCTTGGCTATTTAATATCAGAATATGCGAAAGATCCGCCGGCAGACACAAAAGCCACTATCGTGGTTGGTGCCAATAGCCAGATCGGTACTGCAGCTCGAATTTATCCCAATACTATTTTAATGGATAGTGTACAGGTAGGAAACGGAGCGGAAATCGGCATGTTGAGCATGCAGGAAATCAAAGAATTTACTACCACTGAAATAGATCGCGCCTGCCAGATTGGCAAAGGAGCAGTCATTATGAGCGGTGTTAAGCTAGCAGAGCAAATCGAAGTAGAACCGTACACTATTATCCCTAGTGCTTTATCTCATCATTTTATTGACCAGCGCAATATAACCATAACCCCAAAAATGATTCAAGAGATGCTTCCGAAGAAACATCCTGCGAAATACACATACTTAGACCAAGTCAAAGCACGCCAAAAAGCAGTTGGCTAAACTGATATACTAAAAATATGAAATTGTATTCCTGGAATGTGAATGGTATCCGCGCCGTCATCAACAAAGGCGAGTTTAGCAAATTCATTGAAACGCACGATCCTGATATTCTGTGTCTTCAGGAAACCAAAGCCTCACGCGATCAAGTCGAGATCGATCTACCTCAGTATCATGAGCATTTTTTTAGCGCCGTCAAAAAAGGCTACAGCGGTACGGCCATTTTTAGTAAAATGCCGGCCATACAATATCTTGATGGTTTTCCCGAAGATATCATCAAAACATACGATGCAAGCGGCGATCTATATGGCGACCCAAACAAAGAAGGGCGAGTGATTGCAGCAGAGTTTGAGAAATTTTGGGTAGTGACCGTCTATACGCCGAACTCAAAGGGTGATCTGAGTCGCATTGAATTACGTCACAAGCACTGGGATCCGGCATTTTTGGCGTATGTAAAAGCACTAGAAGCTGGTAAATACTCAAAAAATCTCAAACCTGAGCGAGATAATTCGGATACATCGCAAGGCAGTGATGAGCATGCGCACGAAGCTGTACCAAAAAGTACTGCGAATTCGCACGCGCAGTCACTAACGCAGCGAGGTACCGAATCTAGCCGCGCAGGAAAGCCAGTGCTATTTTGTGGTGATTTAAATGTGGCGCACCAAGAGATCGATCTGGCAAACCCTAAACCAAACATCGGAAAACATGGTTTCACTGACGAAGAGCGACAGGGCTTTCAAAATTTCCTCGAGGCAGGCTTTGTCGATGTGTTTCGCGCCACGTACCCAGATAAAACAGCTGCCTATACCTGGTGGACGCATTGGGCCAATGCCCGTGCGCGCAACGTCGGCTGGCGGATTGACTATTGGCTCGCCAGTAAAGATATCGCAGAGATGGTCAGAAATCCTCAAATCCACGCCGATCAGACAGGAAGTGATCACTGTCCAGTCAGTATTGACATATAGATAATATTTTGCTATAATAATAAGATCTGCTTTTCACGTATTCAACACGAAAGAGGTGAGCAATGCAGA
>CAZJUR010000006.1:0-20540 GCA_964549525.1 uncultured Candidatus Saccharibacteria bacterium | reverse complement strand
TCGCTCCGAGAGAACATCTCGTCGAGCGATCGGCGGGGTGTTTTCTTTGTAAGCTATAATATATGCATGGATAAATACTGCACACTGGTTTTTTTGCGACACAATGATGAAATTTTATTGGCCATGAAAAAGCGTGGCTTTGGCGCTGGTCATTGGAATGGGGTCGGCGGCAAGATCGAACCCCACGAGACTATCGAGCAAGCTATTGTGCGTGAAACTCAGGAAGAAATACATGTCACACCGCTTTCGTGGCAAAAAGTTGCCGAGCACGATTTTCTGATGGATAGCGATACTGATACGTCGTGGCACATGTATGTACATGCGTATATTTGTGATGAGTGGCGAGGTGAGCCGACAGAGAGCGAAGAAATGAAACCGCAATGGTTCACGTGTGATTCCATACCATTTGAAAAGATGTGGCCAGACGATATACATTGGTTGCCTCAGGTTCTGGCTAATCAAAAAGTTGTGGGTGAATATAGCTTTAGTCAGACAAATCAGTTACTTGCTCATAACGTCCAGTCTGTTGCGAGGCTTCCTGGACGCATCCCGACACGCGCGTGATATAATAAATATACTAATCCAGGAGATGTCATGAGCGAGCACCTACATCAAATGGTGGGAGAATTACAGGCGAACCAAGATACATACGAACCCAATGAGTCGGTTCGTCGTAAACTTTCAGAATATACCCTCACACTCTTAATTGGTCCGACTGCTACGGGCAAATCGACTCTTATTCAAGAAATTATCAATCAAGATGACCGCTTTAGTGACGTCGGCATTCTCTCAACTCGCGCTGCTCGCGCTGATGATCCGCCACATTATCGGACAAATGTACCGATCGCAGATATGACCCAACAAGTGGCCGACGGATCCTTAGTGCAATATCATGTCCACCCCAGCGGCGACATCTACGCTACTGATCTAGAAAGTTATGAAACAAAATATTCGATACTCCCAGCTATGTCAGATAGTGTCGAAAAATTTTTAAAATTAGGGTTTGGGCGCGTCGTTATGGTAGGAGTTTATTTACATGGTAGGCACTGGGAGGACCGCTTACGCGAACGTGAAAATGATCCTGGATTCATGGCACGACTCGATGAAGCGAGTATTTCACTAGAGTGGATGATAGAAAATAGTAAAGTAAAACGATTCAGGGAGACGGCGGTCGACCTCAACTTAGTCGAAAACTCAAATGGACAGCTGGAGCAGGCTGCGCAAAAGATTATTCAGATTAGTGGATCTCATACTCAAGTCCCATATAATCGTATTCGGTTTAAAACAAGATTTTTTGAAATGAATGCAATTATCCGCAACCTGAAGCTAAACCATGAGCCACGAAACACTTAAAAAACTTTATGTATTTGACCTCGATGGCACATTATTTATTGACTGTAGCGTAAACTAATAGTATGAATTATTGGCACAAACAAGATCCCCAAAAACCACTCTTTCCTGACATAGAGTGGAATCGACCTGAGCAAAAAAGTCGTGCCGGAAAGCTAGTGATTTTAGGCGGTAATCCAGCTGGCTTTGCGGCCGTCACGCAAGCCTATCAAACAGCTTTACAGACTGGCGCAGGCCAGATAAAAGTACTTCTACCAGACAGCCTGAGGAAACATATTCCACCGCAAATAACAGATGCCGTATTTGTCGCCAGTAATCCATCTGGCGGACTCTCGAAAGAAGCGCGACCTGATATCGAAGCAGCCATGAGTTGGAGCGATGCTATATTGTGCGTAGGCGATACAGGAAGAAATAGTGAAACTGCTATGGTATACGAAGCTATTTTGAGAGATCATTCGCAGCCTATCGTTATCACACGAGACGCCATAGACTTGTTGAAACAAACCCCGCAGCTTCTTTTAGAACACACATCCCACACGTTAGTGGTATCGTTTGCGCAATTACGCGCGCTGCTTCAGGCGATCTATTATCCCAAAATAGTAACCCTATCTATGCCATTACCTCGATTTATTGAAGCTATTCATAAAGTTACCGTGACATATCCGTGCACGCTGGTGACCTTTTTTAATGAGCAGCTAGTTGTGGCACATGAGGGAAAAGTGGTAACTATGGCGTGTAGCAGCAGCATGGCTTTATGGAGGGGCGAAACTGCTGCAAAAGCTGCCACTTACTTACTCTGGACACCATCAAAACCATTTGAAGGGGTATCGACAAGTATCCTATAAATATGATATAATAATATAATATGCTTGTACGACCGGGAGAAATAAACACCACTACTACTGCTCAATTGTTTGAAATCAAAGATTATTTAGCAAATAAGTATGAAGATAGCGCTCTTTTTTATCAGAATAGCGTAGATGGTGAGCCAGCGTTATACTCCGCATGCCAAAGAGGTAATAGCGCTCTTTCGATCGGTAAAGTTACATTTTTTGATCATTACGGAAATAGCTTTATTGCTGAAAATAACGTAGAAGTTTACACCGATCACTATGATGAAGTTCACCGTATACTATTAAAAAAATATGATGGCCAGTCGGCCAGATTGAAAGATCGTCTGATCAATAGTACTGGTATCGCTCCATACCAAAGACGCATAGCGCGAATCGCTATGACAAGCTTCTATATCGAAAGTATTTTTAGATTACTTGATCAGGGGCGTGTGGTAAAATAATAGGTGTTTCTGAGCCGCGGTGGTGGAATTGGTAGACACGCCAGACTCAAAATCTTGTGTCCTTCGGGACGTGCCGGTTCAAGTCCGGCCCGCGGTACCACATATTTCTGATTAAAGTTGATGCTGCTCATGCTAAAATAGAAACAGCCTTTATAAGGCGTTTTTCGCTATGAATCCACAAAATGACGACCAACAACGAGACATGCCGAGCGCACCTGAGCGTGATCATTCTTTGAATACTCATCGTCATGCTGCAGCAAATGTGATTCGAGATGACATAGATCGCATTTTTGAAGATGGTGGTTCGCCGACAAAAGCTGCTGAAGACTCTCTGAAGCGAGAGGCAGCTCAGGCCTATCAGCAGACACACAAACCGCACACTCACACAGCCAGTACAGCCGACCGGAGTGCCATAGAGGCGGAGTGGCAGCAGTATCACTCTTCGTGGCAGTCGTATTATCAGCAATATTACGAACGTTATTATCTGCAGCAACTCAGCGCTCAACAAGCTGATACTCCGCAGACTACTACACAGCCCCAATCTCACGCTCAAGTGACTGAAGAAGATACAAATCAAAAAGTCCACGAACTTCGTGAAAAGCTCGTCAAAACTGTTCAAGATCAGGCCAAAACTGTCCGGAAAAGCCACCATTTTGCGCCTATTGCCACAGCAGTGGTATGTGCGCTTCTATTTCTTTTCTTGCAGTACAATCGCTTTTTAGTCGCTACCGTACAAGCCTACATAAGTCCAGGCAGTATTAATCCACAAAATGTTATCGTTGAAGAAGGGGCAAATACACCGGTCGGACCAGAACCGAAACTTGTCATTCCGAAAATCAACGTTGATGCGCCGATTATTTTTGGGGTGAATGCTGCTGACAATACCGCAGTAGAAGACCAACTTCGAAATGGAGTGGTGCATTATCCTATTTCTAGCGCCAGCTCACAGCCGGGCCAGAAAGGTGCAACGGTTATTTTAGGGCACTCATCAAATGATGTATTCGATAACGGTCAGTATAAATTTATTTTTGTTCAGCTCTCAAAGCTGGAAGTAGGTGATAATTTTTCGATAAACTTTAATGGAGTGCGTTATATATATAGCGTGACTAGTAAAGAGATCATTGATCCAAAAGAAGTCAGCAAAGTAACGGCTGATCCGAGTAAGCCAAGTGTTATTCTCATCACCTGCGATCCGCCAGGTACTGCGCTTAAGCGTTTACTGGTTTTTGCCGAACAAGTAACGCCAAACCCCGAAAAAGCCACTCAACCCGAAAAGACTAAACAGACACAATCTCAAGACACATCTATTATTGGCAATGGCTCGACGTTTCTCGAACGACTCTTTGGGGTTCGATAAATCCTATTCGAGAATCATCCGTGAACTTTGTAACACGGACTTTTTGGTAACAGCATTTTGACCAATACTAAATAACTGCTTGTTATTGCTGCTTAACGTTACACCATAGCCAGGCAAAACAGTGCTGAGTGGCTGCTCGTTAGTGCCGTCAAAATCAATCATCGTTAATTTGCCGTCTTGATCGCTCCAGAGACGAAAATCATCTAGCCACTTCAGGGGAGTAGGGCGATTATACGGTGTCGTACTTTGAGAAAAAGAAAATCTAAATGATTCTTTTCGTTCTAAATTATAAGTAAATAATTGATGGCCAGTCTGGGCTACCACGAATTGGCCATTGTTGGAAAAATATACCCATTCTGGAACAAACGGAAGCGTAGCTTTAAAATAGATATTTTTACGAGCTTCCGGATTTTGTATTATTTCGATGAAATTTCCTTTTGTCATAACAATATACGTATCGTTAAAATATTCTGCCTGTGTTACCTTAAGCGGGAGTGCGACATCTGTAGTTTGCAGAATAGAGATAGGTTTCGCATCGTCTTTTTTGAAAAGAATTCGCTGTTTGATCGGAGTTTTTTCTTTATAGACAAGCCAGTTTTCTTTGTATAACATATAGGACTCGACATTATGACCTATTGGATCTGATATAGTTTTTTGATTAATATTTACTTTCCGAATTGCGCCTTCATTTAATCCATAGAATATACTACCGCTTGTACCAGTGAAGTGAACATCGCTTAGGTTAATACCAGATACCGTCGTCAAATTACGGACGGCATTACTATCGGTTCGATCAAGTCTATACCAGACGACTTGTCCTTCGGTGGAACGTTTCAAGAGAATATATCGTGACCCGAAATCCCATTCAGCTATCTCATACGTATCTGTCGGCTTTGGATCGATTATTAGCGATGTAGGTAATGAAAATGGGGTAACTCTAGGTTTTTTTTCATCTCGAATATCGACAAGCTTCATGACAGGCTCGGTATTCTTTTCAAGAGCAAGTAACCATTTTTTATCTGGTGACGGCACGATTTGCGCCAGCTCTGAAAAAGCGAAAACCTCACTCGTTTTTAGCTCACGTGGAACCAGCAGTGCATTCAGCCATACGAGCTCTCCGGTCCGCACAGAAGATGCCTTGCGCCACTCGCGATATAATGCTTTTTTTATCGTAACGACATGTGTCGAGTCTGATGATACGTTGCTTTTTGACGGAGTTTTATCTGTTAATGTTTTACGATCGAGCACAACAGTCGCTGCTTCTGGCACACTCCGAAACTGCATCAAACCACCTTGTTTTGCCTGACCAGTATCTTCGTCTACGGTAAAGCCCAGTACCGAAAATAAGCCTACAATCACTAGCACAATGACCGATCCAGTCATGAGTGTATAAAGAAATGCTCGTTTGAGAATTTTCTTGCGCCGCGTTTTTGGGTCAAGCATATCCATTATTATAGCAAAATGCTTGCAAATTGCTGGTAAAATGTTTATGATATTTACTAGAGATAGCATTAAGACAAGAACGAGAGTGGTAGAAGTCTTACACACACATAGCACAAACAAGAAAAATCATGAATGCAATAAAACACACGATACATATCAATGGTCGTACCTACAATGCAATGACGGGAAAACCAATTGCAGGCAAGAGTAAACCGGTAATCAAAAAGGCGGTTATTATGGATGTTGCGCCGGCTACATCTGTAGCTCGCACACCAGTTGCGTCAAAACCCATACCTAAAAAGCCGTCGATTGTTCGCCGCGCCGCGCCAAACGCACATCGTAATCTGGAACGCTCGCATACCTTACGGCGAGATATCGTCAAAAAACCAATTCGTTCAGCTAAATCAGTCGGTCCAGTAAAAAAGAAGCCACCAGTGGTTGCTCGTTCGCCGCATATTTCACGCTTCTATCATCCTCAGCAGCCAAAAGTAGTTGTTTCTTCTCATATAGCCAAAGATCATGAGCTCACACGTCAAGCAAAAAATGCTGCAAAGGCCCACGCGCACCATGTAAAAACCACGCATCATCTTTCCTCGCAACGATTTAGTTCGCGAGCCATCAAGGAAAGATTGCTCGAGCAGCAGCTTGAGAAAGCTCTGAGTCATGTGGAACAACCAGTTACGCCACCAAGTCATGTTTCGCCTCGTACTCGTATGGCATCGATCATTGCAACTTGCCTGATGATTATATTTCTCGGAAGTTATTTAACGTATGTCAATATCCCTAATTTTTCTATTCGTCTGGCCAGCGCAAGTGCTGGGATAGAGGCATCATTACCAAAATATCAGCCGAGTGGCTTTCGATTATCTGGACCAATTCTTCACTCACCGGGTGAAGTAGAAGTGAAGTATAAACAAACTGGCGGCGACGAGCAATTTAAACTCGTGCAACGAACGTCTGATTGGGATCCCGATGCATTACTTGAAAACTTTGTCGCTAAAGATTCGCAAAATGATTATCAAGTTCACAGCGCACAAGGTCTCACCGTCTATACATACGATCATAAAGCGGCGTGGGTAAATGGCGGCGTGCTCCATACCATTGACGGTAATGCACCGCTCTCCAATGGACAAATTACTCGTATCGCCAGCAGCATGTAATACATAGCAACAAGACATGCACAGGCATGCCTTGATATGCTAATTGATGACAGAATTCTTTATAGTCCGAGTGGCGCTAGTGCTGCAGCAGCATTCAAAACAATAACTTCTTCTGAATTTCTCACAGTTGTGTTGTTTTCTACATTTGTAGAATGATCATCGATTTGTGTATTGTTAACAGTTTTATGATAGTTTTTCATAGTGTTGTATGACGCAATGTTAAAGCTATCTTCAATATCGACATCCAATTTCATTCGATTGTAGCTATCGGTAGTGTTGTATGACCCAACAACATTTGTTGTGGTTGTCGTAGATGTATTGTTTGTGGTGTTTGTGACGGAATGATTATCGGTTTGATTTTGCGTAATGCTTGATGCACCGTACCAACCCATACCATGATATGCTGGCGCGCTCCAGGCTGATTGTTGCTGGCTACTTGCTGTGTCTGCCCCTTTTGTTTCTGCTGGGGCTACACAAGTACCAGGTTGTGCTACTACAACAGGCGTTTGTGTGGCTGTTTGCTGCTGAATAGCTGAAGCAAACTCAGATTTCATCAACATATATGCGGCGAATACTGCAACAAAAACTGCTGCAAACATCGAAAGAAAAAGTGATGTCGTGTTAACTTTGATAGTGATATTTTGTGGTTGTTGCACCATAATCGTATACCTCCTATAGGTACTAACTTATATTAACCCCACTGCTTTTCCCACTACTTAGTTGTATCGTAGCACCATGTGTTTTGAATGTAAAGCATTTTTATTATATAATATATATTTCTTATGCTTATTCTCTCTGTTAGGATAGAAATATTTTATTTATTATGTGTGCTATTTGATATACTAAAATGCAATGACGACAATTACTCGTACGCGATTTGCACCTAGCCCAACAGGTATTATGCATGTGGGCGGCATTCGCACGGCCTTATTTGCCTGGCTGGTTGCACAAAAAAATGAAGGCAAGTTTATTTTGCGGATTGAAGACACCGATCAAGCTCGAGAAATGGAGGGTAGTGGACAGCATATTATTGATTGTCTCCGTTGGCTGGAACTTATTCCTGATGAAGGACCGGCCGAGTTTGGTGGGGAATATGGCCCATATCTACAATCAAGCCGTCTAAATATCTATAAAAAATGGGCTCAAAAATTGATTGATAGTGGACGAGCATATGCTGATCCGTATAGCTCTGAAGAAGTCCAAGATTTTCGTCAACAAGCCCAAAAAGAAAAGCGAGCGTTTTTATATCGACATCATCGTCCAGAAACGTTACCTCAGGGGGATGGGAGTCAACCATTGCGATTTAAGTCAAAACCTAAAAACTATTCATGGCATGACGAGGTAATGGGGGACCTGCAAAGTAGCGAAGAAGTTGTAGATGATTTTATTATTATGAAATCTGATGGATTCCCGACCTACAATTTTGCCCATATTGTTGACGATGCGGAAATGCAGATTACGCACGTGATTCGCGGACAAGAGTTTCTCGCAAGTATGCCGAATTTTTTGAACCTCTATGAAGCACTCGACATCACGCCACCTGTTTTTGCGACCGTGCCACCAATCATGAATGAACAGGGGAATAAAAAGCTTTCTAAACGAGATGGTGCAAAAGATATCCTCGCATACCAAAAAGAAGGTTATTTACCTGAAGCGATGAGGAATTTTCTGGCTTCACTAGGATGGAATGATGGAACTGAGCAAGAAATCTTTGCTACCACAGAATTAATTGAAAAGTTTAGCTTAGCAAGAGTCCAAAAATCAGGTGCTCGTTTTGACGAGAAACGACTAGTTTGGCTAAATGGCGCTCACATTCGACGCTTACCTGCTGATGAGCTGCTGAAACAGGCTGAGCCATTTTGGCCGGATGAAGCCATTCATGCTCCCGATACGTATAAAAAACAAGTGCTTTTGTTGGCGCAAGACCGCATGAAAACGCTGGCTGATATACGTGAGCTTGGTTACTTTTTTAAAAATCCTACTATAGATATGGCGCTACTTGATCGCAACAAACAGCTTGTTGCTATGAGCTCCGAACAGCGAGAACAGCTTCTTGAGGCGAGTCAAATCGCCTTATCACGTGTACAGGAATGGACCGATCAAGCAATTCAGACTGCTTTAAATGAGCTGCTCGAAAAGACCCATCAAAAGCCAACTATTTTATTTAGTTTAATTCGTCTCTATACCACCTGGGCTCCTTTTAGTCCTGAGCTGCATAAAACATTGGCTTTGATCGGCAAGCAATCTACCCTCGAGCGTCTAGCTCTTCGTGAATAGTTCTTCGATATCTCTCGTGCTTTGATATAATAATCATAAGCATGTTTGAGAAAAAAAAATACAAAAAAAGATTTATTCCATTACCGGGCAGATGGTCATGGCTCCACCAGATATTACATGACAATCGAGGCGTTCGTTATTTTGTTGTCGCTGTCGCACTGATTGTTGCGACAGGTTTAGGGCTGCTTGCAATGCTAGCTCAATACAAAGATCCGATTATTTATGATATACCCTTTGTTGTAAAAAAACCTGTACCAAAATTTTATTCACCACTTACAGGGGTAGAAGTAGCTGATGAAAACACAACAAAGCGCACGGTGACAGCAATAATGATTGAAAATAGCCCTGATGCCCGACCACAATCTGGACTCAAGCAAGGTGGAGTTATCTACGAAGCAATCGCCGAGGGAGGCATCACGCGTTTTTTGGTATTGTATCAAGAATCTCAACCAGGTCTGATTGGACCAGTCCGAAGTTTACGACCATATTATATTGATTGGTTAGCCCCTTACAATGCGAGTGTCGCTCATATCGGTGGCAGCTATAATGCCTTGCAAGAAATTCGCAATGGTAACTACAGAGATATTGACCAGTTTTTTAATGCCAGTACCTACTGGCGTGCAGCTGATAGATATGCACCCCACAATGTCTATACAAACTTTGAGCGACTTAATGCGTTGAACGCAGCCAAAGGATACACGAGCAGTGAATTTACTGGTTTACGGCGCGTTGATTCTACACCTAAAAAGAATGCTACACAGGCCAAACTCGCCACAGCAAATAATATTCAGGTGACTATCTCTGGCCAATCATATAACTCATCGTATTCATACGTGCCTGAAACTAAATTATACAACCGCTCTCAAGCCGGCGCTCCTCATATTGATCGAGAGGATGGCCAAATTTCACCACGTGTGGTCATTGTCATAAAAGTTCCGACTAGTCGGGGTTTTGAGGATGGGTACCGGGAGCAAATGCAAACTATTGGTGAAGGTGAAGGCTATATATTTCAAAATGGCACGGTAGAAGTAGTGAAATGGCAAAAACCAGATAAAAAAACTGAGCTAAAATTTATAAGTTCAGCTGGCAAGACTGTCCCGCTCGAGCGAGGTCAAACCTGGATTACCGCCATCCCAACAGACAAAGGAGTCGCATGGCAGTAAAACATTTTAGTAAATCATATGCGTTGCAGCTTGCAGGATTATTTGTTGGACTTCATCTGATAGTGATCTGTGGCATGTATGCATGGTATGATTATGCGACGCAGTATCTTGGATACAGCAAAGTTATCGCCTTATTTCCTTCTTTTATTATTTTAGAAGCTATAGCAGTCAGTATTTTCTTATACATCGCTCTTCGTCCGCTCAAAACCATAGAATCAGCTATCGACTATAGTTACCGGGCATCAGTCGAACGAGAGACGGCCACACAATCGCTGCACAATATTATCAAATCAATTCGTCGATTAGATCCGTTGCTTCAAAAAAACACTGATGTTACAACGGTGCATGATTTTTCTCAAAGTTTACTCGATCATTTACCGATTGGAATTATTGCACTCGATAAAAAACGTGCGATTAGCTATGCCAATAAATCGGCGCCGCTACATGCTGGTGGAAAGGAAATAAACATAGATTTTCGTGACACAGATTCACTTGAAAGCTGGCTCGAAAGTGTCAGTGAACAAAATATCTCCGCTCAAAAGTGGTGGAAACGAATGCGTGAACATACCATCGAAAGCGAAGAATCACGCCGATTTTATGATGTAATGGCGATTTATCAACAAGAAGGTGATCAAGACATCGAGACTATTCTCATCACTATTGATCGCACCGATGAGTACGGGCTCGACGAAGACGACTTGGATTTTACTGCACTGGCAGCACATGAGCTTCGCGGACCCATCACTGTCATAAAAGGCTACTTAGACGTCTTGAGAACCGAGCTTAGTACTAAACTGAATAATGACCAGAAAGCCTTTTTTGAGCGTCTAGATGTTTCAGCCGATCGTCTATCGATGTATATCAATAATATTTTGAATGTTTCACGCTATGACCGTCGCCATTTACAGCTTCGGCTAAAGGAAGAAAAACTCACGCGTATTTATGATACTATTCGCGACGATCTCGATCTCAGAGCACGTACGCAACATCGCATACTCAATGTCTCTATCCCAGATGATTTACCAACAGTTGCAGCCGATCGAAGCAGTTTGAGCGAGGTCTTAACCAACCTAGTCGATAATGCCATAAAATACAGCAATGAAGGAGGACTGATACTGGTGAGCGCAAAAGTGGTGGGAGAAAATATTGAAGTTTCCGTGAAAGACAGTGGTATTGGTATTCCAGCTTCTCTCGTTTCACAGGTATTTGATAAGTTTTATCGATCACACCGTTCACGAGAAAATACCGTCGGTACTGGTCTGGGGTTGTATATCTCAAAAGCCATCATTGAATCACATGGTGGAACGATCGGCGTTCAGAGTGAAGAGGGCAGAGGCAGCATCTTTAGTTTCACCGTACCAATTTATAGTACAATAGCAGATAGGTTAGCGCAGCAAAAGAATAATAATACTTCGCTGGTCATTCCTGCCAAAAAATATATTAAAAACCATACGATGTTCAGAGGATAATTATTATGCAGAAAACACAGTCGACAATTTTATGTATTGAGGATGATCGATTTATCGGTGAAATGTACGTCCGAGCCTTAAAGCAGGAAGGATATGAAGTGGATTGGGTACTGAGTGGTACAGATGGATTAGCTGCCGCCAAGAGCAAAAAATACGACTATATTTTACTCGATATTATGTTACCAGAGAAAAAAGGTGATGCCGTCATCCATGAATTACGCGGTGAGCAGGATCTTATTCCTGATACGAAAGTATTGGTGCTCACAAATTTTGATCAAGAGGATTCTGCGCGTGTTGCGCTCCAAGAAAAAGTACAAGCGTATCTCATCAAGGCCGATTTGACCCCACATAAACTAATAGATGTGATTAAAGAATTGTAAGCATTCTATACCTCTGTTAAAATGCATATAGGCTCTGGTCGCATAGTCTAACGTGAGGATTGCCAGTGGCAATCTGCAAGGCGACGTCACAAATGAGCTGGCTCATTTGACTGACTCGAGAGGTCGCGGAACGTGACCAGAACACCTCAGCTTTGCTGAGACCAAAATAGAAAACATCTCAGTTGAGATGAAATATATAATGAGAAGTACGGTCGCATCGTCTAACGGTTAGGACACCAGGTTCTCATCCTGGCAATCGGGGTTCGATTCCCCGTGCGATCACCATAACAGAATTTTTCGCGTCATCAGCCTGTTTTATAGTAGATATACCTCTATAAAGCGGGCTGATTTCGTTAATTATAAAGTTATCGTTCTTGATGTCGTATATAAAGCCCTTCGGGAAGATAAGCTCCTGCATTTTCAATCTCAAATCCAAGGAAGCGTCTGACCATTGCTTTGAAACATTCTCCATGAAGTTTAGAGCGTACTCAATACTTGATTCACTAACAGTCTGGCGCTGTTCTAAGGCATTCAGCTCTTCGGTCAAATCGAGTTTGTCGGCAGTCAAGATATTAAGAGCTTCTTCCTTGTCTTCATCGTCCAGTTTGCCGTTAGCGTACTTTTTAATGACATTCGCTCGTGTTGTAGCAATATCATCAAGCTTGTCCCGTATTTCTGAGATGTCTTGATTGACGTTGCCGAGCTCTTTAACGGAAGTTCTCATGAGAATCTCTTTCATCAACTTAAGTGTGCTGGACTGGGGAGTTACGTTTACAAGCAGCTCTTCGAACTTGTCGTGTGCGTCAGACGCTAGAATCGAACCCGTACCGCGACAGGTAGGACGGTGGCAGAAATAACGGTATTCACCACCAGGAGCGCTGCTCGTGAGGTGTTGGTGGCATTTAACACATAGAATAAACCGTCGCAATGGAACCATTGTGTTGATTTTATCGTGCTTTAAGCCCAGTAGATATTTTTTATTCTTTTGTTTGAGGATTTCCTGATTTTGCCAATACACCGTTTCTGTGATTAGACCGATATGCTTACCTTTAACATTTTTGTAGTCCGTAAACTTATCACAAACAAACCCTGCATATTCAGGTCGCTTAATCATCTTGGTCATAACTTCTTGTGTTACAGGTTTACCCTTGGTATTTAGAAAGCCCTCCCTAGTGGCGTATCGACACAGCTCTGCAACAATAATGTCGCCTCGATTGAATCTCATTAAAATCTTCTCAACCAATGCGCTTTCCGAATCTGGCTCAAGTGAAGGCTTATCCTGTCCGTCCGAATTCTTGACTTTCATCGTTCTGTAACCACGCGGGGGCTTGTGTTGCCAATAACCTTGTCGGGCAAGATGGGTCATATTGTCCGTTACGGTATCTCGCTTATTTTCGTTGTCGAGTTGTCCGACCATGACATACAGGTTTTCCATAAAGTTACCCATAGGCGAATCATCAAACTGCTCAGTCGCAGAACGCACCTTAATACCCTTAGAAGCGAGAATTGAACGCATACCTGTTATATAGCTATTTAGGTCACGACTTGCTCGGTTCATTTTGTAAACAATCACATAATCAATAACGCCCTTCATTTTGAGGGCGGTTTTGATGAGTTTTTGAAGCTCTTCGCGTTCTGTATTTTTACCTGATTTTGCTTCGTCGTAGAACCACTCCACAATCTCTATATTGTTGGCTAAGGCATATTTTTTGATTGACTCTTTTTGATTCTTTTTACTTTCACCCTTGATTTGCTTCTTATCTGAAATACGCAGGTAGCCGAGGGCTTTTTGCTGATGATGCTTGGTTTGCTTTATATCTCTCATTGTTTTATAAACATATTATAATTGCTTTTTTGTCAGAGGTGGAGGTGATTTTAATAAATCCGACGCAATTTCCATAAGTCGCCATATCTCCACCGTCAGCTCGTCATCACTAAGAGTCCGAGCATCGACACCCATAATCTTTCGGGCTTCTTTCAGAGAGATAATCAACGCACTTTCGAGCTGGGCTGGAACGGCGTTGTCTTTCTGTTGATTAGTTATCGAATGCTCGGACATAGCGATGGGTTCTGCTAATTTATTCGCTCAGCAGATTAATTAGTTTTTTGTGCTCTGCGACAGTCAATAGGGGTTCGTGCAAGCCTTGGTACTGCTTGCCGCCGTAGCAGACATACCCTGCATAATATGGGTTTGTGACGATAGTCTTAAATTTTTTGCTGTCTAATAGTTTATCTTTTGAAAAAAGTATGGATACTGCTCGCCGCAAGTCATTTCTACTGGCTTCGCCGTTCAAGAATCGAGTGATGCTAGTCCGAAGATGAGTAGACGTTTTACGGTCTCTAGCAAATAATCCACGTTCAGAAGTACTTACATAGCCCTTAGGCGGCTTTTGTACCGAGTAACCTGCTTGAACCCTGCTCAAGAATCCACGCTTAATGTATTCGCTACGATTTTTAGAGTCTAACCTTGCTAGTGAAGTTAAAATTTCTTTAGTATACCCATCGTAGCCATCCACGCTTGACCGTTGAACAAACTCGAACTTGACACCGATAGCCGAAAATATAGATTTCCACTCTTCAAAAGTCTCGAAATCTCGAGCAATGCGCGACTGTGATACTGCAATAACTTTGGAGATATCTTTGCTAGAGCGACATCGCTCAAGAATATCGTAAAGCTTAGACCTTCTTGCTTCAGGTATTTCTTCGAACGAGTCGATGATGTCCATCCGACGAACATTTGTATAGATTCTAATTTTTTCATACTGTTCGTACAGGTCACTGAATTTCTCCGCACTCCCAACTGCGTTAGTTCGCATATACGCGACGACTTTATTTTTTTCTTTCGCTGTCATTGCTGACCCCCTTTATTTAGGCACTAACAAACAATGCCGCCTTAAATAAAAGGCTGCTCACCTCTGGAGAATCAGCGGCAAAGTTGCTAGCAAATTAATTAGTAGAACGTATAGATTAGGAATAAGACTAATCATGTTGTTCTAATAACCATTGTAGGAGGGTGCTATTGGACATTCTATGGACAAATAACTAGGCACTTATTTGTCCACTCAATGAATAGAATCAAAGGGTCATTTAACCGATTTTCGGTCGTAGATTTTATGTATATGGTTAATGAGGTCGAGGGTTACGGCCCTTCCAGGGAAATACTTTACTGCCGCCTGTCTGGGGGTCATACCTGCATTCATATCTTTAACAATTCCAAGGTCCCTAACTATATTTGAGCTAGTTTTGGGCATTTTGCGCGGTTTGCCAGTGAATCGAGATATACTTTTCCAGGCTTCCATATACTCTTGTTTAGTGCAGCCTTTCGCGACCCGAATAATAGCATCCCCGTTCGGGGCAGTATCCTCGATTGTTACACCAATCGGTACATGAACCATATACGCCTCATCTGGATAACGGCCGTTTAGCACTATATTTTCGACAATTACATACCATGATTCGTCTAGAGAAGATTCACTAATAATCTGCTTTATTATATTGTCTCGGTAGAGGTATTTCCTCGACTCATCGTCGTGATAACCTAGGTAGCCGGTTGCACCTTCGGTCATCTCTTCGATATCTCTATTGATTGATTTAATCGCCTTGCTATCTTTTTCCGTCTCTAGTGCTTTACGCAGTGATTCGATTAGCTCTTGTGATTTAACGGCTTCTTCGGCATTGTAAGGAATCAGTTCTAGCTCTATTAATTCTTCACGAGTCGGAACTCTCATGAGGCGCTGTATCGTAGATGACGAGATATCCGCGTAGATAGGTTTTTCATTTTTCAAACCGAGCTTTCGCCGTGCGTCGATAACTCGCTCCATAAAAATAGGGCTCTCTAGCAAAAATGGTAATCTGTCATCCTTGAGCCTTTTGCCGTGGGTAGTCGCCTTACTCAGTAGGTCAAGGTTTGCATCACGAAGTTCAGGTTTCATATTCAGCAAATTGAAGTAGAAATTATCGTCAGCCATAAAGCAATTATAGTTCATTTTTCGACGCTCTAACCCGGATAAAACTTTATAAGGAAAAAAGCTGAAAAATCGAAAACCTCACTGTTTCGCTTCTGTTTTTGCAGAATCGGCGTTGCAATTGCGCAGTAGGCGGAGGGCTTGCTATAATCAGAGTGCTTAGACATTTTTATAACACCTGATTCTGCAACGTTTGTTGTTGGTCTTACGCATCTATATGCAGCCACATACAAGCCGTGCGTAAGCAGGTGTTAGGTCTAAGCAACCCGTATGTGGTTGCATTTTGTTTTTAGGCAACTGCTGGGTAGAAAGTTACCATGCCAGAACTAGCCCTAAAAGTATTTTCAGACACCGACCTTGCCCAAGTCGTACATGATATGTATGATGATTCTCGTTACGGTATCGACAATGGCTTTACTCAAAAATCGCTTGAAAAGTACCCACATAACACCGACCCAGCCGTTATAGCGATGAAGATTGCCATCGTAGACATGGAGAACTCGACCCAGCTAAGCCGTTTGCTCGGTGAAAAAGGTACGAGGAATATCAACCTCAAAGATATTGTCAGTAAAATTCAGTCCATGCCGTTTGATGAACGAGTAGCTAATGGCGACTTATCGCTCGTTAGCGAACTGTCTCTATGGAGTAGTAGTCTAGGGCTAAATTTATTCTCATTTTTCAGTAAATACTGCACTTATCATAATACCTACGTCTACCACAAAGACGACTTCTCAATTTTCGACAAGGTTGTTAAAGAACACCTCGGTGATTATCTTTCGTTGGCAGATTGTGAGGAGTTTTTCGGAAGCGATACAAAGCTTCGCAAAGGACAAACCGTTACCAAACTCGTCGATAGCAAAATCGAGGCAATGCGAAAATCCTGCGATTACGAACAGTACTGTCGCTTTGTCGATTTCTTGCTGGAAAAACATTTCGTCTCTCGTCCCAACAAACGACGGGAGTTGGATTGGTTTATTTGGTATCGAAACCGTTAACAGTGAGATTGCCTTGAGTGTTGATATGCAAGGAAAATATAATAAGCAATAAGGAGAAAATATGGCCAACAAAGTAGGACGACCGAAAAAACTTGAAAGCGAAAAAATTAAATACCAGTTGATTGCTATTCGCGAAAGTGATTACCAAGAACTTAAACGTAAGATGGGCGAAAACCCGCAGGAAAAAGAAAAGATTGCTGACATTATCGGTAATTTCATTCGCGTGTACGAGCCTGGCGACTTTAGGCAGGAATGATGTGAAAGCCGAGGCGGAGTTTGTCTTTGTATGCGTCAGGCATGGACTGACAGAGCCACTCGCTTGGAAGTTGTTCGACTATACCCAGGCTCGTGAGGGGCTTATTTCGGAATACGAGTTGCGGCTCTACCTTGGTTTGGGCGAGTCAAAAACGAGGCAATTAATCGACGAACTGGTAAAAAATCAGTACGCCACAGAAGACGTCGAGTATGACACGAACGGCACGGCATATGTTGACGAGGTAGCTGATGAGGACGTGGATTTGTTGGCGGAAGTAGAGTTGGGAATCAGAAAGCCGTTATGGCAGGACTAGTCTAGTAGTTGTTCCGCATTGCATTAACGAAATCTAAAAATACGGGCTTTCGATGTAGCCCGTATTTTTTGTTGAGTTCTTTGGTTTTCATTGCCGTAGCTGCGTTTATTCTGTCGAGTATTGGCTGAGCAAGCGTCTTGGCTTCTTCACGGCTTATCTCACCCGTAGCGTATCGACGCTTAATGTCCGCGATGTCCACTCTGTTTTTGACGGCTTGGTCGATTAGTATTTCCATATCTTAAATATATTGTCCGAGTAGAGATAGCTCAAGGCTGAAAATGTGCCGTTTTGACACGTTTTAAGGCACCTTAGAGCGACTTTAATACAAAGATGGCAACGTTGGGGCTCAACAGAGAAAAAATGTGGTAAAATAAGCATTAATATGGCGAACCTGTTTGGTAAAAACAAACTTCGTGAAATAGCCGAAGCGATTGACACTAATTCAGTGCAAGATTTTATTGCTGTCGTTAAAGAGTGGCAACAAGATTACCACAACGGCTCACTCAAAAAAGACAAAGAAACCTCTCGCGAACAGCAGTATAATCGTGACTTTTTCCTCGATATCCTCGGCTACAAAGAAAAGCCCACTAGTCCATTCAGCTTTGAGCCGAAGGCGACGACAGACAAAGGGCAGTTGCCAGACGCCGTTATTAGCCACACCGATACCGCAAACGACATTCGCAATATCGCCGCTGTCGTCGAGCTAAAAGGTGCTTCAATCGACCTAGACCGCCCACAACGTCGTGAGGGTAATATGAGCCCTGTCCAACAAGGTTTCAAATACAAGACCCAGTACCGTTCTGTACCATTTGTCATCGTGAGCAACTTCTGGGAGTTCCGACTCTATCATGACAACCTGCTTGATTATGAGGTCTGGACACTCGACGACCTCGTCAACCCAGACGACGACTATTTGCTCTTCAAGACTTGGTACGCCCTACTTAAAAAGGACAGCTTCACAACCGCTAAAGGTACGAGTAAAACCGAGGCAATTCTTAGCGACATTCGTATCGAGCAGGAGAATATCGGTAAGAAGTTTTACAAGGTTTACAAAGAAGCTCGCACCGAACTTCTCCGCGATATCTATAAAAATAACGACTACATCAAGACCGATATCGACACGGGTATCGAAAAAGCCCAGAAGATAATCGACCGTATCGTGTTTGCCGCCTTTGCTGAAGACCGCGGACTCCTCCCAGACAATACGCTCCTGCGGGTCATTCAGGCCGCTGATAGTTCTGTATTCGGTGGTAGCCTTTGGAATACACTCAAGGGATTCTTCGAAGCAATTGACGTTGGTAGCGAAAAACTCGAAATACCGAACGGCTACAACGGTGGTCTATTCAAGCACGATGAAGTTTTGAACAACCTCAAAATTAGCGATGAGCCACTTCGCAAAGTTGTTGAGCTCGGTACATACAACTTTGCCGATGACTTGAGCGTAAATATTCTAGGACATATTTTTGAGCAATCAATCAGTGACCTCGAAGAAATTAAGAACAAAGTAAATGAAAGTCAAAGTCTCGAAGCGATTAGCCAGAGCCGACGCAAAAAAGACGGTATTTTCTATACCCCTGATTACATTGTCCGTTACATCGTCGATAACTCGCTTGGTGTATACCTGCGGGAACATGAAGAAAAGTTTAAGGCAGATTTTGGGCTAAAGGGCGATATAACCGACAAGACGTACGAGAAACGCGAGCGACAAGCTTACTCCAAGTACCAAGATTTTCTACAAGGCATCAAAGTAGTAGACCCTGCCTGTGGTTCGGGTGCATTTCTAGTTTACGTCTTTGACTACCTGCTAGCAGAGAACAAACGTGTTGGCGACATCCTCGGTATGTCACTATTCTCAACAGATGAATACATTCGCGATATCTTACGGAACAATATTTATGGCGTAGACCTTAATGAAGAGTCGGTAGAAATTACCAAGCTCTCACTTTGGCTCAAGACTGCTCAAAAAGGCAAAAAGCTCACTTCGCTCGACGACAATATTAAGTGCGGTAATAGCCTTGTCGATGACCCGGCCTTTGCAGGTGAAAAAGCATTTAGCTGGCAAGAGCAGTTTACGGACGTATTTAAGAATGGTGGTTTTGATGTGGTTGTGGGCAATCCACCATACGTCCGCCAAGAGCTTCTCGGTAACCAGAAGCCTCACCTTGAGAAGCACTACAAAGTTTATGCGGGTACAACTGATTTGTTTGCTTACTTTTATGAAAAAGCTCTCGACATTCTAAAACCAGACGGTTTATTCTCGTATATTTCAAACACCTTTGCTAAAACAACAGGTGCGGGTGTTGTGTTGCGTAAATACCTCAAGGAAAACGCCAAGATAGAACAATTGATTGACTTCAATACGCTTACAATCTTCCAAGGTGCTACGACATACCCGATTATTTTGGTGTTCCGCAAATCTGCACCAGCTGGGTCATTCAAGTATCTTCATGTCGAAAAATCAGACCTTATCGCTCTTGACTCTGCTCTGCGTAATAGGGCTTACAGTGTACGGCAATCCGACCTCAGCGATTCTGGCTGGAACTTTGAGAGTACCGACTCTTCTAAGGTGCGAGAGATGATAAAGCTACACAATAATATTCGAGAACAATACGGCAAAAGTTATCGCGGTATACTAACTGGCTTGAATGAAGCGTTTATTATTGATGGCGATACGCGGAGTAATCTTATTAAAGAACACTCATCCAGTGCGGAGTTCATCAAGCCTTTTTGGGAAGGTAAAGATATCTCTCGCTGGAGTTCATTTGCGGAAGACAAGTTTGTTATTTATATTCCTCAAGGCAAAACGAAAGAACTTTTTGGCACAACAAACGAAGTCGATTCATTTCAGAAAATGAAGGAAAATTATCCAGCAATACTGAACTACCTAGAGCCGTTCGCGATAAAAGCACAGAGCCGATGGGACAAGGGAGATTATTGGTGGGAAATGAGGGCGTGTGCTTACGAACACCTGTTTGAGAGCGGAAAAATTACTTGGACGAACTTACAGAACAGAGGAAAGTTTTGCTATGACGAATCTGGCAAATATATCAATGCTCCAGCAGTTATATTGCCGAGCGAGGACAAGTCGTTACTAGGCATTCTAAACTCCAAAGTCGTG
>CAZJUR010000005.1:0-62618 GCA_964549525.1 uncultured Candidatus Saccharibacteria bacterium | reverse complement strand
TTTATACCATTGTTGGTCCAGTAGAGGCTGATCCACTTGAAGCAAAAATCAGCAACGAATCGCCGTTAGGAGCTGCACTTATTGGTAAAAAAGTTGCTGAAAGTGTACAGATTGAGACTCCAAAAGGTAAAACTACTTATAAAGTCGAGAAGATTAGCTAATGCGCTGAACTGTGAGCTATAATAAGGGGTAATGGCCACACTAAAAGATTATCGCGATGAGCGCTTGCGGAAATTGCAAGCCTTACGAGAATTGGGGATCGAGCCGTACCCCTCTAAAAGCAGCGTCCAAATCGGTAATCCTATTACGACGCAAGCTGCAAAAAATAATTTTGATACATTTCAAAACCAAGATTTTACCGTACAAGGTAGGATTACGAGTATTCGTAAATTTGGGAAAATTGCATTTATAGTTCTCAAAGACGGAGTAGGCGAATTACAAATATTTATTAGCACTGAGCTTTATCCCACCGATTCTGAGAAAAATGTAATTGGTCTCAATGATCTTTCGCTACTCGATACAGGAGATTTTGTTGCAATTGGTGGTGCACTCATTAAAACCAAAACTGGCGAAATATCGATTCATGCTCGTGAGCTGTGCTTGTTGACAAAAAGTTTACGCCCTCTTCCCGTGCAGCAAGAAGGTTTTAACAATAAGGAAGAACGCCTCAGAAGAAGGTATATTGATACAAACGTTAATAAGGAGGTATATCAGCGCTATCTCCGTCGTAGTGCGTTTTGGAAAGCAACGAGAGATTTTTTGTTAAGTCGCGGCTTTACAGAAATCAATATTCCAGTGCTTGAAAATATTGCTGGGGGTGCCGACGCTAATCCATTTGTGACTCACATGGATGCACTCGATCAAGATTTTTATCTTCGTATTAGCCATGAGCTTCCGTTAAAACGTCTATTGGTGGGTGGTTATGAGCAAGTGTTTGACATTGGTCCGCGCTTTCGTAATGAAAACTACAGCGACGAGCATTTGCCAGAACATGTAGCGATGGAGTGGTATTGGGCCTACGCAGACTGGAAGGCAGGAATGCAATTAACCCAAGATATGATCAGATATATTGCTGATACAACTTGGCAAAAAAGATCGTTTACTTTAGCAAATGGACAAACAGTTGATTTGGGTCATGATGAAGATTTTCCAACGATTAGTTTTGTTGAAACAATCAAAAAACAGTATAATATTGATGTTTTTAATACAACAATAGGTGAAATATCCAATAATTTAAAAGAGCATGGACTTGAAGTAGAGAAAACCGATAGTATTGGTCGTGGTATCGATAAACTCTGGAAAAAAGTTAGAGTCGAACTACCAGGTCCTGCATTTCTCATTGACATCCCAACTTTTTTACAGCCACTCGCTAAAACGCAACCAGGTAATCCAGCTTTAACCGAACAATTTAACCTCATTCTTGGCGGCACAGAAGCCTGTAAAGCCTATAGTGAGTTGAATGATCCCATAGATCAATTACATCGTTTCAAAGAACAACAAGCCTTACGGGATGCAGGTGACGATGAGGCTATGATGATGGATATCGATTATGTCGAGGCCTTAGAATATGGTATGCCGCCTGCTTGTGGGTATGGCCATAGCGAGCGTATATTTTGGATGCTCGAAGGTGTGACCGCGCGTGAGGGCGTGCCGTTTCCGCAGCTACGACGTGAAATTAGCGAAACCACCAAATCGATTTATCCAGATTTATCTCTATAATGATCATGCTTGCAATCAGTATTTAACTGAGGGTTTCTTTCGTTCTATAAATGAGTACGACAATATAGAAATAAATATAACTTGTGTAGAAGAAGAGCAATCGCACGTTCAAAATACTCCTCGTGAACTCATTGCATGCTAAAATAAAAAAATAAACTTAATTTATCGGTGGGCGGCAAAAGGAAGATATTTCATTGAGTCATCCGCAAAATCACGAACGAATCATTGATCATTCGATATTTGAGAAAATTCGCCATTACGCCGAATCACCGGACTCACTAACGGAAGAGGAAATGCGCAGGACACAAAATCAAATAGATGATATCATCGCATACCAAGACGCAACCATTTGCGGGAGTGGAATTCAGGTTTTGAAGCATGAAAAAGACGACATCCAGCTATATGATGCAGAAGATTTAATCCCAACGTATGAGTATGATTGGTATAATGACCGCTTCTACCCAAAACTCCATAATGTTGTAGTAGAGGGTTTAAAAAAAATAAATGATACAGTCGTCTATGGAGGTGCATATTCTGATGATCACGACGGCCAAATACATAAATTTATAGCTCCAGTAAGAACGTCTGAGCTTTGTTTTTATAATGACCTTCACAATGATTTTATAAAAGAGTATGAAAAGTCCATCAAAAATATCAGTTGTATTAAAACAAAAAATATGTCACAAAAAATATATATGCATTGCGAACAAGAAATACAAGAGAAAAGTGATCATTTTGGATTTATGAATCTCATAGCACCCATAAAACATTTAAATCCTGACAAAATTGGAGATACACAAGCATATCTTGAACATAGTTGTTATACAGCTTTTTTTCACTGTGACAAACTTACCTTAGAATCTCGTCAAGTGGATTATAGAGAAAATAGTGCGTGGGTTCCATCACTAGCGGAGAATAACGAAAATATAACTGTGGTCGGCACACCAATTGCAGTCTTTTTTGACATAATTCAGACAACGTCATCGAAAAAAATATTTATACCATATGTGTTTCTTGAAGATGACCAAAAAGATGTGGTCAGAATTCCGTTTCAAAAAATAAATGATATGGAAATGATATATGAGTGAATTCAAATCAGAATTTGATTTTTCTAAAATAGATATGGGAATTTTATCAAATCCTAAAGTAGAAAGGTTGCATCAAGATACAATCGCTTTCAATCAAGCACTTGCAGAATCAAGATTATCTTCAGAGGAACAAAAAAAACTCTGTCAAGAAGCGCAAAGAGAGTTTGATGTTCGGTGGCAATATATGGGTCAGTCTTTACGATTAAGTGGACATATCTCGCCAGCAAATATTCAAGATGCTACACATATGTATTTTGATCATGATACGCAAGAATATGTCGACAATTTATCAGTTATCTCACATGGATTTTCAACGCAATATATTAATGGCAAGATGGAAATAGGACACTGTTTTCTATACGACGAAGAACCTCAAGAGGTTATGGAAGGAGTTAGAATTATCAATCAGGTTGGAGCATGGGCTCGAATTGAAGATATCATACTCTGTGAAGAGGGATTAACAGATAGTCAGATTCGTGAAAATTTAGAACAAGAAGCACCAGAAATACTAATGGAACTGGACGAAATTCTTCTGAATGCTTCGTCTGTCACCGATGCCATAAGTCGTCTTAGTCAGTTTAAACTATATAAAGAACTATCGTCACAACACAGAAAACCGTTCGATTGGGCAAAATTTAACACAAAAATGAAAATACAATACATAGAATCTACCTTTCATGAATTAAAAAAATCAATCGAATACTATATTGCATCTCAACTTGATATGTATGAACCTCTTCCATACACTGTGCATCATCAAGGATTTCAAAATGTAAAGAATACTTTTCAATATGCAACGACACCATCTAAGATATATATGATGCCAGTGGAAATAGTATTTACACCTCAATATGCATACAAAGATAACGGCAGGGTAAGCATAGATGAGGATATATACATACCTGCTATATATGGCTATGCTGCATTTCCAGATTCAACGCATTATTCTGGCTATTCTCAATATATAGAAACTAGTTTGATGATGGACGAAACTTTTATCATTGAATCAAATCGACCATCAGCGTAATGATTTTTTGATGATTCATACTGTAAAGCGTCTCAGTGATACAATAAATAAGTGAAAAAACAATTTTCTTTTTCAATCTCTCATACGATAGAAGGGGCGTTTGGTCGAGCGGGAGTAATGACCACACCGCATGGTGATATTGAAACACCAGCATTTATTCCGGTCGGCACGCAAGCCACGCTAAAAGCTTTGACGCCAGAACAACTCATAGGAACAGGTGCGCAAGCAGTACTAGCCAATGCCTACCATCTGTATTTACGCCCCGGTTCGCATATTATTGAAGCTGCTGGTGGACTAGGAAAATTTATGCACTGGGATAAACCGACATTTACCGACAGCGGCGGTTTTCAGGTGATGAGTCTCGGGGTAGGCTTTAAAAAAGTCGTTGATATGAGCGGAGACCAGGAGGCGCTCAATATAAAAAACAAAGAAAAACTTGCCTGGATTGATGATGAGGGTGTGACATTTAAATCACACATAGACGGGAGTAAACATCGGTTTGATGCCGAAAGATCGATGCGTATTCAGCATGAAATTGGTGCAGATATCATCTTCGCTTTTGACGAACTAACTACTCTTCAGCATAGTTATCAATACCAGATTGAATCACTGGAAAAAAGGACTCATCCATGGGCAGAGCGGAGCTTAAAGGAACACCAACGGCTTACAGAAGCCCATCCAGATAAGGCGTATCAAGCTTTATTTGGTGTTGTTCAGGGCGCTCAATACGAAGATTTGCGTCGGAAATCTGCGCAATTTCTCGGTCAACACGACTTCGATGGCTATGGACTCGGCGGTGCATTTCAAAAAGACAAGATTGCCGAGATCGTGGGTTGGATGAGCCACGAATTACCTGAAGAAAAACCTCGCCACATGCTCGGTATAGCGGAACCAAATGATATCTTTGCATGTATCGAACATGGTGCTGATACCTTTGATTGTGTCAGTCCTGCGCGGTTAGGACGCAATGGAGCACTCTATACATTACGAGGAAGAATTAATATCACTAATACAGGCTACAAAAAAGATTTTTCTGCAGTAGAGGAGACTTGTATGTGCTATACCTGTAAAAACTATTCTAAAGCATACTTGCATCATCTCTTTAAAGCAGGTGAGCTTTTAGCTTGCACACTTGCAACTATCCATAATGAACAATTTATTGTTTCACTTGTTTCCGACATACGCGCTAGCATACAAGAAAATTGCTTTTATGATTTTCGCAACAGCTGGCTCAATCAGTTTTATCACCAACGCGTTTCCTAAAAAAATGAACTGCGCTATACTAAAAGGTAATGATTGAACTGAAAAATGTCAGCAAAATATACGGTAAAAATGATACCGCATTTACTGCGTTAGATAACATTACCGTATCTATCGAACAAGGCGAATCAGTCGCTATTGTTGGTAAAAGCGGTTCGGGAAAGAGTACTCTGATGCATGTCATGAGTGGGTTAGATCGAGCTAGTGAAGGTCAAATTATCGTGGATAATGAAGACATTGCGCGCTTATCACAAAAAAAGATAGATGCGTTTCGAGCGCATACAATCGGGTTTATCTTTCAGTCCTTTTTTGTTCAAGCAAATGAATCATGCTATCACAATGTGAGTTTACCGCTTGAAATTTGTCATATCACTGGCAATGAGCGCCGTAGTCGGATTCGACAAGCGCTATCTCAAGTAGGGTTACAAGATAAAATACATGAAAAAGCACGCAATTTATCCGGTGGTCAACGCCAAAGATTAGCGATAGCGCGTGCAATTGTGACCAAACCACGCATTTTATTTGCAGATGAGCCAACCGGCAATCTAGACAGTGCGACTGGTGATGCAATTGAAAAATTGCTCTTCGATCTCAATAAACGCATGGGAACTACCTTAATTATTGTCACGCATGATGCCGACTTGGCTTCACAATGTAAACGTCGTATTTATCTCAAAGATGGTAAGCTGGCGTCACCCCCAAAGCCTAAAAGGAGCCGCAAATGAGATATCTAGATTCCATCAATCGAGCTGTACGTAGTCTCAAAAATGCTAAAGGCAGAACTATCCTAACTAGTCTCGCTATTGCAGTTGGAGCATTCACTTTGACCGCTGCTTTAGCGGCAGGTACTGGTGCGCGGCAATACGCTGATAAATTAATAAAAAGTAATGTAGATCCGCAAAGTTTATTTATCGCTAAAGATGCCTCACTCTTTGGCGGCGGTGGGCCACAGGGACTGAGAGAATTTAGTGAAAATGAAACAGCCTATGGCGGAGCGACATTTAAAGCGCTGACTACTAAAGATATTGAAACAGTCCGCCAAACTAAAGGGATAGAATCGGTCGCAGTGACCTATCTCGTTAATGCACAATATTTTCAAATTGAGGGGAATAATAAAAAATATAATACCGATATTACGGCATATGACTCTAACGTACGAGCAGATGTGGCAGCTGGTTCGTTGCCTAAACTTGGTACCCAGATTAGCGACACTGATATTGTCGTACCTGAGTCTTTTTTAGAAAAGTTTGACATAAAAAAACCACAAAATATCATCGGTAAAAAAATCACGCTTCATCTCGTAAAACCCGGCAAAGAACCGACCAAAGCAGAAATTCAAGCAGCGTTATTAAATGGCGGAATTAGTGCCTTACAACAATTAGCTCGCGGAGAAAGTAAAGATGTCGTTTTCACTGTTCGGGCGGTGAGTGCAAAATCGAGTACCACTTTTTCGGCAAGCAATGGACTCTTTATTTCTGATGCGAAAGCGAAAGAATTATCAGAATACGTGACCGAAGGTACGCGTCAATATCAAAAATATCTGAACGCTTCTGCCAAAGTGTCGTCATCTACAACTCCCGAAGCGGTTAAAAAAGAACTCCAACATAAGAAACTCGTTGTTCGCACACCAAAAGATCTCCAAAACCTGCTTTTCACTATCGTAAATGTGATTCAAGGAATAGTCAGTGTATTTGGGGTACTTGCTCTGATTGCGAGTGTCTTTGGTATCATTAATACCCAGTACATCTCTGTCCTCGAAAGAATACGAGAGATTGGTCTCATGAAGGCACTCGGTATGCGTGGACGTCATGTGCGCCGTCTGTTTCAATACGAGGCTGCCTGGATCGGTTTATTCGGCGGTACTCTCGGGGCGTTGCTGGCGTGGGGCGTGGGAACAGTCCTCAACCCGTGGATTTCTCAACAGCTTACTATTGGCGAAAACCGTATCTTAGTATTTGAATTTTGGCCGATTGTGGGGCTAGTTATTACCCTGATGCTCATCGCGATGATTGCCGGCTGGTATCCTGCTCGAAAAGCCGCCAAGCTTGATCCGATCGAAGCGCTACGCACAGAGTAATCGATCCTAGTATTTACATTACAATATAAAAGTGATATAATATAATGATATGTTTGCTAAAGAAAAATCTAAGTTACAGATGCGTGACCTCGCGGCATTTCGTGATGATGGAGAAGGGAATTTGTTTTGCCATCGCAATGGCTGGCTCGGAAGAGCTGCACTCCGTCGCCACATGAAACGCAGTAATCAATCTCCTAAAAGAGCTACTGAGAAAACATTTGAATACACAAGAGAACTTGATCGTCAGTATCCGCAGCTCAATAATCGACTCAAATCCCAAGAACTAAAATCTTATTTTGGTGTACGCTATGACCAAAATGGCGAAACAATTCGCCTAAAAAATATTCTTTTGCCCTGCCTGAAAAGTATCTATACTAAATCTTATCTTAAATACGATTCATCATACGATAGGCAATATCATTCAAACACAAGCTTATATATCGTATTTTCTCGACACCCCCAAGCCGGTCGTCCTACTTTTCAAACAGAAGGCAAGCCACTCATTGCCGCTGAAGTAATGGTACGTCATCCTGATGGTAAATTACGCCTTACGAAAGATAAAGTGAAAGAGATTAATATAGCAAAAGATATATTTGAGCCACTGGTGATAGGCCAAGATGGCATTACACATTGTAGACAAACATTTATTCTTTCAGAGGCGGCTTATATTGCTGAAAAAAAAGATCAAGAATGTCATAATATTTGTGAGCTGTCGGTTGATAAGATGATTCGTGTATATACAGATTACGATTCGCGAATTGGCGAATTGATGACAGATATAATCGATGCTCCCTTTGTTGATCTTCCTGTTAAAGATAAAACTGCAGCCTGATATAATATAGTAATATGATTGATATTACTTTGCTGCGGGAGCAGCCTGAAAAAGTTCGTGAAAATGCCAAAAATAAAGGCTACGATGTCGATATAGATCGCATGCTAGAACTCGACACACGTCGACGAAAACTTCAGACGGAGGCAGATACACTACGGGCACAACGAAACGATATCTCTCGTAAAATGAAAAGCGGTGGCGCACCTGATCCCTCCCTCATTGAGCAGGGCAAGGCAATTAAGGAAAAACTTGCAGCCTTAGAAGCAGATCTGAGTTTGACGGAAGAGGAATTTTACACTCATTTTAAACAAATACCGAATATCGTATTTGAAGATGTGCCGGTAGGTGGGGAAGAAGACAGTATTGAAATAAAACACTGGGGTGACCAAAAATCTGGGGGTGTAGATCATCTGGAGTTTGCCAGCCAGAGAGGATGGCTTGACTTTGGGCGTGGTGCAAAAGTTGCTGGTACAAAATTTTATTTTCTCAAAGGTGATCTAGCACTACTTGAAAATGCTCTGCTGCAGTATGGCCTCGATTTTCTTGTCAATAAAGGGTTTACCTATATCACAGTGCCACATATGGTTAACGCACGAACAGCGACTGGCGCGGGTTTTTCTCCCCGATCGAGCGAGCAGTCAGATGAATATTTTATTGAAGGCGAAGACCTGAGTCTTATCGCTACAGCAGAAATGCCCCTCACCGGACTTCACGCTGATGAAATTATTGATGCTAAAAATTTACCGCTTTTATATGCGGGCTATAGTCCTTGTTATCGAAAAGAGGCAGGTACATACGGAAAGCATACCAGAGGATTATTTCGGGTGCATCAATTTAACAAACTTGAGATGTACGCTTTTTGTACCCCTGACCAGAGTTCTAAAATTCACGAACAACTTCGCGAAATCGAAGAAGAATTGTGGCAAAGTTTAGAAATTCCTTATCGCATCATAAATATAGCCACAGGCGATCTCGGCGCACCGGCTGCAAAAAAATATGACATTGAATATTGGTCGCCGGTCGACCAGAAATATCGCGAACTAACGAGTTGTTCAAATTGTACTGATTTTCAAACACGCAATTTAAATATTCGCTGTCGAGACGAAAACGGTAAAATTGCTATAGCTCACTCCCTCAATGGTACAGCAATTGCATTTGCACGGAGTCTGGTCACGATTATTGAACATTTCCATACAGAAGACGGAAAACTTCGTATTCCAGAAAAACTACGCCCGTATATGAGAGGTAAAGAAACAATCTAATGCCTTTGTCACCTCGTTATGAGCAGAAAAGACCACAACGTACCGATCGTGAAGTCTATGCCATACGAAGGAGGCTCGATACCGCTTCAGCCCAAGCACTTTCACCGGTTTTAGAATCTATTACTCATGAAGTCTTGGGTCACGCTCGGGTATTTGAAGCGGAGACAGTGGGTGTAACAGTGATTGGCCACAGTAGGTTTTATCAACACGATATAAAGCGTCCTTCAGTCACTGCACAAGTCATCGAAGCTATTGATTCGTGCCACAAGCCATTACCGGTTACACTCGGGGACATTGCTTTGTTTGCATCGCGTGAACACCCAAAATTAGGATTTCAACTCCGCAGCAGCGAACTAAATGAAGAAATTCGACAGTGCGAGCTAAAATTTGACGAACTAGGGGTGCCACTCAAGCCCTCACATTATGCACAAAAAAGTAGACCACATAATGGCGGCCAAGAACATTTAAGCATAGCTATTCTTTGGCGTGATTTTGTTCATCAATATGGCAATAAAAGCGTTCAAAAACGGCTCAGTAGTTGCGCTACCACGCAAGGTTTAACGCATCTGACGCTTTTGCCGCCAAACAATTAAAGTGATATAATAGAGATACAATAGCGAATACGTAATATTCGCGAAAAGGAGGTATTATGATCCAAAATATCAACCTCACGACACTTCATCTCGATGTCGATGACAAAACGAAGCAATATGTCATCTCAAAGATTCAAAAGCTCAGTCGTTTTTTGCCTCGACACGCGCGCAAAAGCGTATCGGCTGACGTTACTATCTCACAAATCAATAAAAAGCATGGCAACAAATATCAAGTTGAGGTTGTGCTGCATGTCCCACAAAAAAAGCTAACTGCGAGTGACTCGACGATGAATGTCATAGCCGCAACTGATATCGTAGAAGCAAAATTAACGGCTCAGTTAAAAAAATATAAGGACCAACACACCGACCATAGAGGTAGACATGGTATTTTTGCGCACGTAAAAAACGCCTTACGTTAGACGAAACTTATTGTATCTGTTATAAAAACCGCGTATACTGAAATGAGATAATTCCAGAAACTGCGAGGGAGGTACTGTGAGGCAGGTTTTAACAAAAGTGTTTGGTGATCCTCAGAAACGTATTTTAAAACGTATTTCTAAGCGTGTCGTTGAGATTAATGCGCTGGATAAAAAATACGCTAAAATGACTGATGCGCAATTAAAAAAACAAACCGTTGAGCTCAAAAAACAACTTGGTCATAAAAAATCAAGCCTCGATACTATTTTGCCTGACGCGTTTGCACTGGTTCGTGAGGCTAGCTCGAGAGTACTTAAAATGCGACATTTTGACGTCCAGTTAATTGGTGGTATTGTGCTGCACGAAGGTAATGTTGCAGAAATGAAAACTGGTGAGGGGAAAACCCTTGTTGCGACTTTGCCATCCTATCTCAATGCACTGACTGGCAAAGGAGTGCATGTTGTAACGGTTAACGACTATTTAGCTCAGCGTGACGCTGGCTGGATGGGGCAGTTATATGATTTTCTGGGCCTTAGCGTCGGTGTTATCATTAACGATGCCTCATTTGTATATGATGCGAATTTCGATAATACAGCTCACGATGATCCACGTATGCGCACTCTTCGGCCTGCAACACGGAAAGAAGCTTACGCCGCAGATATAACGTATGGCACTAATAATGAATTTGGTTTTGATTATCTCCGTGACAATATGGTGAATGAGATTGATTTATTACGTCAACGCGAGCTTAACTTTGCGATCGTCGACGAAGTGGACTCCATTCTGATTGATGAAGCGAGAACCCCGCTTATTATTTCGGCACCTGCAGCTGAGAGCGCCGATAGTTATCTGCAGTTCTCTCGAATTGCCGCAAAATTGGTTCCAGAAGATTATGTGCTTGATGAAAAAAGACGTAGTGTGGCGCTGAGTGACGAAGGAGTTGAAAAAGTACAAAAAATGCTGGGTGTAAAAAACTTATACAGCCCAGACGCCGTTCGATCAGTCTATCACATGGATCAAGCCCTAAAAGCCCAAACGCTCTTTCGACGTGATAAAGATTACGTCGTTACCGCGAGTGGAGAAGTGATTATTGTTGATGAACATACCGGTCGATTAATGCACGGTCGGCGTTATAACGAAGGCCTTCATCAAGCAATTGAGGCAAAGGAAAGTGTGCCCGTACTCCAAGAAAGTATGACGCTAGCGACAATCTCATTTCAGAACTATTTTCGTTTGTATGACAAACTGAGCGGTATGACAGGTACAGCTTTTACAGAAGCTGAAGAGTTTGCCCAAATTTATGAACTAGATGTAGTTCAAGTTCCGCCTAATATGCCCCTGATTCGCGAAGATCGAACCGACCTTATTTTTAAAACTGAACAAGCGAAAATCAATGCTATTATTGAGGAAATTAAAGGCCACAATAAAGCTGGTCGGCCGGTTCTTATTGGTTCTGGATCAATTGCTAAAAATGAGCTTATTTCAACCAAATTACAAAAAGCTGGCATAAAACACGAACTTCTCAATGCCAAAAACAACGAACGTGAAGCGGCTATTATTGCCAAAGCAGGTGAAAAGGGTGCGGTAACCCTCGCTACCAATATTGCTGGTCGTGGTACTGATATCGTGTTAGGGAAAGGCGTAAAAGAACTGGGTGGATTGGTGGTAATAGGCTCCGAGCGTCATGAATCACGTCGAATTGATAATCAGCTTCGTGGTCGTGGCGGTCGACAGGGTGATCCGGGTGTGACACAATTTTATGTTTCAACCGAAGATGATTTGATGCGTATTTTTCAAGGCGAACGAGTTGCGAGTCTTATGGATCGACTAGGAGTTGATGAAAATATGCCGATTCAAAACAAGGCGGTTTCTAAAACACTAGAAGCTGCTCAAAAACGAGTGGAAGGCTACAACTACGATACGCGTAAAAATGTTGTCCAGTACGATAATGTTATCAATCGTCATCGCCGTGTCGTTTATCTCATTCGTCGTCATATTCTCGAGGGAGATAATATTCGGCCAGAAATTGACACCTTGATCAAAGACGCTATTGCGGACCTTACCGCCTTGCCGGCAAAAAATAACCCAAAATTTTATGAGGAATTTGAGATTATTTTCCCTCTTTCAGAAAAAACGATTCAAACTATTGGCGCAGAGAAGAAAGATCGCCTCCGGTCTCAAAAAGCTCTTCAGGCGGTTGAAAAATTGTACGCAAAACGCGAAAAAGAATTGGGTGAAAATATTATTCGATCAGTGGAACGAGAAGTCTATCTTCAGGTCCTTGACACCCTATGGATGCAACACCTCGAAAACATGCAACATCTTCGAGAGGGAATACATTGGCGGAGCGTTGGTCAACGCGATCCATTGGTGGAATATCGTGCCGAAAGTCAAAAGCTTTTTGATAGTTTACAGGCTACGCTTCGACAAGAAGTACTTAAAACTATTATGCATGTTACAAAAGCTGACGTGCATCATCATGAACACTACGATACTGAGCTCACCAAAGCTGCTGAAGGCGCAGTTGAAACTGGTGTAAATGAGATTAGTAGCGGAGAAAAAGAAGTAGACTTCACGATTAAAAAGAAAGTTAGTGTCAAAAAGAAGTCGGCGCGAAAAAAGAAAAAGCAGGCCAGACAAAACAAGCGAAAAAGAAGATAATTTACTGTGCGACATACTGTAGAAGAGATACGATTAAAAAATGGCGGGCGTGGGCTCCTTATTGACGTGCCAGATGCGACGGTGATGAGCTTTCAGTTTCACTTCCGAGCAGGTAGTCGATTTACAGCAAAACCCGAAATTTATGAGACTGCGCATATTATGGAGCACATGGCGTTTGGCGCGAATAGTCAATTTAAAGATGAACATGCCTATGAGGCAGAATTTACTAAAAACGGGGCATATCATAATGCCAGCACATCAGATTTTGGGATGGAATACATTGCTAGTTGTGCTGATTTTGAATGGGATCGAATTTTAGCTTTGCAAGAAGTCTCGATCACCTCGCCGAAATTTAATCACGTCGAACTTACTGCAGAAAAGGGCAACGTCAAAAGTGAGCTGACTGGATATCTCAATAGCTATAATCGCGTTCTATGGCCAAAATTGCAGCAAGTTTCTGGTGAGGACGTGTTAACATATGCACAGCGGCTCAAAACTATTCAAGACATTACATTATCTGATATTCGAGAACACTATCAGCGAACCCATACGGCTCGTAATTTCCGCTTTGCTATTGCTGGCAAGTTACAGGGCAGAAAAAGCGCGATTATTCGCCATCTCGAAAATTGGCAGCTGGCACCTGGAGAACGTTTAGATATACCGAAAGATAATCATATTCATCCGGAACGTGCTACCTTGATTCGTCGAAAAGAAGCGCCTAATTTTACCTTTGGTATTTCCAATATTTTGCAGCGTAAAATTACCGATAAAGAAGCGGACGCACTCTCAGCACTTGATCACATTTTGACTGGTACGATGTACTCCAGAATCTATGGGACGGCACGAAAAAAAGGTTTAGCGTACGGTGTATGGTCGGATTTTGCTGTTAATGAACGAAGTAGTAGCTGGGATTTTGGTGGCGAAGTCAATAGCGATAAAGCAGAAGAGCTTTTCGATATTATCGTGCGGGAAATTAAAAAAGCGCTCCAGGGAGACATATCAGAACAAGAATTAAATACCGTCAAACAGTATTTTCTGGGTCGCTTCCAAATGGGAGCTCAAACACCTGCGCAAATTGCTAGTTTTTATACAGGACGATATTTTAGCGATGGATTTATCAAAGATTATGATCGTGTCCCAGAATATATTAATAACATTTCAGTCGAGCGGATTGTGGCTATCGCACGAGAATTTGTCGCTGCCCATACGTGGGTATTTGGTGGTGTGAGTAGTGAAGATAGAGAATTTATAGATATATTACACGAAAAACTTACTTCCATTTTTAATTAATTTGTGTTATAATTGTTTATTGGACTTCACGGCATACCGTTGTGGAGTAAAAAAGGAGATATATGCATGCCATCAAGATTTGTCGGCGTTCTTATCTTTGGTGCCGCTTCTTTTGGCACTACTATAGGGCTTAGTCGCCTTATAGGTCATGTTATGGATCGACTACATGAGTACAATGAGTACGAGTGTAGCATTTCATAGATCCAGCCCTCCGTTCGTGTATACGTTCGGAGGGTTTTTCATTATATGAGATAATAGATGGTATGAAAATTGCAATTTTAGGCTACGGAGTTGAAGGAAAAAGTGCCTATACCTATTTCTCGACTATTTACCCAGAAGCAGCATTTTCCATATATGATAATCAAACAGAGGGTGGATCATCTTTACCTCCCCGTGCCAGCTTTGCCGGAAGTATCACTAATTCTTCTGAAATTGCTGCAGATATTGTCGTGCGTTCACCCTCCGTTTCACCTCATACAATTACTAGCACTGGTCGAATTACTTCTGTTACGCAAGAATTCTTTCAAACTTGTCCCGCTCCGATCATTGGCGTGACAGGTACAAAAGGCAAGGGAACGACCAGTTCGCTCATTGCAGATATCTTACGTGCAGCTGGCGAGACAGTTCACTTGGTCGGTAATATCGGTACTCCAGCGCTAGATGAGCTTGCCAAAATTACATCAAATGACGTAGTGGTATATGAACTATCTAGTTTTCAGTTATGGGATATGGAGCGCAGTCCCCATACGGCAGTAGTGCTGATGATAGAGCCAGATCATTTGGACGTTCATACTAGTCTAAAAGATTACATTGATGCCAAAGCACACATCACTCGATATCAACACGAGAATGATCAAATAATATACCATCCTACCAATCCATACAGCTTTCAAATTGCACAACAATCGCTAGGTCAAAAAATAACATATAGTACTGAAAAAACTGCTCATATTTCTCAAGATAAAATCTATATGAACGATCAGGAAATATGTGCTGTGTCGGACGTAGTGCTGCCAGGCGCACATAATCTCGAAAATATTTGTGCGGCGATCACTGCAACATGGTCGTATACGCAGGACGTAGGGGCGATACAACATGCTATCAAGAACTTCACTGGCTTACCGCATCGTTTAAAGTATGTCGCAAAAAACCATGAAGTTGCATATTATGATGACAGTATTTCAACTACTCCTGGTTCTGCTATCGCGGCACTAAAAGCATTTTCGGCACCCAAAGTCATCATACTAGGAGGCTCATCTAAAGGAGCTGATTTTGCACCACTTGCAGAGGAGCTATTAACAAGCAATATTCGACATGTTCTGCTTATCGGTCAAGAAGCGACCCGAATCCAAAATGAACTCGATATGCGAGGCTTTCATCAATATGAAGTAGTTGATGGCGATATGAATGAGATAGTGCAGAAGGCGGCTCATTATGCCCAAGCTGGAGATGTCATTATACTTAGCCCAGCTTGCGCAAGCTTTGGCATGTTCACCAGCTACAAAGATAGAGGACAGCAATTTACGAAAGCAGTGAACGCACTCGACGAATGATAGCTTTGGTGGGTTGAATCACTTTAGCTCGACCATTGACGATCTCAGTAATTTTTTCTTCAATCCAGTGGTAATGTGTACAGCCAAGTATAATTACGTCTGCTCTTCGAGCTAGGACATGCTCGATCGTTTGCTTGATAGCGGTATTGTTGAGAGTATCGTTTTCAATCATATACGCCCATTGTGAGCAATCAGGCTCGAGAATCAGCATGTCGCTATATTTTTGTTTCAAAGATTGATATCTTGCACTTTTAAGAGTGGCTGGAGTAGCACACAGAGCGATCGTACCTGTTTTGGTGAGGTTGCGGGCTGGTTTTAACATTGGTTCAAACCCGATAAATAATTGATCAGGATATAAACTACGGAGATGCTCAATAGCTTCGGCGGTAGCAGTATTACAGGCAAGTATAATAATATCGCAGCGTTGATTTAAAAGCGGCTGGATAGCCGATGTGGTCAATGAACGAATTATTTCAGATGATTTATTACCATAAGGAAGATTCTTTTTATCATCGACGAGTACTATATCTGCTGAAGGAAAGGCAACTTTCAGATCGCTATAGACTGCTTCACCTCCTATACCGGAGTCAAAAATACCAAGTTTCATACTATTTCAGTATACGAAGAATGATTGTCTATGTACAACTAAAAATGGTATAGTGTGGGTTGTATGGCGTATGCAGAAAAACAGATTACTCAGCGAGAACCAATTGTTCACGATCTTTCCGTCATGTCAGATGATATATTAAAAGCAAAACGCGACGTACACGCTGAAAGTTGTGGAAAAACCGATCAGGATTTTACTCAAAGAGCAACTACCGAGCTTCGGCGCAGGGAAAGTGCTACACATTTATCCGTCACATCTCTCAAATGCTACTTATCACCGACTGAACATTTCCAAAACTGAATGCATACAGAACACACGGAGGCTCAAAAATATGCAGCCACATCATAAGCTCGTACAACATATTTCTCAAGATATTAGACAGGCCTTTCGTAAGCTTAGTATTGACCAAAAGCGGCAGGAAAGAGATACGTTACGTCTCAAGCTCGAAGATCCAAAAATGTGGGAATCGCCGGAAGAAGCGCAGCAAATGAGTAAAAAAGTTGCTCATATTAGTCATACAATTGATTTTTGGCTAGAAGCCCAGCGACAACTTGATGAAACCACCGACCTCTTAGCACTCGAGGATAGCTCGATCGAAAATGAGTGCGGAATAATTTTGGAGCGCCTACAAACAGATATTAGGGCCCATAAATCTGATCTGCTTTTTACCGGTGAATTTGATGATCATAATGCAATTCTCAGGATTACAGCTGGTGTGGGGGGTACAGATGCTCAAGATTGGGCTGAGATGCTGGAGCGCATGTACTTGAGGTGGGCTGAAAAAAATACTATGTCCTCCTCACTGATTGAACGTTCAAAAGGTGAAGAAGCAGGTATTAAAACAAGTGTGATTGAAATTGAGGGAAGCTTTGCCTATGGCAAATTACGATCTGAGCATGGTGTTCACCGTCTTGTTCGACTCAGTCCCTTCAATAGTGATAATTTGCGCCAGACAAGTTTTGCGTTGGTAGAAGTATTACCACAAATAGATGCTCCTGAAGAAGTAAAGCTTGAAGATAAAGATCTAAAAATTGATGTCTATCGAGCTGGCGGACATGGTGGTCAGAGCGTTAATACAACTGATAGTGCCGTGCGCATAACGCATCTACCCACAAATATTTCAGTTGCTATCCAAAATGAACGATCTCAATTACAAAATAAAGAAACCGCACTGAAAATTTTACGATCTAAACTAGCTCAACTAAAAATCGAACAACATGCGGAAAAAATTGATGATCTACGTGCTGGAGAAAGCGCCAACTGGGGATCACAAATACGAAATTACGTGCTTCATCCATATACGATGGTGAAGGATATGCGCACCAAACATGAAGAACGCGATGCCAAAAAAGTATTAGATGGAGAGATTACTCACTTTATAACTGCTTACCTTGAAGCATAACCACTAAAAATATATACTGTTGCTATGAAACAGCGCGGTTTTACCATACCAGAGCTACTTATTACTATCACCATTATTGGTATTCTCGCTGCACTAGTAGTAGTAGCCTATAGCGGCATTCACGCTCGCGCCGTCGAAGCGCGACGCAAAGACGACACCGCACAATTAAAAAAAGCAATCATGACGGCTCGATTAAATAAAGATAAGGTACTTAAGGATATTACCGGCTCGACTTGGACTGGACAGGGCTGTGATTACTACGAGGGGGGTGATAATACAGGAAATATAGAACCAAAAAATTTGCCGAAGACACATACTTGCTGGACGATGTACTATGCAGCGCTTGATGCAATTAGTGCAGCGTCTGGCTCTAATCTCAATAATTTAAAAAAAGGGGACTACAATGGCAATCCGTATTTTATCGATGAAAATGAAGAAGATCTCATCAAGCGACCCGGCCAGCCCTGTGTAGATGACGATCAAATCGTCTCTTTTAAAGGCGAAGGTGCAGCACTCGATTGGGATAAATACGTCGGTATTCCATTTTTCCGCTGCCCAAATGATCCAACCATATAGAATTTCGAGCAAAAAACTGCTATACTAGCTTAAGCAATGATTTTGTTAGATAGGGTAACAAAAAATTACGGAAAAGATAATAAACCGGCTATTAATCGAGTAAGTCTCCATATTGAACCACGTGAATTTGTTATTTTGGTGGGCACCAGCGGGGCGGGTAAATCGACACTACTGAAATTATTGACCTGTGAAGAACGTCCAACGAGCGGGAAAATCGTGGTTGGTGGGATCGATTACGATGAACTCAAAGACAAGCAAATTCCTATTTTACGACGGAAAATCGGCGTTGTGTTCCAGGATTTCAAGTTATTACCGCAACGGACTGTATTTGAAAATATTGCTTTTGCGCTCGAGATTGCCGGTATGACCAGTCGAGAAATTAAAAGTACCGTTCCAAAAGTCATTAAACTCGTCGGCCTGGAGGGTAAAGAAAAACAATTTCCTCGACAATTATCGGGAGGCGAACAGCAGCGTGTGGCGATTGCGCGAGCAGTCGTGCGACAACCTAAAATCCTAATTGCTGATGAGCCAACAGGGAATCTCGACCCGAGACACAGCTGGGAAATTGTAAAATTACTCGAGAAAATTAATCGCTTTGGGACAACCGTACTCTTAACTACCCATAATGCAGAGATTGTTAATAAATTGAAGCGTCGAGTGGTGACTATCGAAAATGGTAAGATCACTTCAGATCAAGTGAGCGGGAGTTATCGACAATGATAAAAAACACAGCGAAATCTGCCTCTCAAACCAGTGCGCAATTGAAGCGTAATAAAAAATTACAGCGACGCTGGATCACTTTTATGCGGATGTGTCGCTACGGTATCAATAATTTCTCACGAAATGCGTGGCTTACTATCGCAGCCACCGCCGTGATGACTATCACACTTCTCATCATCTTTTCTACGTTTGTGGCTCGCTCAATTCTCGTCGAAACTGTCGATGAACTGAAAAAAAAGGTTGATGTATCAATTTACTTGAAAGACGAAATAAAAAAAGATCAGGTGGAAAATTTATCTGCTAAACTCACGCAATTGCCTCAGGTAGCAGCAGTACGATACATTAGTCCTGACGACGCGCGTCAATCATATATTAGGGAGAATAATCCTTCTAAAGAACAACTTGATACGTTAGCGGAACTCAAGAAAAATCCTTTTCCCGGAACCTTACGTGTTAATCCCAAGAATCTCAATAAAATCGACCAGATCCGTACAATGGTAAAAACAGATAAAGACTTCCGAAAAAGCATTGATCCCGAGCATCCACCGTCCTATGAAGGCACAAAAAGTAAATCGATTGATACAATTGGTTCATGGATACGTACGGCAGAAAACGCAGGTTTGGCCGCAGCAACAATATTTACCACTATTTCTATCTTGATTATCTTTAACACCATCCGCATGGCTATCTTTAACCGTAAAGAGGAAATAGAAATGATGAAACTAATTGGCGCAGAAAAGAATTTTATACAAGGACCGTTTGTGGTAGAAGCAATTATGTATGGCTTTTTTGCGGCTATCATCACGTTTATACTCGGTTGGATTGGTCTCTTACTGATAAAAGACAGGTTACTTAACTACGGAATCGCTGCTGAATCGACGTACGATTTTATCTTTTTTGCCTCGCCATTTATTATAATCGCCCTCATTGCGATAGGTGCACTGATAGGTATCATTTCTTCGTTTTTTGCTGTACGAAAACACCTAAAAATCTAAGCGCTTTTTCACCGTTTGCTAAAGCGGTGTAGTAAAAGGGTTGACGCTTATGGTTAAAGTATGATATAAAGGAGGTACACAATTATGAACATACGGTCCACCACACCAGTTCTAAAACGTTTTGCGACCTCTTCAATGGTTGTCGCAACGGCTGTAGCTATGACTATTTCTTCTGTAACTACACCCGTCTTGGCAGACCGATTTGATGATCAGATTCGAGCGATTGAGCAACAAATGGGTGCATATCAAGCACAAGCTGCTAGCTTGCGCTCTCAAGCCGATACATTACAACGAGCTGTAGCAGAATTACAAGCTCAACAGGATACTATCCAGGCACAAATTAACCTCAGCCAAGCAAAATATGATCAACTTGTGCAACAGATCGAGGAAACCAAAAATAAGATTGAACGCAATCAAAATAGTTTGAGTTCTACGATCGGTAATCTATATGTAAATAGTCGAACATCTCCAGTAGAAATGTTAGCAAGCAGCAAAAATATTGGGGATTACCTTGATCAACAAGAATTTCAATCATCTATAAGTCGCAAGATTGAATCGACTATTCGTGATATAAAGGTCCTTAAAAACGAACTTGAAGAAAAGAAAAAAGATGTCGAACGAGTTCTCGCTGACCAAACTGCTCAAAAAAATGCACTTGTTGCTAAAAAAGACGAACAAGCTAAATTACTCGCTGATACACAAGGCAGTGAGGCTGCATATCAAAACATCATTGGTCAGCAAAATAATGAAATAAATAGTCTTCGCGCTCAACAAGCGGCTGCCAATGCTGCACGAGCACGTTCATATGGTGGTACTATTATCTCAAGTGGCTCTGGAGGTGGCGGATATCCGACGTATCTCGCTAGTGCCCCCCAAGACAGCGTAGTTGATCCCTGGGGTATGTATAACCGTGAATGTGTGAGTTATACTGCTTGGAAAGTCCACCAAGCCTACGGTAACATGCCATATTGGGGCGGATACGGGAACGCTAATCAGTGGCCTGGCAACGCTCGTGCTGCGGGTATTCCTACCGGCAATGCGCCGCGTGTTGGATCCGTCGCTGTTATGAGTGGAGGGTATTATGGTCACGTCGCATGGGTTGAGGCGGTACACGGGGACACAATTACAGTGAGCCAATATAACTGGGGTGTTAGAGGCGAATATTCGCAAATGACGATCTCGGCTGGTGCTTTTGACACCTATATATACTTTGGCGGATAAATAGAACTTTTATCTCTATGCATCAATTTCATGAGCCGTCCGTAAAGCCTCGACAGCGTCTATCAGCACGACGTGTCGTGCTGCTATGTGTAGCGAGTGTGTTAGTTGGTGTGACAATCGGCGCGCTATCTCGTGATTATGTAACAACGCAAACTAGCCTGACAGGACTGAATTTAAGTCCAGTGCAAAAAACATATAATGAGCTTCGAAAATCATATGATGGCAACCTCTCTGACCACGTCCTCATAGAAGGTGCGCAAAAAGGTCTGGTTGATGCCGTAGGTGACCCATACACTGTTTTTATGAATAAAAAAGAAAGCGAGCAGTTCGATCAAGACCTTGAAGGCACATTTAGCGGCATAGGAGCAGAGCTAGATAAAAGGGAGGGTCAACTTGTAATTGTAGCGCCCCTTAATGACAGTCCGGCTCAGAAAGCAGGCTTGCTACCAAAAGACGTTATCGTAAAGGTCAATGACGAAGATACAACCAAATGGACAGTCGATCAAGCAGTCTCGAAGATCAAAGGTAAAGCAGGAACAACGGTAAAATTATCTATATTTCGCACTGATGCAATTAAGGATTTTACTATCACTCGAGCCGTGATCACTACTCCGAGTGTCACGTCAGAGCAACAAGGAGAAGTCGGAATTGTTACCATCTCCCGATTTGGAGAAACTACTGCTACTGATACGCGTCAAACCATACAAAAGCTAAAAAACAATGGCATAAAAAAGTTACTCATTGATCTTCGCAACAATGGCGGTGGTTATTTAGATCAAGCTAACGATATAGCCAGTCTTTGGGTGGCGAGAGGGAAGACAGTTGTTACCGAACGACGAGGAGATAAGATAATCGAGGACCATACTTCCACCAATGAGCAAATCGCTGCAAGCATCCCAACCGTTGTACTCATCAATAGTGGCAGCGCCAGCGCAAGTGAAATTGTGGCAGGCGCACTACAGGATTATAAGCTCGCGACTATTGTAGGTGAAAAAAGCTTCGGGAAGGGCAGTGTCCAATCTAAAGTCGATCTGCGTGGCGGAGCAACGCTAAAAGTGACGATTGCAAAATGGTACACACCCAATGGCAAAAATATTAGCAAGCATGGCGTAAATCCTGATCAAATAATTGTTCAACCAGAATCTGCCACAAGAGAAAACGATCTTCAGAAGCAACAAGCAATCGACCGCTTAAATAGCTTGTGATTGACTATTTTATGGCGTATAGTAGTGTGTATGGATAGCAAGAAAAAAATTCTTTTAGTTGAAGACGATGAAAATCTATCTGCAGTATATCGAGATAGGCTATTATACGAAGGCTTTGACGTTTCAGAAGTGCGGAACGGGGAAGACGCGCTAGCGGCAGCACTTGCTCATAAACCAGATTTGATCGTACTCGATGCTATGATGCCCAAAGTAAGTGGGTTTGATGTGCTAGATATTTTACGAAATACTCCTGAAACGGCGAATGTGCGGGTTATAATGCTGACGGCTTTATCGCAAGAAAAAGACAAACAACGCGCCGAAAGTCTAGGAGTAGATGAATATCTAGTGAAATCACAAGTCGTTATCAATGATGTCGTTGAAAAAATCAAGCAGCATTTAGGTGTGGTCACTCAAACGCCGACTACTACACAAACTGAAGATACGACTCCATCTGTCGAAACAAGTTTTGCCACGCCAGATTCTATCTCACAAGAGAATGATTCTTCGGAACAACAGCCACCTCAACAGTTATAAATACCTATTCCTATTATTATTCAACAATAACTTGCGTTCGAGCTGTAGTTTTTCCAGTAAAACGAGTTTTCTTTACTTTTTTAAATCCTACAACGCCATCTTTGGCTGCATGAATAGTATAATTCCTGCTCATATATGTGCCATTTCCAGCGAGTTTAGTGGCACCAACTTGACGGACCAGCACTTCACCGGCTGATACTTTTTGACCGCCAAAACGTTTCACCCCTAGTCGTTGACCAGGTGAATCGTGGACATTCTTGGATGAGCCGCCTGCTTTAATTTTTGACATATACTTATCTCCTTGCTAGCACTACAAGTTCACGACCAACGATTTGATCCTCACGATGGTAGATCAAATCAGTGCGAGGGGCGTGAACAAAACTTATTTGATTGTACCCAATTTTCTCGAGATCGTCAAGTGTTGCTAGATGAAAAACTGAATTTCCCATAAACCACGCAGGTACAGCAATACATAGCCGTGTACCAGATGAAAGTTGCGAGCCTATGTTTTGGAGAAATTTTCGGATAATTGTGTCACAATCAGCTCGATTCTTTTGAAGCAGGGCACTATCTGGAGGGGTGGTAAATGGACGACCAAGATAGGTCTCACAAGCCACATTATCAATAGGTTGTTTCCAGGTTGCTTTAGTTGCATCGGCTTCTGCTAGATCCCAAGCAGCACGTAGATCATACTTTTTTTCAAGCCACTGTAAATTTTCGCGACTATACTGTATCATTCGATCATTGTTATCTGTTCCATACACAGAATAGCCCATCAGTAGTGCCTCTTGCAGCAAGACACCAGTTCCGCAAAATGGGTCAAGAATCGTTTTTTTAGTATCCAGCGTGTATGATGCAAGATTGATAATGATCTGAGCTAATTTTGGCGGTAACATACCGATTCGGGCATCTCTTTTGGGACGCCCTCGATCACGAACGGTGTAATCATTGATATCTTGCACAGCGGTAGTTTGCGCAAGCATAAAACCACTTTTTGTTTTTATGAGGAGAAGCTCCCAGCCTAGTTCTTTAGTTAATTTGTTATATATAACTTGCGCTGCATCTAAAACAAGCGATTTATTTTCAACTATTCTTACACTTCTTCCGGCTTGCTTGATAGGTTTTTTTAATCGCAAAAGCTGAGCGGTGAGGGTAGAGAGAGATACAGTCGCATCATCATACAAACTCAGGCCAAGTTTTAATTTACCATCAGGAAGGTGTTTGACGTGTTGTGGGATGGTTTTTGAGAGATATTCGCACGCTTGAGTAAAGCTATAGCCAGGCAGTTCCTTTAATGGCTTGGCTATCTTTATTGTTCCACCTAATCTTCGAAAATGAATTGGTTGGTCAGTAGTAACTTGAACAGACGAAGGACTACATACCTCCAGGTTATCAGCTCCATACAATGCTTCAAGTTCGGCAATTCCAATTGCCGGTTGGCGACCTAATATGCACAGCTGTTTCATTGATTCTTATTGTAACCTACAATAGATGCCAGAGAAAATCAGGTATAATAAAAGGTGATGTCACGCCGAACAATTGTGAGTTTGATTACAATCTTATTACTTGCGCTTTTAATATTTATTTCGCAAAAAGAGATCGTTCATGCGTGGAAGCTCATGAGTAATGCAAATCTAGCTGTTTTGGCGCTTCTCATTCCTCTCCAAATTTTGACATACTATGCGGTAGGCGAGATGATGTTTTCGTATCTGAGAGCAAAAGGCTCTCTGAATAATGTTTCACGATTTACCCTCACTCGAATGGCATTAGAGCTCAATTTTGTGAATCATTTACTGCCGAGCGGTGGAGTATCAGGGGTAAGCTATATGACGTGGCGATTTGGTCACCTTAAAGTTAGTCCGGCTAAATCTACTATGGCGCAGTTAGTGCGTTATATTGTCGGTTTTATGGCGTATTTGTTGCTTCTCTTTGTGGCGGTGATAGTAATTACGCTCGATAGTGGTGCGGATCGTATGATTATTCTTAGCACATCTTTTGTGACATGTACCATTGTGTTCTTTATTATTTTTAGCCTCTATATTATTCATGATGCCGGTCGTTTACGATCATTTGCGCATTGGGCAACCAGGAGTGTCAATAAGATCTCTTCGTTTGTTTCACGACGACCACGTCGAGTTGTGGCCTATGAGCGTGTTGAGCATTTTTTGTTGGAATTTCGAAACGATTATCGTGAGCTTATGTGTGATAAACGCGTGCTCACCAAACCGTTTTTATGGGGTTTATTATTTAATATTGCAGATACGACGATGTTTTTAATCGGTTTTTGGGCACTTGGTTATACTATCAATCCTGCGGCAATTATCATCGCCTACGGACTAGCTTCCTTTGCTGGTTTTTTGCTATTTACACCCGGCGGTGCTGGTGCCTATGAAGCAATTATGATTTCAGTTTTGAGCGCGAGCGGCGCTGCGAGAGAAGCTTCTATTGCGGCAGTTGTCTTGGTACGTGTTATTTTGCTACTTGGTACGATAGTTACAGGCTACATATTTTATCAATTAACGGTTATGGAGCATGGAAAAAGTCCCCTTAAGCGTCAGTGATTTCATTGCACTGACTAACCAAACGCTAGAGTATGCTTATCCGAGCGTAACGATAATAGGTGAGGTGCAATCTTTTAAAGTTAATCAATCAAAATATGTTTTCTTTGATCTTCGCGATGAATCATCGAGTCTCAACTGCTTTATGATGGCGTTTCAGTTACGCATAGGACTGGAAGACGGTATGACAGTAGCGGTCGAAGCCAGTCCTAAATTGACACAATGGGGAAAATTTAGCCTCACCGTGCGTAGCATTAAACCGATAGGAGAGGGCAGTCTTAAGAGAAACTTCGAATTACTTCAAAAAAAGCTTAGTAAAGAAGGACTTTTAAGCGAAGAACGAAAACGACCACTTCCATACATGCCCCATCATATTGGCGTTATAACATCTACCGAGTCGGCAGGATATGCTGATTTTTTAAAAATTATGCATGAACGGTGGGGTGGTGTCCAGATTGATGTCCGTCATGTCACCGTACAAGGCGAATCAGCGGCAGACTCCATTATTCGTGCACTGAATGCCTTTAATGAGCACGCACACACACCAGAAGTCATCGCTCTCATGAGAGGTGGGGGAAGCGCAGATGATCTGAGTGTATTTAATGACGAATTATTAGTTCGAGCAATTGCGGCGAGTCGTGCACCAATAATCACCGGTATAGGCCACGAGACCGACACCACGCTTGCCGACATGGTAGCTGATTTTCGTGCCTCAACTCCAAGTAATGTAGCTCAACATATAGTTCCCGATAAAAATACGATAAAGCACGCTCTGACAAGTCATGTTACTCATATTGAGACCATTCTCTCGCGACAAATTGATTTCACAGAGCAGCATATTCTTGAGCAACAAGAAAAGATTCACCGTATTTTTGAGGGTCACGTAGATCGCTATGAAAAGCGCACTGCTACGCTACAACAAGTTCTTGTGCAACTAAATCCACAACGCGTCTTAGATCGCGGCTATGCGCTTTTACGACGTGCTGATGGGACAATTATCCAGCAGGCATCTGTCGGTCAAGCTATTATAGTAGAAACAAATAGCGTTATAATGAAAGCAGGAGTGTCACATGTCAAACGAAAAAAATAAATCTATCAAAAAGCGCATCGAAGAGCTAGAGGCCATCATTCAATGGTTTGATTCAGAGGAGTTTGACTTAGAGCGCGGTGTACAGGAGTACAAGAAAGCCCATGATCTGGCAGAAGTTATTATGAAAGATATTGAAACCATGAAACACACGATTACGGTTATTCATAACAATGACAATAAGTGAGATTTTCGGGGTCCTTTTATGTATCATTATCTTTCTGAGCTTTTTTGTCGTATTTTTTGGTGCGCCATATGTGCCGACATTATCTGCACATATGCATGATATGACACAACTGTATAATTTCACAAAACGAGATGTCTTTGTTGATATCGGCTGTGGAGACGGGCGTGTGTTACGGTATGTTACCCCAAAGGTGAGAAAAAGTGTGGGATATGAGCTGAGTCCTGTGGTATGGCTTATTGCACATATTTTGAGTCGTTCTCATCCCCAAATACATATATACCTAGCTAATTTTTGGCAAAGCTCCCTTCCGCGAGAGACTACAGTTGTGTACACGTTTTTGGCCTCTCATTATATGCCAAAGCTACAAAAAAAATTGCAAGCCCACGCCACACTTCATCAAAAGCCCATCTATCTCATCAGTCATGGGTTTGGATTTGATAACCAAAAACCAATCAAAACGTATCGATCAATGAAGCTATTTCAATTTGACCCTTTACAAAAAGCATAACTATTTTCTATACTGAGTATAAATAACGTAAAGGACAGAAATGAATAAGCAATCAGGATTTATCAGTGGACCGGTAATTGGCAATATTGTACTCGGGATTGTGTGTCTGGTGTTTGGTTCAATTATGATCTGGGCACTCGTCAACTATAATGATCAAAAAAATAATGTGGATGCCCGAATCGATGCAGCAGAAAAGCAGGCAAGAACCGAGCAAATTAAAGAGGATCAAAAAGAGTTTGACGAAAAACAAAAAGATCCGATGAAGGAATTTATTGGACCGAGTGATTTAGGGCGAGTCACATTCACATACCCTAAAACATGGAGTGTATATGTACAAAACGATGGTTCTAGCGGAGGAAATTACGAAGCATTTTTCCATCCTGAGATCGTCCAAAGTACAACTGGAGAAAATAAATTTGCGCTCCGAGTTTCCATATTGTCACAAAAATATGATCAAATTTTGCAACAATATAGTGGACTAGTTAAATCTGGAGAACTTGCAAGCCAAGCATTAACGGCAAACGGGTTTACTGGAACGCGTTTTGACGGGAAATTTACCGAAGCCATTGAAGGCTCAGCGGCAGTATTTAAAATTCGTGATAAAACACTTGTTCTTCAGACTGATTCTCCGTCATTTCGACCTGATTTTAACGAACGTATTCTAACCAAGCTATCCTTTAGTCAGTAAAAGTCATATGCTACACTAGATGTAGTATATGTGGGAGAAACAGCTACCAAATAAAGAGGTTACGTCATTTATTGCAATGGCGCATGAATTAAAAGCCCCACTGGCTGTCATCCGTCAACTTGCAATTGCACGTGATCAGTACTCGTCTCAAGAAACCGAGAATGCGCTGAGAAGAATAGAGCTATTAACAGAGCGGATGCTGCGCTTAACGCAAACGCTGTCTTATAGCCACTCCATAGCTGAATTTGAAACAGAAACCATTAATCTAAACCATCTGTGCGAAGCAGTTCTACACGAGTTTACCCCTGTTTGCCGAGAACTCGGACGTGAAATTGAGTTTCACCCGTCGCAACAACAGCTACTTGTTTGTAGTAATCGCGAAGTTCTTCATAGTATGTTGGTAGGGTTATGTGATAATGCAATTCATTATAGCGAGGACAACGCGAATATCGTTGTACATGCTCGACGAGTTAAAGATACAATGCGCGTAGGTGTACAAGATAATGGAACTCATATACAAGCAGCTCAGTTAAAACAAATGAGACATGCACCACATCAATTTGCTGTGCGACCAGCTCGGAGTGGATTAGGAATTTATATTGCGGAACAGTTTGCAAAAGCTCTTAAGGCCAACCTTCATATTATGCGACCACGAAGTGGGGGACTTAATATATATCTTGATGTTCCGCAGTCTAAACAACTACACCTCTTTACCGTATGAAAAAACTTTTACTGGTAGATGACGACCGTTGGCTAGCAGAAATGTATAAAAAAATGTTTGAAAAAAATGGGTATAAGGTAAAAATCAGCACCAATCCGCACGTAGCCATAGATGAAATTGATGATTTCTCTCCCGATGTTATAGTATTAGATATTTTTTTACCGCATACGAATGGGATTGCATTTTTACACGAAGTTAAGTCGCATGAAGATACACAAAAAATTCCTATTATTATCTGGTCGAGTCATGTTGATCATACACAGAGCAAGGTGTTCTCGCAGTACAATATAAAAGCTTTTATCGACAAAACCACTATGCACCCTAGCGAAGTGTTTGAAGCTGTAGATAGTTCGGTATGAAAAATATTAAAAGTACAGCATTCGTGCTGCAACGAACTAACTACGGCGAATCCGATCGTATTATTCATGTTTTGACTCCCGAACATGGCAAAATAAGTCTGATCGCAAAAGGTGTTCGTAAGCAAAAAAGCAAGCTTGCCCCTGCGATTGAATTGTTTAGTTTGAGTACAATTGTTGTTCATTTTGGTCAGAGTGAACTTGGTATTCTTACCTCTGCAAAATTAGAAATATTCTATGAAAATATTTTAAAAAATTATGACCGACTTCAGTTTGGCTATGAGGTCATAAAGTATATTAAACACCTTTCTGAACACGTTCGAGAAGAAAGATTATTTGACTTTGTGCGTGTTGCCTTAGAATCTTTGAACGATGAATCGATCGATATCCGGATTACGAAGGCATGGGCATATTTACACCTCGCTGATCTCAAAGGGCATGCCATAAATATGTCTCGCGACAATGAGAATCAGCCACTTTTAGCCACAGAAAGGTATCGATTTGATGTAGCCGATATGGTGTTTATAAAAGATACCAAAGGCACTTTTAGTGCAGATCACTTGAAATTATTAAAGCTATTAACGCTCAAAACACCGCACATAATTTCACACGTAAGCGGTATACGACCATTTCTCGACGATTGTGTGCACGTAGCACATGCTGTTTCGGAGTGACACAATCTGTTATAATCATCCATAATGAACGATGATACAATGGAAAAAATTGTCAGTCTCTGCAAGCGGCGAGGCTTTGTTTTCCAGGCTAGTGAAATTTATGGGGGAGTATCTGGCTTTTGGGATTATGGTCCACTTGGCGTAGAGCTAGCTAATAAAATCAAAGCTACCTGGTGGAAGGCGATGGTAACCGCAAATGACAATATTTTTGGTGTTGATGGCGCGATTATTCAGAATCCAAAGTTATGGGAAGCAAGCGGACACATTGCGGGATTTACCGATCCACTCGTGGATTGTAAGAATTGTCATGCACGACATCGAGCCGACCATTTAGCTGACACGGATTCGACAAATCTTGAGGAGCTGAAAGATTTATTAAAAGACACAGCATGTCCGACATGCGGTAAAAAAGAATTAACTGAACCGCGAACCTATAATATGATGATGAAGACGTGGGTGGGTCCTATCGAGGATGATTCAAGTGTGGCGTATCTTCGTCCAGAAACTGCGGGATCGATATTTACCAATTATAAAAACGTCCAAGAAACTATGCGAGCAAAACTACCTTTTGGGGTGGCTCAGATAGGGAAGGCGTTTCGTAATGAGATTAGCCCGAGAGATTTTATTTTTCGTGTTCGTGAGCTTGAGCAAATGGAAATGCAATATTTTATTCATCCATCAACTCAGACTGAGGTGTATGAAAGATGGCGTGAATTTGCATGGGATTTTTTGACTACTCAGCTGGGAATTGATGAAAAAAATCTTCAATGGCATGAACATGACGAAAACGAGAGAGCCCACTATGCAGCAGCGGCTCATGATATCTATTTTAAGTATCCACAAGGTTTTAAAGAATTGTGGGGAACGCACAATCGAACAGATTACGATTTAAGCAATCACCAACGCGTTAGCGGCAAAGACCTCCAATATTTTGACGATGAGACACATAAGCGATTTGTGCCATATGTTGTCGAAAGCTCTGTAGGTTTAGGCAGATTATTATTAGCAACTATAATCAATGCCTACCACGAAGAAGAAATAAATGGTGAGAAGCGAGTCGTACTAAAGCTTCAATTCGAGTTAGCTCCATACCGCTTTGCAGTGTCGCCCCTGCTTAAAAATAAGCCAGAATTAGTAGAAAAAGCGCGTGATGTATATCGGTCACTTAAGAAAAAACACGGTAACGTCATGTGGGATGACAATGGCAATATCGGTAAACGCTACCGCCGCCAAGATGAAATCGGTACACCAGAATGTATAGTTATAGATTTTCAAACTCTTGATGATAATACAGTTACTATAAGAGATCGAGATACCACAGAACAACATCGGGTAAAAATAGAAAATCTTGTGTAGGAATTAGTATGCAAACACGATTGATTGTTCAGAAAAAATTACCCCATTTGTAAACAAATATCATATGTACGGTGTAAATCCCGACGGCTCACAAGCAAGTTCAGTAGGACTGGCTCAACAAAAACGACTAGCCATGAAAGAAAAAGCAACTATCTATAGTGATGATACAAAACAAACTGAATTATGTAATTTTCACGCTGAAAAAATGATGGATATTCATGGTCGTTATTTTGTAGAAGATCCACAAGGAAATTTACTTGGAATGTTCAAAAAAGAATTTGCCGCATCGCTTTTAAATAGTACGTGGAAAATTTTAGATTCTAAAGGCAATGAAATTTTGATTATCAAAGAAAGTAATGCTACATTAGCGTTTCTTCGAAGATTTGTGGCATATATACCCTTTGTTGGAGAGGTGGCAGATGGTTTAATGGCATTTTTAAAATACCATTTTATGTTTATCGATGTATCAACGCAAAATAAAGTTGGCACATATACTAAAAGCACATTATTTAGAGATACGTATAGATTGAATATGACAGACGAAACATGGAGCAAGTTAGACTGGCGAGTGTATACGGCTATGTGTGTTCCCCTTGATATGCTACAGTCGAGATAAATAAAGAATAAAATAAAATGTTACAAGTTGAAATAGAAGTCAAATTTTGTCAGGTAAATCACGATGATATTCGCCAAAAACTGAAAAATATTGGCACGGAATGTGTCTTACCAATGCGAACGATGCGGCGCTCAGTGCTTGAGCAGCCGTTTATGCGCGAAGACAAAGACTCATTTATTCGCGTGCGTGACGAGGGTGATAAAATCACAATGACTTACAAGCAATTTGATAGTCTTTCACTGCATGGGGCGAAAGAGATTGAAGTTGAGGTGAGTGATTATGCAAAAACTATAGCGATCTTTGAACAAGCAGGACTTCGCAAAACTACTGAACAGGAGTCAAAGCGTGAAACATGGTGCTTAGACGAGGTCGAAATTGTGCTTGATGAGTGGCCCTGGATTAAGCCGTACATTGAGATCGAAGGGAAGACCGAAGCAGAGGTGAGAAAGGTTGCTCAAAAGCTAGGATTTTCGTGGGATGATGCAGTGTTTGGCGATGTGATGGCAGTGTATCGTCTGGAATATCCGCACCTGAAAATATCGGACACTATCGGGACAGTCTCCCATGTACGATTCGGCGATCCTTTACCACCACTGCTGCATAAACCATAACGAAAAAATATGAATATGGTATAGTTAATGCAACATAATTTGAGGAAATAGTATGCCAAAAAAAGTTATTCGCAAAAAAAGTGCTGCTCCAAAAACGAGCACAAAAGCCGAAGATACAACTAAAATACAAACTGAACGAGAGAGAAATGCTCAGGGAGGGTTTTTCTATACAGCGGCAGTATATATTCTCAGTCGCTTTTTTCTCACAAAAAACCGATACCAGAACTGGACGCGTGGACGACGTATTTTAGTTGGCTGGTTGTTGTGGCTAATCGTATTACCAGTCATACCTATTGTAGCTATCATCGTGTGGTATATGAACGATCCAGAAGGGTTTAAAAAATCACCATGGGCAAAAGCATTGATTACACTTGCCGTTATGTGGACTGGCTATGCAGGTTTAGTAGTGACAGAGCCATCACAGGCAGATGTGAATGGAAAATATTCACCAATTCAAACTGAACCAGATGGGGAAACGAAAATTATTAACAAAGATGAAGCCGCTGTTCCAAATGAAGCCGCAAAAGAAAAGGTCAAAAATCAAAAAGAAAGCAGGCAGTCAAATGGCAGAACATTTGATAATTGCACAGAAGCATTTGAAGCTGGCGTTTTTGATATCAAACGCTCTAATGACAGCTATCAACAAAAGTTAGATCGTGATAATGATGGTATTGCTTGCGAGCGCTAACTATCTACTTAATTAGTAAGATAATTAAATAATTGTACCTGTGGCTCAGGTACAACTGATCGCAAAAAAATAGGTAAAATATCCTCCGATTTTGGAGAAATAAAACCGTACTCCACTAACTCTACTTGGCCGTGAGAGGTTGCTGCTAAATCAATTTTTTCAAAATTATGAGGATTTAAAACTTCAAAAAAGAATTCAAGAAATTCATATTCCTTATCATGGTACTGCTGAATATACAAAAGTTTTCCTATATCAGGTTGTACACCGGTTTCTTCTGTGAGCTCTCTTCTAAGCCCAGCTTCGAGTGCTTCATTATCATCTAATCCACCTCCTGGTGTGCACCAAAATGAATTGACGGAACCATCTTGATGGCGTTGACGTACACAAAAAAGACTACCGTCATCTTTTTGAATAATTCCTCGTACAGCGATTCTTCGTTTCATATAATGAAGTATAGCAGGCTACAAAAAACTATGGTATGGTTATATTACAAACCTGAAATGAGGTGCAATGAGCGAAAAGAAGTCAGTAGAAGAACCAATTATTACCTTACCCCACGATGTACGTATTCGCCAACGGTTAGGGATGGTTTCGCAAAAACGAACGACAAAAGAGGGGTTATTTCCAAAATTTATTGGACATGCGCGTGAATCATTTACGCCACGAGAGCTTGTCGAAACCCTTGAACGTGATATGCGAGAGTTTAGTGAAGAATCAGCACTTGGTATGTCAGCGCTCGTTTTGAGCCACATGCCTGACTACCTCAAAGCACTTGTCCAAGACGAAGCCTTACGAAACCATGCTCTGACGCATTGGAATAAGAGGCTGGAACAGCTTAAAAATGGTGATGCTTCATAATTTCAGTTATACTAAGAGACGATGATAACCTATTATACCGATGGTAGCGCGGTACCAAATCCCGGTCCTGGTGGCTATGCAGTTATTGTGGATGAAAAACCTGTTGTGCTTGGCAGTGAAGACGATTCGACCAATATTCGCATGGAGGGAAAGGCAATTATTGCTGCCCTTAAAGACGCCTCTGGGGCACCATGTACGATTTATACTGATAGTGAATTTTGGGTCAATGTCATTACTAAGTGGTCACTTGTATGGGAAGCCAATGGCTGGCGAAAAAAGGGCGGCGAAATTAAAAATCTTGATATTGTCAGGGAAGTATGTCCGTTATATCGAAGTTCGCAAGCTAAACTGGTATGGACGAGAGGTCATGTCGGCACAATGGGCAATGAATTAGCTGATGAATGGGCAAACAAGGCCCGAAAAGGTGTACAATTGTAGAAAAGGAGGCGCACCAATGGGATTTATGGATGGGTTAGGAAGATTTATACAAGGCAAACCTGTTTTTCAACCGTCTAGTGATCAGCCTTTGGCGACAGATGGTCCAGTAGAAGAAGGAATGAGCGAAGATGCTCTACGCGGAAAAAAAGTCATTCCTGTGATTGTGGTTGATCGATGCCAGTCGCACCTCAATCCTCCTCATATGCGCGTCAGCTGTGAAATCCGTAACACTAGTCAAGACAAAACTATTGAAATTGATAAAATCATTATGATGGGTACCACCCGAGAACTCGATACGTATCTGCGACCTGGAGAATCACGTGAACTCATTATTTATGACGGTCACATGCCTCAAAACCGAAATTACACGACCGCAGAAATACCATACAAAGACGAAACCGGTGACTACTTTAGTATGCAGTGTAATATTGAATATAATCAAGAATCAAACAACTTGTATAGTATCAGTAATATCCGTACAATGGGCGTTCCAAAAGATATCTAACCACAAAGTTATTTGAGACGGACAATTTTAATCTCGCCATCAACAATAATATTCGTGCCAAATGTTTGGCCATTGTATTCGAGCATATGCCCTGAATGAATCGTTTCTACTTTGGATTTTATATTGCCAGCTTTTTTAAACGTATCAATCAGAAAATCTCGTTCTTTATTGGTGTCGTTATCGATTCTATGCGTTATCTGTAAATTACGTCGACGAAATGCGATAAAGCCTACATCGTGCGTAGCTGCTCCTATCCAAACCTCACGTTTCTTTCGATGGAATAATTTCAGTAAATCATGCCAGAAATCATGCTGGTCATCTTTTTCATCCGGTGTTTCTAGGCGCCATAAGCGCACATGATGTCGGTGACGGGGTGAACGTGTCGAACCGCTCGGCGCCTGAAAAGCAATGTCTTGTTTGCGATTAAAGAGCATTAATCGAGACATCGGCGCAGCTGGATAGGGTTTATTAGCGATCATAGCGTAGCCTGCACGTACCATATTTTTCAGGGTCATGGTGTCGGTCATAGTCCAACCGGCATTGTGAAATACAGTGATAAGTTGTTTTTTCGATTTTGCAACAAGCGCCACATTAACAGGATCTACGGCCCATCCATCGGGAGAAGTCGTATAGACTGGAATGTGGTTTGGTTTAATGACGAGGCGCCAAACCCGAATAAGTGATGGGATAATAGCGTATGCCAAAATAAGATATCCACAAAGTATGGCAATAGATAGCGGTAATTCTTTATCAAGATAGGGGATGGCACGACTGACGACAACATACGTCAAGAAAATACCAAACCCAAGTACTCCCAGACGCCAGATAGCACGTAACATCCATTTAATCATTCATAATAGTATAGCAAATAGAACAAAGTATTGACTTTTTATAACACTTATGCTAATATGAATATATTATGAATAAAAAAATCAAAACAAGCAAAAAAACATTTAGTGAAAAATTACGCGGTGACAAAGTATTTCATGTTGGTACGCGCGAAGGCGTTTTAATGGCAAGCGTACCATATACAAGAGAAGATTTTAAAAACTCTTTACTCATTGTCTCGGTGGGGGTTAATCTGTTCTTTCTGATCGGTTGGTTAACTACTCAAGTTAGCTCTGTCTACGCCGAAGCTATAGCTCAAATGATAACTGGATAAAAAGCCCAGATAATTTAGTACATCTTACTACTTTTCCACAAAAATGTGGAAAAGTAGTATTTTATAGGACATAATGGGTAAATTGGGTATTGCAGTGGGTAAAAGTGGAGTGTAGACTAAGGGTAGTGGGTAGCGAAGGTACACCCAAGCGCAAACAAAAACTATAAAAAATTAACATCCACCACAATAACCCCCATGGCAAAGGTAGACTATTTTACGAGAAAACTTGACGATAAAAACCGCTTAACCATACCGGTTGAGCTTCGTGAAGAGTTCGTAAGTGGCGTCGTTATTACCAAAGGCTTTGGTGACTATCTGCATCTTTATCCGCGCAGCGTATGGGAGCAAAAGATTGAACCTGAGCTTGAAGGTAGTTTGCTGGACGAAAAAACTGCTGACATCAGTGTCAGATTTCGTACTGGCAAAACAGAAGCCGAATTAGATCTCAAGCAGGGGAGAATAACGCTGAAACAAGCGCAATTAGAATTTGCTCACATTACCAAAGAAGTAGAAGCGATTCGTGTTGGTAGTTATTTCCGGTTGATTGCACGTTAACAATTAGACACACGGAGAATATATAAGATATATACTCCGAGGTCAGCTATCTGACAGTTAGTGAACGGACTCATGGGCGCCGCAAAGACCCACGCACCTTCTTTCCTTTTTTAAGGACACCTCCCAAAAAAACTCCACCTCACACATAAGTCTCTCAACAGTCGATTACTTTTGTGAGCCGCTTTACGCGACCCTCACGCATAGTTGAAGTAGTCGCAAACAAAAACAAAAACATATACAATAAAAACAAACACACTAATTGTCAGTTAGGTGACCTCGAACTATGAGTAAACAATATCCACCACAACAACTCCACGTACCAGTGCTTTTAGAAAGCATTGTTTCATTATTGTCACCACAGCCGCAAGAATCATATCTTGATCTAACAGCAGGGTATGGCGGTCATGCACAGGCAATACTGGAACGTACTGGGGCATATTCAGCCGCAGTACTTGTAGATCGTGATCTTCAGGCAATTAAAGCATTGGAGTCGTTTCACCAAAAAGGTGCACGGCTTATTCATACCGATTTTTTAACTGCTGCACGGCAGCTAATCGATGAAAGAAAACAGTTTGATGTGGTGTGCGTTGATCTAGGGGTATCGTCACCTCAGCTAGATACAGTCGAACGCGGTTTTTCGTTTCAGGGCTCAGCCAACTTGGATATGAGAATGGATGAGCGTCAAGACGTAACTGCGGCTAGTATCGTCAACACATGGTCAGAAGATGAAATTTTCAATCTGATACATACGTATGGCGAAGAACCAAAGAGTGTTTCTCGGCGATATGCACGAGCCATTGTGCAGCAGCGACCGATACACACGACTCAGGAACTAGCAGATTGTATCATACGAAATCATCGTGGTAGATGGGCAAAAATTCATCCTGCTACGCGTACTTTTCAAGCGCTTCGCATTGCAACGAACGACGAACTCGAATTACTTCAAGCATTATTACCACTTTTGCCTGCCTTATTAAAAAAAGGCGGCAGAGTCGGGATTATAAGCTTTCATAGTCTCGAGGATCGGTTGGTTAAGCACTATTTTCAATCTGAAAATAATGCGGGCTATGAAGCGCAGCTTGAACTACTCCTCAAAAAACCTATATCGGGAGTAGATGAATCAGTTTTCAACCCGCGAGCACGAAGCGCAAAACTTCGTATCGCTGTAAAAAAATAAAAACAAAAAGAAAGGACTGACCTAACAATGCCAATCAAAGTTGTTAATAAGTCACGCGCTGTAAAAATCACTGTTCACCGCGCGTAACGAACAAACGGGAGCCTTTACAGGCTCCCACCATATACAAAGAAACAAAAATTATGACACGACAAAATAACTCATTTACATCACGTAGAACAAATACGTGGCGAAGAAATCAAAATACGGTTGCTTACGAATATACGCAAAAGCTAGGTCCGGTATCTCATACTGTGCTTATTGCTGTGATGGTTGCAGTGCTTGGTATGATTTATCTGACACAAATTACTAAAACAAGTACCTATGGCTATGCGATAGAGAATCTTAATATACAAAAAACTGAGCTTATTGCGAAAAAGAGTGAACTCGAAGTTGAGAATGCTCGCTTAAAATCACTTCAAAAGATTCAGTCGAGCGTCGTAGCAAAAAACTTGACGACTCCAGCATCTACTGAGACGATTAATTAATAACTGACTATTCGTCTATGCCAATTTCAAATTTGAAGCAATCATTTGATTTACAGCGCAGATCTAAAATCTTGGCGCTGCTGCTTTTTGGTGTAATGATACTTATCATTACACAACTTTTTGTGATACAAGTGCTTGATCACAATCGCTATAAACAACAAGCCTATGATGAGCAAGTTGCAAAATTTGTACTGCCGGCGAAGCGTGGCCAAATATATGCTAAAGAGGGAAGTGATGTGGTGCCACTGGTCCTTAATCAACCCGTCTATACGGCATTTGCCGATCCTCAAGAAATTAAAAACAGTACTCAGCTCATAACTTCAATGAAAGAAATTGCTCCTGAAAATTTGATGGAAGGGTATGAAAAACAGCTGAGTAGTAAGACGTTGCGGTACGTGGTAGTTGCTAAAAAACTGTCTTTTACCCAAGCTGAAATGCTAAAAAAGAAGAACATTGCTGGAGTTGGCGTTACACAAGAAGACAAGAGAGTGTATCCAGAAGGCGATTTAGCAGGTCAAATTTTGGGTTATGTGAATTCTGATGGCAAAGGACAATATGGCATCGAAGAGGGGATGAATGACGCACTCAAAGGCAAAAATGGACGTCTGCAAGCCGTAACTGATGTACGACGTATTCCGTTAACTGTGAGTAAAGATGATATTAGTGAGCCCGCGCAGAATGGCAAGAATGTTGTCCTCAGTGTTGATCGTACTATCCAGTCGTTTGTTGAAGCCTCGTTAAAGCAAGGTCTGAAAAATGTTGGGGCAACTAAAGGTAGTGTGGTAGTGATGAATCCGAATAATGGTCAGGTGTACGCTATGGCAAATTATCCCTCCTATAATCCCAATGAATACAATAAAGTAACAGATTACAGTGTTTTCCAAAATGCAGTTATTAGCGAACCATATGAAGTCGGCTCTGTGATGAAAACCATGAGTATGGGGGCGGGGCTCGATAGTGGGGCAGTGACGGTTAATAGCACTTTTAACGATGCATCAGGTTGCGTACAAATCGATGACCGAAAAATATGCAATGTCGAAGAAGATCCACGAACTGCAAATGCAACAATGTTGGATACTTTGCATTATTCACTTAACACAGGCGTAGTCCATATATTAAAGCAAATGGGCGGTGGTCGGGTAACTTATGAAGCCCGTCAAAAACTTTATAGTTATTATCATGATCGATATCGCTTTGGTGTTCCTACTGGCATTGAACTTGCCGGAGAGGCGCAAGGAGTAGTTATTTCCCCCGATGAGGCCGAAGGCAATAATGTACGTTATGCCAATATGGCGTTTGGGCAAGGAATGGATATTACTATGCTGCAAATGGCAGCGGGTTTTAGTAGCGCTATCAATGGTGGGATATATTATAAACCTACTGTTATAGCAGGTACCTTAACTGACCAAAAGAAAATGTCTCCAACCAAACCAAAAGTATTACAAAAAGGGGTGCTTAGTCCGGAAGCATCAACTACACTACGGGACATGATTGTAAAAGGCCGTCAGCTAGGGGTTCTAGGCGGTAAAGATCCTGCAGGGTATAATGTAGGAGGGAAAACTGGAACAAGTCAGATTATAGATAAGCGCACTGGTGAATATACAAATGAAAATTCTATCGGAAGCTATGTAGGATTTGGCGGAAATGCAACACCGCAATACGTTATCATGGTCCAAGTCAAAGATTCGAAGGCTCGAGGATATGCAGGTACAACTGCTGCGGGCCCCATTTTCCAAGATATATCAAATAAAATGATTGAGTATTTGCGCATTGCACCAATCTCATAAAAGGAAACACAAATGGAAATAATCAATCAACTCACTACCACTTCAGAACTCATCAAAGTTTGCGCATTAAGCGGAGCGGCCTTTATGCTTACGATGGTTCTGACGCCTTTTTATACGTATTTTGCCTATCGATATCGTTTCTGGAAGCAACAGCGTGAAGAAGCTACTACTGGAGAAAAATTAGCTATTTTTGTGAAACTTCATGCTCATAAATTCCGTCGTAATATACCCACGATGGCAGGTGTGATTTTTGTATGTTCTATAGCTGCTATAACTGCACTATTTAACTATGACAGGCAACAGACGCTACTACCCTTGTTAGCGCTTATTGGTGGGGCGAGTGTCGGTTTGATTGATGACATTATTAACCTTCGCGGATTTGGCGGGGGCATCAAAGGGCTGAGAGCGCCGATTAAATTTATGATGATAACTGCTATTGCCGGTCTTGCTGCATGGTTCTTTTATGTAAAACTTGGCTATAATACCGTTCACATGCCGTTTATTGGCCCAGTCGAGCTCGGTTGGCTCATTATTCCGCTGTTTATTTTTGTGGTTGTTGCTGCCGGCAATGCCGTTAACATTAGCGATGGACTCGATGGTTTAGCTGGAGGCTTAAGTGCCAGTGCTTTTGGGGCCTTTGGTGTCATAGCACTCTTGCAGGGCAATTTCGGTATTGCTGGTTTTTGCTTTACAGTGGTTGGAGCGCTACTGAGTTATATTTGGTTCAACATTCACCCCGCGCGATTTTTTATGGGGGATGTTGGGTCATTTGCACTCGGTACGAGCTTGGGGGTTGTAGCTATGCTCACCGATACGGTCTTTTTACTACCAATTATTGGACTCCTGTTCGTACTTGAAGCCGGCTCGAGTCTCGTGCAGATTACCAGTAAAAAATTATTTCATCGAAAAGTCTTTATTTCTGCTCCTATCCATCATCATTTTGAGGCAATTGGCTGGCCGGAAACAAAAGTCACTATGCGTTTCTGGGTGATCGCACAAGTTATGGGCTTTGTAGGGATTCTTGTGGCGATCGCAGGCGGTAGTATTTCATGAGACAAGCGTTTAGCCGTTCAAGTGCGGCTGCTCGTACCTTAGTACGCCGCCATCGACCCGATCATCAACTGGTTATTTATATTGGTATATTATTGCTGATTGGATTGGTAGTATTGTATGCAATTAGTCCAGCCCGTGTAGAATTCTTGAACGCAGGGGAAGGAGTTTCATTAGATCAAACTCACTTCATGCAGCGCCAACTTCTGTATCTATTCATTGGTATCGGCGCATTTATAGCTGCAGCTACCATTCCATTATCATTTTGGAAAAGAAATGCCGCTAAATTACTGATACTATCGCTTGTTTTCTGTGTACTACTACTGATATTTGGCATATTTAGTGTGCCAATAGCACTATGCAGTGGTGGCGCCTGTCGATGGTTCGATGTAGGATTTACTACGTTTCAACCTGCTGAACTCGTTAAATTTGCTTTGTTAATATACATCGCGGGGTTTTTAAGTCACAAAATAAAACAGGGGACATTGAATTCAATCCACGACACATTGATCCCACTTGGAATCCTCGTAGGGACGGCAATTATATTTATCGTTGGCTTTCAAAAAGATATGGGTACAGGCCTTGCATTGATTGGTATTGTGGCCTCAATGTTATATCTAGCGGGCATTAATCGCCAGACAGGAGTACTGATTGCAATAACAACTATTGCCGCCATGATCATGTTTATATTAATTGCGCCACATCGTTTAGAGCGAGTAACTACCTTTTTAGGTAAAGATGGTGCAGAGAGTGCAAAGACATCTTCGTATCATATAACACAAGCTAAAATTGCACTAGGAACGGGTGGAGTCTTTGGGCTTGGGCTTGGGCATAATGTTCAAGCCTTTGGTTATTTACCGGAAGCACCGAATGATTCAATTTTTGCAGTTATGGGTGAAGCCTTTGGATTTGTGGGCGCAGTCTGTATTCTTCTGTTTATATTAGGCTTATTATTGAGATTACTGGTTATTTTTGACAGAGTGGAAAATACTACCCATAGATTGATTGTAGCGGGGGTTTTTGGGTGGATTGCAACGCACAGTGTCCTCAATATAGGGGCGATGGTAGGCATCATTCCATTAACAGGTATTACACTACCTTTACTGAGTTTTGGTGGAACCAGCTTATTCTTTACCATGCTTTCACTTGGCCTGGTGTTTCACATTTCTCGCTATACCGTTCATGGTAAAATAAGTGATGATGACACGCATAAAAAAAATAGTCATGGTCGGCGGGGGATCTGGCGGTCACGTTACGCCAATTCTCGCAATTATTGAGTCACTTCATGCAATCGATTGTACCGATCATATTGAAGTATGGACGGATCGAAAATATTACACAGCTGTCCAGAAATTAATGCATCAAGCCGCGCTGCCAGTTGTGCTTCGAACTGTTTCGGCGGGTAAATTCCGCCGCTACCATAATACGAGTATTTTCGCTCAAATTCGTGACATCCCAACCATATTTCACAATATAAGCGACAGTGTGCGAGTTGTTTTCGGTTTTATGCAATCCTTTATACGTTTTTTGTATCGCCGTCCAGATATTTTATTCTTAAAAGGAGGATTTGTGTGCTTGCCAGTAGGTTTTGCAGCACGATGTTTGCGTATACCGTACATCATCCATGACTCAGATGTGCATCCTGGCCTCACGAATCGACTGCTTGCAAAACACGCAAAAGCCATTCTAACCGGTGCGCCGCTCGATAATTATCGTTATCAGCCAGAAAAATCAGTCTATGTAGGTATTCCAATTGATCGCTCATTTATGATTTTATCTGAGACACAAAAAAAATCGTATAAAACTTCGCTGCATCTTAAACCTGAACAGCCCCTCGTAGTGGTGACAGGGGGAGGATTGGGAGCATCACGTGTCAACCAGAGTATACGCGCGATAGCCGACGAATTACTAGCTGAAGATATTGCGATCGTTCATCTATGCGGCAGTAAAGAATATAGCGATTTAAAAGAAGTAACGCCGTCGCATCCCAGCTATCACTTGATTGCCTTTATTGATAATCCTTCTCTCATGGCGAAACTACTTGGCTCAGCTGACATAGTCGTGAGTCGCGCAGGGGCCACTACACTTGCTGAGCTTGCAGCTGTAGCGGCACCAACCATATTATTACCTAACGCACAGCTAACAGGTGGTCATCAAACCAAGAATGCCAACTCGTTACTAGCAGCATCTGCAGCACAAGTCCTTGATGAGAAGGCAGTGTCTCAAAATCCACATATTCTTAAGGAGGCAATACTATCGCTTGCTAAAGACTCCGCGCAGCGCCAACTTTTATCGGCAAATATCCACGAATTTTTTCGCGCAGATGCTGCTCAAATAATCGCTCATATCATTATGAAAAAAGGTGTAATTGAAGGTCAGTAGACGCATGTTTAAGCGACATAAAAAAAATCAATCTATACGCGCTACCACCCATCAAGATGACGAATCTCATCTTTTTCGCCGTAGCCAGACAATTACTGGTAGTCGTGCATCTAGCGTTCGGGCTGCTAATGAACAGTCAGGTCAACTCCAGTCTGATCGACTCCGTAGCCAGCGCCTTCGCCGCATACGTACGATTATCATAACGGCCCTTCTGTCTCTGATAATTTTTTTCGCGGTAGTTATTTATATGCTTAGCCAATACACTTTTTCTGTATCGACCATTAACTCAACGCAACCTAACGTACTTATTCCTAACGACAACAAGAAAGTATATCAGAAAACTATTTTAGAGTACGTGCAGTCAAGACCAAGTGAGCGATTTCAGTTTGCAGTTAATTCAAAAGAGCTTACGAAATATGTCAGCACAAAGTATCCTGAAGTTGCTGATATTCGACCGCAGCCACGCTCTGGGTCATATGACGTAACATTTCGAAAACCGATAGCTGTCTGGAAATTGGGCACGCAGCAATTGTTTGTAGACAGGGAAGGGGAGTCCTTTGAAAAATCCTATTTTCCCGAGACCCCCACGTTGTCTATCGTCGACAAAAGCGGTGTGGCAGCTACTAAAGGACAGGCGATTATTAGTAAAAATTACTTATTTTTTATCGGTAAAGTTGTCGGTTTAGTGCAGGAAAAAAAGGGAGGCACAGTATCTGAAATAACAATTCCTCCAAATGCGACTCGTCAAGTTGAAATTCGATTAACAGACAAACCATTTACTATCAAAATGCTCAGCAGTAGGGTACCCGAACATACAGTCGAAGATTTACAGAAAGTTCTTTCTCATTTACAATCTAAAAATATTACACCTGAATATATCGATCTCAGATTGACTGGGCGAGCATACTATAAATAACTCCACTGCTCTTTTGTTCTATTTTTGTTCTATTTTTTAACAATATAATATTAACATGTAGAAAAATATATTATAAATATTTTGTAACAAAAAAGCAAATAATGTATACAGTGAACGGGTAGAGGGGAGTGTGAAAAATATATTTTACCATACCAAAACATTAAAAAAGCAAGTCCCTGTCAGTAAAAAAATATAACTACAAAACCAATTGTGGAAAAAGCAAACAGTAGCACAGTTGCCGTAGAACGACGTGGTGGCTATAGATGTATATGGACGTCTTATCTGTAATATAGAACATAATAAGGGGCTTTAGATATCGCTATATAGTAGGCTAGTCTTCCCCTTCCGAGTCATAGGTAGGGGTATATCCATATATAGTATATACGTCGTAAAAGATATATTGTGCGACATTACGTATATATTGAAAACATGATTCATTATACCTTTTATGCTTACTATAGTTAGTAAAAATACTTCTGTATCGCCAGATGTTCCCTGCTGGCAATGCATGGTGATACATATGAACTAATCTCACATATATAAACTTAGCGGATTTTAACGCCGCTAACGGCATCTTGCGGTATCGATCCAGTAGATTGCTTAGGAGATTTTGGTTCAAGATTTTGTGTAAGATTTTTTTCCGGATTCTTTTTTTTACGTGAACGTGACCGCGTACGCTTTTTTGGTTGACTACTAGCATCGTTTATTGTATTTGTGTTATTTTGAACAGAAGAGGTAAGCATAGTTTGAATCTCATTTTCTACCTCTTCCCTACTACGGCTATAGGTACGACGGGTATGATCTGTAATATGAGAAACATTACTTGATTGTGCAGGAGGTAAAGATAAAGTTTTAGCACTAAATGATTGAGCCTTCTCTCCCCTAATCACCATATTGATGACAAAATGACGGTTCGCCATTTGTAAGAGGTCTTCTGGCTCAAAATACGGTGCAAATGACTTACCTAACACCGGTGCATCATCGGCACTAACTCGAAATGAGATCATGGTTCCGACGTTGCCGAAAACGGCATCACGTACAGTGGGATCCATCTGGGAGACGTATTGATTGGCCACCGTAAGGTTGAGTCCATATTTTCTGGCTTCAGAAAGAATAGTTGCAAAACTATCAGTTGCAAAATTTTGAAACTCATCAACATATAAATAAAACGGTCTTCGATCAGCGATATCAGGAATATCGGATCGGCTCATGGCAGCTAGCTGAATCTTAGTCACTAAAAATGAACCTAAAATACTGGCATTATCTTCGCCGATTAACCCTTTAGAGAGATTAACAATCAGAATTTTACCTTCATCCATAATTTCACGAATATTAAAGGTGCTTTTGGGCTGCCCAATAATGTTCCGAATAACCGGATTGGCGGTAAAGGCGCCTACTTTATTTAAAACAGGCGCGACCGCCTCAGCTTGAAATTTATCGTTCCAACTAGCAAATTCAATATTCCAAAAATTTAATACAACGCTATCGGTACAATGAGTTAACACATCTTTTCGGAATTTTTTATCTGTTAGCATACGCGTAATATCTAGCATGGTGCTGTTCGGGTAATCGAGGAGCGCTAAAATAGTATAGCGAAGAATATACTCAAGACGTGGCCCCCATGAATCACCAAACATACGCTTTAAGACACCAATTATTTCCGAACTGGTGTTGTTTTTCATACTAGGATTGTGGACTTCCATCGGATTAAACCCAAGTGGGAAGGCGGTATCTGCAGGATTAAAATATACGACGTCTTGTATACGATCTGGCGGGATAAATCGTAAATTATTAACAGCGAAATCGCCGTGTGGATCTATAATTGCATAGCCATGGTTGTGATATACATCGCTCAGGGCAAACAGTTCAAGAAGTCCACTCTTCCCTGCTCCGGTCTGTCCAATAATATACACATGCCTTCCTCTATCACTTCGAAGAATACCAAACTGGTAATTAATTCCTCTAAAATTGGTAATGCCAAAAGCACTGATTTCATCATCATGGGCTGGCGTGCCAGTGATAGTAGGTAACTTCGCTGGCGGCTCAGCTGTTTTGGTGCTCGCCCAGACGATATTGGGTGTTTCTACATTGGTGTGCGGTAAATGGAAGACACTTGCCAGCTCTTCGATATTTAATATGAAGCCACTATCGTCGAAGAATCGGGCGGCATATTTCGCTGTTTCTTCACGTTTTGCACTATTGCTGTGCATGCGAAAACCATTTAAATTAGTGCTATTATATTGTTTAAATGTTCCCACGAGTGCTTGAATACGTTGTCGGGCGATTGATTGATTATGACCCATGTACGCAACTCGGATTTTTACCTGATAGCCTAGCTTAGTTGATTTTTTTTCAACTTCTGCAATTCGGGTACGATCACGTTCGGATATATCAGCTCCAGCAGCACCCTCCCCTGCCTCTGGCGGCTTCCACAAAGCTTCGAGAAGCATTGCAACATATTGCATCGCTCCGCCGCCTGAAATAATCGGTGCACCGCCTGAGCGAACTCGTTTGATATATTGCTCAGCTCGACGGTGCCATGTATCAGCTACTGGTCGAGCGAGTACCTGAATCCACAGCTCTTCGTCTTCGTCATCAAGTTTAGATAAGGTGGCAGTAATGCCAGCTAGCGGATCTACTTCAAAGTTTTGAAAACTTTTGATCGGCAGGACTTCATTATCAATCAGCGTTAATTCCGCTGTATTAACAACCGGATGCGTGATGGCTCGTTTTGTATAATCTTCATCAGCTTCATGTATTTGAACAGTTGGATATTGAGCATAAATTTGACCCTCAACAAAGTTTCTCAAATGGCGTGGTGTCCATACGTAAAACCGAACACGCTTATTGATGCTCGCCATTTCAAAACTAATATGCTCTTGTACGCCACCGCTTTTTTTTAACTCTCTGTGATCGCGTAAAATACCATGTAAACTTGCAAACAACTGTTCGGCAGCGAGTTCTTGCTTATCATTAGTGCGTGGTATTTCGAGAACTAACAAGACGGCATCGACCGACTGCATTAATTTGGCTCGCTGATTATTGCGTCTAGTGAGGTATAATAAGATACCAACAATTGGCAACCATACATACCACTGTAATATAAATTCGAAAAATGAGCCCAACATTCTATCTTACATTATCCTCCAATCCAACAATATGCGCAAATGAGATGATACTGTGAGATTATTTTTTGTCTTCAGCAAGACCGTACGTTGCCCGTGCTACGCGTTTAAACTGGGGTTTACCCTGCAAGTTTAAGAGAATTGTTGTTTCTTTGACTTGGCGTTTTTTAAGGACTTTTCGGACAATTTCATCTCGATGTAGCGGTCCTTCTTTTTTCAAAATTTCGGTAATGATATCTGCTACTGTTCCACTGTTGTAGCCCCATTCTTTGAGCGCATATATGCCGCGCCCGATGAGAATGAACCGACTGTCCTTGATTAACTCATTGTGGATAGCTTGTTGGGTTACATCACGGCGCTTAAAATCAGAATTTTTGATTGACTCTGCTACTTTCGAAAAGTGCATTGGTTTACCGTTATCACTTAAAATAGCATAGATTTTATCACGAATATTTTTCGGGTTAACGGTGGGCCACTTGGTTAGTCCCCATTTATCTTTCAAATGAGCAATGTGTTTTGATGCGGAGGCAAGTGCTTGTACATGAGAAGGATGTTCAAAGTCTAGCTTGGCGTGCAGTTGATCAATAGTTAGAGGTTCGCCGTGTTCTTTGATAGTACTGACGACTGTATCGACGTGTTTTTTCATTTTTGGTTCATCGTGATATTCTTTGAGTCCAACCGATTGATGATAATTATCATTTTCGTCAACAACACTGAGATGCGGTGCGAGCTCAGATACAAATGCGATATGAGCGTGATCACGAGCATCAGCAGCTGGCTTAATCTTAGTGCTAAGATCTTTCACACGAGCAACTCGTCCCATTTCACTCAAGTGCTTAATAAGCTCTTTTTCTACACGAGCAATATCTTCTTGTCCTTCTTCTGCATGTATTTTAAGTCGAATAAGAATGGCTTTTTCTAGCTGGCGGACACGTTCGCGAGTAATACCGAGAAGCTCACCGATTTGCTCAAGTGTTTCTTTACGATCATACAAACCAAATCGACGTGAGATAATTTCACGTTCACGTTCGCGCTCAATGCCTTCTAAAAGATGAGTGACTGCTCCGCGAATATCAATTGTTTCTACGGTATTTTCAGTTGTTGGTTCGCTCATAGCTATGATTTCTTCCTTTTTTACGTGCACCGACTCTGTACGTGCTGGTTTGTATATGCTATATAAAGTCTATTATAGAACATACATTTTATAAAGTCAACACCTTATCCCACATTTATTGAAGTGTTAAAACGATTATAGCACAAATTAGACGCTTATGCTAAAGATTTTTATGAGGCTTGTATTAGCTAGGAAAGAGTGGGTAATCTTATTTCTTACGACGCGAAAAACGTTTTTTTGCAGGTCGCACTGGCGCGTCAGCAAGAATTTTTTTAGCATCACTATGAGAAATTTTTTTGGGGTCTGTATCTTTTGGAATTTTGGCATTTTTTTTGCCATCTGTTATGTAAGCACCCCATCTGCCATTGAGGATTTTTATACCATCGTCAAATTCAGCAATATGTTTCTCCGCTTCTTTTTGAAGTTTTTCTTCATATAGCTCAAGAGCCTGATCAAGCGTAATGTCGTGCGGGTCAAGTGGTTTAATGCTAACAAAGAGTTTGTCTACTTGAATATATGGCCCAAACCGGCCAATATTAGCTTTGATATCTTTCCCGTCTTTCGTCTGACCAACTAGGCGAGGAAGCTGAAAAGCATGAACAGCCTGTTCAATCGTGACCGTATCAATACGAGCGCCACCCGGCATGGGGGCAAAAATAGGTTTGGTGGTTTTATCTTCAGTCGATCCCAGTTGCAACATAGGACCAAACCGGCCGAATCGAGCAATAATGGGCTTGCCAGAAGCAGGATCTGTGCCGATCTCTCGACTACCGCCTACAGTACTTCGATCAATTTCTCCGGACTTTTGTATCAGTTCGTGAAATGGTGTATAGAATTCTTTGAGCATTTTATTTCGGGCTAATCTGTTTGCGGCAATATCATCAAAGTGTTCTTCGACACTCGCCGTAAAACCATAATCAACAATTTGATCAAAATGGTTGGTCAAAAAGTCACTGATGAGCTCTCCGGCAGGTGTGGGTATTAATTTACCACGATCAGCACCCGTTTTTTCTTGGATGATTTCTCGATGTACGATGCCGGAGTGCTCGGAGGGCGCTTCTCTGCTTACCTCGACTCCGCTCGGCGTTAAGGGATTATTTGAGTCTTTCCTCGCTGCTGCGGAAAACGCAGAGGTCGAAGCAATCGAAGATACGCCCTTCTCTGCGCTGGCTGGAGCGTAGCTGAGAACAATGACATCACGTTCTACACCTTCACCTTCTCCGCGCTCAGCGTAACCACGTGCTTGCACAGTACTAATAATAGTAGCGTAGGTACCTGGACGTCCGATGCCGAGCTCTTCAAGCTTTTTGACCAAGCTTCCTTCGGTATAACGAGCTGGTGGTCGTGCAAAGATCTGTTTGGCTTGAACTGATTCAAGGTTAAGATGAGCTCCATGCCCAAGTTTCGGAAGCAGCTCTTCTTTTTTGCCACCGTAAATTTTCATAAAACCATCAAACACTACTACCTCGCCTTTAGCTTCGAAAATTTTTGATGATGTCGTAACAGATATTGAAACAGTAGTTTTTTCTAGTTTAGAAGCACTCATTTGTGAAGCTAATGTTCGACGGCGAATTAAATCATATAATTTTTGATCGTAGGTATCGTTACTAGCTATCTCCAGGCTCATATCTGTTGGTCGAATTGCCTCATGGGCTTCTTGGGCATTCGCACTCTTCGTTTTAAACGTGCGGGTCTGCACATACGACGGTCCATACGTTTTGGTGATGAAGTTTTTAGCACTGGCAATTGCTTGTCCACTCAGCGTCACGCTATCGGTACGCATATAGGTAATTTTTCCGTCCTGATAAAGCCGTTGTGCGCTACTCATAGTAGCTTTCGAGCCAAATCCCAATTTGCTATTAGCATCCTGTTGAAGCGTGCTGGTTGTAAATGGCGCTGCTGGATTACGAGTACTAGGACTTTTACTTATCTTACTTACGCTAAATTCGGCACCTTTGAGACTTTCTAGGAATGAACGAGCCGACTCTTCGTCTTTAAATCGCTCCGCAAGTTCTGCTTTAAAGGTTTGCTCCTCATGGATGAAATATGCTGTGACTTTAAACTCAAATGATGACGCAAAATTGCGTATTTCGCGTTCACGCTCCACCAAGAGTCGAACGGCGGGACTCTGTACGCGGCCAGCTGATTTGCCGCCCGGCACTTTTTGCCATACGACAGGGCTTAGCTCAAAGCCAACGATCCGATCAAGTATTTGTCGCGCTTGTTGCGCTTCTACCAGCTTCATGTCGATTGTACGAGGCTTGTTTATTGCTTCGGTTATCGCGTCTTTAGTGATTTCATGAAACACAATGCGTTTGGTTTTACGAGGATCTAATTTCAAAACTTCACAGAGATGCCATGCAATTGCTTCGCCTTCACGGTCTTCATCGGTGGCGAGCCATACTTCATCAGCTGTTTTGACAGCTTTTTTGAGGTTTGTGATGACTTTTTTCTTTTCAGCATCAATTTCGTAGCTGGTTTTAAAGTCATGTTCAATATCGATTGGCGGCGTACCGTCTTTCGTTTTTTTGGCAATTGAGCGAATATGCCCAATACTCGAAAGCACCGTAAAATCACTACCGAGATATTTATCGATAGTTTTAGCTTTGGCGGGACTCTCAACAATAAGAAGGTTTTTGCTCATGCTTTTTCTAGTGTATGTGATTTATATATTATTGCAAACAATCGCCTAGCATACATGAAGTTATGTGGTTTTGCAAATGTAAAACTCTTCGTGTTGCTTTCAATCTAAAGCCGCCATTTATTGCCTCCGAGTGCTTTGATTGTGCCCTTTAGCTCTAGTAACGAAAGTGTTTGACTATAGGTTGTGGCGTCCAACTTGCTTTTGATAAGTAGTTCTTCGCCGTCACGAATACCTGCTTGGAGGAGCTCAAGAATGGTCTGTTCTTCGGGTGTGTCACCAAAAATAAGCTCGGTTTGGTAAGAAATGTTTGGCGCGATGACATCAAGAATGTCTTGAGCGCACGTAACTGGTGTGGCGCCTTGTCGTAGTAACGCATTGCAGCCAGCCGACAAAGGGCTTGTAATATTGCCTGGCACAGCAAAGACTTCTCTCCCCTGTCCAAGTGCGTGTGAAGCGGTTGAAAGCGTCCCTGATCGAATTGCAGCTTCAACCACAATGACAGCATCGGCTAATCCGCTGACGAGACGGTTTCTCTCTAAAAATTGGTGTGGCAGTGGTGGTGTACCGGTCTTATATTCGCTGACTAATGCACCATTATTTTCGATAATGTTACGCGCTAATTCTTTGTGTGAGCTGGGGTATATGGTATCTAGTCCATTTGCGAGCACTGCAATGGTTGACTGTCTTGCCTGTAATGCTCCTCGATGTGCAATAGCATCAATACCGAGTGCTAAGCCAGATACAATGACAATCCCCTTTTGTGCGAGTTCATAGCTTAATCTTTCAGCTACTTCTTTGCCGTAACTTGTAGGCTTACGAGAGCCGACGATTGCGACTGCTTTTACCTCTGTGTCAGGTATCTTTCCTATAAAGTATAAGCTTTTTGGACTTGCGTCAATATTTTCTAACCTCTGAAGGAATTTTTGCTTATCTGGGGATATACTATTGATTTTCATACAAAAAAGTTTCAAAAAGTGTTGACAGAATGTCAAACACGTGCTAATATGGTACATGTTCAATTGCACTATATGCAATTTGAAGCACCTTATACCCCCTATTCTAACTTACGTTAGAGTGTCCGCAAATACGTTTAAAAGTATTTACCCTCCACTTTTAGACATCAAAAGTGTTTGCGTGCACACTAACCCCTTTAACCAGCGGACCCCTGCAATGTGTGAGGTGGGTCACGTCTTCCGAGCTTCGGAGCCGAGAGGTGCGTTGAAGGGCTACATAAGCGTCAGGCGATGCCCACCCTTGCCTGGCGCTTTTTTAGTTGTTTGACCAAAACCGGCAAGTTCGTTATGCTAAAGAGACATGGATATTCTTGTAGTATTATTTTGGTCGCTCATTGGCAGTGTTTTTTCACTGATTGGTGGTATTCTACTCGTGCAAGCGCAGCGTCTCCGCAAAAAAGTTATTTTATATGCTTTGCCCTTCGGTGCTGGTGCACTACTGGCTACTGCAATTTTGAGTCTTTTACCTGAGGCAATTGAGCTGAGCGAAGAACCCCATGAAATCGTTCCTTATATTCTCGTTGGCTTCTTGTCGTTTTTCTTGTTTGAGCGATTCGTGAGCTGGATTCATCGTCATCATCACCATGATCATCATGGTTCACTGCAGAAAAAAGCTCAAGTTTGGCGGGTAGTTGTTGGCGACACACTCCACAATGCCGTCGATGGAATTGCCATCGGTGTAGCATTTTTAGTGAACATTCCGGCAGGTATTGCAGCGGCCCTAGCTGTCGCGGCACATGAAATACCGCAAGAAATTGGAGATGCCAGTATTCTTCTCAGTCGAGGTATGAAACCGCGAAAAGTGATCATGATTAATGTACTCAGTTCACTCGCTACTGTTTTTGCTGCCGTGAGCGTTTATGCGCTTGGCGGCGTCGGGGGTATACGCATCGAAATTGCACTTGCGCTCGCAGCCGGCTTTTTTCTCTATATTGCTGCCAGCGATATCATACCGGAAATACACGAAAATCCGCGTCGTCTAGCCAATATTCAGGCCATACTTTTAGTGGTAGGTGTGCTCGTAATTGCAGCAATTACGGCAAATACTTCTCACCAACATGAAGCTTCACCCGCATCACATGAAGCTGAGCATCACACTGAATGAGTGTGCGTTGTCTCAGGAAAATCATTTTGTATAAAAGCTTCGATCAATGATTGAGCTGTAGCGAAAATACGCGGCAATTCTTTCTGTTCCCGTACAGAAAAACGGCTTAAGACGAAATCCGCATCATCTCTTTTTGCACGTATTTCGCTATCGATGCCGATACGAAGACGTGCAGTGTCGGTCCCGATACACACATTAATTGATTTCACACCGTTGTTTCCGGCATCACTACCGCCATATCTTGTACGAACCGACCCAAATGGCAGTGCTAATTCATCATGAACAATCAGAATATCCCTACCGGAAACCTTATAGAACTCTTTTATCTTATGAACAGCTAGGCCTGAATCGTTGTAATACGTTGTTGGTTTTATATATAAAATTTTCTGGTTATACTGACGACTCTCAGCGATGAATGACTGAAACTTTTTTTGTTCATGCCAAGTAAGATCGAGCGTATCAAACAAATGCCATGCGGTATTATGACGTGTTTTTTCGTACGTTTCTCCGTAGTTTCCGAGCCCGACGATAAGTTTCATAGTTTTTAGTATATAGATAGATTAAAGAATTGACAAAAATTACTAAATAGTTTATTTTATATAAAGCTAGACTACTTTATATAAAGGAGGAAGTATGTCTGCGCAACTGGCCGCATGCCTTGCATTTTGGGTTTTCATTTCTGTGGTCTGTACGACACTCTGGGTTGGCTTTGCTGCCCCAGCTGAACGTACAAGAAACGCAAAAATGATGCTTGTGGCTCTGGTCGTAGTCACTTATATCATGGTCGACTACTTAACTGGTTGGTCCATCAGTTATGCGCTGATGGAAAAATGATGAAGCTCGAGGGGGCGCAGGGATGAAGCTTCGGCTCCCCTGCCGCCCATCTCGGGCTATTTTTCTTTTGTTTTTTCTTCTTGACGAAAACTGAATTTAATAGCTGTACCGGTATAATCTAACTCATCTCTAAATCGACGCTCTAAAAAGCGTTTGTAGCTCCAATGTAATAATTTCAAATTGCTACCGTGTATCACAAACCATGGTGGATTTGTATCAGTTTGCACCACGTACCGAAGTTTGGGTAAGGTGTTTTTGAGACCAGCCGGCGGATGATCCATGACTGCTTGAGCGAGAATTTTATTGAGTTTAGCGGTTTGGTGTGTTTGCTTGCGTCGTGTATAGATATCTTGCGCTAGTTCAAAAATTTTTGTGACATTTTGGCCGGTTACAGCACTGGTAAATATTAATGGCGCCCATGGTGTAAATTTAAATGTTGTCGCAATTTGGGGCGCGAGGGCATCTCGTGTGTAGGCATCTTTACCTTCTGCGCTATCCCATTTACTTACAACGATAATCATACCCTTGCCAGCGTCTGCAATCATACCTGCTAATCGTTGATCAAGTTGCGTATTGAGTTCTTGTACATCCATCAGGAGTAAACATATGTCGCTCTCTTCGATAGCTTGGATAGTCCGAAGCACCGAAAACTTTTCGATACCAACTTCGATTTTACCTTGACGACGAACGCCTGCTGTATCGAGTAATTCGATGGGTTTTGAATGGTACATTATCGTAACGCGATTAACATCTCGAGTCGTGCCGGCAACATTTGCAACAAGAGCCTGTTGCTTGCCAGCCAAGCTATTAAATAAATGGCTTTTACCGACATTTGGGCGACCAACGAGTGCTATCCGTAACACTTCGTCAGGCTCAGACTCGCTACTCTTCGGAATATGCGTCGCAATGGCTTGAACGAGCGACGATATGCCTCGTGCATGCTCAGCACTTGTACGAATCATAGTTTTAATGCCCAGACGTAAGTATTCTTCAGTGGCTAAAGTACCTTTTAAATCTACCTTATTTATGACTAAAATAACCGGTTTTTTACTCTTTAAAGCTTTTTTGGCGACTAAGCGATCTTCATCAGTTGGATACTTCGTACTATCAACTACTACTAGTATCACATCAGCTGCATCGGCTGCTTCTTGAATTTGCTCTTGGATTGAGGCTTCAAATTCGTCCTCAGGGTCTTTGAGACCCGCCGTATCCACCAGCCAGAATTCGGCTTCTTGTGTATGTCCTGAGCCGCCACCAGATGCAACTGCTCCAGACCCGTACCGCGCTAACTGCCTGCCAGTCTTGTCTTGCGGTCCTGCTGCAGGCAATGCAGAGTCTAGATCAGTTGATCTGCGTGGTATTTCGTATTTTACCTTTCCTATGACATTATCGCGGGTTGTTCCAGCTTCACGGGCAACAATCGCCTGTTGTGAGCGCACAAGACGATTAAATAGTGAGCTTTTGCCGACGTTGGTCTGCCCAACGATTGCCACAGTTGCGAGTTTTGAAGCCATATCTGTTAATCATATCATTTTATATCTATAACGTCGACTGCTCTGGATGGAAGATTATCAATATAATATGTTCCGAACTGTATTCGATGAAGTTTTGTGACCATGTAGCCAAGTGCCGCAAAGGTGCGACGAATCTGACGGTTGCGGCCTTCTTTCATAGTTATACGATAGGTTTGTCTGCTCATCTCCTCCACAGAGAATCGACTGATGCCGTCTTCAAGCTGCACACCGTGATCATTGATCATCTGGTGGTGCGACGGTTCAAGCGATCGATCTAAGCTCACTTCATACACTTTAGTTTTTTGAAATTTTGGGTGAGTCATTTGATGCGCGAAGTCGCCATCATTGGTTAAAAGTAATAGACCCGAGCTATCTTTATCTAAACGACCAACTGGTTTAAGATGATGATATTGGTGCGGCAATAATGAATATATGGTCGGTGTATCGCTTTGCTGGCGACGCGAACAGACATATCCAGCAGGTTTATGAAAGGCTAAATATAGATATTCGTTTGAAAGCGACAATGGTTTATCGTCAATTTTTATCTTATCAGTTGCATGAATCCGGCTCCCGAGCGTGGCTGTTTTGTCATTGACTATTACTCGTCCTGCAGTAATATACTCATCGGCTTCACGTCGAGAAATACCTAAAGCAAGGGCTAATTTTTTATTGAGGCGTGCAGATTCAGACATACTTACTATGCTACTCTATCAAACACATTATGAATAGTTAGGCGACAGGAGGCTGTACCGGTGGGCGTTCTGGCGCGGTAACCGGTGGTGGTGTGTGTGGTTCAGTAGCTTGTGCCGCCGGTGGTGCAACTGGTTGTGAAGGCGTTTCTTCGTATTGCATGCCAGTTGGATTCGCTGGTTCTGGTATTGGCACTGCAATAGCTTCATCTTGAGCAGGTTGTGGAACAGCTGGTGGTTCCATACTCGTGGTGCTAGGGACAGGTTCTTCTGGGCGAGACATAGGTTGCGGTGGGTTTGCTTGAGCAACAGGAATGTTTTCGACTGACTGAACAGTTGAGGCGAATTCTTGATCCATTAACTCCCCGACATCGACATTGCTGACACGTGGATTATCTGGTAATGGTTGAATAACTCGTTCGCCAAGAGAAGCTGGTCTTTCGCCCGTAAATGGCGCTGTAGGTTCAGGTATCGTGGTGGTGGGTGTATCAGTGACTGATTGGCTTCCAGCGACCGGTGGCGGCGCGGTAGAAGGTGTTTGCGGCTGTGCTTGTGGCGTGGGTGCTGTGGCTGCAGCTGGAGGCGGAGCTGGTTGATTAGCTGCACCCGGTGCATCTTGGAGAACATCATGGACGGCTTTGACGACATCTTCGATACCAACTTGTGACTTCACTAAATATTTATCAGCACCAAGTTGTTCGCCGCGAGCACGTTGCTCATCACTTGAAAGGGCGGTCATCATGATAACGCGAATATTTTTCGTTTCAGTTGTTGAGCGAAGAATATCAAGCATATCGAAGCCACTAATTTTTGGCATCATGACGTCGCTGATAATAAGCTGCGGACGGTCCTTGATAGCCATCGCGAGCGCTTCTTCTCCGTCTCCTGCAGAAATAATATCGTAGCCTTCGGCCAAGAGCCGTACACCATATATTTCGCGCAGGCTCTTGTCATCTTCGACAAGCATAATCTTTGTCATATTAGCCCCTATTATAATTGCTTATGTTTGAAAATACCATACTTTTTTCGTATTATTTGGTCATTTGTATTTGTGGTCCAGATTCTTCGGTGCTAGTTTGTTCAATAATTCGCATCGCATCTTCGTGCTGGACGCGAGGTAATTCGACAAAGAATGTACTTCCTTGCCCCAGTACACTTTCGAGCCACAATCTTCCACCCATGGTTTCCACGAGCCTTCGACATAGGTAGAGGCCCAGACCCGTTCCGCCAATATCTCGAGTTTGGGTATTGTCGACTCGATAAAACTTCTGGAAAAGATGAGGTGCGTCTTCTGGAGGTATACCGATGCCGGTATCATGGACGGATACCGTTACATGGTTATTATCAGCAGTGATATCGATCGTTACGTTCCCCTTCTGGGTATACTTTACGGCATTTTCAATCAAATTTGAGATCACTTCTCGAAGATGATCATTATCGACATTTGAATAATAAACTGGCGTAAGGCGACGCATTGATTCGTTCGGAAGGTTAGGTTTATATAGCAGTACCAGCCCCTTTTCTTTGGCGCGGAGTACAAAGGTATTAACGATTTCTCCTGTGTATGCCACAACATCGACAATTTTAGGATTATTTTTCATCCGACCGTCATCGACACGCGAAATATCTAGCAAATCTTGAAATAGCTGACCCAAATGGCGAACTGACTCTTGGGCTTTTGAAAGATATATACGGGCTTTATCATCTATCGTGGCAGTTGCGGGGTTAATAGCGAGTGCCAGGTATCCTTCGATTGCAGCAACAGGAGTACGCATCTCATGGCTAGCCGTCGAGATAAACTCCGCCATTTCTCGCTCTTCTTTTTTGTCGGCGGTAATATCACGAAATACAATAATTGCACCTGCTCCTTGCTGTCCCACTGGAGAAACGAGCACCGATACCAGAAGTTTCCTCCCAGAATTTGTCAAAAGTGTCAGATCATTATTGGTAACCGATCGGTTTGTCTGTAAAACTTGCTGGATAGGATCATGGCCGGGATCAAGCGGTTGATCGGATTTATCCACTAGTTTCAAAACCGATTTATAACTCAACTTCATGGCATCTTGCTTGCCCCAACCAATTATTTCTTGGGCAGCTGGGTTGATCAGCTGAATAGTTCCAGAACTATCAACTGCGATAACGCCATCGACAATTGCATTGATAACAATTTCAGATTTATTTGCTACTTGAGATAGCTCACGAATCAGTTCTGTGTAGGCACGGTCTTTTTTGCCATCCGTATGAGCCTTTTGATGCCACATTAACCAACTCGCTACGAGCGGTAATATAAAGGCAAAAATAAAGATGATAATCTCTGAACCAGATAGAAGTGATTCCTGAATAGTAAAAGCGCTGACAATATAGTATGTGATAGTAGCAATCAGCAGACCGATAATCGAACGCATGCCAAACATTCCTACAAAGATTGAGGCGAGCATCCAGAGAGCAATAAATGGCGAACGAGTACCGCCAGTAATAATAACGAGCATCCCTATTGTAGCAATAAGCGCGAGATAAATGACAAGTGTCAATCGAGATAATTTATCACGTGGGGCAAAAAAGTACGCGAGGATACTGCCAATAGCGGTCACCCCAGCAGCAATTGCCACAGGCAGTGGCACGATAAATTCGGCGCCGATCGACGAACCACTTGAAACTACTCCGTAGATAAATAATGCAACTAAAAAGCTGGCAATAAAAAAAGCACTTTCACAGATGCGCCGGTACCAAAATGGCGAAATCGTATAGACGGATTCTTCAGCTTGAATAGCGCCCCCCTTATTAGTGCTTGTGCTCTATTATGTCAAATTTATGTCAGAATATCTAGCATGTGGAAGAAATTGCTTTGGTGACCCTAGCCCAGTCGATTTATAAAGAATTGGTAGATGAAATCATAAGGTGGAATGATATCCTTAGCGGCGTAAAACACCGAGAAGCAGCGTCATTTTAGCTCTGTTATATTACTCCCCCTGAGGGAATATAACCAGTAGCAATAGTAGTAATCAGTGCGAGCCCTCCGACCCGCACTGAAACATTATTCAATATCTTACACTTCACCTGTATTGTCGTAAACGGAGGCACTGCTTGAACCGCTCTTAACCAAATTGATGGCACTGAGAGCATCCTGCTTCCTGACGTACATTTCAGAGATAGCTAATGTTTGGTGGTTACCAGAACTTTTAATAACCCACCAATACGGCTGCGCGTAGTTACTATTGTTTTTATTAATTTGAAAATACACCATATATTACTCCTTATGGTTACATATATGACGAAATATATTGATTAATTCGTCAAATTGTTGTAGTATAAGAAGCGAGAAAGCTGTTCAGGTTTTAACTCGCTTCTGGTCGTCGCATTTGCGACGGCTTTTAGCTTGTAAGGCTTATTTTACGTCTCACCTCCGTCTTCACCCTTATTCAGGTCAATGACGTATAGTGTGCGTCCATCAGATAGGTTCTGTTGGTCATAATCATATCTCTTCGCGTACTTAATGTCGCTGATGCCATTAAGTGTCAGGAACGAACGGGCTGAAATATAGGCTCCGTATTTACCCTCATTTGATAACGCCAGCTTGAACCCTTGTGGCTCAACCTCATCGGTGAACATTACGGCAACTTTTTGAGCTTGCTTATTAAAATATAGCATTGCGCCCTTTTTGCCTTCGATTTTGTTTATTTGGTAAAAAGCCGCGGGAAAATTTAACTGATTACTCTTGGTTATAGTAATCTTGTTGACAACACGGGACATATTGCTGTTGTCAAACAGCTCAAAGCCCTCAAGTGGTGAATTACTGTGTAGTTCTTCATTCATACTATGAATATACGTCATATGCCCGTCATAGTCAATAATAATGTCCCTTATATCGTTCCTTATGCTTTCCATAATAAACATAAGTGTTTTGACACTATGGACTGAAACAAAAATAGTCGAAAAATACACTCCTCTGCTTCCAGCAGTAGTATATGTGTGCTAGTCGTTATCTAGATTGAGCCCAAAGGATGTACCCGCGACAGGCTTTGCAAGACGTAAATACTCTTTGACTTTGTCGATATTTGCATGTGCCTTAATAAATATCTCCATTCCTTCGTGGGACAGGTCTACACCCGAGGAGTGTTCTTGGAGCAGCTTCAGCGAGTAATCCGGTACAGACTCAAGCCCGAAGTCTGGCCTGTCGGTAAGCTCATTCGCATATGCCGCTGAACCCAATCTTAGGACAGCCTCTAGTGCATTTTTCTTTAACTCTGAGGCATAGTCATTCGTTTCGTATATTCGAATAAAGTCAGACAATCCCCTCATTGCTATCCATGCACCCTCAGTATTCTTCGCTAAACACGCAGCCTCCCCGAAGCTCTCGTATTCATACATAAGGCTAAATAAAGCATTCGATATATCATTTGCGTAAGAATCATCTTCGCCTTGTGGTGAATAATGTTGGATTAGTTTTTTCCCTATGACATATAATGAGTCGAAATATATTAGCGGATACGCATTCGACCTGACGTCCTTGTATACCCACCCAAACGAAAGTACGGTATTCATCAACGCATCGAGTTCAGTCTGATGCTCTGAGTTCATCAAGGCCTGACGTTCAGGCTTGTGTTTTTCTAAGTACTGCTCGCCAATCCAGCCTACACTTCTATGAATATTATCGGCTATGTCACTCTCCTTACGGGGTTTGACTTCATCAGCTCTAAGTATTGACTCGCCTATATCCCTGAATATCTCCATAACCTGCTTGAAAATCACAGGGAGCGATGACATTGAATCATAGGCAGTATTTTTCCAATAAGCTTGGAGTGCATTTATTGGTGACGTTTGTTTTTGTTTAATGAGGTAGTTTGCCAGCCTATGTGATGACTCAAGCGATTCAGACAAGAAACTTATCGCACCCTCCGAAACTGCACTTTCCGCAATTCGCTCGAGTACTTTTGAGTAATATGCAACGACATGATAAATATGTTTACCAGTTTGCTTATCGTTCAACGCAACTTTTATCAAATCTTCAAACGTTTTGAGCGTAAATGTAAATGCTGACAGGTCGCCGTTCTTTAAATGGGTGAACAGATACGACTCAAGAGGTGCCAGTGGGTTCTCCGAGTGCTTCGCAGCTTTCTTTGCGGCTTCATATTGAGCTAAATCTTTTTTATATTGTTTTTCCAAATCTTCATATTCTTTACCAGCCTCTTCGGTCGACTCAACCTCATTGTCACCTGTAAACTTTATGACATACTTACCCATTGGCGGAAACGGCCTAACCGCTCCTTTATAGCTAAAATGACTTCTGAGTTCATCGATATTGATGCTATCCCGAAAGTTCTTCAACGCATTTTTAGGTATCAGAAGAGATGATTGCTCATAAAAAATCCTAATTGTCATTAATACAGTTGAAAAAATAAGCATTAAAAGGACGAGCAGATACCAGATTGCCGCAAGTACTTTATTCGATTCCAAATTAATGGGCAAAAGGTCGTGTTCATAAGTCAATCCAATCATAGGCAAAGTGACCATTATCAAACTTATAGCCATTAGGCCTCCGGCAACGATAACAGACCTACTGCGTACAAGACGCCTCGCCTGAGAATAAGATAGAACTGGCTGAAGTATCTGAGTTAGTGCGATGATAGCCGCAACAGATATACCAAAAACCGTAATTATAATGCCAAAGAGGGTCGTATAGATATTGATTATCACATCGTATGACATGTGAGCACTACTTTGTAGTCGCCTCGACTATTCTTACGTCTTCATCACTAAGGTCATACAGGTCGTAAACCATTTGGTCAATCGAGTCTTCAGACTCATTAGTTAGCTCGTATAACTTTGACATTTCAAACTGATATTTTTCAAATACCTGAAGAAGCTCGTCTTTCTGTGCCAGCGATAGTTTCAGCTTCAAGGCTTTTACGAAGTCTGTAAAATCGAGCGTCCACCATTTACTGAGCTTGGTTGGCCATCGCTCAATATCGAACTCGCTGACGAGTAGATTCTTGAATCGCTCGTTATTGGTATGCATCGTCTTAACAGTCGAGAGCATCGTCTCTATTTTGAGACTCATTATCTTGCTCCATTCCTCTGACTTTTCGGGGACTGGGATTTGCTCGAAATACTGTGGCTTCACTTCAAGATAGCCGCCACTACGCTGAACGCAAATACCCTGCAAGAAGAACCACACG
>CAZJUR010000004.1:0-69055 GCA_964549525.1 uncultured Candidatus Saccharibacteria bacterium | reverse complement strand
ACAGTCTGACGTGTTTGACCGCTTCACTATCCCAGCATGGAGCCACCTGTCGGATTCGAACCGACGACCTACTGTTTACAAAACAGCCGCTCTAACCAGCTGAGCTAAGGTGGCGTAGTACTCACATATAATAGATGAAAATGTGCTAAAACTCAAGTGGTTACATTTATTTTAGAAGGGTTTTTAAAAGCTGAAGCTTTACATTGGCATTTTGCTCGAGCGCTGTTTCAATATCTAGGAATTTTTCAATATGACGAATAGTTTGATCTGCTGGATTCTGGAAATAACTAAAAGATAGCATACGAAGACAATATGCGATAAATTCTTGTGCTGTCTCTCTAGTTTTACTCAGTTCTTGTATCTGCACGCATCTTTGATAACGGTTTGATTGTAAAAAATTTCTTGCTTTGGTAATAGCTTCAAGAACACGCTGAAAATATATTTCATCTTGAATCAGTCGAGTTAGCTCTGAAGGAAGACCTTGTGCAATAAAAAGTAATTGCTCTACTTTTTTAGTATCCGTAATACCCTTTTTTTTGATTAAGCTACGCGACTCATCAAGAGATATAGGCAGTAGTTCAATTTTTTGAGCACGAGAACGAACAGTTGCGAGCAGTCCGCTCGGACGAAATGTTATGAGAATAAAATAAACATTTTTCTGAGGCTCTTCTAAGAACTTGAGTAAACTATTTTGAGCTTGTACAGATAAAAGATGAGCTCGATCTATAATAATATATTGACGTTTCACTGATTTTTTTGTAATTTGCTGCTGCATAAGCCTTATTTGTTCGATAGAAATATTATTTTTATCATCTGGTTGTATCGTAAATATTTCATTATCTTTATGTGTTAAAAAATGAGACATAATTGTTTTTGCCCCAATTCCCTGCTGTGCATGAACTAGTAAGCACTGCGGCATATGCGTGTGCATAGCTTCTAGTTGCTGTCGAGAATGCGGATTTATGTATATTGTCATATAGCAGCCTGTAGCCTCTGTTTGAATATTGCTGGGAGCGGTGCAGTGAAAGTAACACGCTTGCCGCCAGGTAGCGTTAATTCAATTAATGCAGCATGGAGAAACATGCGTGTGTCGGCATGACCATATACCGTGTCACCAACAATCGGCGTACCAAGATGCGCCATATGAACACGGAGCTGATGCGTTCGACCAGTTTTTGGCGTCAATTCAACAAGCGAGATATCTCCCTGCGTTTCAAGTAGTTTGCAGGTTGTCTGAGCTGTCTTTCCATTGATATTGACCCGAAATTGGCTCGGTTTTTTAGGGTTTCTTTGAATCGGCAAATCAATATCGCATACTGGGTGCGAGGGTTTCCCTTTCACAAGAGCAATGTATGTTTTTTTGATAGTTCTCGCAGTAAATTGCTGTTGTAGCTTTTTTGCTGTTTCAAGGTTTTTCACTCCTACTAGTATGCCGCTTGTGGCTCGATCTAAGCGATGCACAATTCCTGGACGATTTGTGTCATGCGCATAGGACGTCTTGTCTTTTATGAGATCCGCGATTGTTTGTTCATGCACCAAGCCACCCTTTGCATGTGTAAGCATGCCGACAGGCTTATTAAATACAATGACGTTTTCGTCTTCATATACTACCGATACATCAAATGTATGTTTGGTTTGTTGCGGGTCAGAAAATGTTACGTGATCATCTTCGCCTAAATTATAATCATTTTGGGTAATCACCCTACCATTAATCTTTACAAGACCCTGCGTGATATATTTTTGCCACATAGATCGCGACTTTTCAGGAAAATACGTAGCAAGATATGCGTCTAATCGCATTAACGAATTCCAATAGCTTTTTGGACTCTCAACAAAGTATCATTTGCCGTAATTGCTAATTGCTGTTCGGAGTTTTCAAGTTTTTGCGTAATCATCTCGTCATCTACTTGAGAAAGTTTATCTTGAAAATTGGTGAGAAAAGCAGTCAGTTCAGCTGCAACTACTTTTTTAAACTCTCCGTATTGGCTTTTGCCGCGCCATTCTGCTGCGACAGCTTCAACTGGGCGATGTGTGAGGAGTGATAATATCTCAAGTAAATTAGAAATACCCGGCTGCGTTTCTCGATTAAACTGTATAGTTGCATAAGTGTCGGTAGTTGCTGCCATAATTTTTTGTGCAGAAATTTCTGGATCATCATTTAAAAAGATAACGCCTTTGCCTGAATCATCACTTTTACTCATTTTTTTAGTTGGATCGTGAAGATCCATGATACGAAGGCCTTGATCTTTAGAAAAAAACTCGTGTTGTTTCTTGACTGGCTCAGGAATAACAAACAGATCACCAAATTTATTATTCATGCGCTCTGCAATATCGCGCGTAAACTCGAGATGCTGCGTTTGGTCATCTCCTACGGGAACATACGATGAGTTATATAGTAAAATGTCCGCTGCCATGAGAACGGGATAATTAAATAAGCCCATACTGACTCTGTCGTGACCAATTTTTGAAGTTTTATCTTTAAATTGCGTCATGCGGTTTAGCTCACCTACACTAGCAAAACAATCTAAAATCCAAGTTAATTCACTATGAGCAGGAATGTAGCTTTGTCGATAGAGAAAAACATTATCATCATCAAGGGGTAAGCCCGCTGCTACAAAGATCCGTAAATTATGCCGAATTTGTTTTTGGAGAGAGCTGAAGTCTACTGATGTAGTGAAGCTATGTAGATCGGGCACAAATAAATTGACCTGATAAGCATCTGATTGCTTAGTGGCTACCTCTACGGTCGGCAGTATGCCACCAAAATAATTTCCGAATGTGAGATCATTATTGGCGCGTAGGCCGGTTAATACAACTGGTTTTTTCATTACTTTTTATTATACAACACTATATAATAGAGCTCATGAAGAGTGGGCTTGAACATAAAATTAAACATCTGTACCTGCAAAATCGACGTACGTGTGGTGAATATACGTATACGATACCGAGTAAAAATACTTATCCATATCAATGGCTTTGGGATAGCTGTTTTATGTCTATTGCTATGAGCCATTTTGATCTACTGCAAGCAAAAAATGAGCTTCGTGCGCTCGTCAGCAGGCAGCTTGAAAATGGTATGATCCCCCATATTATTTATTGGCAGCACACAGATGTACCTGATCATCTAAAAATTGCTTGGGGTAAGCGTGGCACCAGCTCTATCACACAACCTCCGCTGCTAGCCGAAGCTGTTCAGCGAATCTATGATACCGATGGCGACATTGATTTTGTGCGCGAAATGCTGCCTCATATACACACATTTCATCAATTTTTTTATCGACAACGAGATCCGCGTAAAAGTAGTATTATTGGCATTATCAATCCTGATGAATCAGGCGAGGATACAAGTCCGCGATTCGATGAAGCCATGGAGCTCGGTCCACGTTGGTCGCTCGAAGAGAATTATGCTGCTCGTATGCAGCTCGTCGACGATTGGCGTGAAGCGCGGTTCGTAGTCCGAAAACGTATGGACCTCAAACATTGGGTGCGAGACGTTAGCTTTAACTGTATTCTTGTTGAAAGTCTTCATATCACCGCTCGCCTAGCCGCTCTTGCCGGTGAGACTCACATTGCTGAGTGGTCTGAGCTGCATCACACTAAAACAGCGAAGGCTATGCAGCGAAAATTTCCGATGGATAACGGTCTGTATTATTCAACTATGAATAGTGGTGAATTTGAGCGACATATCCCCATAATGACATGGAATATTTTTATGCCGCTATATGCAGGTATAGCTTCGCATGATGAGGCTGCAGTACTAAAAGGTATGTTAAAAGATCCAGATACGTTTGGTACGCCCTACGGTATTCCATCTGTTGCTATCAACGAGCAAAGTTTCGATTTAGATTCAGTTTGGCCGTGGCCAAATTGGCGAGGGCCTATCTGGCTTGCTATTCATTGGTTTATTATCAAAGGCTTACGTCGCTATATGCTTGATAGCGAAGCAGAATTACTCGTGCAACAAACCTACAATCTTATAGAAAAATCTGGTTTCAGAGAGTTTTATAATCCGTTTTCAGGGGAAGGCTACGGTGCAGAAGGCTTCACATGGCCAGGACTCATACTTGATATACAGAAAAAGTAGATTAACGCTTTGAGAATTGTTCTTTTTTACGAGCGGATCTCAGTCCGTATTTTTTGCGCTCTTTCTCGCGAGGATCGCGCTTGAGGAGACTAGCCTTTTTAAGCGTACTTCTGAGATCTTCATTGAGGGTACTGATTGCTTTTGAGATAGCCAAACGGATAGCATCCACTTGTCCATTCAAGCCGCCGCCGCTGACTAAAACCGATACATCATATTCTTTCTGAAGACCAACAAGAGCGAGTGGATCAGTCAATTTAGCCACAAGATTAGTATTGCCGTCAAAATATTCTTCGGCTGATTTATGGTTGATCGTGATTAATCCTTTGCCTTTAAACAACCGTGCACGTGCAGTAGCTGATTTGCGGCGACCAAGTCCATAGAAGTATGTATTTTTAGCTGACATTTATTGTACCTCAACTTTCTTTGGTGATTGTGGTGTATGGGTATGTTCATTACCTGCGAAAATTCGCAATCTTTTGAGTCGTTCGGCGGCTAGCTTATTACGAGGGATCATGCCTTTAACTGCTTGGAATATGACTTTTTCAGGATTTTTTTCACGCATTTGCATCAAGTTCGTAGCTTTAATACCGCCCGGATAGCCAGTGTGTCGATAGTATGTTTTAGCGGTTTCTTTATTACCCGTAACAACGGCATTTTTCGCATTAATAACCACCACATAGTCGCCAGCATCAATATGAGGCGTATACGTTGGTTTATGTTTGCCGACTAAATATTTGGCAATTACCACAGCAAGACGGCCGAGTGGGGCATCGGAAGCGTCTATCAGATACCATGAGTGTGTAGTGTCACTTGATTTTTGAGAAAATGTTTTTTGCATTATGCTGCCTTTACCTTTGCTTTCTTTGGTGGTGTCTGGGGCGCTACCTTTTTAACAGGTTTTTTTGCGGTTGCCTGAGGTTTCTCGGCTGGTTTTTCGGTATCTTTAATCTCATCAACAAATTCTACAATCGCCATTTGTGCATTGTCACCTACGCGGAGTCTGCTTTTTGTAACACGAATATGACCACTTGTGCGTTTAGTTAACTGAGGTGCTATCACGTCGAATAAGCGAAAGGCAATAGCTTGAGTGGAAACTGATGCAATCACTTTACGTCGGGCAGCCAAATCACCTTTTTTGGCAGTTGTAATGAGTTTCTCAATAATAGGTACGATCTCTTTTGCTTTAGGAAGTGTTGTTTCGATCTTTCCATACTCAATCAAGCTTGAGACAAGACCCTTTAAAAGTGCAGCTCGCTGATCTCGCTCGCGTCCAAACTTTCTTCCTTTATAGCCGTGACGATGCATTTTTAGAGCTCCAACTCCGCGAGTTTTTCCTTTACTTCGTCAAGAGCACGACTACCAAAGCCTTTAAGCTCCTTGAGATCAAGATCACTGAGACTGACCAGATCTTGCACAGTGCGAATGTCATTATTTATGAGCGCATTTGCTGTACGAGCACTAAGATTGAGATCTTCGATAGGTGTATTGAGATCACTGCCATCTCCTAGATCATTCTGATTGAAAATATCAGATGCTTCAACGCGAGTACTGCCAGCAAGCGCAGTGTATTGGTTGATCAATATAGCAGATGCTTCTTCGAATGCGTCTTGTGGTGTCAATGAGCCATCTGTTTCAACGGTTAGCTGAAGTTTATCAAGATCGGTCATTTGTCCAACACGAGTTGGCTCAACAGTATATCGAACACGTCGGACAGGGCTAAAAATTGCATCGAGAGCGATCATATCGCTATGCAATCGTTTTTCACCCGCCTCTTCAATGGTTCGATAGCCTCTACCTGCCTCTACAACTAATCTCATAGAAAGCGAAGCTTTCGGATCATCGATAGTAGCGATAACCGCATCGGGGTTAACGACTTCGCTATCGCCAGTTGTTTTAATGTCGCTCGCCTTAACAAGCCCCGCACCTTTTTTTGAAAGAGTGAATTCTACTGGCTCATCACCGATGTTTTTGAAGTGAATGTTTTTCAAGTTTAGCATTATATCTACCACATCTTCTTTGATGCCTGGAAGTGTCGTAAACTCGTGTGTAGCGCCATCTACCTTAAATGCGGTAATAGATGCGCCTTCGATCGAAGAAAGCAGCACGCGACGCAAGCTATTGCCAAGCGTAGTTCCATAGCCTCTGTGAAGCGGCTCAATGGTAAATGTCGCATTTGCATCGCCATGAGATTTAATATTTGATAATGTGGGGTTGTGGATGACTTTTGACACGGTGTTTCTCCTTCTTTTAAAGTCTTATCGTGAGTAATACTCAACAATTAATTGTTCATTAATATCATCTTCAGCCTCATCGCGAGTCGGAATACCGGTAATCTTGATTGAAACTTTCTTTTGATCGCTTTTCAGCCAGCTGAGAGGACTTTGGACAGAATTCTTGTATACTTCATCTACATTCTTGAAATACTCGTTTTGGGCACTTTTACTGCGCAGTGATATTTCGTCGCCAACTTTGACACGGATTGAAGGAATATCTACGCGTTTTCCGTTAAGCATAAAGTGGCCATGTGTCACTAATTGACGAGCTGCTCGGCGACTAGTTGCAAATCCCGCACGATATATTGTGTTATCCAACCGACGCTCAAGTAATTGAAGTAATAACTCACCAGATTGGCCTCGTGATCTATCAGCTTCTTTCATGAGGCGAGCAAATTGTTTTTCAAGTAATCCGTATAGGCGACGCACCTTTTGCTTCTCTCGTAGTTGGATAGCATATAAACTCGGTTTAGTCTGTCGAGAACGACCATGCTGACCAGGAGGCGTACTTTTCTTGACCATAATTTTATGAGCCTTTGGGTGTAAGGCATAGCCTTCACGGCGTGATTGTTTGACGATAGGACTGCGATCTCGTGCCATTTAACCTCTCCTCTGCTTTCGTGGGCGTGTACCCCCATGAGGAATTCCCGTCACATCTTTAATACTATTAACAGCCATTTCTAGGTTTGTTACGGCACGAATAGCAGCATCTCTACCTAGTCCAACACCTTTTACAAAAACGTCTATAGTAGATACATTATACTGAGTTTTAGCAGCTTCACCGGCTTTTTCTGCAGCGATTTGAGCAGCATACGCTGTGCCTTTTTTGCTTCCTCTAAAACCACATGCGCCAGCACTGCTATACGTTAAAGCATTGCCCTTTTTATCTGTAAAGGTAATGATGGTGTTGTTGAAAGTTGCTTGAATATGCATCTGGCCTGAAGGTACAGATCGTTTCTGCTTCTTTTTGGTCGGTGATTTAGTCGTTGTTTCTGCCATATATATCCTTTATGTCTTACTCGCTGACTTAGGTTGTGCACCACCAACAGCTACTTTACGACCCCTGCGAGTGCGAGCATTTGTACGTGTACGTTGTCCACGTGATGGCAGGCTATTTTTGTGACGAATTCCTCTGTATGTTCCGATATCCTTAAGTCGTTTAACGTTATTTGACACAATTCGCTGAAGATCGCCTTCGACAGTGTAATTTGCATCTATAACATTTCGGAGCTTTGTTAATTCTGCTTCAGAGAGATCTTTTACTCGCTTAGTTGGCTCAATTTTTGCTGAATCAAGAATTTGGCTGGCATTGTAAGGACCAATACCATAAATGTACGTCAAACTAATTTGAATTTGTTTTTCTGTAGGGATTGTTACGTTTGCAATTCGTGCCATTACTAACCTTGCCTCTGCTTATTTTTAGGCTTTTTCTTATTAATCACACGAAGACGGCCTTTACGGCGGACTAACTTGTCATCCGGACTAATTTTTTTGACGCTTGCACGTACTTTCATCCATGCTCCTTTATGATTCTGGATTAGGTTGATCTTTTAAGCGAAAGGTGATTCTGCCCTTTGTGAGATCATATGGGGTTAACTCAACTTCCACTTTGTCACCGTTTACAAGACGAATATAATGTTTGCGCATTCTACCCGAAATGTGTCCGATGATGGTATGACCGTTTTCCAACTCTACCTTAAACTGAGCATTTGGCAACGCCTCAAGCACCTTCCCGGTGAGTTTTATCACTTCCTTTTGTGCGGTCATAAACTACAATCTATGATTATACACTAGGCACACTCTGTTTGTAAAGAGTTCTGGCAAAGTTTTTTATTTGTATTCATCGTATGTGACCATGAGGGCACGTGAATTGATTTGGCGTAAGGCTTCGAGAGCTACAGATACTACGATCAGAATACCGGTACCACCAATTGCTAAATTAGCTGCTTGAATACCAAATTGCGCGAATATATATTCAAAAATAAAGGGAAGAATCGCGATTAAGCCCAGCGCGATTGATCCAAATAAAGTTAGTCGATTAACGATTCTGCGGAGATACTTTGCGGTCGACGGACCAGGACGCACATGAGCGATAAAGCCACCTTGTTTCTGGAGATTTTCGGCGATTTCATCTGAATTAAATACAATTCCAGTGTAAAAATAAGTGAATAAAACAACCAGAACAAAATACGCTATAGGATAGACCAGGGCGTTCATGTCTTGGCCAGTAAATGAACCAGGATTTGGTGTTTGAAACCAGGTTATGAGGTTATTTGCGAGATCGGCATATTGTGGGTTTTTACTTGCTTTTAGTACTTGCCCGATAAAAGCAGGTAGGGCGAGAAAAGCAACCGCAAAAATCACCGGTATCACACCGGCAGTAATGAGCTTAACAGGGAGTATACTCGTCACCCCGCCGTAGGCGCTATTGCCACGTACACGCTTCGCATAGTTCACCGTAATAACCCGCTGGGCTTCATTGATTTTAACCAACCAATAGAGTACCAGTAAACTTGCAGTAACAGCCGCAAGTGCGACATAAAAAGTAGTAGCATCAACAGGGAACGTGTAGTTAAAAAGACTGAGTTTGGCATCTTCATTAGCAGGTTTAACGAGAGATTGAACTGTTGTACCGAGCGTTTGTGGCAATTGAGAGATGATACCGGCAAAAATAAGCAACGAAATACCATTGCCGATGCCTTTTTCAGTGATTAATTCGCCAATCCACATGAGCAATATTGCTCCTGCAGTCATAGCTAATACCGCAACAGTCCACTCAAACGGCGTTGTAGATGTTAACACCGCTGTATTACCAGCTAAAACTGTTTGACGTAGAATAAAGATAAATGCGATAGATTGTATAACCGCTAGAGGTAATGACACTAAACGAGTCCATTGGTTAATTTTACGCCGTCCAGATTCACCGTCTTTGTGCAGTTCTTCGAGGCGCGGAATAACTTTGGTGAGTAATTGGGTGATAATCGAAGCGGTAATGTAGGGGCTTAGTCCAACCAGTACGATAGAAAAACTTGCAAGTGCACCGCCGCTTATAAGATTGAGAAATCCACCAAAATCACTACCTCCTAATAAGCTGTCGATTACGTCTTTTAGCTGCGTAGGCTCTGCGAGTGGAATAGGTACATGTGCTAAAAAGCGATATGCCACCACGAGTGCAAGGACTGCTAAAAAGCGGTTTCGCATATCTTTATTTTTAAATGATGTGAGAATTGTTCGCCAATTCATGTGTTACCCCTCAAATTTCTGCAACTAATTATTTTGTATCACGCGATTTTGTCGATTGTTTTAATGGTACCGCAATTTTCGTAAAAGTACCACCAGCTTTTTTGATCATAGCTTGAGCTGACTCAGAAGCAGCCTGAACTTTAATATTTAATTTTTTAGATAACTCACCTTTGGTTATGATCTTAACTGTATGATGAGGAGAGGCGATGAGTCCTGCTTCAAATAAAGAAGTATTATCAACAGATGTGCCTTTGAAGTCATTTAGCATTCCAGTATATACAACTTGCGCAGGAGCTCGTAAAGATTTAAAACCTTTTGCTTTTGGAATTCGTTGCACGAGCGCACCCTGTCCGCCCATAAACGTATGGCCGATCTTTTTACCAGTTCGTGATTTCTGCCCTTTTGTACCTCGTCCAGCTGTCTTTCCCTGACCTGCCGAGATACCACGTCCGACACGTTTTTTCGACTTTTTGGCGGTTATCTGTAGCTCATGATATTTTGTCATACTATGAAGCCTCCTTTTTCGTTCCTACTTTTTTCGGTGACTTATTTTGAGATGTGAGCCATTGTTCATTTGGCACCAGTGCCTTGAGGGCGTCAATCGTTGCATATGCAATGTTGACTTTGTTTGTGGAACCAAGTGATTTAGAAAGGAGATTACGAATACCTGTAACGCCAATGACTTGTCGCACTACACCACCAGCAATAATACCTGTACCTGGTGCGGCTGGTTTGATGAGAACATGGGCACCGGCAACTTTACGCTCTTCTTCATGAGGAATCGTTGAATGACGAATAGGTATAGTGATCATACTTTTCTTGGCTACATCTGTCGCTTTAGCGATTGCAGTCTGAACATCACCACCTTTAGAAACACCAACACCAACTTTTTCCTTACCATCGCCTACGACAACGAGTGCCTTAAATCGAAAACGACGACCACCTTTTACGACGCGAGAAACTCGATCAATGTTAATGACTTGCTCCTTAAATGGCGTAGCCTCTGGCGCTGAACGATCAGACTTCGCTTGAGCTGGTTTTGATTGTGTGGTTTTATCTGCCATATTAGACCTCAACTCCTTCATTTCGTAATGCATCTGTAAATGCTTTCAATCTTCCTGCGTAGCGACGTCCATTTCTATCAATAACTACTTGTTTGACTTTGGCTTTCTTCATATTTGCACCAAGTGTCTTGCCTATTTGTGCTGCCTTTTCAGTCATACTGCCTTTTAATTTTTGGCCGACAGTGGTTGCAGCCAATATAGTCTTGTGCGTGGTATCGTCGATTACTTGTGCGCTTATATGCGTATTACTGATTGAGATACTCACTCGTGGACGATCAGCTGTACCCACAACTTTTGCACGAACGCGTTTTTTTCGTAAGAGATGTGAAGCTATTTTTTTATGTAATCTACTCATAATCTACTTACCTGCCTTTCCTGCTTTTCGGATAATCACTTCATCTGCATATTTAATGCCTTTGCCTTTATACGGTTCAGGTTTTTTGAGAGCCCGAATTTCTGCCGCAACTTGTCCAACTTGTTGCTTATCGATACCGCTCACAGTAATATTCATTTTATCAATAGTTAGGGTGATACCTTCAGGAGCTTGGTAGGTAACAGGATGAGAAAGACCAAGCGCTAATTCAAGATTTTGACCACCGCCATTGACGCGAAAGCCAACTCCATTTACTTCTAGTTTCTTTTCAAACCCTTTTGTAACCCCCGTAACCATATTAAAAATAAGTGCTCGCATCAGTCCATGCTGTGCTCGAGCTATTTTTTCATCACTATTACGAGTGACGAGCAGTTCTGTATCTTTGGTACTCACTGCTACATGAGGTAGTAGAGCAGTTTGGAGCTCTCCCTTTGGTCCTTTGACGATAATGCTAGTATCATCGACCGTAATTGTCACACCAGCAGGTATTTCTACTGGCAGTTTTCCGATTCGACTCATCTTTTATATCCTTTCAACTTTCTAATATACCGTTAATAAAACTTCGCCGCCCAATCGAGCTTTTCGTGCTTCTGAATCATTCATAACACCTTTGGAGGTGCTAACAAGGACAATACCTCGTCCGCTTTTCACACGCGGGATATCTGCACAGCCGACATATACTCGACGACCGGGTTTTGAAATACGAGTAATCTTATTTATGCGCGCATTACTGCCAGTGTCGTTGATAGTAATAACTAATTCTCCACGTGGTATGGCTTTTTCTTCAACGACATTATCGATGTAGCCATTTTTAACAAGTTGCTTTGCAATAACCAACTTTAATTTACTGGTAGGAACACGAACTTCCCGTTTGCCCACCATGATAGCGTTACGAATTCGCGTCAGAAGATCGGCTATAGGGTCTGTAGATTGTAATGACATATAGTATCCTTCTCCTTCCTACCAACTACTCTTTACAACGCCTGGAATTTCACCTTTGGCTGCTAATTCACGGAAACTAATACGACTAACACCAAATCGTCGCATATAAGCTCGAGGACGACCAGTTAATACATCTCGATTTTTTTGACGTGTCGGGCTGCTATTTCGCGGGAGTTTGGCGAGTCCTTCTTGATCACCGGCGGCTTTCAATAGTGCACGCTTTTGGGCGTGTTTTTTTATCATATTACTTCTTTTTTTATCACGGGCAATGTTTGATTTACGTGCCATACTATTTGCCTCCTTTCTCAAATGGTATACCAAATTTTTCTAATAATGCTCGGCTATGGCTCTGGTGAGCAGTTTTCATAACAAACGTTACTTGAAGACCATGCAGAATCTGGGTATCTTCAAAACCAAGCTCTGGGAAAATAGACTGCTCCACAATGCCGAGACTGTAGTTACCTTGTCGATCAAATCCTTTTTGCTTCACGCCATGAAAATCTCTTACTCGTGGTAGCGCGACGTTAATTAATCGGTCAAGAAATTCGTACATACGAGCGCCTCGAAGTGTAACACTCACTCCAACTCGATTCATACCAGCACGAATTTTGAAGCCAGCGATTGATTTTTTAGCCATTCTATCAACAGGTTTTTGGCCGGTAATTTTCGTTAAGGTGTTTGTCACAACCTCATGAAATCGTTTATCATCTTTGTGCTTTCCTATTCCAGAACTGACAATAATTTTCTCTAGCATAGGAGCTTGGTGTTTATTCGCAAGTTGTAGCTCAGAAACAAGCTCAGGCTGAATCACCGAAGTATACGCCGCTTTTAACCGCGGGGCATTTGATACAGTAGCTGTCTTACTCATGAACTAATCTCCTTCTGCTTCAACTGTCGAGCAACCCGAACTTTTTGTCCATTTGCTTTAGTTTGATAGCCTACACGGCTCGTAGTACCGCTCTTTTTATCGGCAATAAGTGCTATGTTGCTCTTATGCACTGGTATTTGTATATCTCGTTTTCCAGCCGGCATATATCGATTGGCAGCTGCATGACGTTTTCGTTCTCCAATGCCGCTGAGTAGCACGCCGTCTGGACCTTTAAAACCTTGTACGGTAGCAGTTTTACCTTTATGACGACCGGCAATCACTTTGACCTCATCACCTTTTTTTATACGTGCAAATGCCATTAGAGTACCTCCGGTGCGAGTGAAACAATTTTGCTGTATCCTAAATCACGTAATTCACGCGGAATAGGGCCAAACACACGCGTTGCTCGTGGTTGCTTGTCATCGCCAATAATCACTGCTGCGTTGTCATCAAAACAGATAGTGCTGCCGTCTTTACGGAGAATACGATTTTTGGTGCGTACAATCACCGCTTTTACAACACTTTTCTTTTTCACTTGTCCTGTTGGACTAGCTTGCTTAACAGTAGCCACAATGACATCGCCTACGCGTGCATAACGACGTCGTGTACCACCTAGTACTCGGATGCAGAGAATTTCTTTCGCGCCGCTATTGTCAGTCACTACAAGTCGTGATTCTTGTTGGATCATACGTCTGCCTCCGTTTTTTTAGGAGATTTTTTTACTGGTTTTTCATCCACGATCTTCTTCTGTGATACTGTCTCAGCCACTTCGTCCTTCAGTTCGACTGCTCCATGTCCAGATTCTACGATTCGTAATAGGGTGAAGCTTTTGCGACGACTTATTGGTCGAGTTTCGATTATTTCTACAGTGTCACCTTTTTTTGCTTCGTTCTTTTCATCATGAGCAATATACTTTCGACTTCTGGTGTATTGTTTCCGGTACAAAGGATGCGTTAATCGACTCGAAACGGTGATTACAATTGTTTTATCCTGAACATCGCTGGTAACAACGCCTGTAATTTTAGTATGTGACATTATGCAGTCTCCTTTGCTTGGTTTGTCGCTTTCGCAGTATGTGCACGAGCAATTTCACGACGTAATTCTGCTAAGCGTGCGGTGTTCGTTAATTCACGAGCAGCATGAGAACGATAAGCAAGTGCGAGATCGGCTTTGCAGGAAGCAATGTGCTGAGTTAATTCAGTTGCATTCATATCTTGAAGCGACTTCTTCGTCACTTTCTTTTTTGAAGCTGCTTTTTTCGGTGCTTTAGCCATTATGCAGTCTCCTCTCGTTTAATAAATCGGGTTTTCACCGGTAATTTGTGACTCGCAAGACGCATAGCTTCACGAGCGATTTCTTCCTGGACGCCTTTCATTTCAAACATAACCGTTCCAGCTTTGACTTTTGCAACAAAAAACTCAGGATTGCCTTTGCCGCTACCCATTTTGACATCTTGCGGCTTGCGGGTGACTGGTGTGTGAGGAAAAATACGAATCCAAATTTTACCACCACGTTTAATATATCGAGTCATTGCTTGACGAGCAGATTCAATTTGCCGACTGGTAACTCGCTCATTGGTCACACTCTGCAGTGCAAAATCACCAAATGCAATGTAATTACCAGCAGTAGCTACACCGCCGTTCTTACCTTTTCGGACTTTTCGGTATTTAGTCTTTTTTGGCAATAACATTTAGGCAGCCTCCCCTTTATAGATCCAGACTTTCACGCCGATAATGCCTGCTGGAGTTCGTGCTTGAGCCAAGTGATAGTCAATGTCTGCACGGAGCGTATGAAGCGGTACAGAACCTTCGATCACTTTTTCACGGCGACTCATTTCGGCACCATTTAAACGGCCAGCAACTTCAATACGAATCCCTTTTGCTCCAGCATTAATGCTATTTTGAGCAGCCATTTTCGTAGCTCGACGGAAGTTAATGCGACGTTCGAGTTGATGAGCAATATTCTCTGCAACAAGCTTTGCAGCAAGATCTGGTCGTTTGACTTCTTCAATATTGATACGTACTGGCATATCGACTATCTTTTCGATTGTTTCTTTGAGCTCAGTAACCCCTGCTCCGCCACGACCGATCACTACACCTGCTTTTGCGGTGTGAATTGTAACCTCAACTTGCCCACCAGAGCGTTCGATCTCAATTAAATTAATTGTTGGACGAGAAGAAAACTTTTTTTCAATTAATCGGCGGATTTCTACATCTTGCGCCAACCAGTTGGCAAATTCTTTTTTACCAGCAAACCAGCGAGATCGCCAGTTTTTGGTGACCTGAAGTCGCATACTAATTGGATTTACTTTTTGGCCCATTATTTGCTCTCCTTCTTGGCAGTTGTTTTCTTGGCTGGTTGCTTCTTAGGTTTCTCCACTCCTGCAACCACAACATGGATATGACTGGTACGTTTCTGATAAGGATGGGCTTGACCACGTGCAACTGGTCGATATCGTTTCAAACGAGGTCCAGCGGTTATTTGTAATGAATGAATTAAGAGTCCCTGATCGGTAAGGCCATGTGTATTGAGTGCATTTGCTTTAGCACTCTCGATAACTTTAGTTAATGGACGTGCAGCGCGCTTAGGGGTGTGAGATAAGATCGTTAACGCGTCAGCAACGGTACGACCACGAACTAAGCTCGCAACCAAACCAATCTTGCGAGGTGTTTGTGTTACGCCGCGTGCAATTGCTCGTACCTGGATCATTTCAGCCATTATTTCTTGTCCTTTCCGCCATGTTTACGGAATTTACGAGTCGGTGCAAATTCACCGAGCTTGTGACCAACCATATTCTCACTAATATACACAGGAACATGAAGTCGTCCATTATGGACAGAAATAGTTCGTCCCACCATCTCTGGAGTAATGGTTGAGGCACGTGCCCATGTTTTAATAATAGTGCGATCTTCACTTCCTAGTGCAGCAACTTTTTTCATCAGTTTGAAATCAACAAATGGACCTTTCTTTAGTGATCGACTCATATCTTACCTCTTCCTCTTTGCTTCATGGCGCGAGCGCGCAATCATTTTATTACTATATTTACGACGCCGTGTGCGGTAACCGAGTGTTAATTGACCCCACGGTGTACGCGGTGCTTTACCAGGACCGTGCGCACCGCCGTCACCACCACCATGTGGGTGGTCAACAGCGTTCATGACAACACCACGAACACTTGGGCGGATACCCCTGCGACGATTACGTCCCGCAGAACCAACTTTAATATTTTGGTGCTGAATATTACTGACTGTGCCAATACTAGCCATACACTCTACACGGAAACGACGTACTTCACCGGATGGTAGTTTGACAAGAGCATAATCGCCCTCTTTGGCCATAAGCTGCGCCTTTGTACCGGCACCGCGTACCATTTGACCACCTTTACCGGGTGTAATCTCGATGTTATATATCATCGTACCATTTGGTACTTGAGTGAGCGGCATACGATTTCCCGCCTCTATAGCGACTTCTTGTCCGCTCTCAATCTTTTGGCCTTGTCGCATGGAGGTATCAGCAATAATGTAGTGGTAGAGCCCGTGTTGATCTTTGACACGTGCGATACGGGCGCTTCGATTTGGATCGTATTCAATATGTTCAATAGTAGCCTTGATTCCTTCAGCGAGCTTATGATTCACCAGTCGATAGTGACGCTTGACGCCTCCACCTCGATGCCGAACCGTGATACGACCAGTATTATTGCGACCAGCTTGCTGTTTTTTGCTTTTGATAAGCGATTTGAGTGGCTTACGAGTCGTAATTTGATCAAAATCTTGACTGGTCATGCCGCGACGTGAAGGAGTAGTAGGTTTATATGACGTAATTGGCATTATGACGCTCCTTCCTCTTTCTGCTCCTCAAAAACGGTGATTGTGTCGCCGTCCTTTAAGCTCACGTAAGCTTTCTTTGTATCAGTGCGTTTGGTCGTACCTGGACGTGATCGTTTACCGCGTGAAAACGCGATAGATTTACCGGATTGAATAAGAGTTTTTACACCTGTAACGGTCACATTGTACTCATTCTCTACGAGCTGTGCAATTTGCTGCTTATTAGCAGATAATGGTACTTTGAACAAATAAATACCTTCGGTAGAAAGCTGATATGCCTTCTCGCTGTTAATCGGGATAATAGTCATAACTGAAGACATTATTTATTCTCCTTTTTTGCACCAAGCCATTGATTGATTACCTCAACAGCTTTAGGTGATAAGACAATCACATCAGCATTAAGAATATGATATACGCTCAAATATTTTGCAGATAGAAATTCAACCGAACTCAGATTGCGTGTGGCGCGAATAAGCTCTGGTGTTTTCTTATCGACGACGATGGCTACTCGTTTCATATTGTCTAGTTTGTGAGTGCGCAAGAAACTGGCTACTTCTTTGGTCTTAGATACATTTTTAATATCTATAACAGTTATTTTTTTAGCTGTATGTGCAAGTGTGAGGGCTTGACGAAGTGCAACACGCTTGGAAGTAAGTGGTAATTTTTTAGTATAATTTTCATTGCCTCTGGGGCCAAACACGACACCGCCGCCACGCCAGATGGGGTTACGGCTTGAACCAAAGCGAGCTCGGCCGGTTCCTTTTTGTCGCCACGGTTTTTTACCACCACCACGAACTTCTCCTCGTTGCTTGGTGGTTGCGCTGACTTGCCGTTTATTTGCGAGATATGACTCATATGCTAACTTCAGTAACTCATGGTTAGGAACATCAACTTGGTAGATGTGTTTAGAAAGTGTTGATTGCGTAGTTGCCATTAGGAAATACCTCCGATGATTACCAGCCCTTTACGAGGTCCTGGTACTGCACCCTTGATACCAATGAGATGATCCTCTGCATTAATGTAGGCTACCGTTAGGTTCTTAACCGTTACGCGGGTGGCGCCCATTTGACCCGCCATTCTTTTACCTTTAAAGACTTTTTGAGGATACATCGAGCCAATTGAACCTGGTTTTCTGACGTTTCCATTACCACCATGTGTTCGCTTGCTGGTGTTAAAATTGTGTCTTTTAACAGTACCGGCAAAACCTTTTCCTTTGCTGACACCCGTAACTTGTACTGTATCGCCAAGCTGAAAAATACTCGAATCAAACACATCACCGACTTTAATATCTTCGGGAAGCTCAGTTACACGTACCTCACGCAGTACACGTGGTGTCATTTTAGAAGCCTTGACGTGACCAATGGTTGGTTTTGCTAAACGTTTTTTGGTGGTATCATAACCCACCTGTATAGCCATATAGCCGTCTTTGTCAGTTGTTTTTATTTGTGTCACTGTGAGAGGGCCGGCTTTAATAATCGTGACTGGTGTCACAACTCCGTCTTGGCTAATGACCTGTGTCATGCCAAGTTTGGTGCCGAGAAGTGTTTTCATCTGCGATCTCCCACTTAAAATTCTTGGTGTCTAGTGGTTTCCAAGTATATGTTGTTTTTACCTGGACCTACCAATTCACCAAGAATTAGTTAATTATTCGTTGTAAAATACTTACTCGATCTAGCATATCATAGGAAAGCCTATCGAGTCAACACCTTTCACACCTCACGGAATAATTGCAAATCTTTAGGCTATTTGTCATAATAATGGCATTATAATTAATACACCTAATCTATAGGGGGACGTATGGCGAGCGCAAAGCGCAAAACACCATCTACGAAGCGAACTACTGTCAAAAAAACGAGGAAAACTCCAGCGAAAAAGGCGGTTGCGCGTCAAAAAAAAGTTGCAAGTGATTTCTGGACTGTTAAATTCACCGTTAACACACTGTACTGGTTGATAATTGGCGTAGCCGTCGTTTCGACAGCTTTTATTACTTTTAATACTAATCAACAAGTCAACGAACTGTATGATCAGATTGATCAACAGCAGAGAAGCCTAGAGGAGTATTTATCTCAAAATAAACAAATTGCTCCTGCTCCTACGCCTGTACCGGTAGAATAATTATCTCAATTTCACTTATATTGCTATAGGTCTTACATTTTAATCTCAGCGTCTACCCCTGCTGGTAGGCTAAGATTTTGGAGAGAATCTACTGTTTTTGGCGTTGCATTTGTAATATCAATCAGCCGTTTATGCACTCGTATTTCGAAGGCTTCGCCACCTTTTTTGTAAACATGCGGGCTTTTAACAACCGTAAATGTACTCCGACGAGTCGGGAGTGGAACTGGACCAACGACACTTGCACCAGTTCTCAGGGCAGTGTCAATAATTTGTTTTGCAGATTGATCAATCACTTTATGATCATATGCTTTTAGACGAATACGTATTCGTGGTGCTTGTGGTTTAGGCTCGGCCATACTATCTCCTATGTACGCTACTGTAATCTTGTGACGCTCATCATCAGCCAAGTTCTCAGTAGAATTATTTTCTATCAAACTAAATCATACTATACGCAAGCAATTTATGCAAGACAGTTAATAGAGAGCTATGAGTCACTTTTCTTGATTGTATCTTTGGCGTCTTTTGAAATATGTTGACTCCGTCGTTTAGCGTCTAAGCCGACTTTTTTGAGTTCTTTCGCTGCTGAATTCACGTGTTTGACGGTAGAATCTTTAAATTCTTCAAATTCTCCTTGCGCCCGCGTAACAATTCCGTCTAAATCTTTTTTGCCTTTTTTACTTGATTTTTTTACTTGCTCATACTTTTTTTGGGCATTTCGCTGAAGTTCATCTGCTTTTTTCTTGAGATCTTTCCGATTTTCTTTCCCACTTTTCGGAGCCAAAAGCACTCCAGCTACCGCACCTGCGATGGTGGCTAATATAACTTTTCCAAATGTTTTTGCCATGTATTTCTCCTTTACTTTTTAAATACTCTTTTAATCGTTTTAACAACGGTTAATGGGGTCATCCAGGTAGTTATTTCTGCGATGTTATGCGTGACAAGATTTACTTGCTTTACTGTCTGTCGTAATTTTAGCATGACAAGTGTTGTAGCAACCAAAAGTGTGATAATGACTATAGATAATAGTATGACGGTGATAGTGAGTAACGTAATTGCAGTTTGAATCTCCATATGTTTTCTCCTTATTTCTCATTAGTAGTATACGCTCTTTTGCAGATAATTACTAAAAAAGAACCCAATATATTGGGTTCTTTTTCATTTGAGGTACAAATTATTTGTTAATTTTTGTAACAACACCTGCACCAACAGTGCGTCCACCTTCACGGATAGCAAAGCGTAAGCCTTGTTCCATAGCGATTGGAGCGAGTAGTTTGACCTTAAAGGTTACTGTATCACCTGGCATGACCATTTCCTTATCGGCAGGTAGTTCTACTTCGCCAGTTACATCAGTGGTACGGAAGTAAAATTGTGGTTTATAGCCTTTGAAGAATGGGGTATGACGACCACCTTCTTCTTTAGTAAGCACATATACTTCTGCATCAAACTCAGTGTGTGGTGTGATAGAACCAGGCTTTGCAATCACCTGTCCACGTTCGATATCATCACGCTCAATACCTCGTAGCAAGATACCGGCATTGTCGCCAGCTTGTCCGCGATCAAGATTCTTTTTGAAAGCTTCGATTCCTGTAACGACTGATTTTTGCAGATCTTTTATACCGACAATTTCAACTTCATCATTAATGTTGATGACACCTTGTTCGATACGACCAGTTGCGACAGTTCCTCGACCTTTGATTGAGAAAACGTCTTCGATTGGCATAAGGAATGGCTTATCAAGATCACGTTGTGGCTCTGGAATATAGTCGTCCATAGCTTTAACGAGTTCCATGATTGCTTCTTGATACTTTTCGTCACCTTCAAGCGCCTTCAGTGCAGAACCTTTGATGATAGGACAGTCTCGATCAAACTCATTTTTTGCGAGGAGGTCACGAACATCTTCTTCAACAAGCTCAACCAATTCTTCGTCAGCCATATCCATTTTGTTGAGGAAGACAACGATTTTAGGAACACCTACCTGACGAGCTAGAAGAACATGCTCGCGTGTTTGTGGCATAGGACCATCAGCTGCAGACACAACTAGGATAGCTCCATCTACTTGGGCGGCACCGGTAATCATATTTTTTACATAGTCCGCGTGTCCAGGCATATCTACGTGTGCATAGTGACGCTTTTCACTTTCATATTCTTGGTGAGATGTTGCAATAGTAATACCGCGTTGTTTTTCTTCGGGTGCATTATCGATTTGATCATATGCAACTGGTTTATTAACGTCGCTTGGCAGTTTAGCTGCAAGTGTCGCGGTGATTGCGGCGGTTAAAGTTGTTTTACCATGGTCAACGTGACCCATTGTACCGACATTAACATGTGGCTTACTTCGGTCAAAATCTGCCATTTATTATTTCTCCTCTTTACTTTACTAGTTATTTTCTTGCGCATAAGACTATAAAACCTCATACGGCAATATAGCATCATTATACATGAAATATACTGCAGCTGCAAACTATTATTTGAATAAATTTGGTGGGCGAGGAGGGACTCGAACCCTCAAGGCTTTTGGCCAGCGGATTTTAAGTCCACCGCGTATACCAATTCCGCCACTCGCCCGTTCATCTCATTTTAGTATAATAAATAACATGAAACAAATCTTTATCATTCACGGTGGGCAAAGCTTCTCCTCATACAGTGCATATATAAGTAATTTAAAGTCTAAAAGCATAGAGTATGAGTGCCTTAAATATTCACAGCGGTGGCGAGAATGGATTGCTCAAAATATGCCAAGAGCAGATGTGTTGCTACCGAACATGCCTAGTAGCGATAATGCACAATACGAAGAATGGAAAATTTATTTTGAGAAAATGATACCCTTTTTTAGAAAAGATGTTCAATTAGTTGGACACAGTTTGGGGGCAATGTTTTTAGCTAAGTATCTGCAGAATTATCCCTTAAGTCATCCGCTACGTAGATTAATACTCATAGCTGGTGTGTATGATAAAAAAGTATCTGGTGAGAGCAATAGTTTTCTTCCCCTCAAAACAGATCGATTATACCTCAGCGCTCAAGAAATTCACCTTTTCCATAGCGAGGATGATCAAGTGGTTCCATATACTGAATTAGCAAAATTTCAAGCTGATTTACCTAGCGCAATTACACACTCTTTCATAGATCGTGGCCATTTTATTGATCCGACCTTTCCAGAACTGCTCAAGATTTTAAAACAAAAATAATCTCAAATCTGAGATTATTTTTTGGAGGCACCTGCGGGTAACGCTCCCGCCTACACGGTTTTGCAGACCGTTGCCTAACTTCTCGGCCAAGGCGCCCTATACATTAGGATGTATGAGGTTTGTCCGTAGGATGAACCACTGTGCTAGTATACCGAATATTCCACCTTTTTCACAAGTTAAAAGATGAGAATGGAAGCGATGGATCCGCTTCGGCTATACGGATTAATTCATTGTATTTTGCTACCCGTTCTGATCGAGAGACTGAACCAGTTTTGATTTGACCCGCACCTGTACCAACTGCGAGATGCGCGATGGTAGTATCTTCTGTTTCTCCCGATCGATGAGAGATAATCGTTTGGAGATGGTGCTTTTTTGCAAATAAAATAGCGTTTATCGTTTCGGTCAGTGTGCCGATTTGATTTGGTTTTATGAGTACGGCATTTGCTGCTTGTTGTTCAACGGCTTTTTGAATACGAGCTACATTGGTCACTAATAAATCATCACCCACAATTTGCGTTTGAGGTAAATCAGACAGCAGCTGTTTCCATTCGGCCCAATCGTCTTCTGATAGTCCATCCTCGATAGATATAATGGGATATTTGTCAACCAATGATGCGAGCCACAGACGCATATCAGAACTCGTAAAATTCTTTTGTTCACTGGCGAGATGATAGGTACCGTTTTGGTATAGCTCGCTAGCAGCGACATCAAGAGCGAGTTTAAAATCTTTGTGGGTATCATAGCCTGCTTTCTGAATCGCTTGTACTAAAAAATCTAAGGCTTCGGCATTGCCATGAGAAAAATGAGGCGCAAAACCGCCTTCGTCTCCAACGGTGGTACTGTAGCCCGCTTCTTGTAAAAGATCTTTAAGCGCATGAAAAACTTCGCAGCCTATTTGAATTGCTTGGTGAATAGAAGATGCACCGACCGGCATTATCATGCTCTCCTGAATATCAGTACTATGTGCGGCGTGTGCTCCGCCGTTTAGTACATTCATCATAGGGAGTGGAACATTCATCGTCGGAGAGTCAGCAAGAAGATTAATGTGCTTATATAATGGTATTCCCGCCGCACGTGCTGCGGCATGGGCCGCTGCTAGTGATATAGCGAGCAAAGCATTGGCGCCTAATTTTTCTTTGTTATTCGTTCCGTCTAATTCAATAAGTCTATTATCGAGAGATTGTTGATTTGACACATCCATACTCATGAGAGCAGGAGTGATAATTTGAGAAATATTATCAATGGCTTTTTGTACTCCGAGACCATGAAAAGCCACCCCACCGTCTCGCAGTTCACGAGCCTCGTGGCTGCCGGTTGAAGCGCCGGATGGCACCGCCGCTCTACCCATGATGCCGCCTGAGACGTATACATCTGCCTCTACTGTTGGATTTCCTCTCGAGTCAATGATTTGTCGGGCAACTATGTGTTCGATTTTCATACTTCCATCTTCTCACATAGCCAACGAATATGCCATAATAGTGCTTATGGCTGTAATTTATTTTTATGAAGCATCTGATATTGATAAGCAGCAACTGACCGATGGGTTAAAAAATACTGATCATTATTGGAAGTTTATTGATGATAAGATTACGCGCGAAAACCTCGATCCTGAAACTGAAGTAATTTCTCCATTTGTCAGAAGCCGTGTTACCAAAGAAATGATGGAGGCGCTACCAAAGTTACGTTTAATAGCCTGCCGTTCGACAGGGTTCAATAATATTGACCTAAAGGCTGCCGCTGACAGAAATATTGTAGTTACAAATGTTCCTTCGTATGGTGAACAAACAGTTGCTGAATATACATTTGCACTTTTGCTTGCATTAACACGCAAAATTATTGACGCGTCAAGCTTTACCCAAATTCGAGCTGGTTCACAATCCCTACGAGGTACGGATCTGGCGGGAAAAACAATTGGGGTGATAGGTACCGGCCATATTGGACTGAGAGTAGTACGAATTGCGCGCGGTTTTGATATGAAAGTGATTGCTCATGATCCGTATCCCAAGACACAAGTAGCCAATGAGCTCGGAATGGAGTACATGACCTTAAAGCAACTTCTTTCACAGAGTGATATCGTCACTCTTCATATGCCTTATATGAAAGCCACCCACCATCTGCTAGGAAAAAAAGAGTTGGGTTATGTAAAGCCAGGGGCGCTTATCGTCAATACCGCGCGAGGAGAAATTATCGATACTAAAGCACTTATTGAAGCTCTTGCGAGTGACAAAATAGGTGGCGCAGCTCTAGATGTTTTAGAGGGTGAAGCGTTATGGCACCTCGATGATAATATGGCGCTTTTAAATGAAGATTCGGTCAGTCGAGCCGATTCTCAGCATAGCATTGAGCAACTAGCTCTTTCTAAGTTGCCAAATGTTATTATCACACCTCATAATGCATTTAATACTATCGAAGCGATAGAACGCATAAATTCAACAACCTGCCAAAATATTATCCGTTTTTGGTATAACGATATCCCAAATAAAGTTGATACGCATGTAAAAGAATATGGCAAACTCATCATTGTCCGTCACGCTGAATCTGTGTGGAACGCAACGGGTCAGTGGTCTGGTAAGCGTGATGTACATCTGAGTGAAAAGGGGTTTCGCGAAGCTGCTGATTATGGAAGGCTGCTCAAAAAGCTCGATATCACCATCGATCATGCCTTTTGCTCCGAACAACATCGGACACTTGAGACAATGGAAGCCATGCTTGATAGCGCTGGACAGTTTAATGTTCCCTATGACCGTTCGACTGCCATCAACGAACGAGATTATGGTGATTATACTGGCATGAACAAATGGGAAGTGTGCGACAAGCTCGGCGAAGAAGTGTTTCACAAACTGAGAAGAAGTTGGGATTATCCCGTACCGCGTGGTGAAACCCTCAAAATGGTCTATGAGCGCGTTGTGCCATTTTATCAAAAAACTATCCTCCCTCACCTCCAAAATGGTGAGAATGTGCTGCTAGTCGCGCACGGTAATAGCTTGCGGGCACTGATTAAATACATCGAGCATCTAAGCGATCAACAAATAGGAGAGCTGGAGATGCTCCTTGGTCAAGTCGTTACATACGAAATCGACGACAAGGGAGCAATGGTTACAAAACGAATTGATCAATTTGATATATCATCACCGCATGCATAAGCTTATAGAAGGGTTATGCCGCTTATGCTACTATAGAAGTAAAGCTCATTTACGAAAGGGAGGGATTAGGTACATATGTATAAATACATGAAGTTTTTTGAGGAGATAGCACTTTCTGATATTCCTCAAGTCGGTGGTAAAAACGCTTCACTCGGTGAAATGTATCGTCACCTTATGCCACAAGGCGTCAATCTCCCGAACGGGGTGGCTACTACCGCAGAGGCGTATCGATACTTCCTGGAATCTACAGGACTAAATCAACGCATCGCCGAAGTCTTACAAGATCTCAATATCGAAAATATTCAAGATCTCGCTAAACGAGGTGTCACAATTCGATCAATGATCGTTGAAGCCACTTTTCCCGATGATCTCAGAGATGAAATTATACGTGGGTATAAAGAACTTTCTCGAAAATGTGGTCATCATGGCAACATGGTGGTAGCTGTACGATCTTCCGCTACTGCAGAGGACTTACCTAACGCTTCGTTTGCCGGTCAGCAAGCAACATTCTTAAATATCGAAGGCGTAGACCATGTATTAAGCGCCACAAAAGAGTGTATCGCTTCTCTTTTCACCGATCGCGCCATTGTCTATCGTGTCACTAATGGATTCGACCACATGAAAGTTGCACTGAGTGTTGGTATTCAGCAAATGGTAGCTGTCAAATCAGAAGCTGCTGGCGTCATATTTACCATTGATACCGAATCTGGTTTTAAAAATGCTGTTATCGTCAGCTCTATTTATGGGCTAGGTGAAAATATTGTACAAGGTCATGTAAGTCCTGATGAATTCACGGTGTTCAAGCCTACTCTAGCTATCGTCAAACGCAAACGTGGTACGAAGAAACTCAAAATGGTGCCTGTGGCCGGAAGCAAAACCAAAAATCTGGCCGTATCCCAGAAAGACCAAGATAGATTTTCTATCACTGACGAGCAAGTCAAAACATTAGCCGACTGGGCTATCAAAATTGAAACGCACTACGGCAAGCCAATGGATATCGAATGGGCACTTGATGAAGATGATCATCGCCTGTACATCGTTCAGGCGCGTTCTGAAACAGTCCAAGCCCGTCGAGACACCAATATAATCGAAGAATATGTTTTGCAAGAACACGGTGAACTAATCGCTAAGGGCACCAGTGTCGGTAATAAAATTGGTACTGGTAAAGCGAATAAAATCATGAGCGTCAAAGACATAAATGCTTTTAAAGCAGGTGATGTATTAGTCACTGAAATGACGGATCCAGACTGGGTGCCGATCATGAAAATTGCCAGCGCTATTGTGACAGATAAAGGCGGCCGCACCTGTCATGCAGCGATTGTGTCACGTGAGCTTGGCATTCCATGTGTCGTCGGTACTGGCGATGCGAGTGACAAGATTCATGATGGTCAAGCACTCACCGTTCACTGTTCAGGCAGCGACGAAGGATTTGTGTATCAGGGTGAATTACAGTATGAAGTACATAAAACTGATGTAAAAGACTTGCCTCGCCCTAAGACTAAAGTGATGATGAATATTGGCTCTCCAGAGCATGCGTTTGCTTATTCTATGATCCCAAATGACGGTGTCGGCTTGGCGCGTGAAGAATTTATTATAGATTCTCATATCAAAATTCATCCACTTGCTCTTCTCAGATTTGATGAAATAACAGACAAAAAAGTCCGGGCGGAGATCGATGAATTAACGACAGGATATACAGAAAAATCTCAGTATTTTATTGATAAATTAGCCGAAGGTATCGGTATGATTGGTGCGGCGTTTTACCCAAATGATGTAATTATTCGTTTCTCTGATTTCAAGACAAATGAATATGCAAATCTCATCGGAGGTAAACAATTTGAGCCGATTGAAAATAATCCGATGATTGGCTGGCGTGGAGCAAGTCGTTACTACAGTGATACATATCGAGATGCGTTTGCTCTAGAGTGTCAGGCGATGAAAAAAGTTCGAGATGAGATGGGCATTACCAATGTCAAAGCTATGGTGCCATTTTGTCGAGATCTCGAAGAAGCCCAAAAAGTTCTGCATATTATGGCGGAAAATGGTCTCAAGCGCGGTCACAATGGATTTGAAGTGTATGTCATGGTAGAAATTCCGTCAAATGTCATTTTAGCAGAGGAGTTCGCTGAGCATTTCGATGGATTCTCGATTGGTTCCAACGATCTTACCCAACTGACACTAGGTGTTGATCGAGATAATCACACGGTAGCGCATGTTTATAACGAGCAAAACCAAGCCGTCAAAGCATTGATCCGGCTTGTTATATCACGCGCAAAAAAGAAAGGTGTCAAGATTGGCATTTGTGGGCAAGCACCGTCGGATTATCCTGAATTTGCCCGCTTCTTAGTCGAAGAAGGGATTGATAGCATTTCGCTCGCACCGGATACCATCATTAAAACCACCATAGATATCGCAAAAACAGAAGAGAAAATTCATTTATCTCACACGTAAATATATAGTGCATCTACGTGAATAGGATTAGGTGTTTCGTTTTTTGAGTATAAGTCGATATGCAATAAGAACCCACCCAAAACTCATCAACCATCCACCGAGAATATCTGTCGGATAATGTACGCCTAAATATAATCTCGTAAACGCAATTATACTGATATATATGACACCGAATACGATCGCGAGTGAGCGATATTTTGTCTCCCAACAGAGAAAAATAACTGCACACGCAAGTGCCATTGAGGCCATGGCGTGCCCACTGGGGAATGAATAGCTTTGTTCAGTGACGATTCGTTCCCATAATTCTGGTCGAGTTCTTTGAAACAACGTTTTTAAAATAATATTTATACCTACCGCCCCACCGACAGCAGTTAACAAAAAGCTCGCATAACGAGGATGTTTTTTGAAAATAAGATATACCGATGCAACAACAAGCATAAAAGTTACAATCGTCGGTCCACCTAGATCAGTCATAAATTTTACGATATTATTCATCGTTTCCGACGCGAAGGTCAAATGGAAAAATTGTAAAATTGCTTGGTCATATTGTAATGTTTCGCCTTCCCGCACTTCATCTGCAAGTTGTGCGAACAATCCAATTGGAATTACATATAAAATGAAAATTAGCGCAAGTTTTAACTTCGTTTGAGTCGCTATCGTTTGCCAAAATAATATAAAATTCTTTTTTGTTTCTGAAAATCTCATGTTTATTCTATATTAACCTAAAAGTATGGACTTTTAAAATTTTCAAAAATCTGCGCATTAAAGTAGTATTTTTTCTCAAACGCTCTAATGATGGTGGTGTTTGTGTGTTAGCGCGTGACCTTTCCCGCGCTTTAATAGATATAAATTGACCGGAAAGGCCACAACAAAGGCCATTATCAGAGCTACTATTCGACTAAACCAATAAACTGGCTGTGTAAGGTCTTTGTCCATAGCTCCAGGCACAGTGAGCATAATGATATTATCAACGATCGTCATTGTTAGAATAGACAGTGTATCGGCTGAGAATACTAATTTCAGTGATGACAAAAATCCCATACCAGTACGAATAAGTGGCCATGTTGATACGCTATATCCTGAAATGAATGATAGTACTGAAGCAAGCAATACGGTTGTATGTGGGGAAAATCCTGCGTGAGTACCTATAGTGACGCCAATCATTTCACCGATTGCACATCCTGCCAAGCAATGAAATGTAGCGCTGGCTGCCATGGAATTAATGTGATTACGCGGAGTATGGTAAGCGTGTGTATTATTCGAAGATATTTTGTTCATATTGTGCTTTATGTAACTATACTATATGATTTTCTACAGGTTTTTAGAGCGTTTAGATAGCTGATGGAATTAAAAGCCAATTTTTAATTATCTTTTTTAGTTCAGTGAAGTGAGAATTAATATCTTCGATAGAAGTAAACATGATCATCCCACGTATGTCAGAGCTCCACTCTACAAGTCCACTGTCATCACGCATAATCGGAATACCTTTTTTATTTTCTTTACGTGTTGCTCCCATGTGAAGAACCAGCTTGACAACACCCTGTCTGTTCATAAGATTAGAGGTAATCCTACCATCACCGTCTAATACATAACTCGGAGCATTCCATTTGATATGTTCTTTTAGCCGAGGCTCTGTTTTTATAATGAGTTGTCGCAATACCTCGACTTGAGTGCTTGTCTCTATCGAGATTAGCGAAAAATTCATCGATAGTTTTATACTTTTGCATATTTCTACTATAACAAAAAAGACCTTCCTAAAACAGGTTCGAGCTTTGGAATATAGAGCTACCAAAATGGAACATTCCGAGATTTGGTGCGGGTAAGGAGACTCTAACTCCTGGCCTCTTCCTTGGCAAGGAAGCGCTCTAACAACTGAGCTATACCCGCATGATGGTGGCTCCTCCCAGACTCGAACTGGGGACACAAGGCTCTTCAGGCCTCTGCTCTACCAACTGAGCTAAAGAGCCACACAACATTTATTATACAAGAGAGACAGGATGATTCTCAAGTTATTTGAGAATATCTTTTATATGAGTGAGCTCTGTCGGTAGCACCACAAGCGTCTTTTGACTCGGTTCGACGGCAATCTTCTCTAGTGTCTGCAAAGTACGAATATTGATACCACCAGGCACTTTAGAAAGCATTGTAGCGGCATCTGCTACAGCTTGGGCAGCAGCTTTTTCGCCATCAGCCGTAATAATAACTGCTCGTCGTTCTCGTTCAGCTTCGGCCTGTTTAGCCATTGCACGTTTCATGTCTTGCGGAAGTTCAATGTTTTGAATTTTGACGTTTTCAACATCAATACCCCATTTATCTGTCTCGGCATCAACAATTTGCTTGATTTGCTGCGAAATTTCTTCACGTTTAGCGAGCAGATCATCCATGTCAACATTTCCGGTGACATCACGGAGTGCAGCTTGGGCAAATTGACTTGTCGCATAAACATAATTGGTCGTTTCCAGGACTGCTTTTGGTGCATCGATTGCTCGAAAATATACCACAGCATCAACACCGACAGTCACGTTGTCTTTAGTGATGACCTCTTGTTTAGGAACATCAATTGGCGTTGAACGTACATCGACGCGAATCAGTTTTTGAAAAATAGGTACGACGATTCGTAGACCAGGTTGTCGAAGGCCAGTAAACTTACCTAGCGTTAGAACCACTCCGCGCTCATATTGGTTGATAATTTTAATTCCACTTAAAACAAATAGTATGATCGCTAGTAATAGAAACTGGATGAATTCCATGTCTGGTTATCTCCTCTTTATAAATTCGATTATACTAGAATTATGCAAATACCACTAGCTGAAAAAATGCGTCCATTATCACTTAAAGACGTGGTTGGACAAACACATTTGCTCGATTCAAATGAGATATTAACCCAAATTGTTAAAAATAAGCAGCCGATTAGTCTGATCTTGTGGGGGCCACCCGGTACGGGTAAAACGACCCTAGCGCGTATCTTAGCTCGTGATGCTGAAGCGGAGTTTATCGAACTATCAGCAGTTACCAGTGGCAAGAAAGATGTGGAGCGGGTAGTAGCTCACGCTCGACAAAATTGGAACCTACAACTACGCACTATCTTATTCGTCGATGAAATTCATCGTTTCAATAAAGCCCAGCAAGATGCGTTTCTGCCTCACGTCGAATCGGGTTTGATCACTTTGATCGGCGCGACTACCGAAAATCCTAGCTTTGAGATCATCACACCGCTTCTCAGTCGAAGTAGAGTCATTGTTTTAAAGCCGCTTCATAAAAATGAAATAATAACTATTTTAAAACGAGCTTTAAAAACTCTCAAGAAGACCACAGCCGTGACGCCAAAAGCACTTGAGTACACGGCAGAGCTAAGCGGCGGAGATGCACGGGTAGCGTTGAATACACTTGAACTTGCACTGACACTAGGTCAAAAAGTAACTCCAGAAACTATCAAAAATGCCGCTCAAAGCAAAGTGCCTGGCTATGACAAAAAAGGTGATATGCACTACGATGTCATCTCGGCTTTTATCAAAAGCATGCGCGGGAGTGACGAAAAGGCTACGCGTTATTACTTGGCACGCATGATAGACGCGGGCGAAGATCCAAAATTCATCGCCCGAAGGATGATTATTTTTGCATCTGAAGATATTGGACTAGCTGGGAATGGGGCACTCGGTTTAGCAGTAGATGCCTTCCAGGCAATTGAGCGCATCGGTATGCCAGAAGGATCGTATATTTTATTCCATGTTGCAACAGCTCTTGCTCGAAGTAAAAAATCTCGCGAAAGCACTGACCTCATGTATGAATCTCAAACTCTGGCTAAACAATACCCAGATGCAGCTGTACCACTTCATCTTCGAAATGCACCGACCAAGCTCATGAAAGATCTCGGGTATGGTAAAAACTATGCCTGGCAGGCTGATTTTCAGCATCCTAAAGGCTTTTTGCCAGACGAAATTACGTCGTAGCTTTTTTTTGACAGTGCCGACAATTTTCTTCTTCGCCAAACTCTGTCATCCACTGCTCGGTAGCTTTCCACCACGGTTCAATATCATGATAGCCTATCCAATCCGCTGCATTACGAATAAACCACCCGAGTCTACCAGTGCAGCGTAACCTACCCCATTCAAAGGCTGCCCATCCTTCACCCACTGGCACAACAGTTGCTGGCGTGTGCGGTTGGTAGCTTGATCCTCGTTGCCCGTGATAAGCAGCTTCAATTGCATGTGCCACAAATTGACCGTCATGTACGGCAATTTGCGCTAAGCCCGAAAATGGTGTATCAGCATTGTCGCCAATTACATAGATATTATCTTCGGCTTTGAGATACTCATCGACAACTACTTTACCTCTTTCAGAGAGCGTGAAATTATTTTCTTTGAAAAAAGGATTATTTGCTGTACCAGCCGTCCAAACCACTGTATGCGACGGAATATCTTTTTCACCGACCAAGAGACTGTCTTCGTCGAGACCGCGTACTATCTGAGAGGTAGCAACTTTCACACCTAGATGATAAAGTCTTTTTTTAACTGCTGATGAAATAGATTCATGCGAGCGAGGCAGCAGTCGAGGAGCAGCTTCGATTAAACGCACTGAAACACGATGATCTTTAAGGCCATGTTTTTTCATAACTTGTCGTACATAACCAGGTAAAACACCGGCGAGCTCGACGCCGCTCGGCCCACCGCCAACAATAATATAATTGAGATCAGGTTTCTTTTTTTCTACAAGCAATTTATGTAAATGAGCCTTAAATTCTGCTACTTCTTCGATAGATTTAATGCCAAATGAGTATTTTTCCAAACCATCAATGTGAAAATAATTTGTGACGACACCGAGCGCAAGAACGATAGTGTCATACGATACTACTTCTCCATTATCTAATTCAATTGATTGCGTAGCCCGATCGAGCTTTTGAGCAGCAGCATGTATAAACGTAATTGAGCCGCCATGCAATATGTCTTTGAGTGGAATGCTGGATTGACGAAATAATCCACCAGTTGCAGTATGATACAGTGTCGGATTGTATCGAAAATCAGTCTTGTCCGAAATCAGCGTCACTGAGAATTCTTCGTTACGACTGAGCTCTAGAGCTGCCTTAACGCCACCGAACCCTCCGCCAACGACTACCACACTTTTTGTATCTGCTACTTTCATTCTCTGGTAAGTATAACGGGCTTGAAGGATCGAGGCAATACGTTTATGCTTGGTAGAGATGACAATGACTACCGAGCAGTTGGCAGACGCCATACGAAGCACTGGCTTTGAAGGACAGCTACTCACAGCAGCCGATGAGCTTGCCTTTTATTCGCATGATGCAAGCATGTTTGAGATTGTGCCAAAACTCGTTATAAAACCGAAAAATGCTCACGACGTTACTCGAGCTGTGACATTGGTTGCGAAACAAAAGAAACATCATCCAGAATTATCGCTTACGGCTCGCTCGGCTGGGACCGATATGTCAGGAGCTGCAATTAATGATTCGATAATCATGGATTTTGGCTTGATGAATCAGGCCCGTATTCTTTCAAAATCGGCAGTAGTAGAGCCGGGCGTTTTCTTTCGCGATTTTGATGCGCTGAGTCTGAAACACAATTTGCTCCTCCCAAGCTATCCGGCAAGTCGTGATCTATGCATGCTAGGAGGAATGGTCAATAACAATTCTGGCGGTGAAAAATCACTTGAATATGGCAAGACTGATGCATATGTGCATGGTCTTGATTTTGTCTTTTCAGATGGCAAAACGAGACATGTTCGACCGCTCAATCGCCGAGAATTGCTCAAAAAAATTGGCCAAAAAGACTTTGAAGGTAAGATTTATAAACAACTATTTGATCTATTAGAAAAAAACTACGATGTAGTCCAAGCCGCTCGGCCCAATGTGTCTAAAGACTCTACCGGCTATCATGTGTGGAATGTTTGGAACCGTGATACCGGCGTTTTTGATATGACAAAAGCCATCGTTGGCGCACAGGGTACGCTTGGACTCGTGACTCGTACCAATATTACTCTCGTCGAACGACGTGCCCATAGTGGACTACTTGTTTTATTTTTGCGCGATATTAATGGGTTAGGGAACTTAATTCCTCACCTACTGCGGCATAAACCCGCTACGCTCGAATGTTTTGATGATGCCACGTTGCTCTTAGGAATAAAGTTCTTTTTTAGTTTTTTAAAACCACTTGGTCTTAAAAAATGGCTTAAGCTCGGTGTGAGTTTAGTGCCCGATGCGTTTCAATTTGTGCGGGGCATTCCGAAGCTCACTGTCATGGTCGAATTCAACGGTGCTACTGAAGCAGAAGTGCGCCATAAAATAACCACACTTCACCGAGAACTCAAGCAGTACAAAGCTCGGTATGAAATAAATGGCATTGAGGAAAATCCTACCGAAGGAAGGGCGGAAAAGTTTTGGATTATGCGACGTCAAAGCTTTCAGCTACTTCGGAGTAAAGTGAAAGACAAACATACAGCGCCATTTATTGATGATTTTGTGGTTCGGCCAGAACATCTCGCTGAATTTCTACCGAAAATTCGGAAAATCATTAAAAAATATAAATTACTTGCGACAATCGCCGGTCATCTAGGTGATGGAAATTTTCATATTATTCCCCTCATGAAGCTAGAAGATCCTAAAGATCGTATGAAATTATTGCCGGCAATGAAAGAAGTTAACCAGCTCGTTTTACAGTACGGCGGATCTCTGAGTGGCGAGCATAATGATGGATTAGTGCGCGGGCCGTGGCTGGAGCAGATGTATGGCAAAGAAATGCATGGAATTTTTAAACAAACCAAGCACATATTCGATCCTGATAATATTTTTAACCCTCATAAAAAAGCCGATGCAGAATGGGAATATAGCTTTTCACATATCAGAGATACGTTTTAAAATTGGTACATTATGCAATATAATGAGCATGAAGATGAAAAGAGGATTAAGCAGAATGTCTCAGAATAAAAAAATTAGCTCAATAGAATGGAAGAAGTTCATAAAGAGGATTATATTGTTAAATCTCTTTTTGATACTAAGTTCATGGTTTAGTTTATTTGCGTTTCTCGTGGTAGCTATGCCGATAATTATCCTCCCTCATATACTAATACTTTTTTATAATATTACTGCTAGCATAAAAATTATAAGAGATCGACGGCCAACAAAGAATCAAAAAGTGACATGCTGGATAATTATTTTATTGTCGGTACCTATTTTATTTAAGTTTATAATTTTTTTTGTACATGCTGTATTAAATTGGTCACATTATGCTTTACGCATAGGCTAAAATATTACTAAAATCTACGTTACTTCTTTTGACGTTTACGGTCGTTTGGATTAAGGTTTCGCTTCCATAATCGTAGTTTTTTTGGTTTGACTTCGAGCAGCTCGTCATCTTCTATAAAATCAATACCTACTCAAGGCTGAGTTCAGTAAGCAGTTTTAGTTGGTCAACAGCGTCACTATTATATAGAGTGAAAGGATAAGGTGTTAACTTTTTCTTTGGATTCGACGCAAGGTGAAAGACGCTGATAAAGAAGCGATACCTCCGTTTACTAGCACTGCGGATTCACTCCAGTGATCTCCATAACCTTTAGCTTGAGCTAGGAGACCTGACACATAAATCCAGCCAGTACCCGCATCTGATAAAGCGTGTATTTTGGTATCTAAAAGCGCTTCGTATCGCTCAGGACGAGCAACCGGGTCTTTTTCGGAGTGAGAATGTGTATGATGTTCGCACAATGAAATCGTCTCGTCCATCTCAGTATCATGTACAGAACGATGAGCACGCTTAGCGATGATGGTGTTGAGACCTGCACACGCAACTGCAATCCCAATAGCTGTTGGCGAAGCGGTTTCTGTATAGCTACTCATAAGCTCATAGCTTCCCGCACTTACTCCGAATACACCACCGGCCGCAAAAATACCAGCAGCTCCAAGTCGCAAGCTGCGACTTCTGCTTTCTTCTTCGTTAGACGCATGTATAGCTCGATCTTTTGCTGCAAATGAAGCTGCATCGCCCAGATTGTGGGCAGCCTCGCCGATAAATCCCATGTTACCCGTGACTACTGTCGCAGCTGCTTGACACACACTCATTCCCGCATTTATAAGAGCTGCTTCACGAGCTACGTGAGATTTGGTGTTTCTCTTTCTTTTAGGCATTATGTACTCTTTCTTTTACGATCATTCGGATGCAAATGACGTTTACGAAGTCGCAGATTTTTTGGTGTGACTTCGAGCAGCTCGTCATCTTCGATAAAATCAATACATTGCTCGAGGCTTAAGTCGGTAAACGGTGTGAGTTGGACCGTGCCATCGCTACTGCTCGTGCGCATATTGGTGAGTTGTTTGCCGCGACATACATTGACATCGAGATCGCCTTGTCGATTATACAGTCCGACAATCATGCCCTGATACACTGTAGTGCCTGGCCCGACATAAAGGATACCGCGTGCTGCACTATTATCGAGCGCATAAGCCGTTGTTTCACCCGCTTCCGTTGCTACTAAAGCTCCATTTCGCGTTTGCTGCTGCTTAGGCCCGAGCGGCTGATAACCTGCCGGTAAACTATGCATAATAACTGTTCCTTTAGTGGCTGTAAGGAGCACATTTCGGAGCCCAATGAGACTACGAGTTGAAATCGTGTACGTTTGGCGAATTGCGCCACTGCTTGTAGTTTCCTGGTGAATCATTTCGGCTCGCCGCTGTCCAAGTTCTTGAGAAATTGCACCCACAAATTCGTTACCTACTTCTACCAATAATTCTTCGACAGGCTCCTGCACATTACCGTCTCTTTCAATCGTAACTACGTGCGGTCGTCCAACTTCAAATTCGTATCCTTCACGTCGTAGTGTTTCGATTAAAACACTGAGGTGCAGTTCGCCTCGCCCAGAAATTTTAAAACCAATGCCTTCATCTTCAACCCGAAGAGCAACATTCGTTTCAAGCTCTTGCTGCAATCGATCACCGATTTGACGAGATGTCGTAAATTCCCCTTCTTTACCTTTCAGCGGGCTCGTATTTGGTCCTACATACATACTGAGGGTAGGCGCTTCAACCTCGATAGTGGGTAGCGCGTCAGGTACTTCACTATCAGCTATCGTGTCGCCAATATGCGCCGCTTCGCATCCAGTAATCGATACAATATCACCAGCAATTGCATTATCCACTTCTTCTTGGATCAACCCCCGATAAGATAGTACTTTATCTATTTTTGCAGGTACTTTTTGACCATCGGGTTTTATAATAGTTGCCCTTAGGCCTTTTCGGGCTGTTCCTCGAGCGATTCGGCCAATTGCATATTTACCGAGAAAATTATCTTGTTTCAATGAAGTCACAAGTAGCTGAAATGGCTCGTCTATAGTGGCTTTTGGAGCAGGAATATGCTCGATAATTGCTTCAAAAATAATTGATAAATCAGTGTGTTCTTGGGGATTATCGGGTAGCTCAGACCATGCTTTTCCCTCTCGACCTATCGCAAAATAAAGTGGATAATGAAGTTGCGCATCATCTGTCGCAAGTTCGAGGAAGAGATTGTCGATTTCGTCTTTCACTTCATTGATTCGACGAGATGGCTTATCAATTTTATTTATAATCACAATAGGTTGAAGATGTAAACCAAGCGCTTTACTGAGCACAAATTTAGTTTGTGGCATAGGTCCCTCTTGAGCATCGACGATTAAAAGTACTCCGTCGGCCATATTAAGAGTTCGTTCGACTTCACCGCTAAAATCAGCATGACCAGGTGTATCAATGATATTAATTTTATAGTCGCCATGAAAAACAGTTGTCTGTTTAGCTGTGATAGTGATACCACGTTCTTTTTCCTGGTCTCCGCTATCCATAATCAGCTGTTGATCCATCTCAGCTTGATTGCCGCGAAACGTATTAGATTGCTTTAATAAGCCATCGACCAAAGTTGTTTTGCCATGGTCAACGTGCGCGATGATTGCAATATTTCGAATGTGTTTTGTGTCACTCATAAAAATATGCCCGAATCCGGGCTTCCTTTAATCTTTATTATAGCATATCAATCTGTTATACTGCTGTGGTATCCTCATGCGCGAGTGGCGGAATTGGTAGACGCGCTAGCTTGAGGGGCTAGTGACCGCTTTAGGTCGTGGAGGTTCAAGTCCTCTCTCGCGCACCACCAGAAAAACCCTTTGCATATTTTTTTGAAATTTCCCCGCCGTATTTTTATGTTATAAATGTGCGGCAAATGCGAGCAATCAGTACATGTTAGCATGGAATTTAACCAGCCCAACACAAGACGAAATCAATGATTTTAACACTCAATCACTTGAATGTTTTACGGTGCCTTCTACCAGTCTAGATATGTACAATAGTTACAATATGCACGCGGGTAAAATTGTATATTTAAAATAATTCTTATCGACATCAAAAAAGACAGGGAGGCGTGCAAGAGATCTATACTATGATTGTCCACCACAACAACTCCAAAGTTAGGTCGGCACACACTCTCTGCCTTATGTGCATAATATCATAAGCATAATTTATCGACTAGCTTATTTTTCATAAAGCTGTGGAAAAGTTTATACAGTATACTAGTACTTATGAGAATTATCGCCGGAAAATATGGGAAGCGTATTTTTAAATCGCCTGCCGGTAATCGAACCCACCCGATGAGTGAAAAGGCTCGTGGCGCACTCTTTAATTCACTTGGTGTCATCAAAGGCATGAGCGTCCTTGATGCATATGCAGGTTCAGGTGCATTAGGATTTGAAGCTCTCAGCAGAGGAGCAGTTTCCGCGACGTTTGTCGACTCCAGTAAACAAGCCCACCGAGCAATTAAAGCAACTGTCGATTTATTTGATCTTACAGAAAGCACAAAAGTGACGCGGGCAAATATCTCGACATGGTCTGATAATAACGCTGATAAAATGTTTGATATAGTCTTTGCCGACCCACCATATCACACAATTAGATTAGATGTGATTGATAAGTTGTGTCGACACGTTGTACCAGGCGGATGGCTAATTGTGAGTTATCCCGTTCATGAAGACACACCACAATTATCGCTCTCTTTACAGGAACGTAAAAACTATGGTGACGCCACTATCTTGTTTTTTCAGGCGTAGCAGAACGATACGTCGCGTCATACCAGGCTAGAGCAACACTGTGCATAATTGTCGGTAACAGTATGTTCTTTGTTTGACGAGCCAAGCTTTGTGTCCAACCTTTTTTGCAAAATGTTTCATACATATGAAGCTGGTGGATCGCAGCAAGTGATTCGCAAAATAGTGCTTCGTAGCCTTCATGAATTAAACGTTTTTTTTCACTTTCTGCAATAGCAATCGTACGCGTACGCACCGTGACTGTCGTACTCGCCACGCCGAGCTCAAATAATACGTGCGACGTCATGAGACCTTTGGCGCCCCAAACCTGCCAGTTGTGGAGGAGGCTTTTTCTTTTCGTATCGCCAGAGATCATTAATTTTCTTTTAATGGTATCTCTCGTCTCTTTTTTTTCTCCACGTAAATCCTCTAGCATATCTTCGTACGGAAAATGGTGAGCTGGCGTAAGCCCATCGGTAATCGCGTGACTAAGCCACGCGGCTTCAAAAGCAGCCTTCACATTATCTTGTTTTTTTAGAGCGGTGACGAGATTGTGAGAATGATTTCGGATGTCCGTTATAATTGGTGAATCTGTTGGCAACATAGGGTTAATAAAGTGCCATGGCTCATCGACACCTGGTCGCTTACTTTTTATGCCATCTGGCCCATTTTTACCTTCAAAATGTTGTATTGTCTTAATATCGGGGAAAAACGTCTCGGTTTCAAGTCGAACAATGCGTCGTGCTACTCGATTAATACGTTGATGTACACCGAATAAATTTCCGGATTTGTGACGGAGCGTCGTGCCTGAATACATGTTTAGTTAAGTGTTGTCATGCGTTGATATTGTTCGACCATTTTTTTTGTCTCTGGATATTGTAGCAAATTATATTTTTTTTGTATGAACTCTGTAGCCAGCTTTTGGGCATGAGATAGCGCCTGAGTATCACGTATATTAGCGAACTCTAGTTTTAGTTCCCCATGCTGAGCTTTACCATACACTTCGCCAGGACCACGTAATTCTAAATCCATTTCTGCTAAGTAAAAGCCATCATTGCTTTTTTCTAATTCACGCATACGCCTGGTTGGCTTCAGACTTGTACTCGAAACAAGGTAGCAATAGCTCTGATGTTCGCCTCTACCTACTCGACCACGTAGCTGATGGACTTGCGCAAGCCCAAATTGGTCTGCATTTTCTATAATCATGATGGTTGCATTTGGAACATCTACACCAACTTCAATAACGGTGGTAGCAATCAAAATATCAATTTTATGATCTAAAAAACGTTCCATAATTTTTTGTTTTTCATCTGCTTTGAGCTGTCCGTGAAGCAATGCGATTCGCCGGTGTGAGAAAACAGTTTGGCGAAGTTTTTTATATTCGGCCTCTACGCTCCGTTTTTCAGATTCATGATCTTCGTCTATACGAGCACAAACCACATACGCTTGACGACCATGAGAAAGTTCTTTTTCAACGGCTTCATACATTTCATTACGGGAATTAGGTGACACTAGTTTGGTGCGGATAGGGCGACGATTTTTGGGTTTTTCGTTGAGAATTGATATATCTAGCTCACCATACAAGGTCAAAGCGAGTGATCGCGGAATAGGAGTTGCAGTCATCAATAAAACATGAGGCATATATGTGGCTTTTTGCAGCAATTTCTGACGCTGCTGAACCCCAAATCGGTGCTGTTCATCAATCACGACGAAACCAAGCTTATGAAAGACAACTGTGTCTTGAATAAGAGCATGAGTCCCAATAATAATATCAATTTCTCCTGATTTAATAGCCTCGTATAAGAGTTTACGTGCGGATCCTTTTACACTACTAGTTAATAATCCAACTCGTAAGCCAAATGGTATGACGAGGGCTTCTACTGTCGCAGCGTGTTGCCGAGCTAAGATCTCCGTAGGAGCCATAACTGCTGTTTGATAACCAGCTTGGGCAGCGATACTAGCAGTCATTGCCGCAACAACTGTTTTGCCTGATCCTACATCACCCTGCAATAACCTGTTCATGGGATGTTTCATTTGAAAATCCTTGATGATTTGCCAGATAACAATACGCTGTGCATTGGTTAGTGTAAATGGCAGGCGGGCAACAAATTGCTGCGCATGATGTACATCGAACTTGATAGGTCGAGCGACCAGCTGCGTGTTACTGTCTTTGTTGAGTTGACTTGCTAGCATCAAGCAAAATAGTTCTTCTAGCCCAATGTGCTTTTGAGCAGTTGATATATCATTTTCATCATCAGGAAAATGAAGTGCTAGGAGGGCGTCGGCATGAGCTGTTTTTACCGAAGACGTGAGTAGCTCTGATGGAATAATTTCTTCTGCCGTACTCATAAACGGCTTTAGCTCAAACATTAGTCGTCGCATAATATGTGACTTTAAACCAGCTATAGATCGATAAATGGGGACTATCCGTGCAGCATTAATAGTACTTTGGCTATATTTTTCCACGCTGGGATTGAGCAGCTGATATTTATGACCTTGCAGACCGTACTCACCCGATATAAACCATTGTTGATTCGTATCTAAACGTAATTGATCGGCACGGTAGGGTTGATTAAACCAGACCGCTGGGATTTTTCCTGTGTCATCAACAATTGTCGCCTCAGTGATATGTAATCCTCGACGAACTCGCCTAGTGCTAAGATGTTCAATTTTTCCAACTAAGGTCACTTTTCCGGGCTTAATGTGGAGCGTTTTTTGAATATGGGAATAATCTTCGTATCTATAGGGAAAAAAATTGATGGCGTCTCGAACAGTATATAAACCAGCGCGCGCAAATGCTTCTGCTGTTTTGGTACCTACTCCTTTTATCTGTTCAAGTGAAGTATCAAGATGCATCATTATGCTACAAATAAAAAGGTGTTTTTACCTTTTTTTATGACTGTATGCGTAACAGTTATATCATGCTCATCTGCACGTTGACCGTGTATCGTAATTGCCCCTCCATGTACAAGCCGTCGAGCTTCTCCTTTGCTAGATGCAACCCCTGATTGCTGCAACGCATCCAATAGCGGTATTCCGGCAGAAACACACGAAAGCTCCTGCTTTAAAAGGTCGATGAGATCGTGCGCGACATCAGATTGATCCTCTTGCGCAAAAAGAAAATCAGTAACTTTTTCTACTCTTTTTGCTGCTTCTTCCCCATGTACTATAGCAGTCACCTCGTATGCCAAGCGCTTTTGCGCGGTTCGTTGGTTCATCTGAGATACGTGGCTTTGAACGATAGATTCAATTTCCTCTTTAGATAGAAAAGTATAAATTTTTAGATAATCTGCCACAGCATCATCAGGAACATTGAACCAAAATTGATAAAATGTATACACGCTTGTTTTAGAACTGTCGAGCCAGATAGCTCCATCTTCAGTTTTACCAAACTTTTGACCTGTTTCTGCATTGATAACGAGCGGCATGGTGAGAACGTCAACGCTTTTGCCGGTCATTTGACGAACGAGCTGCGCACCTGATAGCATGTTACCCCACTGATCGCTTGCGCCAATCTGGAGCGTCACATTTTTTTCTCGGAATAGATGTAAAAAGTCATAGCCTTGTATAAGTGAATAACTAAACTCAGCATAACTAAGCCCCTGTCCATCTGTTCCCGTACGTTTTTTGACAAAATCTCTATCAAGTAATTGACTCATAGAAAAATTTTTCCCTATCTCACGCAGGAAATCTATATATTGTATATCTTTAAACCATTGATAGTTATCGACTACCTCAATATTTGAATTTGCAAGCAACTGACGAAACTGTTTAGCAAGTGCTTCTTTATTGCGGCTGACTTCATCGACACTCTTTAATGTACGCTCGGCGGTCTCCTTTGGATCACCAATCATCCCAGTTGCTCCTCCAACCAGCATAATGCCAGTATGGCCTGCCTCAATCAACCGACGCACTAATAATACGACAGCTAAATTGCCTATAGTCATGCTATCAGAACTCGGGTCGACTCCTAGATAGAATATTCGAGGCGTATTGAGTTTGGTATTATCGTTCAGTGTGGTTTGGTGGATCAGTCCGCGCCAGTGCAGGTCTTCAGATAAAGTCATAGTATAAGTATAACAAAGAGACACCAATATGTTATGTGAAAAAGATACTGTTAGTGCTATAATGTATGCATTACGTTTAGTGAGATAGAGGAGATAGCAAACAGGTGATACGAAAACCACGTTCGAGCAATAAAACACGATTGAGTGTCTATTCGAATTTATCTGCGCGACGAAAAGCAAAAAAAGATGCTCGTTTTCGTCGAAAAGCAGAGTACCTTGCTTCACTGCCGAAAAACCCTTTTATGCGTACTGCTCATCGTATGCACCCCCGTCGAGTAGCGAAATACTGGTTTAGTCGTGATGGCGCCTTAATGGGTGCGAAAATACTCGGCATTGCCCTTCTCTTTGGATTATTGACGTTTGGTACTATTTTCGCTCTGTTTCGTCGAGAACTTGATGCAATTCGACCGAGCGAACTCGCTAAGCGCGTTCAGACAACTGTTACCAGATATTATGATCGTAATGACGTTTTATTATGGGAAGATAAGGGTTCAAGTAATTATCGGCTCGTTGTACCATCGGATGAAATATCTCCGTATATGAAAAAAGCGACAATTGCTATTGAGGATAAAGATTTCTACAAGCATGGCGGGATTAGTATTTCTGGTATTTCACGCGCGTTTGTTAATAACTTTAGTGGTGGTAGCACACAAGGAGGCTCTACCTTAACGCAGCAGTTAGTTAAACAAGTATTCTTTGCAGATGAGGCTCAAAATCGAGGTCTTGGTGGTGTGCCTCGTAAATTCAAAGAAGCAATCTTAGCGATTGAGGTTGAGCGAATGTATAACAAAGATCAGATCCTCAATCTGTATCTCAATGAATCACCATATGGTGGCCGTCGAAATGGTGTTGAATCCGCTGCGCGAACATATTTTGCTAAATCAGCTAAAGACCTCACGCTTGCCGAAGCCTCACTGCTGGCTGCATTGCCTCAAAACCCTTCTACATATAATCCCTATAATGTAGCTGGACGGCCATATCTTCTCAAAAGACAGCAGCTTGTTCTTAAAAATATGGTAGAGCAAAAAATGATCACACAAAAAGAAGCTGATGCAGCAAAAAAAGTTGCTGTTGTAGACACCATACAGCCAGAAACAGATCAATATAAGGACATTAAAGCCCCCCATTTCGTCCAAATGGTACGAGCTCAACTTGAAAAAGAGCTTGGTAAGGCGACGGTCGGGAAAGGTGGTTTAACGGTAAAAACTACGTTAGACAACCGCGTTCAAGAGGTAGTACAAGCATCAGTCAATTCACTCTTTACTGAGACATCCCTGCCACGAACCGCCAATTTTGATAATGGCGCGGTTACTATCATTGATAATGCGACAGGACAAGTTCTCGCCATGCAAGGTAGTCGTGATTATAATTTTCCAGGTTATGGGCAAGATAATGCAGCTATTTCATTCATTCAACCCGGATCGAGTATTAAACCATTAGTGTATGCGTCATTATTTAAACAAAAAACGGGTCAAAATTATGGGACTGGAACGGTTCTCAAGGACGAACCGATTGATCAAATTTATGGGGCCAAACTTGAAAACTTTGATAAAAGATTCTTAGGTAATCTCACAATTCGACAGGGACTTGCCCAATCTCGTAATATTCCAGCCGTTAAGGCTATGTACATCAATGGACGCGACGATACTATTAAAACTATTCAAGAACTAGGTGATAAAAGTTATTGTACTGATGGTGTCGATAAAGAAGTCGGATTAGCTGCAGCGATTGGTGGATGTGGGTTGAAACAAGTCGAACATGCAAATGCGTTTGCTACACTAGCTCGCGGTGGTGTCTACAAACCATATGCTTCTGTGCTAGAAGTGAAAAATGCTAACAAAGAAATTATCAAGAAGTGGGAAGACCAGCCTAAGCAAGTTATTGATCCACAGATACCATATATGCTGGAAAGCATATTGAGCGATGATAACGCACGTGCACCTTCCTTTGGACGAGGCGCTAGTGGTTTAAATGTACCTGGCGTGAAAACATTTACCAAAACAGGTACTTCTAACTTAGGAACAAAATCAAAAGATTTGTGGATGAATAGCGTCAGTACCAAAGTTTCCATGAGCATTTGGGTTGGCAATCATGATACACGACCAATGAGCAATGCATTATCAAGCATTGTCGGACCAACAGTCAATAAAATCATGGGACCGATTCACAAGGATATTTTTGCAAAAGACGGTAGCTGGAAGCCAGGCGATTGGTTCACGCAACCAGCTGGTCTTCAAACAATCGGTGGGGAATTATACCCGTCGTGGTATACCAAACCTGTTCAATCGAATGCTACTATTACCTTTGACAAAATATCAAAGAAAAAAGCCACACAGTGTACTCCAGATGCAGCTCGGATTGATATAGGTGTGGTTCAAACCCAAGACCCTGTTACTAAAAAAATGGTGGTAACTGCTGGCGATGGATATGATGCCAACGCCGAAGACGATAAACACAAGTGCGATGATGTCAAACCGTTTGTTACAGACGTGACGGTAACGAATGCCGGTAATCAATATACCTTTACAGCAAATGTCACACAAGGAACCCACGCCTTACAGACAGTTTCTATTTCTGTGGATGGTCAAGCAGCGGACCAACCAGCTGGAAATAGTGGTACGTATTCTCGAACTGTCACGCTTACTCCTGGCGGCAGTCATACAGTGGCGGTAACAGTGACTGACTCTGCTCTCTATTCAGGTAGTATTACTAAGACCTTTACTATTTCCGGTCCGTAATCTCTAAATCTATACGTAAAATTATTTCTTATTTGCCAACTGCACTAAGCGTTCTTCTGAATTCTGTCGATGAAACTTTCTAGCAGAGGTTGACTTAGTATTTTTTTGAGAGTGCTTGTTCTTTTTGACTGCGGATACGAGGTTCGCAAACATCATTTTACCAGCTTGAGTTTGTATGGTACGTTGAAATTCTACTTCGACCGAAGTGCCGATATGTGATACGGCTTTATCCACCACAACCATTGTCCCGTCTTCGAGATACCCAACTGCTTGAGTACTATCAGTTCCTTTTTGTACAAGTGTAATGAATCGTTTTTCACCAGGTAGATAGTTTGTCCGAAGATTTTGCGCCAGTTCGTTAATGTTGAGAACGGTAATGCCCTCAGCTTGTGCAACTTTATTGAGGTTAAAATCAATTGTTAACATTGCAGCTTGGTATTTTTTGCATAACTCAATAAGCCGTTCATCAACACCACCTTCACCAGGAAGGCCATCTTGAATAATAGTGACCGAGAGAGCCTCTAGTTGCTTCAGCTCAGACACAATATCTAGGCCATGTCTGGCTCGAGCACGTTTAGCTGTATCGCTATTATCTGCGAGGTACTGTATTTCCCGTAAAACGCTTGATGGTATACATAGCTGACCATGCAAGAAACCGGTTTTTGCTATATCGAGTATTCTTCCATCGATCAGAACTGAGCTATCAATGATATACGCATGTTTTGCTCGACCTCTCATGGCAGGTTTTAGCTGCCATAATAGTACCGCAATAATGAGTAGTAGTAGAGTAGTTTGTAATAATTCCATATTTTCCTTTTTATCTATTATGTAAATAATCAATCAACGCTGCTCGTAAATCTTTTACTTCAACGGCGATAGTTGAACGTGATTTGAGTCGAGGCGTAAGAGCAGTTTTAAAACCAAGCTTTTGAGCTTCAGCTAATCGTTTATCACTTGCAGTAGCTGAACGTATCTCTCCTCCCAAGCCAATTTCGCCAAACACCACCGTATCGGTCGCGAGTTTACGTCCGGCAGCAGCTGATGCAATAGCCATAGCGACAGCTAAATCGGCAGCAGGATCATTTAATTTGAGGCCACCGACTACATTTAAATATATATCGCTGTCCGATAATTTCAATTTAGTTCGTTTTTCTATAACCGCAATTAAAAGGTTTAAACGATTGAGATCAAAACCACTTGCTGTCCGTTTAGGATACCCAAAATGCGTGGGGCTGACAAGAGCCTGAATTTCTACTAGTAAAGGTCTCGTACCCTCAATTGTAGCAAGTATGACTGAACCATCAGTATTTTGTCGCTCTTCTAAAAGCGCTGCCGAAGGGTTTTCAACTTGCTTCAAGCCATCTGAATCCATTTCTAATACCGCCAGTTCTGTCGTCGAACCATATCTATTTTTTACGGCACGTACTGTTTTAAATCCACCATATCTGTCTCCTTCAAAATTCAGTACAACATCGACTAAATGCTCGAGAATTTTAGGTCCAGCGATAGAACCCTCTTTGGTTACATGACCCACTAAGACAATGCTCGACGCTGATTTTTTTGCTGCTCGAATAATGACATTGCTCGCGTTGGTAATTTGACTAACGGAGCCGGGTGCACTTGCTATATCTGCCAATGATAAGGTCTGGATTGAATCAATAATAACTAGGTCATACGTATTACTTGAAATAGTTGCCGCAATATCATCGGCACTCGTGGAGCTGACCAAGCTGAGGGCATCTTGTGAATCAGCTCCGAGACGCTCTGCGCGAAGCTTAATTTGCCCAACCGATTCTTCTCCACTAATATATAATACCGATTTTTTATGCGCTATATGAGAAGCCACCTGTAATAATAAGGTGCTCTTCCCTATACCCGGTTGACCTGCAATCAGTGTTACGCCTGCAGGCATAAAGCCACCGCCGAGCACATCGTCAATTTGCGAAAATCCGGTTGCTAAACGCGTTTGTACTGAATCTAACGCTACTTCCTTCAGTGATTGTGGTTTTAGTTTGTTACCGCTACTTCGTGCAACAGCAGACTTACCTGTCGCCAATGGCATTTGTTCCACGAGCGAATTCCATGACTGACAATTTTCGCATTTACCTGCCCATTTTCGATATATCGCACCACACTGCTGGCATACATATTGAGAGGTTTTTTTATTCATATAGTATTAAGTATAGGCTATTTTATATATTATAGCTGAAGCGGAGTCGAACTATCTAGTTTACTATTAAGTTCATCCACCTCTATATTAAGAGCCTGAAGCTCATCTCTTTTTTCGTTATATGTATCAATCATTTGGTTAATATCTTGACGCGCTGTATTCATTTCTTCGCTGCGATTTAACAGTGACGAGCGGAGGTTGTTGTATTCACTTTCGCTCGAAAAACCATTCAATTGTTGAGCACGCTTATTAAATGCATTGATATCACTGTTGAGAGCCTGAATATTCTCAGCGTAAGCTTCTTTCTCACGGGTAATTTGTTGGGCTAATTGCTTAAGATACTCCGCAATAGCTGCTTGTTGCGATTGAAGCTCTTGGAAGATTGCCGTATATTTTTTTGCATACGAGACAACTTTAGCGCGATCTTTAAAATATTTTTTATAATGTTCTTCGAGGGAAGATGGTATACTAGTGACTTCTGTGCCGATAATGGAGTGGAGCTCATTGAGCCGTTCACCTGGTTCAATACGATCATACAGCTCAATACGCTTTTGAAGCGATGGGTTGTCTCTGAGTGCTTCTGGTAATGATTTTTCTAAAAGAGTGTTGATACGTTTTTTTTCTTGATCATCTAGGCGAAGATATACGGCATGCAATAACTCATGTGCAGTAGTCGTCTCTACTACACCAGACAAACGCGAGTCTGTTACTCTATAAACATATAGTTCGTGCGGATGGATATAGCAGCCAAGTACAACACTATTTTGTTCTCTTTTTTGACATTTCGCATTAAATAAAGACTGGTCAGCAATTTGTGCTTGGGAGGCATCAAGCAAAAAAGTGGCTTGATCGGTCAATGTAATGTCAATTCCTATCTGCGTCATTTCGGAGGGTACATCATATTTTTGAGCTACAACTGTATCCATAACCATCTGTCGATTGACAAACAGCCAGATACTTCCGAGTAAAACAAAAAGGACCAATAGAGAGCCGAGACGACGCATGAAGCTTATTCCTCTTTTTTAAGTGACACTACAATATGGTTATTTTTTACGGTAGCTTCTAAGACACTACCTGGCGTAAAGGTGTCAGATAAAACTCCTTCAGCAATTGGATGTTCTACAAGATCTTCAATCGCTCTTCGGAGTGGTCGAGCGCCATTAAATTCATCATAGCCTTTCTCGATCAGCATATTTTTTGCAGCTGATGATAATACAACTCGTAGGCCCTTCGCCATTAATCGTTCCTGAAGATCCGTCATCAACACATCAAGAATACGTCTAATTTCACGTTTAGTAAGCGCTTTAAAGACAATGATATTATCAAATCGATTGATTAATTCTGGGCGCATAATTTGCTTGAGTCTATCTCGTGCAACATCACTATTGCGTTCGTGGAGATCGCGCAGATCGTCTGTATCTTTTTTAGACTGGGCTCGAAAACCGAGCGACGCCTCTTTCTGCATTGCCTCCGCTCCAATATTGCTTGTTAGGATGATAACACTATGTGAGAAATTCACGTGACGACCTTTGCCATCTGTTAATGATCCGTCTTCTAATATTTGCAATAAAAGCTGCAGGACATCAGGATGAGCTTTTTCAATTTCATCAAATAAAATGACGCTATATGGTTGACGACGAACTTTGTCGGTCAATTGATTGCTATCATCATACCCCACGTATCCTGCAGGTGCACCAATCAAACGCGCAGCTGTATGGCGATCGCCAAATTCGCTCATATCAATTTTTATTAAGGCTTTCTCGCTCCCAAAGACCTCTCGAGCCAACACTTTTGATAGTTCGGTCTTACCGACACCTGTCGGTCCCATGAAAATAAATGAACTGATAGGTCGTTTGGTGCTACTGATGCCAGAACGACTTCGACGAATAGAGCGAGCCACTGCTGTAATAGCTTCTTCTTGTCCGATAATATACCGTCGTAAATGCTTTTCTAAATCACGTAACCGCTTCGCTTCTCGTGCAACCAATTGAGAAACTGGGATGCCCGTCATGGTGGCGATAGCGCTCGCCACATCTTGCTCTTCCAAGCTCACGGGTTTTTTAGGCTTCTGCGTTTTTTGAGTGGACAATTTATTAGTTAATTGAGAGATCCGAGTTTTATAAAGTGCAGCCCGCTGGTAATCTTCTGAAGAAACAGCTTCATCCATTTTAGCGTTCAGGTGATTAATCTCTCGTTCAATTTTACGGCGTTCAGGTGCAATCGTAGCATGTTTGACACGTAAACGACTGGCTGCTTCGTCTAAAACGTCGATGGCTTTATCAGGCATAAATCTTTCGGTGACATATCGTTCAGCGAGTGAAACGGTTTTCTCAATCACACTATCGCTAATTAATACGTTATGGTGAGATTCATAGTGGTGCTTTAAGCCTTTTAAAATAGCAACTGTTTCATGCGTAGAAGGTTCTGGGACAATTATGGCTTGGAGCCTCCTTTCGAGAGCGGCATCTTTTTCGATATTTTGACGGTATTCTTCGATCGTCGTGGCGCCAATTAAGCGGAATTTACCACGCGCTAGAGCAGGTTTCAAGATATTTGCGGCATCCATTGAGCCTTCGGCTGAACCAGCACCAACTAATACATGAAGCTCATCAATAAATACTATGGCTTTGTCATCCGCCATAATGTCATTCATAACTTTTTTAATCCGTTCTTCAAATTCGCCTCGGTATTTGGTGCCCGCGATCATACTTGCAAGGTCAAGCTGAATAATCTTCCGGTCTAACAAATGCTCAGGAACTTGCTCGCTCACAATGCGCTGCGCTAAACCTTCGACGATAGCTGTCTTACCCACACCCGGTTCACCTATCAAAACTGGGTTATTTTTTGTTCGGCGAGAGAGAATAGTGATCATTCTTTCTATTTGACGATCGCGACCAATAACTGTGTCAAGCTTTTTTTGACGTGCAAGCTGAGTAATATCTACACCATAGGTATTTAGTGCGTTCTTTTTTGACGGTCGCTTCTTCACATGAGGCGACCCTGAATTCAACCCAAAAGATTGCTGTTGATGCCGTAAGTAGTCTTCTATATCAGCTGTCAAAACAGTAATTGGAACATTCATATCTTTTAAAAGGACTGTTGCACGAGCGTTCTTTTGAGAGAGAATACTATATAAGATATGTTCAGTTCCACAGAAGTCTTGATGAAATTCTTGAGCAATATCCCAGCTCATTTTGAGAGTGAGTTTGGCTGTTTCGCTTAATCCTCGTATACCTGTGCCGACAATCAAAGTTCGTGGAGTAAGATTGAGAGCGGTCTGAGCACGATCAAGTGTAACGCCTGCTTCTTGGAGCAGCTGCGCCCCAACTGAAGAATTTTGGCTCAAAACTCCCAGCAGTAAATGTTCGGTACCAATATATGGGCTCCCCAAACTTCGTGCTATCTGCTCGGCTTGTTGCAAACTATCACGAGCATTATCAGTAAATTGTGCTGAAAAATCGTAAAATTTATCTGCCATATACTTATCATACCTCCTTCTTATACATTTCGGTATAGTAAAAGTATATGCTATTTTAGCACTCTATGTCAATGAGTGCTAATAACAGATTGTGGTTTATTCTTCTGCCTCCTCGACTGCACTAAGGAGCGAATCTTCAATATTTTTCTTTGGCTTTTTCTCAGGTTTTTTAGCAGTTTCAATGTCTAATTCATAGCCCGTGAGTCGCGATGCTATTCGAACATTCTGACCACCGCGCCCAATCGCGATTGACTGTTGATCTTCTTCCACAATCACTTTTGCACGCTTTTCAGGGCCATCTTGTATTTCAATACGGACCACTTCAGCCGGACTAATTGCATTTGTGATGTACTCTTTTGGTTCTTCGCTAAATATGACAATATCTATTTTTTCCTGTTCGCCAATTTCATTCATAACGGCACGAACTCTTGTCCCATGACCGCCCACAAATGTGCCGACAGGATCAACACCAGGTACGCTCGAGTGAACTGCGATCTTTGTACGACGACCAGCTTCTCGTGCAATTCCTTTGATTTCGACTGCTCCAGATTCAAGTTCGGGTACTTCTTGAATAAAGAGCTGCTCAATAAATGCTTCGCTTGCTCGACTGAGAATAAGCTGTGGACCCCGAGTGCCTCTTTCAATTTCCTTGAGAAGTACTTTGACGCGGTTACCAACACTATAATATTCGTCCTGTATTTGCTCACTTTGCGGTAAAATACCCACTGCGTGACCGAGATCGATCCGTACTACACGTGATTCAACTCGTTGAACAGTTCCGCTCAAGATAGAGCCAATTTTATCTTCATAAGCGGCTGACACCACTTCACGCTCTGCTTCGCGTAGACGTTGCAAGACAACTTGTTTAGCAGTTTGAGCCGCTACTCGCCCAAAGCTCGTTGCCTGCTCTTGGCGCTCAATAATATCATCTAATGCTGCATCTTTTTTCTGCTTCTTAGCATCAGCCATAGAAATTTCATTAATGTCATTTTCGACTTCCTCGACAACTTTTTTTCCGACATAAATAGTTGCTTCGCCGCTATTTGTATCAATTTCTGATCGAACGATTTGATCTCGCTCACCATTATCACGCCGCCAGGCAGCAGCGATAGCTTGCTCGATTACTTCTATAACCGTTTCTTCTGGGAGGTTTTTTTCCTCTGCGATAACGCGCACTGCGGCGGTTAACTGCTTAACGTTTATTCCATCCATATGTATGCTCCTTGATTACATTTCGTAAAAAAATCCGACCTATGGGGCCGGAATTCTATGCTATATAGTAGCATACATCGCGCGATTATTCAATTACTCGCAGGAAATATTTTTAAAGTCGGCTTAAATGCCACGAACTTTTTATCTGTTTCTTTAATGAGTTGTTGTAAGTCATCCGCAAATGCCGTCACCAGTGCGATGTCACTTTCGCCACGAGCGGTAATGTCAATGCCATTATTTTTTGTCAAGGTACTGATGTGAGGAGTAACTGCTCGCTGCGCATAATCATATGATTCAAACATCTCGGCAATCTTAGCTGTTTCTTGTCGAATTCTACGCTGAGTATCCTGGTCTGGAATAAGTAAGACTGAGAGTGACCGTATTGCGATCGACTCTATAGTACCCTGAATATTATAGTTAAACAAATGATGAAGTTCAGCGTCATGGTGAATGCGATTCCAAAAAATTTCATTTGAGATCGGTGAGGAATGTGTAACTGTCGGCAGCAACGTAAACTGAAGGGTATTTCTGTCATCTACACGTTTGACAACTGAGTTGGGTAAGTTAGCGTGTTTTTTATATAAAGGCGTTAGAAAACGATCATGGAAAGCAACAGGTCGACTAACTGATATCTGATTTTCTTGAGTCATTAATATCATTATAAAATATCATTAATATATATGCAAATAATATTTCTGGTAAGATAGTAGTATGCAGTCATTTCATCATTTATCTCAAGACCTTACGCCGAAAGATTACACGCTCGTATTAAAGATTCATCAATCAATTCGAAAATTTGAGGGTATAGTTACCATTGAAGCCACCAGCCGAAAAAAAACCTCACAGGTAGTACTTCATGCAAAAGACCTTACGATTAAAAAAGCTTTAATCAATGGTATTCCATGTGAGGGGTCTTTTCGCGAGAATGATGAATGTGTTTTAGACATAGGAATAGAACTAACAACAAAAAAACTCACCATAGTGCTTGAATTTTCTGGCAATATTACTGACACCATGCATGGGCTTTATCCATCGTACTATGAAATGAATGGTATAAAAAAGGAACTGCTTTCTACGCAACTTGAAGCCCATCATGCACGAGAGCTTTTCCCGTGTATTGATGAGCCAGCTGCAAAAGCACGTTTCACACTTACCCTACACACTGACGCAGATATGACAGTACTTGGAAATATGCCGATCGCTGGACAAACAAAAGAAAAAGATATACTTATAACCACGTTTGAAAAGAGCCCTATCATGTCAACGTATCTGTTAGCGTTCGTAATCGGAGATTTACAGTCAGTCAAAACTCATACCAAGAACGGCGTAGAAGTCAGTATTTGGTCCACAAAAGCACATTCAAAAAAGGATTTGGATTTCGCATGTCAAACCGCAAAGTGCTCTATTGAGTTTTTTGATAGCTATTTTGCGACACCATATCCATTGCCTAAAGCAGATTATGTGGCTATACCAGATTTTTCATCTGGTGCAATGGAAAATTGGGGGCTGATGACATATAGAGAGATATGTTTGCTAGTTAACCCACGTGAAACATCGGTTGCCACAAAACAGCAAGTGGCTACGGTAATCGCACATGAAACAGCTCATCAGTGGTTTGGGAATTTGGTTACAATGAAGTGGTGGGATGATCTATGGCTGAACGAAAGTTTCGCGAATATGATGGAATATGTCGCAGTAGATGCTCTTTTCCCCGACTGGCATATTTGGGAGGAGTTTGCAGCTCATGAAAGTCTCCTGGCTAAGCGTCGTGATGCACTACCTGGCGTGCAGCCAGTCAAAATAGCCGTCAATCATCCAGACGAGATCAATACGTTGTTTGACCCAGCGATTGTTTATGCAAAGGGTGGAAATCTCTTATATATGCTCAAAAATTATATTGGAGAAAAAGCTTTTGTCGATGGGTTAAAACTTTATTTCGAACGCCATGCCTATGCCAATACAACTGGTGATGATCTCTGGCAAGCGTGGAGCGAAGTGAGCTCTAAAGACATTGGATCGTTCATGAAACCATGGTTAGAGCAATCAGGTTTTCCGGTTATATTTGCATCACTCGTAGATACCACACTGCATGTACGTCAGAAACATTTTAGAATTGGTGAAGTAGGTGACGATAGACTATGGACAGTGCCGTTATTTTGCGAAGATGCCTCTGCATTCCCTGTGCTTTCCCAAAAAGAAGCTCGCATAAACGTGAGTAATAAAAAAACGCTCAAACTCAATCGTGAAGATCAAGGATACTTCATTACCCAATATGACCAACACTTAGAAAAATTACTTTTAGCCAATATATCGTCTTTCGGGCCTATTGATAGATTGCAGTATCTTAGTGATGTCAGTTTATTGGGTCGTGGTCGCCTCAAAAAAGCAGCGGAATTTTTTGAAATTCTTGAGGCATATCGTCATGAAACAGCGCAACCAGTGTGGGATCTTATTGCTCTACTTATGAGCGATCTCAAGCGACTTGTTGAAAATGATACAGTACATGAACCATATTTAAAAAAATACGTTTCAAATGTCGTCAATTCAATCTATCAAGCTGTTGGTTGGGACATACAAAAAGATGAGCCAGAAAATACCGCAAAACTTCGGGCGACAGCTACAGGTCTGGCGCTCTATGGCGAAAAACCAGTAGTAATTAATGAGGCGCTCACACGTTATGAGAGCATCTCAGATATTCGTGATCTTAATCCCGAATTACGATCAAGCATTATTGGTGCGCGTATTAAACATGGCGATAATGTATTAAAAGAATGTAAAAAACTCATTGCGTACTACGGAAAAACATCGTCGAGCGATATCCAGATAGATATTGCAGCGGGTCTTACTGCTACAACAGATCCACAAGTTGGCAGATACCTTTTATCACTACTTGGTAAAGATCCAGCTATTATTCGTGCGCAAGATGTACCACGATGGTTTGCGTATTTAATTCGTAATAGCAAGACACGTCAGGACGCGTGGCAGTGGTTAAAAGATAATTGGCACTGGGTAGACTCAACCTATAAAAATGATCATCACTATGATGTATTTGCCTATTACACCGCTAGTGTATTCAGTACGAAAAATGAGTTAACAGCATTCACTGAATTTTTTACAGACAAACGGCATGAATTGGCGCTTAAACGAACAATTGATATTGGTATAAAAGAAATCGAAGCACGGATAGACTGGATTGACTATAACCAGACTGAGGTTACGACACGTCTTCGAGAAATGTCGTAACACGCGGCGGGTCGTCATTAGTTGTAATAACTGATAATTTTGCATCACCTGTATGTTTATTGATGTGCCGCCAAAATTCAGCAGCATAGCGCATCTGCGCATATTTCTTTTTGGTGATTGCCGCTAACCCACCGCCTTGATCTTTACTTGCCCGATGTTTTACTTCTACAAAATAGACTGTGCCAGCCTTTTGAGCAACAAGATCGATCTCACACCACTTAGTGAGCCAATTTTTATCAAGGATAGTGTAGCCCTGTTTTTCTAGATACTGAGCTGCAGCGAGTTCTGCTCGGCGACCTATTGTATCGACAACTTTTGATTGCTTTACGCGTTGATTCTCACCGAGCAGTTGCCGAATCGGTTTAAAACTGGCTCGATGTAGCGAAGATACACCATGTGCGATCAGTGCTTTTTTATGCGCTGTTGTACCATAACCGACATGCCTATCGAAGCCATAGTGCGGAAACTCATCATGTGCTTTTGTCATCATATAATAATCACGCGCAACTTTGGCGATAATACTCGCCGCTGACACACTTGGTATTAAAAGATCGGCTTGCTTCATAGTGCTGCTACGTGGATCACTTAAGAAATTAGCCGTTCCATCGAGGATAATGCTATCGTACGGGATAGTGATTTCTTTGAGTGCATTCCGCGCCGCCATAGCGAGTGCAGCAGAAAGCCCGATAACATCGATGATTTCAGCTGAAATCCAACCGAGACCAATAGCTATAGCTTTCTCTTTAATCTCTCGTGCCAGAAGTTGCCGCTTTTTTGCTGTCAATTTCTTGCTGTCAGTTAAACCCTCGATCTCAACGCCACCTAATACAACCGCGCCGACCACCAACGGTCCCGCCCACGCCCCTCGCCCGACTTCGTCAACCCCAACAATCATCTTTTTAGTGTAACAAAAACGCTCCATTTCTGGGCGTTTTCTTTTTTGAATGATCTTCTAGCTGTCTTTATGTCGAACTTCGACTTCTTCTTGCTTTTTCTTGAGCTCGGCTTCTTCAGCCTCTTTGGCGGCCTGTTTTTCTTCGGCAGCTTTTTTGGCTTCTTCTTTTAGGCGTGCCTCTTCTGCTTCGGCGTGAGGATCTCGAACGTCATTAACTGCCTCACGATCAAAATCAACACCTTTAAGGCGTGCAGATTTACCGCTCCTTTCACGAAGATAGGTCAGATAATTTCGGCGAACTTTACTCCGACGAACAATCTCGACTTTTTCTACCAATGGACTATGAAGCAGAAAACTTTTTTCGACGCCAATGCCACTCGTAACTTTCCGTACCGTAATGCGGCTCGTCAGGCTTTTTTTTCGATCACATCGAATCACCACACCTTCAAAAATTTGAATACGCTCTTTGTTACCTTCTTTAATTTTCTGATGCACGCGCACAGTATCGCCGCTTCGTGCGTCGACCACTTCTGGTTTAGCGTGTGCTTTATTCACTTTATCGATTAGTGCAAAACTCATTTGTCTCACCTCTTTAATTATTATTCAATAGTCAATATATGATTATAGCACAGATACTAAAGAAAATAAAGAGGTGATACAATTAAAGTATATGGATATAAATCAACAAGCACTTGATCTGCATAAAAAATATAGCGGCAAAATTACGACGAAGTTGCGTGACGGCGGAAAAATTGACCGTCAAAAACTCAGTGCGTATTATAGCCCTGGCGTGGCAGCAGTCTGTCAAGAAATCGCCAATGACGAGACCCGGCTTCGTGAATATACATGGACAAACAATCTCGTTGCAGTCATTTCCGATGGCTCAGCCGTGCTCGGTCTTGGTGATATCGGACCAAAAGCCAGTCTCCCCGTCATGGAAGGCAAGGCTCTGCTCTTTAAGCATTTTGCAGATATTGACAGTATACCTATTGTCTTGGATGTGCACACTCCTGACGAAATTGTCGAAACCATAACTCGAATCGCACCGAGCTTTGGAGCAATTAACCTCGAAGATATTGCCGCTCCGAAGTGCTTTGAAGTTGAAGAGCGCCTCAAAGCTGAGCTCGACATTCCGGTGTTTCATGACGACCAACACGGCACCGCAGTTGTGGTACTCGCAGGACTCATCAATGCCATGAAGGTGCTCAAGAAAAATTTAAAAGAGTGCAAGATTGCCATGATTGGGGCTGGTGCTGCCGGAACAGCAATTGCTAAATTGTTATATCTCTATGCGCAGCCTGAAATCATATTGATCGACAGTAAAGGTATTATTTCTCATAATCGTACTGATTTAAATAAAGAAAAAGAGACGCTTCTGGAAATCTCTAATCCACATAATAGTGAAGGAAGTTTACAAGATGCGCTCAAAGATGCTGATATTTTTATTGGCGTTAGTAAGGCAGATTTACTCACTCCTCAGGATATAGCCCTTATGAACAAGAACCCTATTGTCTTTGGTTTAGCCAATCCTAATCCAGAGATTAACCCGAAGCTTGCACATGAAGCTGGCGTTGCAATATTAGCAACCGGGCGAAGTGATCTGCCAAATCAAGTCAATAACGCTGTAGCTTTTCCTGGCATCTTTCGTGGTGCGCTCGACAATGGCGTAACTAAAATTACTGATCAGCACAAAATAGCAGCCGCCGAAGCGATTGCAGAACTAGTGGAAACACCATCGATAGATGAAATTATCCCATCAGTTTTTGATGATCGACTGGTGCCTGCAATCGCGAGCGCTATTCGTTAAAGCTTTTATGCTGCGACCAAATGACCTTGCGATGAATAGAGTTCCTCGCACTTTCTTTTAAACCTAACCTGGCTTGCCACACTCATTGACCCAAGAATTTCGGCTGGATGATTGGTAAAATCAACATGTTCTCCTTCTAGTGAGATAAGTCGATACGGACGACTTGGTTCATCGTGAACTACACTATGGTCGTAGCGAAAAATACCATCGTTTTGCATCAAGACAATGGTTGTCTCAACCCCTCGCTTACCCAGATGATAAGCGGCCTCAAGGGCATTAAACTGACTAATCTCCGGTAGCCGCCCGAAGTGAGTCTGTGGATAGCGAAGTGCTTCAAATTGCGAAGTGTCACGAAATTTTGTCACTGCTGCTTCTGCCTGTCCGAGTTTTCGCCCCATTAACCAGCCACGCCACAGTAATTTAGAAATTCTCTCTGGAACAGGTGGAGCAACAGCGATTAGATCATATGGCTGACTATGAGCTACGGGGAGCATACCACCAGAATGTGTGATGAGTGATTGATCATCAAAAAAGGCTCGCGGTTTACCGAGAGCCTCACGAAAATTCAGTCCTTCGACGTCAACGTCGAAATGTTCAGATAGTTTAATGGCGACTGTTTGTATTTGCTTTTTGGTGCTTGCAAACCCGCCGATAACGAGCTTTTCTGCCATCCTGTGGGAAATATATCATAAGCAGTATAAAAAATCAAGTACTTTATAACACGCGATGGATTTCGTCTAGCGTCGTATCGCCATGTAATGCTCGCAGTACACCCGATTGGAGCATGGTAACCATGCCCTGTTTTCGAGCAGTTTCTTCGATAGCATCAGCATTTGGCGCGAGTTCACCGCGTAAATATTTCTGTATTTCTTGATCAACTATCAATTGTTCCATCAAGACGACTCTTCCCCGATACCCGAACGGATTGTCTTCATTTTCAACAGGTTTATACAGGGTAATCTCGCCATCAAGTGATGGTTTTTCAATGCTCTCAGGTAGATCACGCAATGTTTCTCGTATCCAGTTAGCGGTGGCTTCGTCGGCGATGTATGATTCTTTGTTGTCATCAAGTTTTCGCACCAATCGCTGACCGATAATCATACGAATCGCTGTAGAAAAGATCGGATTAATACCAATCATATCAATCATACGACTAAATGCTGCAGATGCTGTTTCAGCGTGGAATGTCGAAAGTACCAGATGACCGGTTATAGCAGCCTGGATCGTCGTGCGGGCGGTATCAACATCTCTGATTTCTCCCACCATGACAACATCGGGGTCGAGCCTCAGTACCGCGCGTAGTTTGTCATTAAAAGTTTTGCCGCTATTTGTATTGACTGGTATTTGCGAAACACCTGGAATACGAAACTCAACCGGATCCTCTAATGTTAAAATTTTTCGATCAGGTGAATTAAGCGCGTTTATCATACTATAGAGTGTAGTAGATTTACCACTACCAGTAGGTCCAACCATCAAGACCATTCCGCGAGGGTGAGAAATAATTTCATTAATAGCACTCATCTCTCGATCATTGACACCAATGTTTTGAAGATTTAACAGCGTTTCATCAAAATTAAAGAGTCGAATGACAACATCTTGACCGTATACCGCTGGAACGGTTTCAATACGCATATTTAAAAAGTGAGCATCCACACCGTCTTTTTCTGGAATTTCAGTCTGCATGCTTCCGCTTTGCGCATCATCAGATGCTGTGGAGATACCGCCGCGCGAGGCAAGCGATGCTTTTAAAACCCGATATTTTTCATGCGTTAAATAGGCAACTGGATGTAAAGCGCCGTCAACCCGAAACCGAATGCGCACATTTTCTCGCTGATTTTCAATGTGAATATCACTTGCACCTAGTGCGTCAGCTTGTTGAATAAGATAGTCTAAAATATCATCGGTTCGAACAGTTTCAAGTGTTTTTGATACCGCTTCGATCGTCTCACTATCGCCTTCTTGGGCAATTTCGACGTCATCGTAAATAATTTCTTTTGGCGGATCATAGCGATCCATGTATTCTCGATATCCTAGCTTGCTAATGAGAAGAAACTGGACGTCAATTCCTTCCTCGCGCCATTTATCAACTAGCGAGCCCATCACTGACTTCGGCGTATCACTCGTCACGCCATAGACATATGGACCCGAACTCCAGCTTCCTACCTTGAGAGGTACCATGCGTCCACTTCTCATTTGTTCAACGTTCATCAAATTATCGACGAGCGGTGCTGAATCAGCTATACCTCTCGTATCGAGGTATTTTAAACCTAGTAATGCTGCTCGTTGTTGTGTCGCACGCTCATCGCTTTCACGAAAACGTTCTACTTGCTTATCCTTTTGAACCATTTACTATGTATTGTACCAGAAGCATAAGCAGATATGATATAGTAGCAATATGAAATCAGTGCGTATAGCCGTTTTAGCGCATAATATTCGTTCGGCTCATAATATAGGGTCACTTTTTCGGACTTGTGATGGGTTTGGGGTTGAACACTTATATCTAAGTGGGTATAGTCCCTATCCTCAAGTTCCCAACGATACGCGTTTACCGCATGTAGCGGAACGAATAAATAAAGAAATAAGTAAAACAGCTTTAGGTGCGGAAGCGGAGGTGCCGTTTTCGCATGTTCCTCATCCACTTCAATTAATCGACAGTTTTAAGTCTCACGGATATAACATTATTGGTCTTGAGCAGCATCCGTCCGCCACATTACTACCCTCACTTCAGCCTATTCGTAAGTCACTTCTTATTCTCGGCGAAGAAATAGGCGGAATACCGTCAGACTTATTACAAACATGCACTGATATTGCAGAAATTCCAATGGAAGGCAAAAAAGAATCTTTTAATGTAAGCGTGGCAGCAGGGATTGCGTTATATGCCCTTAAAACTGGCGTTAGACTTCAGGAGCAGCCGGTTACTTCGCAACAACAAACTCTTTCCCAAAAATAGTTTGCAATTGAGTAGTTAATTCCGGCGAAATAGTCACCCTAAATGGCATCCTGACAGCAGAAGTTTTACTTGCGCCTATCACTAAAATAACATCGTCAGCGCCTGCGTACTGACTCATAACTTGTTTAGCATCATGAAGCTTTTGATGTTCATTTGGATCAAGCACATGTATGTATAAGGTCGTAGGTGCGGGCGCCACAGGAGAATCTGGTATTTTTTCTGGCGCTCCGGAATTTTTATGAGACGTAGCATTCGAGGAGGGCGTATTTTTAGTGACATATTTTTTACCGCTCGGTGTGTATGACTCTACGATAGAAGGATTGATCACCTCAACTGATTCGACAATAATTTTCGGAACATCGTGAACTCCACCTTGACGATCACGCGCCTGAATTGTTCCTTTAATTTTTACGACACTATCTTGGACTGTTTGATCAATACAGCTGTCATATTGGCGCGGGAATACAATGGCTTCTAGCTCTCCGTGTATATCTTCGAGTTGTATAAATGCCATTTTTCCGCCATTTTTAGTAGTAACTGTTCGAACTGAGGATATAAGCCCGCCGAGTGTGACTGTCTTGCCGTCATCGTCTACAGATATATCACTGCTCGGTGTGGTATTTTCATACAAATAATCATGGTACTTATCGAGTGGATGTGCGCTCAAATATAAACCGAGTAACTCTCTTTCCCAGACAAGTTTTTCCCGTTCATGATATTTTTGGGGAGCAGGAATAATTTTTAAAAGAGAAGTTGTCAATGTAGCGGATTGATCGCCAAATAAATTAGTTTGTCCACTTAAAATATCTTTTTGAGTTTTTGAAGCGAAGCTGAGAATTTGATCAAGATTAAATAATAAATCCGATCGGTCACCAAATGAATCAAACGCGCCAGATTTTATCAGCGATTCCCATACGCGGCGATTGATTTTTGAATATGATACCCTACGCGCAAAATCTTCAATCGAAGCAAAATGTTTATCTTCACGAGCCTCTAAAATAGCTTCAACTGCCCCAACGCCTACGCCCTTGATTGCCGCCATGCCAAAACGAATAGATTTTTTACCAGGAACAATAGCAAACTCAACAAAACTTTCATTGACATCTGGTGGCAACACTTTCATACCCATATGCTGGCATTCGGCAATTTCAATCGCCAATCGATCAATATTATCTTCATCGCTTGTCATTAAAGCTGCCATAAAAGCATCTGGATAATGTGCCTTCAAATATGCAGTCCAGTACGCAATCATTGCATAGCAAGCTGCATGTGATTTATTGAAACAATAGTTTGCAAATTCTTCGAGTTGATCCCAAAATTGTTCCATTAACTTTCTGTCTGCTCCGCTGTGAGCAATCGCACCTTCGACAAACTCCGGTTTGATTTTTTTCATCATCGCCATGATTTTTTTACCGACAGCTTTACGAAGCGTGTCAGCTTGCCCGCCAGAGAAACCTGCTAAATCTTTAGAAATTTGCATAAATTGTTCTTGATAGACCAAGACACCGTAGGTGTTTGCAAGTGCATTTTCCATTTTCGGGTGAAGATAGGTGATTTTTTCTTTACCATGTTTTCGTTTGATGAAACTATCAATAAATTGCATCGGACCGGGCCGATATAATGCTACCATAGCGATAATATCATCAAAAACAGTTGGTTTGAGTTGCTTTAAATAGCGCTTCATTCCAGCCGACTCAAGCTGAAATACACCGGTAGTATCACCTCGTTGAAATAATTCGAATGTTTTTTTATCATCGAGCGGTAAGGTACTAAGATCAAGTTGTATATTATAAACTTTTTTTACAATACGCATGGTTTGCTGAATAATGGTTAAGTTACTCAGACCTAAAAAGTCCATTTTCAATAAGCCAAGATCTTCGATCGGAAACATTGGATACTGAGTAGAAATCACTCCTTTTTGGGCCATTTCAAGTGGCGCATATTTAATAAGCTCATCTGGAGCAATGACGACACCTGCAGCATGCACACCGTGACTTCGGATGGTGCCCTCAAGTTTTGAGGCAAAATCAATGACTTCGTGCGCTCGTTCATTTGTCTGGTACTCACGTCGTAAATCTGGATCATTTTCGCGACTTGAAGCGAGGGGTATATGACGACCCTGTACAGGTGGAGGAACTAATTTTGCTAATCGGTCTGCTTCTACATACGGAACTTCGAGTACTCGAGCAACATCGCGAACAGCCGCTCGTGCTGCCATCGTACCAAAGGTCACAATATTTGCGACACGATCTTTGCCATACTTATCGATACAATATTGGATGACTTCATCGCGGCGCGTGTCTTGAATATCGATATCAATATCGGGCATAGATATTCGATCGGGATTTAAGAATCGTTCAAATAGTAAGTCATAGGTTAAGGGATCTAAGTCAGTTACATTAATTGCGTAGGCTATAATCGAACCTGCTGCCGACCCTCGACCAGGTCCAAAAATAATTCCTCGATCTTTGCCCCAGTTGATAAAATCTTGCACAATTAAGAAATAGCCATTAAAGCCCATTGAATCTATGACGCCAAGCTCAAATGCAGCACGATCTAAGATTTGCTCAGAGAGTTTCTTTTTTGCCTGTAGAACGGACAATGTTTTACTTTTATCACGATCGATGCCACCGTATCGCCACGCTAGACCTTGATATACTAATTTTTCAAGTACTGTTTTTTCTGTTTCATTTTTTGGTGTTGGGAAAGTGGGGATGAGGATATTACCTAGTTCAATCTCAACGTTACATCTATCAGCAATGGCTTTCGTGGTCGTTATGAGCTCCAGCCTGTCCTGATATTTTTCGATAAATTCATTAGGGTCTTTAACATGTAGCTCAAATCCTTCAAGCGACATTCTATCTGTATCACTGAGATATGACCCTGTACCCACGCACAGCAATATTTCGTGGGCTTCTGCGTCATCTTTATTGAGATAATGAGCATCACCCGTCAATACCATAGGTATATGGAGTTCTGTATGGAGTTTTTCAAGTCCTTCATTAATACGTAGCTGATCTTCCCACTGGCCATGATCTTGCATTTCCAGATAATATCTATCTTGAAAAACTGATTGGTACCATGAAGCTATTTTCTTTGCTTCTGCGTAATTATTATTTTTGAGCGCTTCACCAATCTCACCGCTTGCACAGCCGCTCAGTATAATCAATCCTTCATTGTATTTTTCGAGCAATTCATGATCTATTCGTGGTTTAAAATAAAATCCATCTAAGTTTGCAATCGTTGATAGACGCATCAGATTTTCATAGCCTTTATTATTCATAGCAAGAATGATGAGATGAAACCGTGCTTTATCTTTTTGAACATCTTTGTCGGTATGTTTGCGCGCGGCTACGTAAGCTTCCATACCGATGATTGGCTTTATACCTTCTTCTTTACAGGCTTTATAAAACTCAATGGCGCCAGACAATGTGCCATGATCTGTCATAGCTACTGCTTCCATCCCCATTATCTTTACTTTTTCTACAAGCTGACGAACTTTTGTCATACCATCAAGCAAGCTATGGTGCGTATGATTATGAAGGTGCACGTAATCTGATGCTTTTACTTTTAATGATTTTGAACTACTCATAGATACATATAAAAACTGCGCTAATTATTTTCTCCTTGAATTCATGAAAAAGAATTACTTTGAAAGTAACTATCTAGAATGAAACTAATCATTATGACTTTTTTTTGGTATATTCTTTTTTCGCTGCTTCAACAGCTTTCTGAGTACGATCTTTTAAATCATGTGTCTTTTTTTTGAGCTCAGCAGCTTTGATTTCAGCATCAGTTTTTGTCGCTTCGTATTTCTGAGAAAGGTCTTTGCTGACATCATCTGCCTTCTTTTTTATGTCTTGTTGTGTTTCTTTACCACTCTTTGGCGCAGATAAAATACCTGCAATTCCACCCAAAATTGCACCAAATAGTGCTCCGAGTGCAAACTTCCCCTTTGCCATACTTATTTCCCCTTTCGCTTTGTTTTTTTAAATTGCGTAAAAAGTGTTTTTATTAAAAGACTCGGCACAGTAAATCGTGACATATTGGAAGCAGCTGACTGAAAATGCTTTGTGGTAGTTTCTACTGTATCTGTGATTGAATTTATTTTTTTTGTCACACGAATCAATAACACTACGAGAACGATGCCAAGAATTAAAAATAATGCCAAAAAAACACTTAAGATGATGACTAGTATTGATGCGGCGTCCGACATGTAAATCTCCGTTTCTTATTTTATTATAACAGATTTGTAGTTATAATTTTTGCTTAATAATTTTTTGAACAATACCTGGATTGGCTTTCCCCTGTGATTTTTTCATCACTAAACCAACGAGAAACCCAATTGCCTTTTCGTTACCTTGACGAATATCATCCAGTGCTTTTTGGGCGGCAGGGTCTTGAAAAACTTCTTCTATAATTTTTTTAAGTTCGTCTTCATTGTTTGTTTGTAAAATGCCGTGTTTTTCTGCAATCAATTGTGGATCCTGTGTATCTCCCTGTAACATTTCGTTAAACACTTTTTTAGCCGCAGATGAACTAAGGATATTTTCATTCATCATTGCTGCAAGTTTGATAAGACGTGAGACGTCAATTTTTATATTTATTTTGCTGTTTTGTTCTTGATCAACTGCACTCGCGTACAGATTGGCGATTCGACGTGCTGTTTTTGCATCTGAAGCTTCATATACCGCTACAATAATTTGCGCTACAATCTGTTGATGTAATAGAGCAATAATGACCGAATTATCCAGCTCTAATGAGGCAAACGTCTCCCTATATTCGTCGGGTAATTTTGGTATAGATTGCTGGATCTCTTGGATCATTTCTCGAGATATAACTAACGGCGGAATATCCGGATCAGGCATATACCGATAATCGTGTGCTTCTTCTTTGCTTCTTTGTGAGGTTGTTTTTTGCTTTGCTTCATCCCAGCCACGCGTTTCTTGTCGAACAGGCTGACCTTTTTCTAGTAGTTCAGTTTGGCGTTCTATTTCGAATTCAACAGCTCTTTCGACGCTCTTAAAAGAATTAAGATTTTTTGTTTCAGTGCGCGTACCAAGTGTCGCACTATCATATGGTGCAAGCGAGACATTCACATCAAACCGCATATTGCCGTGATATAAATCGCCTTGCGTTACGCCAGCATACGTCATAAGAAGATATAGTTCTTGTGCATAAGCTTTGGCTTCTTGAGCTGAATGAATATCGGGTTCTGATACGATTTCTATCAGTGGTGTGCCGGCGCGATTAAGATCGACTAAGCTATAATCCCTCTGATGAGTTAACTTACCCGCATCTTCTTCAAGGTGCGCATGATGAATACGCACTTTTTTTTCTTCTCCATCTGGTAACTCAAAACGCACATATCCTCCCTCTACAAGCGGATGATACAGTTGCGAAATCTGATATCCCTTTGGAAGATCCGGATAGAAATAATGTTTTCGATCAAATCGACTGATTGATGCAATTCGAGCATTCAGAACACAGCCTGCTTTAATGGTTAAGATAACTGCTTGCTTATTAAGAACAGGCAACATACCTGGTAACCCAAAGTCAATTTCATTGACACACGTATTCGGTGCTTTGTCGCGCGCATCATTGTCACTTCGGCTAAAGAGCTTGGTGGTAGTCGCTAGTTGCACATGACATTCGATCCCGATAGTAGGTACGTACGACGTTTTTGTCATAATGCCCCCAAATCTTTCAGTGCCATTTTGTAAGCTTTAAGAGCATGCTGAGCAGTTTGTGGACGAACAGTGACACTCGTCTCATGCACAATTCGGTTTCTCAATTTGTGCGCAGCCCATACCGCATTATTATTACGAAACAGTTTCGTTGCATTTTTCATACGATCACCCATCGTACTGCCTTTAACGCCTCGATCTTTTAAGGCAGAATCAAGAAGCTTATCTGCCTGAACTATAACGATGTGTCGGGAGTTTTCACTGTCATCAAGCGATGATTCGATCTGAAGCCATTGAGCACGATAAAATTCAGTGTCAACACCCTTCGGGCTTCTTCGTGTAAAAACAATCAGTCCAAGCAATAATAAGCCAGTTATTACTATGGCGCTAAATAAAAGTATAATGATATTATCCACGCGACTTCTCCATTTCTGCCCCAAACGCCAACATAGTTGCATCATTCTGATGATGAGCTACGAGTTGAATACCAATTGGTAGCTTGTCTGCATCAGTACCCCATGGCACACTCACGGCAGGTAGTCCCGCCAGACTAGCTGGTACAGTCATCGCATCAGCTAAGTACATATGTAGTGGATCGTGAGAAAATGCCTCTAGCTTAAAAGCGGTCGTTGGAGCCACAGGTGAAATGAGAATATCACATTCTTCAAACAACGCATTGTATTGGTTTATCAACAACGTACGCGCCTTTTGAGCTTTATTGTAATAGGCTTCATAAAATCCACTTGATAAAACATATGACCCCAGTATAATACGCCGTTTATTTTCTGGCATAAAGCCTTCATCTCGACTTTTCCCATATACTTCAGACAGGGTATCTGCCGCTGCGCGCCTTCCATACCTTACACCATCGTAGCGAGCGAGATTACTACTGATCTCTGCCGGGACAATGATATAGTACATCGCAATAGCATATTTAATCATTGGAAGTTCGACTTCCTTAATATCATGTCCTTTTGTCTTTGCGGTATCGCAAAATGAGGTAACTGCTTTTCTCATGTCTGATGGGAGTTGTTCATTGAAACAATCTTTAATAATACCAATGCGGAGTTTTTTTATGCTCTTTTGCGGCGTCCAGAAGTCCGGTAGCGTGGTAGGGTCCTTAGCGTCTTTGCCAGCCAGAATAGACATAACATATTGTGCATCATCACATGAAGCAGTAATTGGTCCAATACAATCTGTACTACTCGCCATTGCGACGACCCCGTAGCGGCTGATCGTGCCGTAGGTCGGTTTTACTCCGACAACGCCATTAAAGCTAGCCGGTTGACGAATGGACCCACCAGTGTCTGTACCTAATGCAAATGGCACAATACCGAGTGCAACTGCTACAGCTGATCCGCCACTACTACCACCAGCTACTCGTGTCGTATCTATGGCGTTTTTAGTTGGACCAAACGCTGAATTCTCGGTGCTACTTCCATGTGCAAAGGCATCCAAATTCGTCTTTCCGATACAAATCGCTCCTTCGGCTTCAAGTCGCTCAATCGCTGTTGCCTGGAGCGGAGCAGTATAATTTTTTAGTATATGGCTTGCAGCTGTCGTTTGAGAACGAGTGGTCAAAAAATTATCTTTAGCCACAAAGGGAACACCGGCAAGTTTTCCGACTTTTTCACCGCGTGAGAGGCGCGCATCAATTTCCTTTGCGCGCTTCAAGGCTGATTTATGGAGAATTGATATAAAAATATTATGCTCGTCATTGTATTCATTAGCTCGCTGTAGCGCCTGAGTAATTTGCTCTTCGGCAGTTGATTGCTTTTTTTGAACACGTGAAACGATTGAAGTTATCGGCTCTGTCATACAGCTTAAAGCACCTTTGGAACTTTTATTTGATTATCTACGACGTATTCAGCTGATTGCAAAAGTTCTTCAGTTTTAATTTCATTTCCGACTTCATCCTCTCGCCACACATTCTGTAATTGTCCCACGTTGTAGGTTGGCTTTACGTTCTCAGTATCCAATTCCTTGAGCATATCGAGGTAACTAATGAGTTGCGTAATATCGTTTGAAAGGGCTTCTAGATCGTCAGGATTCAGGAAGATTCGACTCATATCAGCTAAATTTTGGATATCGTCTTTCGAAATTCTAGTCATAATATTTCTATTATACGGACTTACGAATAGTGGTGCAAACGCATGTATGGTTATGAGGCGGGGTACTTGTACATGGTATTAATATCACG
>CAZJUR010000003.1:0-73749 GCA_964549525.1 uncultured Candidatus Saccharibacteria bacterium | reverse complement strand
GCAAACGCATGTATGGTTATGAGGCGGGGTACTTGTACATGGTATTAATATCACGCGGCTCGGATACTCTCATAAAACTCGGGTTATTACCTGCCGAGAAGGTACAATAAATGTTTTTATCAGTACCGAAAACACAGAGTTTTGAGCCAGAGTTCGCTCCCCAGCCGATTTCAGTCTCTTTGACCTTGACCCCGGCTGGAAGCTGGAATTTAACTGGTGTGTAATAACAGCGTGCTTTAGGATCTTTTGTATCAGCCCATGCTGTACCGTCTTGCGATCCTCCATAACAGAGATATCCTCCACATCTGTTATCCCATATGAGACCTCCTCCATCGAGGGTAACGGGTGGTGGTGGGACATAATAAAAGTTCCACCCACCACACCATGTTGTATTTCCTCCTGATAAGTTTGGTGCTGGACTGTATGCAGTCGCTCCAGTTGGACTACCCGTCACCCCACACCCTTTTGTCCCACTACCGTAAAGACTATTTCCGAATAAAATTCCACCATATCGTTCGCTACAGACGCCGGCACAATATAATTGATCGTTAGTACCAAGCACACATCTTTTCCAATTAACTCCATAGGTTCTTGGGGGATCAGGACGAATCAGTTCAGTATAGTCAAAGTCATCAATACTGATGGAATTAAAGGGACTATACGTCAAATGCCCGTAGATTTTTTTAACCTTCACCCCTGTAGCAAAATCGCCAGAACTAAAGGAAGGTTGCGCGATGGCTGATCCAAACGTATTTGGATCTTCGATATTTCCTGTGGTATTAGCGGTACCGTTGCCATATACTCCCATGACATTCCCACCGGTACAATACATAACATCATCCGTACCAAGTACGCATACATTACCAGATATATTAACACCAGTCCATAAGGCTTTGGCTTTAACGTCGACGCCGCCAGCTTTTTGTAATTTTACAGGAGCAGTTAGTGGGACAACATAGGCTCCACTTTGACTATCAAGAAACTGATGATTGGTATTAACACCTGCACACCAGACATTTTGAGCATCTGTGAGGGCACACACCGCTAGCGCAGATAGATCTAAATAATAAAGCGGTTCATAGGCTATAACTTTTTCCGTACCGGTATTAAAAAGCTCTAAAACATTTGTAGAAGCATTGAATATTTGTTTACAACGTAATTGACCAGTAGCATTGAGAATACATAATCCAGTCCCGTTGGTTTCAAAAGGTTCCATAATGGCCGTAGATATTTCATCAACATTTAAAATAACACTATTTTCTGAGGTGAATATTTTTGTGATATAAGAAGCGTCAGCAAACTTTTTAACTATCCCCACTACCTGAAATCGAGCTTTTTTTTCTGAGTGATTAAATTTAGCTGCCTTAACTTCGTAGGTAGCCTGCCAACCTTTACCTGAAGCATAAACATTTTTTTGACCTTGACTAATGTTACCTCTACAGTCTAGGGCTGGAGTTAATTTTGTCCATTCTATCCCAGATGTTTTTGCACACGTTTTTGCGTATTGTTCACCCGCCATTGCTGCATCGTGAGCAATATTTTGCCACTTTGTCTGTACTTGTTGATAGGTGTAAATGCCGTAAACCCCAATAAAAAGGGCTATCATTACAATGATAAGTGGGAGGTACTTTTTTTGGAAAATCATTCGTATTTTTTTCATTTATATCGTTTCCATATTTGTTGGTTCATGAAGCTCATAATTATAGAGATAGTCTGAAAAGGTGCAATAGGTTTTGGCATTACTGACGTAGGCGCATAAACTGGATGAAAAGGTATTGTTTTGAGTAATGCGCACTTGACGTACTTTTAAGCCTACAGGAAGTTGAAACTTGACTGGTGATAAATAGCAATCAGCTCGATCATCAGTTTCCCCATTAAACCCATATCTTCCGTCAACTGCACCATTACTCTTTGAACCATAGCATCCGCTGCCATCACCACTATAGCCATTGGGAGCAGGATTAGATTCAAAAACTGATGCAGGAGAATTTGAAGCTCCTTCTTTCTTGCCGCAGCCTTTTATGTTACTGGCATTGCCAGCTCGAGCCGTGCCAAATAATAAACCGCCTCTCCAACTGGTGCAGGCTCCTGCACAATAGATCTGATCATCAGTTGCAAGCACACAGCGGCGGTAGGTAATAGGATTATATAGTTGTGTAGATTTTAACAAACCCTGGGGTGAATTAGTCGGTATCGTGATATGTGCATACACACGCTTTACGCGAAGAGATGAGCCAGCATTAAAATAATTACCGGTATTAAATGATTCTACCGCCCACGCATCCCCTAGTGCATCATTATAGGGATTTGTCATTTTTGTGCCATTTCCAAACGTGCCTTGTGCATTGCGTCCAGCGCAATACATCTTGGTATCTACGCTGAGCACACACATATTACCAAGGACGTTTGTTCCAGTCCATAATTCTTTCACCAGCACAGGTTCACTAGCTGATTTACTAAACACAGTTGGGGAATTATAGGCCACAGCCGTACGTGTACCATTCGCTAGTTCTCCTGTGTAATTTGGACCCATACAGTAAAGTTTATATAGATTTGTTAAGGCACATACCCCTTGAACAGTAAGATTTGTTTCAGTGTAAAGCATTCTATAATCAAGCACAATTTCCGAGGCAGGGATTGGGAAACGTGTCATAGTTCCGGTATTTCTGTCAGGAGTACAATACAGTTGATTTTTCTCATTTACGGTCGTAGTCGCTGGATCATCTTTGCTAATTAAGACGCACGCTACACCACTATTTGCTTGAACCACCGAAAAACGCTTATATGATGGTACCTCTTGGTTCACAAAAGCGGTGGTTTTTGACTTGTAGCTTCTCGTAGCAATACCATTGATATTATTATCTCTCAGGACATCAACTTGACCAGTAATAGTAGCGGTTGATTCACCATATAGACCACTATTTGTTTGAACGTTTGAGACGGTATAGGTTGCACGCCACCTAGGTGAGCTCGAAATATCATGTGCGTAGTATTGACTTCGTCCAGTGATAGTATTGCCGTTACATTCTTTATTCGGCGCAAGACCTGACCAGCTCGTATCAAGCTGCTTGGCACAGCTTGTTGCGTAGGCTACACCTGCCTCCATAGCTTGTTTGGCAAGGCGGTTCCAATGCTGATCGAGTATTGATCGAGATAGCGCCACACCTGCTTGAAAGGTAGAAAGCGAAATAATTAATAGTACAAAAGAGAGGATCAACACCGTAGGAAGTGCATATCCATTATCCGCCTTATTTTGTTGGCTACCCCATATGGCCATACTGCTAGTGATTATACACGAAAGCGAGCGGTCTATAAACCTTTACTTGCTGCGTATTTCATGAATAATATCTCTGAGTTCAGCTGCCCTCTCAAACTCAAGTTTTTCTGCTGCTTGAGCCATTTCTGCTTCTAATTCATGGATCAACTTAGGGTATTCATCTTTAGGAATTTTTTTGAGATTAATTTTTTTCATGTCTTCTTCTTTTTGCGGGATTAAAGAACGTAATCCTTCGTCTATCTCTTTATCAACAGATTGGGGGGTTATGTTGTGCAAGGTGTTGTGTTCTGTTTGTAATGCTCGTCGACGATTTGTTTCGTCAATTGCGGTCTGCATTGACGATGTAACTGTATCCGCATACATAATTACCGTACCCTCTTGATGACGAGCTGCTCTACCGATAGTTTGGATGAGGGCGCTCGAAGAACGAAGAAAGCCTTCTTTATCTGCATCTATTATCGCCACCAGACTGACTTCGGGTAGATCGAGTCCTTCTCTCAAAAGATTAATTCCAATTAAAACATCGTATTTTCCTAATCGTAAATCACGCAAAATATCACCACGATCGAGTGTATCGATATCACTATGTAAATACGTTGTTTTGATATCGAGATCAATAAGATACTGGCTTAAATCTTCAGCCATGCGTTTAGTTAAAGTAGTTACCAAGACACGCTGGTGTTTTTTTATTTGTTCTTGTATCTCATGAATCAAATCATCAACTTGACCTTCAATCGGACGAATTTCAATCTGGGGATCGAGTAGACCAGTTGGTCGAATGAGCTGCTCAGCAATAGTCTGGCTGCGACTCGTTTCATATTCACCAGGCGTAGCAGATACATAAATAACTTGATTAATGTGGTTTTGAAATTCATCAAATCTCAATGGCCTATTATCGAGGGCGCTTGGCAATCTAAAACCATGTTCTACAAGTGTTTCTTTCCGTGCCCGATCACCGTTATACATACCACGAACCTGAGGTAAGGTCATATGGCTTTCATCAATAAAAAGTAAAAAGTCCTCTGGAAAATAATCTAGGAGTGTTGCCGGTTGCTCACCCGCTTCGCGGTTGGTCAGATAGCGACTATAGTTTTCAATGCCTTTTACAAAGCCGGTTTCTTCGAGCATCTCGATATCATATTTGGTGCGCTGTGATAAACGTTGTGCTTCGAGAAATTGATTGTTTTTTTCAAAGAAAGCGATGCGTTCTTCAAATTCCTGCTTAATTTTTTCTATAGCCACAGCTAACTTTTGCTTCGGAGTGACATAATGGCTGCTTGGAAAAATTTTAATTTGTGTGGGTTGATGCAAGATTTCTCCGGTAAGTGGATCGATTTGCGTTATGCGTTCGACTTCATCACCAAAAAATTCTAGACGGTAAGCTGTGTCGCTGCCTGCAGGAAAAACATCGACCGTATCGCCTCTTTGACGAAAGGTACCACGATGAAAATCGACATCATTTCGTTGGTACTGAATATCGGTTAGCCACCGGATAAACTTATCTTGAGAACGTTTTTCGCCTTGGCGAACTAGTATCGACATATCACCGTAATCTTCTGGCGATCCAATGCCATAGATGCAACTCACACTTGCAACAATAATCACATCTCGTCGTGTCAATAGCGCAGTGGTAGCAGCGTGGCGTAACCGATCAATCTCTTCATTAATACGAGAATCTTTTTCTATATAGGTGTCGCTGCTGGCTATATATGCTTCGGGTTGATAGTAATCAAAATAGCTGACAAAGTAATGGACTTCATTATCGGGAAAAAAATTCCGAAATTCTGCATACAATTGAGCTGCAAGTGTTTTGTTGTGAGCCAAAACAAGTGTCGGCACCTTGCGCTTTGTAATAATATTGGCCATCGTAAAGGTCTTGCCTGAACCTGTTACACCCAGAAGAGTTTGTTCACGATGATTGTTTCTTAAGCCATCATACAGTTTCTGGATAGCTGTCGGTTGATCACCAGTTGGATTATAGGTAGAAGTAAGATGAAAGTTAGACATCTTACCTATTATATACTGGTTTTACTCTAATGAAGGTCCTTGGCAAATTTCAATAAACTCTTTTGGAAATTTTTTACTCTCTAAGTCATTACATAAGAGCTCGCCATTCCCTGCTGTAAGTCTTGTCCATTTTCCGTTTTCTTTATACATAAAGGCGTGGAAACCTGACATTGCTTCTTCGTCCGACGCGGAACATGCCCCAGAAAAATGAGCATATTTTCCATCTTTAACTTCCGTGTACTTGGAGGAAAATCGAGCCACGGCATCAGTGGCTTGATCGTTGTCGACTGAACAAGCAACTTTAGTGGCTGCTACCTTGTCATCTTCGACCGATATTTTGTTCGCAGCACTCTCGTCCTTTTGCATACTCTCAACATTCGAACTCCTAGATGAATTTTTAGTATTTTGAGTCTCGGTCTTTTGTTGATTCATATCCATAAACTTCCAGCCTAGTAGCCCGATGATGATAATTATGACACAGATAACGACTGCTTCTGGCGTACCAATTCCTCGTTGTTTCATATTGCTTTTCTCCTATTTTATATTGAATTAAATTATATCATTATCCTTATGCTTTTGGCGTTTTTTTCTAGGTAGGCTATACTTACTGTAATGGAAGATGTGCACCAACCTGGCGTGTGTATACCACGTGATATTCACCTAAAAGCAGCAATTAGTCGACTTGATCATCTCGATGAAGAAATTAATAATGGGTATAAAATTCTCGGTAAGCACAAAAAAACCGTTACTATATTTGGCTCGGCTCGATTAGAAAAAAGTAATTTTTATTATCAAAAATCATACGAACTAGGCTATGCTCTTGCTAAAAAAGGCTTTGCTGTTGTCACTGGAGGTGGCTATGGCATTATGGAAGCCGCTAATAAAGGAGCTTTTGAGGCTGGCGGTGCTTCTATAGGCTTTAATATTGATCTGCCTCACGAACAAGTACTCAATACATACGTCAACGAATCATATGGCTTTAAGCATTTTGCGCCTCGTAAAATTATGATGACCCTTTTTGCTCATGCATATATCTTTTTTCCAGGTGGCTTTGGCACATTAGATGAACTAGGCGAGATATTGACGCTCACACAAACCCATAAAACTAATAAAGCGCCTATTATTTTATTTGACAGCGACTATTGGGCTGACTTCACCGACTTCATCAATAAACACATGCTTGACGGGTCTTCGCAACTTATTACACCCGGCGACGAAAAGCTTCTGGCGATCACGGATAATGTAGAACAAATTGTGAATATTGCAGAGAGTAACAAATTTTACTGCGAAGAAAATGACACCTATTTTCAGAGAATTCAAGAATAGATAATTTTATAGTTTCTCTGGTATAACCATATCATTATCAAGTTGTTCAAGAATTTGTTTTTCAAGCACCGGCATTCCCATATAACGTGCGAAAATTTCGTTCCATAAACTTTCCCTAAAATGATACACATATCGATCATCATATGAAATCTCATTTGAGTAACTAAGCGATACGTCGATGATGTTAGTAGTTACTGGTTGGTCATCAAACATCATCCCTACCCAATCGCGGTCTTTCCAAAATTTCATTTTAGGGTCGAGCTCATAGAGTAATTCTTCCGCTCTTCGCCAATGAAGATCTTCGGGTTGTAGATGTGGTTGAAAGGCTTCAGGATGGGCCTCGTCTTTTATTTTACCGAAATAGCGCTGTATGACACGCCAGTGCACATGACGACCAGCCATTTGCGAACCACTGGCTGGATCAGCTATCAGTGTCTCTACAACAACTTCGCCAAATTTTTTTACTGTTTTAGATTTGTACTTAAAAAACGTAGAATATAGCTTCACTTCGTTCATGTAGTGAAAAAGTAGCGGTAAGGTTTTGAGCGTTAGACCTTTCCAACGCGGTTTTTGTACTGGTACAACAATAATTGTGCCGAGTTCTTTCGTATGAGTTACATTATGAAACTTTTTTTCGACGAAATGTTTCGCAAGATCAACATATTTTTCATGATTCATAACAATTATTTCAAGATCTCTCTCTTCATAATCTTTGGCTTGAACCGTTTTAAATAGCTCATCGTATCGATTAAGCCAATCAGGACCCTCCGAGAATCGTAAAGCTGTATATAATTCGCCAAATGGTTCATTCCTAAATAAGTCATCAATTTTTTTATAGCCGAGATGCTTCATGAGGTTTTTCGGCGGCATTTGACGCAATAACTCTTTTGCCTTTTCGTGCTTTAGAACAAATACTTTGCGATTAAATTTTACTTTATTAGCGGTTGCGACTAGTTTCGGTACCATTACACGAATATCATCAGGATCTTTTCCGCCAACTAGTTTTGCCACGCGCATATTATCAGCCTCTATACGCGCAAGTAAGGCACGATAGAATTCTTTACCAGTTGTATTGTTATGATCCAGACCTAGTAAGCGCATAGCCTCGAAGGAACTCGCTAATATGTCACTCATGAGCTTGACATCAACACTGTTTCGGCCGCTCGTTTTCTCTAAATCATGTAAGCTTATCGTAAATAACGGCTCTTCGGCATCTAGTAGCTCTTGGAGAAATTTTGTCATGATATGTCCTTATACTTTTTTATATCTATAGGCATGTGATGAAGCTGTGTATTTTTATGGAGAATACCTTCTTTAGCTCCAATTTTTGTCACTACCGATGTCGCATTTGCGCTCGCAAAAATAAGTGCTTCTTGCAGAGATTTACCTTGCGACCATTGACTTAAAAACCCTGACCCAAACGCATCGCCCGCGCCCGTGCGATCCACCACTGTCACATCTTCATACATGCCCGCCCGCACAATATATTCTCCATCAGTCGCCATCACACCATGAGGCCCATCCGAGATAATATTGACAGCGCAATAATGTGATAAATGATGAAGCAGCTCGAGGGTGGTATGACCTTGTACAAGCATTGCAGCCTCTTCTTTATTCATAATCAAGACTTCAATATCCGGGAGAAGCGCTTTAAGTTTTTGTTTTTCCGCCAACTCCTTTCCAGAAGGATTCATCATAACTTTGACATCGTGCTTTACCGCTAAATCTATTATTTTTGCTAGTAATGGCATGTTATTAAGAGCCGAGAGATACAGCCAATCCATATCTTCTATGACCGATAGATCAAGTGGATGACCATCACTTGGCAGCTCAGTGCCATGAAAATTTAAAATTGTTCGTTCACCATTTTTTGCCAGTAAGATAGTTGAATAGCTCGCTCTGAACTTCTCGTTTACTACGACATTGGTAGTATTGACGTTTTCTTCATCCAGCGCAGCGAGTACAGAGTGACTCGCTATGTCAGTACCGAGTGCCCAAATATATTTACTGCGCAGTCCTTGTCGCGCGAAAGTAACGGCTGCGTTTGTTGCATTTCCACCAGTAGAGAAAACCACATTATCCAAGTTGAGTTTGGCGCCGAGTGGCATTTGTTCGTAGACAACTCCTTTATGTCGATAGGTTTTAAACTCTTTCGAGCTCATCAAAAACACATCTTGGGTCGCCTTGCCAATCGTCAGAATAGTAGGGATTTTAGACAATTGCTTTTCCCTCACTGCCAAACGCTTTGATCTTTTCTTCGATAACTTGTTGGACTGCTTCATACACTTCAGGCATTAATTTTACAATGGCGTATTCGTCGGGATGTTCTTTCAATACTTTTTCTAGTGTTTGGCGAAAAGCAAAGCGCATGTCGCTATTAATGTTAATTTTACTGACGCCAATTTGAGCAGCACGTTCAAAGAAATGCAGGGGTGTGCCGGAGCCACCATGCAAAGAAATTTGACAATCAATCGCATCTCGAATTTTTTGTAAAAGCTCTAAATCAAGTACTTTTGGTACAGGATATTTGCCGTGTAGATTGCCGATAGCTGCTGCAAATGTATCAATACCTGTGGCACGAACAAACTGCTCTGCGGCTTGTGGGGTAGAGAAAGTTTTTTTAATCTCATCGTAATTGATTTCTTCTGTATGAACATTTGAGCTACCGCCAAAATAATGCGGCTCACTTTCCACCAAAGCACCCGTAAATGCGGCGTATTGAACTACTTCTTGAGTTGCCGAGATAATTGTCTCATCGCTTGCTTCATGATTAGCTTGGGAAATATCTATATGAATAAACTCAAATCCAGCGTCTATCCCTCTTTTAGCGGCTTCTACAGACGGACTATGATCGAGATTGACGTATATTTCTATGCCATATTCAATCTTGTAATTGTCGACCATGTCACGGATATTATCAAGTCCAAGTGCTTTTACTTCCCCGTCACTAACCTCCACAAGTACTGGCGCACGTAATTTTTGAGCTGCACGCGCTACAGCAATCAATGTCTCTTGATTATCAATATTAAACGCCCCGACAGCAAACTTTTGTTGCCGAGAACGTTGCATTAAATGGCGAGCTCTGGTCGTATTATGACGTATTTCTCGAATGCTCAGTGACATAAGGACTCCTTCTTAAAAACCTTGTTTGTATTGCGGAACTGTTTGTATAAATGATCGTACTTTATGGGCAATCGCATCGCTCGTTAACTCAAAATGACGTAGTAACTCTTCGGGTGTTCCGCTTTCACCGAATCTATCTTTCATGCCTAATCGTTTCAATGGAATAGGCAGGCGAGAAGACAGTAATTCCGCTACAGCTCCTCCCAGTCCACCATCTCGCTGTGCTTCTTCGGCAGTCATGGCCCGACCTGTTTTTCGGACAGATGATAAAATAACGTCCTGGTCAAGCGGCTTGATTGTGGGAGCATGTAAAACTTCGGCTTCAATTCCTTCTTTAGAAAGCAGATTGGCAGCTACAAGCAACTGGTACGTCATCGTACCGCTACCGATAAGTGAAATATCGCGCCCATCTCTCAGTGTGTATACTTTGCCGATAGAAAAAGGAGATTCAGCAGTCGTAAAAACAGGCGTTTTCTCTCGAGCTAAGCGTAAATAGGCTGGACGAGAGTCCTCTGCGAGCGCAAGTGTGGCCTTCTCTGCCTCAATAGCATCACCAGGTGCAATGACGACCATGTTTGGTAGCACCCTCATGAGAGCAATATCTTCGAGCATTTGGTGAGTGGCGCCGTCGGGACCGACACTCACTCCAGCATGCGACCCTACAATACGAACAGTCATATTATTGAGGCAAATAGTTGTTCGAATCTGCTCCCAATTCCGACCGGGACTAAATGCAGCATAGCTACTCGCATACGGTATCTTGCCCATCGCGGCCATTCCACTCGCAAGCGTCACAAGATTTTGTTCCGCTACACCTACTTGAACAAAACGAGCAGGGAATGCCTCTTTAAACAAATGCATCTGGGTTGATTCTGTGAGATCGGCACAAAGTGCAACAACTTGCTGGTTTTTTTCGCCCGCCATTTTGAGTCCACGCCCAAATCCAGCACGAATAGGCTCTTGGACGATATCTTCATGAAAAAGCTTTTCAGCAAGTGGGAAGCGGCTCATTGATGTTCTCCGCTTATTTTTCCATTCAAACTTCGAAGTTTCTGCAAAGCTTCGTGAGCCTGTTCGTGATTAGGTGGTTTACCATGCCAATGATAGTCATACTCCATAAAATCTACTCCCTTGCCTGGTACGGTATGCGCAATAATCACACTTGGTTTATTGGTAATAGAGCGCGCTAATGCACAAGCATCAATCACGCTTTCAATATTATTTCCGTCAATCTCTTCGACGTGCCAGCCAAAACTTTCCCATTTACCTTTCAAATCTTCGAGTGGCATGACATCTTCTGTCCGCCCATCAATTTGGATGTTATTTCGATCAATAATACCAATCAAACGATGTAATTTATTCTTACCCGCAAACATCGCTGCTTCCCAAATATTGCCTTCATCTAGCTCCCCATCCCCCATAATGGTGTAGATCCATCGTTCTTTTCCAGATGGTAGCGGATCAATATATTGAAGTACATACGCCATGCCGGCGGCTTGGCTCAAGCCCGATCCGAGCGGGCCACTTGTGGTTTCTAAGCCAGGTAATTTTTCTCTCTCGGGATGACCTTGCAAGCGAGAGCCAAAGGCACGCAGCGTTTTAAGCTCCTCTACAGGGAAAAAACCGGCTTGTGCCATTGTGACATATTGGACCGGCACACAGTGACCGTTTGAAAGCAGAATAAGATCGCGCTCTTCCCAGTCTGGTCGCTGAGGATCTATTTTTGCAATAGAGAAATACAGTGCCGTGAAAATGTCGGCTAGTCCGAGCGGCCCTGCGCTATGACCAGAACCAGCGATCTCGAGCATAGTGATAATATTTTCTCTAATAGATTGTGCTTTAGCTTCAAGTTGCTGTAGTGTTAGTTTCCCACCCATACGCTCTATGCTTCCTTTTTGGCTTCTTGTTTGCGCTTTGCTTCTTCGAGCACATCTTTTCGGTGAACTTCAAAATCAAGTTGACGATATGTTTCTTGCGGATCCGTACTTTTTGCCAGTTCTCCACCAACATTGACTACGTCTACTCCGCCCAAGGCCAACGTATAGGCGTTACTTACGTTCGCACCTCCATCCCAGCCAATTTCAACCACGGGATTAATCGCTTTTACCAGTCGTATTTTTTCGATTTGGAGCATATTTGCGGTCCCCCCATATTCACCAAGATTGCCGCTAAAAATAAGTACATGATCAACAATACCGATGAGACCCGCCACATCTGCTGGCACAGTTTTGCGCTGTAAAGCAAGTCCTGTCTTAATGCCGGCTTTTTGTAGGCCTTCTGCAAACGGTAAAAGATCGCCTTCTGCTTCAGCATGAAAAATAACGAGGCTTGGTTTTGGTTTTAAAGCAGTAAGGGCTTCTAATCTCAGCTCTGGATGATGGTACATGAGGTGAATATCCACCACCCATCCCTCTGACCACTGTAAATCACTAATTTGAGGACTGTCGCCTGGCGCAAATTGACCATCCATCAAGTCGATATGAACACGATTTGCAAATGGCTGAACCTTGAGCCATTGTTGATCTAGTTCGGCTTTGGTGGGTGAGAGAAGTGCTGGTACAACTACAGACATATATTTATCTCAAATTATCCAGTTGATGATTACGTCTTCGAAACCGTTCTGCTTGTGCAAACTCAGTATCAAGCCACACTTCTACAATTTCTTTCCAGTCTTCGGCTTCAGTATCCAAAACACGCGCCGGGAGACAGAGTACATTACTATCATTGTCATAACGTGTCATTTTGGCTTCCGTTTTATCCCATATGACGCTTGCTCGAATGCCGTCAAACCGATTTGCCGCCATTGCCATGCCTTGACCACCACCGCAAATTAATATTGCACGTGGGTCAGATGCTTCGCTACCAATTACTTTTACCGCAGCTTTCGCTGCAAATTCTGGAAAATCATCTTGCGGATCGAGCTCTTTGTCACCGACATCTTCTACATCGTGACCTCTCTTCATGAGATAACTATGAATTTTTTCTTTCAAATGAAAGCCCTGATGATCGCTCCCTAAAAATATATGCATATCTACATGTAAGTATAAGCGTTTTGCACCTACATTTCAATAAGTGCAATAATCATATTTCATGCTTTCTACATCTAATGATTATCGGCTGACAGTTTTACCGACATCTGCTGTCAGCTCGACTAGTCGGTTGCTATATCCCCATTCATTGTCGTACCACGCCACAACTTTTATGAGATTGCCACCCACGACATTCGTGAGGTTAAGGTCCACAATTGAGCTATAGCTATTGCCTTTAAAATCAAGTGAAACTAGTTCATCTTCTGTAATTCCTAATATTCCCTGATAATACGGCTCTTGAGCGGCTTTTTTAAATACGGTTTTAATCTCTTCGATCGTCGTATCACGTTTGGTAACCACCACAAAATCACTCATACTGACGACTGGAGTAGGAACCCGAACACTCAAGCCGCCGAAGATACCTTTTAAGCTAGGCAGTGCTTGGGCAGCAGCAATACTGGCCCCGGTAGTAGTAGGCACAATATTTTCTGCAGCAGCACGTGCTTCGCGAAGATCCTTAGCAGGAGCATCTTGTAGTCGCTGTGAAGCAGTATAACTATGCACAGTAGTCATCATCGCTTTTTCGATACCAAAATTACTTTCTAATACTGCCATAACAGGTGTAATGCAGTTTGTAGTACAACTTGCATTGGAGAAAATATCTGTTTCAGCAGACGCAATCTTATCTTCATTGACACCTAGTACGATGGTTTGGGCGCCTTCACCTTTTGCAGGGGCCGAGATAACTACTTTCTTAGCTCCACCACCGTCGATATGCGCACGTGCTAGCGCTGGATCGACAAAGAACCCGGTGCTTTCAATTACCACGTCAACGCCTAAATCTTTCCACGGTAAACTGGCTGGTTCCTTTTCTGCTAATACCTTGATAGATTTGCCATTGACAATAATATTGTCTTCATCAAAATCTACCTTGTGCTCGTAGGTACCATATGATGAATCATGCTTGAGGAGATGGGCGAGGGTTTTGTTATCAGTTAAATCATTGATTGCAACTATTTCTATATCTGTCCGCTCAAATGCGATCTTGAACGCATTACGACCAATTCTTCCAAAGCCATTTATTGCTATTTTTGTAACTGACATACCACTCCTTATGCTGCTTATGTTAGTACTATTGTATGCGTATCGATGGATAGTTTCAAGCAATCGGTCCTATCTTGCTATAATATTGGCATGAATCGCAAAGAGTTGCTCTCATATGCACAACCTCATTATGACGAGGATGTACTCCTAGAGTTCGGACATGCAATTGACGTTGCCACCACAGCACATAAAGGTCAAAAACGAAAAAGTGGGGCACCCTACATTTCTCATCCACTGACAGTAGCTGCCATTTTGATTGAATGGGGTATGGATGCCGATAGTGTGCTTGCTGGTATATTGCATGATACAGTAGAAGATACTGATATTACGCTAGAATTTATTGAAAATCATTTTGGCCGCGATGTGGCCTTTTTAGTTGACGGCGTTACGAAGATTGGCCAGGCTCGAGCTGGCATGCGGCATATGGATACCTACCTCCCTAGCACTAAAGATAATTTGAGTAAGCTTCTCATTGCTATTGGTCAAGACATACGGGTGATTATTATTAAACTGGCTGATCGGTTGCATAATCTTCAAACCCTCTCGCATATTCCTCACGCGACACAAACTAAAATAGCGCGTGAATCATTAGATGTATTTGCTCCTATGGCGGATCGGCTCGGTATGGGGCGCGTGCGGATGCAAATAGAGGAAATTGCTTTCAGCTACCTCCAGCCGAAGCAATACAAATTACTCAGAAAACTCATGAAAGATCGACTCGGCAAGAGTCATCGAAAGTTGGTGGTTTCGCAAAAAGAAATAGAAAAAATACTTCACGATCACCATATACCATTTTTAATTGATGGACGAGTGAAGAGTATTTATAGTCTGCATAAAAAACTAAAGAAAGTTGATGACGACATTAACGAAATTTATGATCTTATTGCCTTACGTATAATCGTCGACAAAACCGAAGATTGTTACCGAGTACTAGGCCTGATTCATTCACTCTATCAACCGATGCTTAATCGCATTAAAGATTATATAGCCACTCCCAAACCAAATGGGTATCAGAGTTTGCACACCACCGTCATTACACCAACCAAACAAATTATCGAATTTCAGATTCGCACCCATGCCATGCATGAGTACGCCGAACGAGGGCTTGCCGCTAGTTTTCATTATCATGAGCAAAAAGATACAAAACTGTATACCGCTCGGCAAAGTTCTCGTCTCCCCTCAGACCTACAGTGGATCACACAGCTCCAAGAAGTTGCCGGTCGGCTTAAAGATGGCGAAGAAATTAGCCATAACCAGCTAGCTGTTGATTTATTTAATGATCGTATTTTTGTTTATTCTCCTAAGGGTGACATATATAATCTTCCCGAAGGAGCCTATCCACTCGATTTTGCCTATCTCGTTCATAGCGATATAGGACGGAGAACAATCGGCTGTAAAGTAAATAACAAGATTCACACGCTCGATAAACCGCTCAAAAATGGTGATGTGGTAGAAATTTTAACCAGAAGAGATGCTAGCCCTAAAAAAGATTGGCTTGAAATTGTCAAAACAACTCATGCTCGAAATAAAATTCGTTCTCAGTTAAGAAAACTTGGTATTATTCAGTCAATTTCTCAAGCTGCGGCTATAATTCGAGAGAAAGCTACTCGCAAAAAAACCAGTCGCTCGTAGTTCTATTAAAATAAAAATAGGTTATGCAGCTTTTTCAAATCGCTCAGATTCTGGTGCTAGCTTGACTATTTGTTGTGTGGCGATGGAAGCTATATCTTTATGTGTCTGCTCATGACCGCCTTGAGGAATTTCAGTTTGTTCCCCAAATGGCATAAGGGCGGGATGATGTTCTTTATGATGTGGCGATAGAATATCAATTGGTGTTACTGTTGGATACGTAAAAGTATGAGTTCTCTCCGTATTATTAGGACTCATATTTGTTTCTCCTTTTTCCAAACACAATAGGCTAAAAACAGAAAAATTCGCTGTTACTAGCGTACCGTGTCTGATACTTTTATGTTTATACTAACGGCTGTTTGTTTTATAACGTGCAACCTTATATTTCACTATATGCTTATGATTTTAGCGTGTCAACACTTTTTTTCATAAAGCTATGTACGGAATTGTTGTATCTGTAAAAAAGTGGAAAACTTACTTATTTTGCCAACGTTTAATCGATTCGTGAATCACATTTGTAGCTTCCGCTAGATCGCCCCAACCTTTGACGATAGTTGAGCCGGGTTTTTTCAGGTCTTTGTAGTGGCTAAAGTGATGCTCAATCTTTTGTTTCCATTTGTCGTGCACATCTGCCATGGTAGCTGGGACATCACTGTTGCGATCATCGACAGGTACAACAATGATTTTATCGTCTACTTCACCATCGTCTTCGAAACGTAAAACACCCAGTACACGCGCTTTCAAAAACACCCCAGTTGGGATTGGTTCATTCGTCATTACCAGCGCATCGAGCTCATCTCCATCCTCATCCAGCGTCTGTGGGATAAACCCATAATTAACAGGTTTTGGAAAAATGCTTGGCTCCACTCGATCCAGTTCAAACACTGCTAGATCACGATTCCACTCAATTTTCAGGGTTGACCATTTCGGAATTTCTACAACCACATTAACAATATTGTTTTCGACATCACCTGCGTCAAGAATTTTATTAAAATCTGCCATTATTTTCTCCTCTTTTTCTATTCATACATAATTATAGCAAAATGCTAAAATAGAGTAATGCCCCAATTTACCCTACGAGAAACGGATGAGTATTATCAGACACTGCTTCAAACCGTGCGGCACGCTAAAAAAACCATTAACATCGCTTCATTTGATCTGATATATGATTATAAGACCAAAGAACTTCTTGATGCGGTAGTCACGGCGGCTAAAAGAGGCGTACATGTGACCATCACTGCCGATGTCTATACTTTCCATGAAATCAGACGGAAACACTTCGGTCCGATTGATACCAATCATATCAGCGGTAAAAACATCCGAAAATATGTCGATAAACTTCGACAGGAGGGCGGCAAGTTTGTGTGGCTCGGAGAAACGAACGTCTTAAATCCATATAAAAATCGCAATCATCAAAAATGGAGTATTATCGATGATGAAGTATTTTGTTTTGGTGGTATAAATATGTATGATGCAGGTCTGAAGAATAATGATTTTATGCTCCACACCCACGATAGGGATTTAGCAAATTTTTTACGTCAAGAGCATGAACGAATCATTAAAAACACTAATGCATACTTAGGTAACACCTATCAAATTGATGATACCTCTACGTGCTATCTAGATGCTGCTGAACCACACGCATCTATCATTTATCGTCATGCCTGTACGTTAGCGCAGAAATCTGTTGCTGCTACCTATGTTTCGCAGTATTATCCGACCGGAAAGCTCGGAAGATTATTAAAAAAAACCAAAAGTCGTTATTATATTAACCGACCATCTCATATGAGAGGTTTAGCAAAATACATGATTATATTTGATTCCCTCAGGTGTCGTATCGAAAATAGTTATCATAAAAAACGCTATCTTCATGCAAAATTTATCATATTTACTATGAAAGATGGCTCAAAAGTTGCCCTGACTGGTTCGCACAATTTCTCATATGCTGGCGTTCGTTATGGGACAGTAGAGATTGCCATGAAAACCACTAATACACACACAATCAATCAACTCGAAAATTTTATACAAAAAATTTCGTCATAAACAAAAGATATAAATTTACATCTTTTTTGTCCCGATCAGGACAAATAGCATGAATATTTTATTTTATGGAGATTTCTCGTATTACTTAGATTCGAGATACTCGCGTATATTGAGAGCGGCAGTGGCGCCTTCGCCTACAGCGCTGGCGATTTGCATGGTTGCCCCACTTCTGACATCTCCACTACAAAACACGCCGGGTATAGAAGTTTGTAAATGCTGATCAGTTTCAATAAAGCCCTGTTCATTCAATTTGACGTTACTATTTTGCAAAAACTGCGTATTTGGAAGAAGTCCCACGAAGACAAATACACCATCTGTCAGAAATTCGGTTTTTTTGCCGTCTTTAGTGCCAATAACTTTTGTAACTTTACTATTTTCACCAACTATTTCATCAGTCGAAGTGTGTAAATGTACAGCAATTTTGCCTTCCTGTACGGCTTTTTCAAGATCATGCTGCAAGACCTCGCTCGCTTTGACAGTGCTCCGTACCAACAGATCAATATGTGTCGTAAAACGCGTCAAAAACAGCGCTTCCTGTACGGCCGAATTGCCCCCACCGACTACCACTAACTTTTTATCACGATAAAACGCGCCGTCACAGGTTGCGCAGTAATGCACCCCGCGGCCATAATATTCTGCTTCACCTGGCACACCGATTTTTTTATAGTCGCTACCAGTCGCAATCAATAGCGCGCGCGCCTTGACATCTTTGCCATCAACAACCACTACTTTATATTGACCTTCGTCACGAATGGCTGTGACTTCACCAAACTCGATCTTAGCACCAAATCGTTCGGCTTGCGCCTGAAGTTGTTCGGCAAGCTTCAGACCTTCAACGCCATCAGCAAAACCAGGATAATTGTCTACCCAGTCTGTAATAGCTGCCAAGCCCCCAATAACGCCTTTTTCAATAAGTGTCGTCTCAATATCTTCACGGGCAGTATAGACTGCAGCGGCTAAAGCACTAGGTCCTGCACCAATCACCACCAGTGGTTTTATGGTATCATTCATGCTTCTTGAATAGCCGCATCTAACTGACTCGGATTCCAGCCATTTATAACTGTTTTATTTCCATCAGCTTTCTCAATAACTGTTACCGGAACACTCGAAACCCCACTGAGCGCTTGTACCTCTTCGCGCTTATCTGGTTGCTCGTCGAGATTAATAGTTGAAAATACTTTGCCTTTTGCTTCAAGATATTTTTTCACCATGACGCAAAATGCGCATTGCGATGTGGTGTAAACAGTGATAGTTGCCGACATATTTTTATGTTCCTCCTTGATCTATACCATTATATATAGCGTATGCACATTAAATCAAGACGCTATATGTTGTATTATTTTACTTTCTTTAGTTCGACAATAAACATAAGTGGCTCGTTAGCACCGATTGATGGCGGGCTACCTTGTGCACCATAGGCCTTATCGGCTGGGATAGTTAGTTTTCGCACACTACCTTCTTTCGCACCAGTGAGGCCCTCTGTCCAGCCTTTAATAACTCCTTGTAGAGAAAACTCAATCGGTTTAGTGGCTCCGTCTTTGCGACTGCTATCAAAAATTTTTCCGTCACTTGTCCAGCCAAAATAATTTGCTTCTACAGTCGATTGTGCGGTTGCCTCAGCCCCGGTGCCAGCTTTGAGTTCGTCGATTTTAAGTTCTGTGACAGCTTGTTTGTCAAATGCTTCTGCCGCATAGCCTTCTAGCGGCTCTTTTTTCTTTTTGGCTTCAGCTTCTTGCTGTTTTTTGATTTGAGCTTGATACTCTTTCATATATTTTTCTTGCTGTCTTTGTTCATCTTGTTTTTTAAGCACTGGATCATTAGCGTTGTTGTTGGCAATAATCACCACAAAATAAGCCCCGAACGTACCTATCGTTAAGGCGATTAATATAATCCAAATAGCAATTTTTTGTCCTCTTGTTGTCGATGATTTCTCCATATACTCCCCTATCTATGTTTATACTAATTATATCAAACTATCTCAGCATGACAGGCTTGTTCTAACGCATGCTTGACCTGTAAAATCACTTCTTGAGCCTGTTTTGTGGTCAAGGTTTTTTCATATGAGACAAGTTCAATATGAAGAGTGATTGTTTTGTAGGTAGTATCATTTTGTGGTTGATAAATACTGACTGGCGAGACAGATGGATTGTACTCTTGATTTATCGATTGGCATACCGCATCGAAAACTTGCTGATACGGTATGGTATTTTTGACTTTGATAGATATATCTTGGTGAATACTGGGATATTTACTAAGCGACTTATATGTTTGACGTGGCAATGCATATGCTTTGACGATTCCCTGAAGATCCAACGTCATAGCAGCCGAATGTTCCGGCAGCTTAAATGCCTCTACAACTGCTGTTTTGAGCTCACCGATCATACCGATAAATATACCTTCACGGGTTTCTACTAAAGCACTCCTGGTTTGATCAAATGGTGCAGTCACAGGATAGTCCATCGGTTTCTCGATAGGTTTTATGGTAATTTCAAAGCCAAGATCTGTGCCTACTTGCTGAAGCAGATGTCGGACATAGTAGTATGGAGCACTCGTATCATTTTTTCTACGACTATATACCACATCAACAAACTCCAGCTCTTTTGGAAGTCCGTCATCGTCCGTAGCATGATATTTTTTGTTGTGACCTTTGCCAATTTCAAATAAAACAAATTCATCGTGTCCGGCTTTTATATTCATATGGACTTTATCGAGCAAACTGGGCAGTACACTGAGTCGATAATATTGTAAATCTGGGCTCAAGGCATTTGAAAGTTGAAATGCCTGTGCGATGTCTTGCTCGGCATTTTTGAAAATCTTTTCATGCACAAAACTGTACGTTAAAGCTTCGTTCGCGCCAGCCCGTAAAAAACTGTCGCGAATCCGTTGCTTGACCTCATGCTGAAGATTTTTTTGAGCTGGTTTGCCCGATCGACTCGGCAGTTTGCGGGGTAATTTGTCGTAGCCGTATAATCGTCCAACCTCTTCGATAATATCTTCAGCAAGCGCAATATCCGTTCGCCAAAATGGCGCTGTAATTGATAACTGATCACCTTCATTTTTAACGACAAAATTAACATTCGTGAGGAGTTGAGTCACTTCATTGACCGTGAGATTCGACCCCAGTCGATCGTTTACAAACTGTGTTGATACATGCAAAGTCACAACATCTGGAAGATCTGTATGGAGATCGAAAACAGTACTTGCTTGCTTACTATGTCCGCGCGTTAATATATCAATCATACCAATTAGTCGAGCTAGGACGTATTTGTTTTGTAATGGTGATTGACCTTTATTAAAACGAGTCAAAGCATCAGTAAATAATCCATGTTTCATGCTGCTTTTACGTAGCGTATACATGTCAAAATTGGCACATTCAAGCACGATATTTTTGGTATTTTCATCAACTTCACTATTATTGCCGCCCATGATACCGCCAAGTCCAATCACTCCCTCACCATCAACAATCACCATGTCATCTGTGGTAAATTGGTATGTTTTACCATTGAGAAGTTCCATCGATTCACCATCCTGTGCCATACGTACTCCGAGTGTATTGCCGCGCAGTTTATCGTAGTCATACGCATGAGTTGGCTGAGCTGTCATCAGCATAATATAATTTGTCGCATCTACTATATTATTAATCGGCTTAGCGCCCATGCGAATTAGTTCGCTCTGTAGCCACAGTGGACTCGGACGAATTTCTATATTCTGAAGCACAACTGCCAGGAAGCGTGGTACTTTTTCACCAGCGTCATTGAAAACGTCGAGCGGCAAGTCGGTTGATTCCTCACACTGAGGTTCTTCGGTATACCATGCTGGATTTTTAAACTCATGTCCTAATATACCGGCAATTTCACGCGCGACGCCCAGCTGGCCAAAACAATCAGGTCGGTGAGTAAACATTTTGTTTTCAATATCAAGAATTACATCATCTAAACCAAAGGCGTTTGCAAAACTCATACCAGCAGATAGTTTGTCATCTGATTTTAGTACTTCGTTTTCTTGTATCTCGAGAATTCCCGCGTGATCATCGCCAAGATCGAGTTCTTTAACGCTCGCGAGCATGCCGTGACTCATCACACCACGGAGCTCTTTTGACTCTAGTTTAAACGACTCCTTGTCCTCATGCGTACTCGGTACGATAGTTTGTGGCGGCAACCACACCGCCCACATGCCTTTTTTAACATTTGGCGCACCGCAGACTACCTGCACCAGCTCGTCAGTTCCTGCATCAATTTTGCATACATGTAGCCTGTCTGCATTCGGGTGTTTTTCGCATTCTACAACACGGACGATTTTCGCATCTTTATATTTTGCACCAAGGTCAATAATTTTTTCGACGCCTCCCAGCTGCGCATTAATCTTTTGTACCACTTCGTCAACTGCTGGCAACTGGAAATCAATTAATTCTTGGATGGTTTTTAGACTAACTTTCATACTAAAACTGCCTCAAAAAATCTAATTTTGCGCTGTGTAGATGGCGAATATCTTCGATCTGATATTTCATCATAACTAGTCGATCAATCCCGCAACCGAACGCAAAGCCGGTATATTGGCTTGGGTCAATTTCAGCGGCTTGAAGGACATTAGGGTGAATCATGCCGCAGCCGAGTAGTTCTACCCAACCTTCCCCTGAGCAGACTTTACAATCATTTTTTTTGCCGTTACAGAAGGGACATGAAAGAGCAAACTCGAAACTTGGCTCGGTAAATGGAAAATAAAACGGATTAACCCGAACATCAAGCTGTTGACCGTAATATTCTTGTAAAAATTCTTGTAAAGTAGCGATGAGATTTCCGACATTCACGTCTTTCGCTACATAGACGCCTTCGATCTGATAAAATGTATGTTCATGGCGAGCATCCAAATCTTCATTACGAAAGACTCTATCTGGCACAATGACGGCAATCGCTTCGTCGTTCTCTAAGTTACTATGATACTTTCTGAGGACGCGATTTTGCATAGTACTCGTATGAGCGGGGGCGATGAGCGGATGACCAGCGGCATCTTTTTCTACCGTCATGAACGTGTCATAATCGTCGCGCGCTGGATGACCTTTGGGAAAATTCAGTGTTTCAAACATGTGGTACTGATCATCTATTTCGCGCGATTCCTCTACCACATAGCCCATCCGATAAAAGATATCGGTCAAGCGATTAATCTCCCCAGATATAGGGTGTTGCGACCCATGACTGCTGGGTAATAAATGAGGGATATCTGAATTAATATCACATGGTGCCGTGACATCAATCGGCGGCTTCTCAGGCGAACTAAGCGCTCTTTCTCGATCTTTTACTAATGATTCGAGCTGCTGTCTGGTGGTATTGAGTGCTAGTCCAAGTGCTGCTTTTTGATCCGCCGGCGCTTGTTTTAACGACTTATACAGCTTCTTTAATGAAGGATCTTTTAATACCTCTCGCGGATGAGCATGGGTTGCAATCTTGGCTTCCAGCGACTGCTGCACAGCCGCGATATCATTTTTCATATTATTTCTAGTATACCGCGCTCAAGAGTAGCAATCAAACACTACAAAAGCTGACGCTCTAACGCGCGATGTGTTTCCTGTAAGTCTTTATATGATTCAGTAAAAGCTTGTCGATAGACCGTGTCGTTCACGATATTTTCTACCTGAAGCTTCTTTTCACTCAGAGAACCCACAGTAGCAGCTATTTGCGCTTGGTCATTGGTATCAACGGCTGTTGCCCATACTTCGTACAATGACGCTTTTTTTAGATAGCTCTGCCCGATTTTTCTTTGAACAGCCGTAAGTTGTGGTGGCGATTCCAGCGTGGTTATCTTTTGAGCATAAGCCTTGAGGCTGCCTGCCACAGATCGCAAAGCGAGACTATCTGCTGTGGCAACCCGTGACGTCAATTCCTTTTCTTGCTGCTTGATATTTATAAGCGTGGCATCAAAAGCAAGAAGTTGTTGAATATGAAGTATATATGTATCAATTTTTTCATAGTGATTCATTATTTGTTTTTCTAATGCCGCAGTTTGTTGATACTCCTGGCTCAACTTTTCCACAAATAAGACATTTACAAGCTCTGGTTGGCTCTGTTTGGCATTCGTGAGGGTTTTAAATGACGGTGGTAATTCGCGGTTATTTAATACGGCCCCCGGTTCAATGCTATAAAGTGAGCGATCAACTGCTTTTAAATTTTTATAGGCTTGGACTTTATATTCTTGTGCTTTTTGGTTCGCAAGAAACACTAGTATACATATAAATAAGATAATACCGACGATAACACCGATCAGAGCGAGAATAGAGGTAATTGTAACTGATTTCCTATCGAGCGGTTTTTTTTCAGGTGGTTTAATAACGAAAATATCTTCCTTTAGAGAAGGTTCTGAAGAAGATGAGGGTGGGGGTGGTGGGGGAAATTGATCTGTTGATGCCATAATTATTTACTCAAAAAAATGTACATACCAATACTTATAACAATAAGTCCTACAATGACGACCCACAATAGGCTACGTGCATTTGTAGTGTGCTGATCTTCGAGAAGCGTGGATTCTGGAACAACATACGTCGTTTCCTCCGAAGAAATTTTAGCTTTTAAATCTTTGGCTATTTTTTCTTGAAGTTGCGATCGTTGGTCGCTGCGATTTTGTAGAAGAGCCATAACCTTTTTATCATACCATAAAAATACACTCGCCGATAAGACGAGTGTATTTACTTGGTTAGTTGTGGATATTATTTTTCTGTATTTGGTTGGACGAATTTATGAAGCATAAATCCGACTGCTGCACCAAGAAGTGGAGCGAGGATATGAACCGCCAGCGCCCAATTCAATGCCTCACCCTTTAGATCTTTAAACGCTTGAAGGCCTACTGCCACTGCCGGATTGAGTATTGCTCCAGCTCCTGCAACGAGAAGGGCCACGAAGAAGCCTCCACCTACTGCAAATGCTGTGGCAAATTGGTCGCCACGATTTCGGAAGGCACTTGCGACAGCGAAACTAAAGATAGAAAGGCCAAGTGCATTAGCCCAAAATGCATACACTTCTTTATCTTTAGTAAGTGGAGATGCGGTAAATAGTGAGGCTTTTTCTGCTTGTCCTGTGAGTGGGTTGGCTTCACCGGGCGCCCCACCTAGTAGTGCTCCTAGTACAAGCAGCGCAACAATCGCACCGAGTACTTGTGCAACGATATAACCGAATCCTCGAAGTAATGTCACCTTCCCAGCTAGCCAAGCACCAAAAGTAATTGCAGGGTTAACATGCGCTCCAGATAGACGATTCACCATCAAGACAATTGCTGTTAATACAAAAAGGACCAAAACTGGATTACCTTTTGTTTGAATTACCGCTGCAGTCAACGCAAACGTACCGATAAACTCAGCAGCCAACGCCCCAAATGGAGCTCTATACGGATGATCAACAGCTAGAATGCTGAAATTTCGCGCTCCAACTGTTCGTGTTGTTTTTACTTTTTTCGGTCGTACTGACTTTTTAACCACCACAGTTTTTTTATTACTGCTTTTTTTGGTTGCCATAATGGTGTCACTCCCCCTTATCACATTATATTAATACGCCTATTGTACTATAGCTCCAATAAATGTCAAAGGATTTAACAAGATGACTATTGCATAATATCAGCAAATAGTGTATAATGAATATAATAAGTTATGAACGAATCATCTGGACCAAGTTTTTCTGAATTTAATCGACAAACTGTTGTCGGACTTATAGGTATAGGAGTTATCGGTGCTCTCTTGATCTATGGCCTATCTATGCTTCTGAGTAGTTTTATTATTGGCCCGGCGCTATGTCGAAGTGCCAGTGAAAGTGTGTGTTCACAAAGTACGACGTATTCTTATCACATCGCGGCAATCATCACCGGCATCATCGCCGTAGTTGGATTAGTAAAATTATTTGTTTATCGGCCCTTGTTTGTGGCATTAGCATTACTGATAGGAAGTTGGCCGTTATACGATACGTTTTTACCAAGTTTATCTTGGCCATGGGCACTCGCGTCACTACTATTTATTAACATCATTGGCTATGTGACATTTTCGTGGCTACTTCGAAGCTATACATTCTTGCTCTCCCTCGTGTTTACTGTGGTCGTCACTATCGCCCTCTTTGTAGTCAGTCGATAATCTGTCTTTTCTTTTGCTATACTAAGCGATATGGAGTTTATGTTTATCGTTTTATTGATTGCTATTTGTGTCGCTTCTTTGGTAGCTATCGTGATCATGAATCAACGACTTGCAAGTCTTAAAAATAATACCGCCGTAGATCTATTAAAAAGTGATCTTACAGAGCTTAACCGCACCGTCGGCGAGCTCCGTACGAATATTCAGGAAACAGTTAGTAGCGGACTTGAAAAAAATAATCTTTCGATGCAGCGGCAACTAAGCCAAAGTGCAAAATTAGTGGCAGATGTCACCTCGCGTCTGACAAAGCTCGATGAAACCAATCGCCGTGTGGTGGATGTGGCTGACGAGTTGAAAGTACTGCAAAATGTCCTAGCTAACCCCAAGCAACGCGGGGTGCTGGGCGAATATTATCTGACACAAGTACTGGAAAATGTCTTACCGCCTGATCGATGGCAGGCTCAATATAGCTTTAAAAATGGCGAGACCGTTGATGCGGTGATCTTTCTGGAAAAAGGCAAGATTCTGCCGATTGACTCGAAATTTTCACTGGAAAATTATAATCGTGTCATTGAAGAAAAAGATAAAACGATGAAAGCCCGCTTAGTCGCGGAGTTTAAAAAAGATCTCAAGCTACGGATAGATGAAACTGCTAAGTACATTCGACCTCAAGAAAAAACGATGGATTTTGCTTTTATGTTTATTCCTTCTGAAGCGATTTACTATGATCTTCTCATCAATAAAGTCGGGGCTAGCGGTGCCAATGCCCGTGATCTCATGGAATACGCGTTTGTTGAGAAAAAAGTGATTATCACGAGTCCTACGAGTTTTATGGCGTATCTTCAAACAGTTTTACAGGGACTCCGCAGTCTGCAAATTGAAGAACAAGCCAAAGATATTCAGCTGCGAGTCGGCCAGCTCGGGAAACACATTGCGAGCTATGATCAATATATGCAAAAACTTGGCAATAGTCTCGGCACGACGGTGAATCATTACAATAATGCCCACAAAGAACTCGGTAAAATCGATAAAGACGTGGTAAAAATAGCTAACACTAGTCCAGGTGTTGAAGCACTGGTGCTTGATAAGCCAAAAAATAACGATCTATAATCAAGTGATAGAGATACAGAAAATACCTATGTTTTTTTTATTTCTCTTGGCTTAGTCAGATACCACAACGCGCCAAAGGCCGCGAAAATAAATCCCCCGAGACAATCGAGCGGTGTGTGGACAAGCGCCAATACGCGACCAACAGCGACTAGTCCTACCAGTAGAAAAAGTAGTAGCGCTATTTTTTTGTATCGTGCTTCAAACCAAACCGCAAAAGCGACTACTGACCCAAATAATACATGATCTGAAGGAAATCCGGCGTTGTCTAGATAGGCAGCTTTGGCCGCAACACCCATTTCTATGAAAGGACGTGCTGCATCCGGTTGCCATATCGAACCGATGAGTTTAGCGAGCAGTAGTGCTGTAAGTCCTGCCATAATCATACGAGAATAGCTGGAGAGCTTTTGTTGATGTGGGATTTTCGTAACCAAAAAATAAGCTCCGATACCCACGATCGGTATCATCATGCCATCGGCAAGTATGCGGATTGCTGCGTCCATTAGGCGTTTTTATGATAGAGGCGTTTGAGCCGTTTTTCGACGACACGTTGCATTTTTTCATCTGACCAGCCCCGTTTTTTTAACTCGTCTTTAATTTTACCTATCATGGCTGTTCGAAAGGCATCTCTATCTGCAAAGCCGTGTTTTTTTAGCACTTGGTCAAAAGTGCTGGTCTTTAGTTCTTCACGTAATTGCTCGGTCGATATACCAAGTATTTCGGCTTGAAGTTCTAGTTTACGATCGTGTTTTTTAGTAATACGCATAAGTCGATGCTCAGAGCGTCTCGCTGTATCTGACATAGCGCTCACAAAGCTATTACTCGATAATGTCACCACCGTTACGATCAACAAGGTGACAAGCGTTTTAGTTGCAATTTTCATAGAAGTACTCCTTTCGTTTATGGCTAAAGGTGTACTTCTAGTATATCTTATATTCATCATGAAAAAGCTTGTGCTTTTTGCAACACATTACATCTCTTTTTAAAATCTCAGATATAAGTAAAAGTTATATAAATTTATACTGCCGTAAGATTTGGTGGAGTATTCTTATCGTCTTCGGTTGAAACTGTATCGTTTGTCCCTGCTGACTGACTTGGAGTAAAAGAGGATTCTACAGAAGGAGAAGGTGCGGGAGAAACCATTGGGTCAACGGGAGGTTGTGGAATATCAGTCGAACTTGCTTGCGGAGATGATGGTGGTTGCTCCACAGAAACATTGACATTTATATCTGGAGAAGTAGGTGGAACCGCCGTAGATTGCACTGTGTCTGCAGGCGAAGCAGTAGGTGTCACGACTTCTTCTGGTGCAGGAATACTAAAATCATTTTCCATGCTTGGGCTTGCATCCGTAGGCGGAAGTTCAGTGGTAGGATCGGGCATCGGTGTTGATGCTACAGGCGTGTCAGTTACTGGAATAACTGGCGCAGTTGGTTCGATGGTGGGTGGTGGCGTGGGCGGAGTCGCAGGTGACTGATCTGTTTGCGGCGCAGTATCTTGTTTTTTACTGCCACCGAAAAGTTTACTCCAGATGCTTTGTTTTTGTGGTTGGGGTGATTGATCGTTATTCATAGGTATATCATACTACTTGCGCTTAAAAATACAAAATTTCTATGATGCTAGTTTTTGTCGAGCGACTTTCATCTGTTCTGACCAAAAGGCAATTGATTGAATCACCTCTTTGGCTTGTGTGGTATGTTTATCTAAAATTGGCACAGTGTCACTTCCATCTAATTGGATATGAACAGTTTCACGTAAATCATACTGGTGAAATTGGGCGGCAATTGGACGAAGCGCTTGGACAGCACGATGGCCCAGTGCAAAACCGTACGCGACATAGGCTACGGGTTTATAGCTCCATTCACTGTTTAAATAGTCAATCGCATTTTTTAAACTTGCTGGAAATGAATTGTTGTGTTCGGCTGTCACGAAAACAAACCCATCCAATCGATCTATGGTAAAGCTCCATTTTCTAGTATGCTCTTTACTGACTTTAGCTGGCCTATCTTCATCGAGAAGCGGGAGATTAAAATCACGAATATCGATGAGTTCAAAATGTGCTGCCTGAGATTGACGAGCTTCTTTATAAAACCAATTTGCAACTTGAGGCGCTACTCTGCCGGGTCGCGTAGAGCCAATAATAATGCCGATTGTAATCATAGATATTATTATATCGCACTCAAAGCGTCATCTAGCGCCTGAATGATATCCTGGCTATCCTCAAACCCAACACTGAGACGGAAAAAGTTATTTGTAATACCTCGTGCACGACGTTGTGCTTCGGTCATCCCGCGATGACTCATGCTCGCCGGATGAGCAATAATTGTTTCTGGACTCGCCAAGCTTTCACCATATATGACAATTCTTAAGCGAACTAACTGCTCAACAAATTGAACAAGCTTTGCTTTCTCCGATGTTACCAGATCAAAACCAATCACGCTGCCATATCGTTGATGCATCTGACGAGCCAGTACGCCTCGAGAATCATGTCCAGTAATTGTCGGATGGTATACGGCTTTAACTTTGCTATGATTATTCAAAAAAGCAGCAACCTGATCCGCAGTTTGGCTGACATGATCCCATCGCAACTTCAGTGTTTTCAAACCTTGAATAACTCGATAACATTCGTCGGGCGAAAGACATGCACCGACTGACCATTGCAGCCATTCGAGTTGTTCGTTTAATTTTTTATCTTTTGTTACTACTGCGCCCCCAATCACATCGTTATGTCCAGCAAAATATTTACTGAGACTATAAATGACCGTATCAACACCGTAGTCAAATGGTTGGACTGCACACGGCGGTGCAAAGGTAAGATCAGCTACATAATGTAAAGCATATTTTTTTGCAAGCACGCCTACACGTCGGAGATCGATGGCTCCGAGCTTGGGATTAGTGGGACTTTCTACCCAGATAGCTACCGTATTTTTTGTCCGATTTTTTTTGATTTCTGCTTCATCTTCTATGTCGATATAACTAACCGAAATCTTAAACTTCGCGAACAATTGGTCAAATAATCTCACTGTTCCACCATATAATTCTTGACAGGCCAAAATATGATCGCCGGGTTTTAGTGTCAATAAAAACATTGTGGTCGCAGCATCACCAGATCCAAAAACAGTTGTCTGTCCACCGCCTGCGAGAATTGATAATTTTTTTTCTAGAATACTCCTAGTAGGATTTTTGCCACGCGAATACTGCCAAGTTGGGGTTTTGCCTAAACCTGGTTGGGCAAATGTTTTCGATCTCACCAGGATAGGTGCGATTGCGCCAGTGGCATGATCTGGCTCTTCAGCTGCGTGCACTAATTTTGTATGAAAGCCCCTTGATTGTTTCATAAAATAAAAAAACTCCTTTCGTTAATTATGCTTGCTCATGCTGCATGGAAAGGAGAAATGTTGTTTCACATCATTCCGTCTGATAAGCAGGCGGCTAGTTGGAGCACCTGATCGTAATCTACGATTGGTTGCTGGCAGATCGTCGAGCTAGTCCTCTCCCTGCCTCTTGATATTTAATTTGTTAATGTTTTTCTATCGTACCAAGTGATTGATTGCTCGTCAAGCAGCGATTTGTTATACTTTTCACAGATTAGTGGGGATTGGCCAAGTGGTAAGGCAGTGGGTTCTGGTCCCATGATCGGGGTGAGAAGTGTCAGCGACACTTCGCAAGGAAACCTTCCGATGCTAACTAGTTGGCAATCGTGAAGTTTCGGACCCGCCAAAGGTGGGTCGAATCTCAGATTCGAACCCTCGTACCTTTCAAGTATAATCGTAGTTAGTGGGGATTGGCCAAGTGGTAAGGCAGTGGGTTCTGGTCCCATGATCGGGGGTTCGAATCCCTCATCCCCAGCCAAATTGATATTTACGCGCCGCGCGAGCGGCACGATAGTCTTGATCTAAATCAATTATACGACGAAGCTCGAACCTATTTCCAACAAAAATTTGTAAGCTCAGCCATTTTGCTCGAAATAGGTTCGAATTTCAGCATACAAGGGAGCCATTTCAGAGAAAATTTCATCATACAATTCTTCATGATCTTCGTTGCTGATATACTGAGATAGATACGTATGGGAGTAGAAGAAAGAAATGTTTTAGTAAAGGCGCTTGAAGCGGAAAAGCCGAGCGTTCGTCTTCATGCAGTCAAAGAACTCGGGAAACTGAAAGATCAAAGTCTTGTAAAATATTTTAAAAAAATTATCAAACACGATACTCATTCGCACGTTCGACGGGAAGCGGTATCGTCTCTGGGCAGATTACGTGACCCTAAATCTATCTCTTTTTTATGTTCTATTACTAATGATCCGGACCCAAAAGTTGTGATACAAGTAGTACGTGCACTGTTGATTTTTAAAGACAAATCTCTCGTACAAAAAAAAATACATGAACTACTTGGTCACGAGAATGAAATGATTCAAGAAATACTTTTAAAATCGCTTTCCGAAGCTCCAAAAAAGACAATTGATTTGCGAGTAGTATCGCCAGATGTACTCAAAAATGTTATTGTCTCCGGCGATGCATTACAGACACTCCAATTATTACCTGACGAATCTTTTCATCTTACCTTTACCTCTCCACCTTATTACAACGCACGGGACTATACATTTTACAAAAGTTACAATGAATACCTCAATTTTTTGAGAACAATCGTACGAGAATTAGCACGTGTTACAAAAGAGGGTCGTTTTTTTATCATCAATACCTCACCGATTATTGTTCCTCGTGTTAGTCGACAACACGCGAGTAAACGCTACCCTATTCCTTTTGATCTGCATAGTATTATAGTTGAGGAGGGTTGGGAATATATCGATGATATTATTTGGCTCAAACCTGAAGCTAGTGTCAAAAATCGAGTCGGCGGCTTCATGCAACATCGCAAACCACTAGGGTATAAACCAAACACTGTAACAGAAATGCTCATGGTATATCGTAAAAAAACTCCTAAATTACTTGACTGGAATATGCGTGCGTACCCAAATGAAATTGTCGAAGCGAGTAAAGTTATGGGAGATTATGATAGCAGTAATGTTTGGAAGATTGACCCAGTTTATAATAAAAATCATACAGCTGTTTTTCCAGAAACGCTGTGTCGTAAAATAATTCAATATTACTCATACAAAGGAGATTTGATATATGACCCATTTGCAGGCTCTGGTACGCTAGGGGATACTGCACAGAAAATGGGCCGGTATTTCTTTATGACGGAAAATAACGACGAATATTTTTCGTATATGAAACAGCGATTTTCTGTCCAAACACCTTCTCTTTTTCATGAAGAAACTACTCCATCTTGTTTTTCGATCAATCAATTTAAGAAATATATAAAGGAGAATATATGACTATTACTGATGAAGTCGTACAGCGTATTATTGCCAAGCTACTAAAAGGAGAGGATTATCGCATCGAGATTGTCAGCCTGATTAATGCTGAATTTATGCAATATTCATTGGATTTTTTTAAAAAAGTTATCGAAGCGAAACTACGTAATCATGACATCACAACCGACTGGTATAAAAAGGAATTTTTAGATGAAACACTTTCGACTGATGAAATTGCTATTAACTCAGGCCTTAACAAAAAAACCATCACCAATATGTATAATTCAGCCCGACGAGAGATTGTTCTTGAAGCAGCCAACGAACATTATGATGTACTCTATAACAGCATTAAAGAATTAGTCACCAACGAAGATACTATTGACCTGACGCTAACTCTAAAATTACATGGCGTCAGTGTCGATTTAAATGTCGGTGAAACATTAATTGTCATCAATACACTTGCGGTCAAGCGAGCTGCACTTCGTGGTGGTCTATGGAGTACCGCAGGGAAAAGAGTCGAGAAACCATTGATGCAGGAATTGTGCAAACTATATGGCGTGTCGAGTGAACATTATCGAATAAAGTCTAAAACTGAAAAAAAATTAGATGAAATCACACGAGAGATCGACTTTTATCTCGTCGACCAACAGGGGCATGAACACAAGTGTGAAGTTAAACTCATGGGACAAGGCAACCCTGAAAGCGCTGATGCAGTGATTGCTCGTTCGAGCTCAGTATTTGTAGCCGATAAATTATCTGACCTTAATAAACGCCAGCTTGATAGCCTTAAAGTGGAGTGGGTTGAGCTTCGTAATCAAGATGGTTACAAACGATTTGAAGTAGTTTTAAAAAAGCTCAATATCCCGTTTCATTCAACTATATCTTAAAAAAACAAATGCATTGGCTAATTTACAAGAATAATTCTTATGCTACACTAAATACATGTATAGTTTTCTTTTAACATTTCATATATTTTTGGCATGTCTGGGGTTTGTATTTTGGGTAGTAGCAATGTATCAGATTTTTCGTCACACCCAAACAACACTACTCGCTTATATAAGAGTAATTTTCAGTAGTATAGTTCTTACAGGAATTGGTTTGGTAGCAATAGCACCAGCTAATCTTGGACATTTCTGTGCGACGGCATCAGTTGCATTATCGTTATTTTTCGTCATGGAAGCTTTTTACCACTACAGCCTAAAACCGTATGCAGAACGACGTATCTAGCGCAACACTAAACAAGCTGCGAGCTGCGGTATTAGGCGCAAACGATGGCATCGTATCAACGGCTAGTATTGTGGTTGGAGTAGCCGGTGCTTCGAGCTCTGCAAATGCGGTATTTATTGCTGGGATGGCAGGCTTAGTAGCCGGTGCGCTATCAATGGCGGTCGGGGAATATGTTTCTGTTAGTAGCCAACGGGACAGCGAACGCGCAACCCTCGATCGAGAGCAGCAGAAAATCACCCATAATCCAAAAGAGCAAGAAAAAGAGCTCGAAGAAACTTACATTCAAAAAGGCTTACAGCCCAAAACAGCTCAACAAGTTGCCCGAGAGTTAATGAAGCATGATCCGTTGAAGGCACACGCCGAAGCTGAATATAATTTACAACCAGATGCACTCACTAATCCACTTCATGCAGCTATTGCGTCGGGTTTATCCTTTACCGCAGGGGCAATTTTACCACTTTTGAGTGTCACCTTATCACCTGAAAAATGGCGGGTAATTGCGACATTTATTGCCGTAGGTTTTGCTCTTTTCATCACCGGTTCTTTGAGCGCTATGGTGGGTGGAGCATCAAAAAAACAAGCCGTAGTACGAGTTGTGATTGGTGGATTCTTAGCTATGGCAATTACGTTCGGTGTCGGTAAACTGCTAGGCACCAATATTATGTAGTGTTATACTAAAGCTTAGACAAGCGGGGGAAAATGCGAAAAAAAATCTTGGTTTTACTTTGGGTTGCAGTGTTATTTGCTTCACTGTCATATGCGATAAATTATGTGCAAAATTACCCTATTCCTTTTTTCCAAACTGCTGGCCCTATTGCCGAAGAACAGCGTAATATATTTCTCATAACTGTTGGTTTAATGCTCATTGTCGTGATACCGGTATTTACGATGGCAATTATTTTTTCGCTAAAATACCGCGAGAAAAATACTCAGGCAAGATATGACCCGAAATGGGATTCTCAGCCGATTGCAGAATTTATTTGGTGGGGAGTACCGATTGTTATTATTAGCATTCTTGCTACTATCACGTGGTTTAGTTCGCATAGCCTTGACCCGTTTAAACCCATAGCTTCTGATAAAAAACCGCTGACAGTACAAGTCGTAGCTTTAGAATGGAGATGGTTATTCATGTATCCAGAGGAGAATATTGCAACAGTTAATTATGTGGCCTTTCCTGAAAAGCGTCCGGTAAAATTTGTGATTACTTCTGACGCTCCCATGAATTCGTTCTGGATCCCGAGTTTAGGTGGACAAATATATGCGATGAGTGGTATGAGTACGCAGCTTCATCTGATGGCAGATAATCCTGGTATTCATGACGGCTCTTCAGCCAATATCAGCGGTGAGGGTTTTGCAAATATGCGATTCAAAGCTCACTCTATGAGCGAGCCAAATTATGAAAATTGGATAAAAAAAGTTAAGTCTTCGCCAAATCGGCTGAGCTATGAAGGGTATAGCAATTTATCTCGACCAAATAAAGATACTTCCGTGTTGCTGTATGGATCACAAGACCCCGATATATATGATAAAATTATTGCAAAATATATGGCTACAGTACACCAGAAGGAGGGGGCATAATGTTTGGGAGATTAAGTCTTGAATCTTTTCAACATCCACTCATCCAGCTCGGTGCAGTCGCTGGCATGACGGTGAGCGTTATTATCGTCATTGCTCTTTTATTTTATTTACGACGATGGACCTGGCTATGGAAAGAGTGGTTAACGTCACTCGACCATAAAAAAATCGGTGTCATGTATCTCATCGTGGCTTTTATCATGTTGATACGAGGCTTTTCCGATGCTATTATGATGCGCATTCAGCAAGCGCTGGCCTCTGGTGATGCAGCTGGAATACTCAGTTCGGATCATTTCCAGCAAGTATTTACGGCACATGGTACAATTATGATTTTCTTTGTAGCCATGGGCTTAATGTTTGGGCTCATCAACCTTGTCTTGCCTTTACAAATCGGTGCGCGGGACGTAGCGTTTCCCTTCCTCAATTCTCTTAGCTTCTGGTTGTTTTGCGCTGGCATGGTGCTCATCAATCTTTCCCTAGTTGTAGGCGAGATGTCACCGGCTGGATGGCTGGCATATCCGCCACTATCTGGGACTGAATATAGCCCCGGCGTCGGTGTAGATTACTGGCTGTGGGCGATCCAAATTGCCGGCGTAGGTAGTCTGTTGTCTGGAGTTAATTTTTTAACAACCATTATTAAATTTCGCGCGCCAGGCATGACTGCGATGCGCATGCCTATTTTCACCTGGACTGTAGGGGCTTCAATGGTTTTAGTCGTCTTAGTTTTCCCTATCCTTACCGCGACGCTAGCTATGCTGGCGCTTGATCGAACGCTTGGTATGCATTTCTTTACTGCTATGGGAGGCGGTAATCCGATGATGTACATTAATCTGATTTGGGCATGGGGCCACCCAGAAGTTTATATCTTGATTCTCCCAGCCTTTGGTATGTTCTCAGAAATAGTAGCCACTTTTTGTAAAAAACGACTTTTTGGCTATATATCAATGGTTGGCGCAACAATTGCGATTTGCTTTTTATCCTTTGTAGTGTGGGCGCATCACTTTTTCACTATGGGGGCTGGTGCAAATGTTAACGCTTTCTTTGGAATTATGACCATGATTATCGCTGTGCCGACTGGAGTTAAAGTTTTTAACTGGCTATTTACTATGTATCGAGGTCGCATTCGCTTCACGGCACCTATGGTCTGGTTCATGGGTTTTTTATTTACCTTCACACTCGGTGGAATGACTGGTGTTCTCTTGTCTGTACCAGCGGTAGACTTTCAAGTGCATAATAGTTTGTTTTTAGTTGCTCATTTTCATAACACAATTATCGGTGGTGTCGTGTTCGGTTATATTGCTGGTTTTATGTACTGGTTCCCGCGCATTTTTGGCTTCACACTCCATGATAGACTAGGCAAGTATGCAGCATATTGTTGGATTGTCGGCTTTTTCGTCGCTTTTATGCCCCTCTATATTCTCGGTTTCATGGGAGCAACGCGTCGACTCGATCATTACGATCCATCACTTGGCTGGCAAGGGCTCTTTATCGTAGCAGGCATTGGGGTGGCGATTATTGGGCTGGGTGTTCTTATGCAGGTTGTCCAACTTATTGTTAGTATTAAAAATCGCCACGCATTACGAATCAAAAGTGGTGATCCGTGGGATGCACGAACACTTGAATGGTCGCTACCGATTCGTATTCCTCATTATAATTTCGATGTTATTCCTACGGTTACCGATCGAGATGCGTGGTGGGAATACAAAAAGAATAAAAAAGGGTTGATTTACGGCGCACCCGAGCCATTTTATATTCCTAAAAACACGGGATTTGGTATATATATTGCTGGGTTCGCAGGTATGGCATGTTTTGCTATTATTTGGCATATCTGGTGGTTAATGATTGTCGGCCTAGTGGGGGTCATTGTATGCACCATTATTCGCACTACAAATGAGACAGAAGATATTCTGATTCATCCATCGTCCATTAAGAGGAGTAGAGCATATGAAATATAAGCAGACTCATTTACAGGAAAAACACGAGAAAGCAACTTTTGGGTTTTGGCTATACCTCATGACCGACTGTTTATTGTTTGCGAGTTTATTTGCTACATTTGCTGTTCTCAGAAACAATACGAATGGCGGATCTGATGCAGCCGAGCTCTTTAGTTTGAAATTTGTATTGACCGAAACAATTTTACTCTTACTGAGTAGCTTTACAGCTGGTCTGTCTCTCATATATGCGAAACAAAAACAGTCCCTCCGTGTACTTCTCTATTTGAGTATAACGACGCTCTTAGGGGTGGCATTTGTCAGTATGGAATTAAAGGAATTTTACCAACTCATTGCAGAAGGCAATGATTGGCAACGTAGTGCCTTTTTGTCGGCATTCTTCACATTGGTAGGTACGCACGGCTTACATATATGCATAGGACTTCTCTGGGCGTTCACGCTTATTTGGCGCCTTATCCGGCGGCCAATTGATGATACGGTGATTCGCAGACTATCGCTATTTACCCTTTTTTGGCACTTTTTAGATTTGATCTGGATATTTATCTTTAGCTTTGTTTATATCATAGGAGTCGCCGCATGAAACATACTTCACTGATACGATCATACGTGCTCGGATTTTTCTTATCGCTTGCCATTACCTTTATAGCCTTCTTTTTGGCAACCTATCATATAGCAAATGACCACACTGCCATCTCACACCAATCGTTAGTTGCTATGATACTTCTGCTCGCGCTGGGGCAATTTATCGTTCAATCATATTTCTTTTTTCATCTAGGTCAAGATAGGAGCAAACGATTTGAATTGATTATATTTATATGCACCAGCTTGTGCGTGGCAATTATTGTGATAGGTTCTCTATGGATTATGAATAATCTCAACTATCATATGATGCAAAATCCTGAAATCGAGAATCAACTCCTCGAAGATGAGATGCCTCATCATCATAAATCACAACATGACCACTAACAATGCATACATTTAAACAATATTACGTCCTGACAAAACCGGGTATTATATATGGCAATTTATTTGCAGCAATTGCAGGTTTTTTCCTAGCATCGCGAGGTGATGTATCTATTACTTTATTTATCGCGACAATGCTTGGCCTGAGTTGTATCATCGCCTCTGCGTGTGTATGCAATAATATTATGGACCGAAAAATTGATGCGAAAATGATGCGAACGAAGAGGCGAGCTCTAGCGACAGGCATCATCACGCCTTTTCAAGCTATCGTATATGGAGCAGTACTTGGTCTAGTAGGTAGTGCAATACTCATATATTTTGTTAATCTTCTGGCATGGGGAGTGGCTATTCTGGGCTGGATCGGCTATGTGGTTGTATATGGGATCGCAAAACGAATAACTAGCTATGCCACAGAAATTGGAAGTATTCCCGGTGCGATGCCGCCAGTCGTTGGCTACAGCGCAGTCACACATACGTTAGATATAACATCGCTACTTTTATTTACGATACTTGTGCTGTGGCAAATGCCTCACTTTTTTTCACTATCTCTGTTTCAAAAGAATGACTATCAAAAGACTGGTCTTCCTATTGTGTCCACGAAAAAAAATGAAATTTATCTGAGAGTAGCTTCAAAAATATATATCATTGGCTTCGTCATTAGTGGCTTGTTTTTATTTATGTATAGTCATATGGGAATAGTATATCTGTTGTTTTTTTGCGGATTAAGCTTATATTGGTTGCACATTGCGTTTCGCACAGCAGAAAAATATTGGGCAAAGAAAATCTTCATGGCATCTCTCGTTGTGCTCGCAGGGTGGTCGGCTGCTGTGTGTATTGATTACTTGCTATAATAGCAGCATGAAAATTCACACACAACATCGCTCTTTTTCCAGAATTGTCTTACTACTTATTGTATTAGTTTGTGTTGGTGCAATAGGCTATATGACGCTTGTATCTGTACCAGCTACTGCTCCACGAAAAAATAAAGTCGTAAATCAAAATCAGCCTGCTTCAGAAAAAACTACCCCAAAAGAATTTAATAAAAGTCAATTTTCTATTGATGAGCCAGGTAGTCTGTGGTGGATTGTCAATAAAAACCGTCCGGTAGGAGAATCATATAAACCAGCTGATCTCGTCACCCCAGATATCCCATTAAATACTCAAAAGACGGCAGAAGAAAATCAGATTCGTGCACACGTCGCACCGTATCTCAAGAGCTTGTTTTCTGGAGCGCAAAATGAAGGAATATCTTTTTTTCTAGCAAGTGGTTATCGATCTTTTTCACTCCAACAGGCATATTATTCTAATTATGTTCGAACAAGTGGACAAATGGAAGCAGATCGGTTTAGTGCACGTCCTGGTACAAGCGAGCACCAGACTGGCCTGTCTTTAGATGTTGCAACAGTTGATCGTATTCATTATCTGGATCAAGCATTCGGACAAGATATTGGCGGCAAATGGCTCGCTACACACGCTCACGAACATGGTTTTATTGTTCGATATCCAGATGGTAAAGAATCAGTTACTGGCTATATGTATGAACCATGGCATATACGATTTGTCGGTAAAGAGCTCGCCTCTCGCCTCTATAATTCAAATCAAACAATGGAAGAATTTTTTGCCCTATAAGCCGTAAGCTTGTTTTTTTATGATTGGCACAGGTGTATAAGAATTTAAAAGCGAACTAATACGTTCGGTCTGGGACTGCACAGATGTATTAAATAATGAACGCCCTAAAGGCGCGGAAGCATCTTCAAGTAAATATAGTTTTATATTACGACGGGCTAAGAGGTCTTGTGCGGCGGCTTGCGAGGCTGACCACTCATAGTGCATATAGGTTGGTAAAAAGCCTATGTCTTTGAGCTTTATGTCTGACTTATTAACCTCAAAGTCCATTACAGCGAAGCCACCGATGAGTTCTTCTATTTTTAGTTGTGTACTGAGAAGATTACCAATTGAATACCAAACAAGGGTTTCACCGCCACCTTGTCGAGCAAGTTTCTTAACAGGTTGGATAACATGTGGCCCAGTGCCGATGACAATGTCCGCGCCATTATCAGCGAGAAATTGACTCCAATTTTCCTGCGCTTGATCAATAACCGGACTATCCTCCGTCCCCCAATGCATGCTAACGATGCTATACGCACCTTGTTGTGCTGCTTCCTGCAGCTGCTTTCTCATCAATGATTCGTCAAACATATTGACGCTAAACGGAGCAGTATTTTTATTATTGTTCTGATAATTGTAAGCTAAAAACGCAAATTTAATCCCTTTTACGGTGAAATAGTGTACTTTTTGCTGCTCTTCTGATGACCGATTAATGCCCGCAAGAGCTAATTTAGGAAGTTCCTGCCAGACGCGTAATGTTTCGTCGATCCCAGCCTGCAGTTTATCATTTGCATGATTCGTAGCCGTGTTGATGACATTACAGCCAAGCGTATTTATATCACGTGCAAATTCAGTTGGAGCGTTAAAGGTTGGATACCCAGATGGACGGCCAAGCGCCGGCGAAGCACTCGGTATTTCTTGATTACAAAACCGTATATCGGCTTTTTCAAAAACTGGTTTTACTTCACTAAAGTAGGGGCTATAGTCATATCCAGTCGGTGTTTTCGCTTGTTGGTTGATACTATCGTGGGCAATCATATCGCCACTAGCAATTAAGCGAATGGTAGTGGGTGCTGGCCGAGAAGTTTGTGCGGGCGGTTTATTATTTGAGATAGCTCGAGGCAAGGGGCGATTGAATATCACAATTGCTATCAAAGCGACTACAATACAGAGAATAGCACCAAATACTAAAAATATATTTCTCTTACTGCGTGAGCGTCTAAGCTGCATATGATACATCTTTTCTGAGTCGCCATACAGCGCTCCCTACAGTACAGACCATCAGAAGTGTCGTAGAAATAGTCAGTAATGACGAGGAAGCAAAAAAGCCCCCAAAGATTGGTAGCACATTCACATTGAATTGCCCTCCGATCTGAAATCCAACAAACAAAAGCCATATCATACCCGTCAGTATACCCATCCCACAGCTCACGATACGAAATAGCGGGCTGAGAGACATTCGTAAGAGATAGGGCAGTGCCATAACTTCTAAAATAACAAGAATGCTAGCAATAATCTGGCCATTATTTTTTATCTGAAACAATGCATAATTATCTAAAATCGGAACGAGCTTTTCGAACGTCATTAGCTGCGCGCATATAATAATTATTAAAATTAAGACGGCACTTAAGCGATGTATCTGAAGAGAAGGTGATATAGAATGCTTTGGATAACTAGCACGAGGCAATATATTGTCCATATGAATCTATTATAAATCATATAATGTTGTTATTTCTGCAAAAGTGCTTGCGCTTTTTATTTTTTACTGATAAAGTACTATTTAAGCGAATAACAAAAACAAAAACGTATAGATAAAAACGGTGATATTCGCTCTATGATATCCACCACAACGCAACGCATGGTACCACCTTCTCTCCGAGCAAGGTGGTATTGTTTTTTATTAATCTCTTTGTAGTATTGGTGGTGATCTATACCCCCTGCTTGATGCTCATTGGAGCATTGGTCGGTAAGGTTTATTGGGCGACGGTTGGCATCTCTGCTATCCCATTGGTGATAGCCACTGTCATTATCGTCATCTTGCTACGAAAAGAATCACCACCTCCACCCCACGCTCGTGAATAACGGGCGTGGGGTTTTCCCTTTTTATGATTTATTAGGATATACTGATTTTTTTGTTCGCCACTTGGCTATTTCAGCGTGATTACCACTCAATAAAACCGAAGGAACTTGAAGGTCGTTAAACGTTTCGGGTCGAGTATATTGGGGGAATTCGAGTGTATCGTCATCTGAAAAACTTTCGATTTCAGTACTTGTTTCACCGCCAAGCACGCCAGGAATCAAACGAACTATACTATCAATGACGGTCATAGCCGGTAGCTCGCCACCCGTTAAAACATACTCCCCTATACTCACCTGCTCATCGACTATTGTTGTAATTCTCTCATCATAGCCTTCATAGCGAGCGCAAATAAAAATGAGGCCTCGTAAGTCCTGTGACCAAGCTCGTGCATCAGCTTGTTTCCATACAGGACCTTTTGGGGTCATCAATACTACTCTTGCTGTGGGATCGTGTTTTTTTGCACTCTCCACTGCCGCAAATAGTGGCTCAGGTTTTAAGAGCATACCATCGCCGCCGCCATATGGTGTATCATCTACTTGCTTACGCGGACCAATCCCAAAATCACGAAGTTGAATTATCTTAAAATCAATAAGCTTTTCTTTTTGGGCTTTCCACATCATCGACGTATTTAATACACCTTCAAACATTTCAGGGAAAAGCGAAATAATCTGTATTTTTCTCATCCGTCTCAGTATACCAAAAAAATAACTCCTATCTAAACAGGAGTTATTTTCTCACATAAAGCTCTCAAACTCTATCGTTTGCTCGCGTAAAGCTTTTGTTTTGGTTTTATCGGTGGTCCTATGTTAGGACATTGGTTCGTGGTGGATCACCTGAACTGCTCATGATTATATATCAAGATCGTCTAGTTCTGCAAGTTCTTTTCGGGTATTTTTCGCTAAATTAGATTCGTTTTCCACACTCTTATCTGTTGATTCATCCACAGTTGCATGATCATCGTCACTCAAAGTTGATGGTGAGCTAGTTGCAGGCTCGTCATTATTAACAATTTTGAGATTATATCGCGCATCATTTTTTGTACCAAGTGCACGTAGCAGAGTGCGTAAACTTTGAGCCGTTGCACCGCGCTTGCCAATTACCCGACCCAAATCTTCAGGGTTGACAGTTAATTCAAGCAATACACCTTTTTCGTCAATTCGTCGCTCTACTACAACATCATCCGGATGTCCTACTAATTCTTTGACAATATACTCAATAAATTGTTGGTCGATACTAGCCATTTCAGTCTCCTTTACACTTCACGTATGTTGTGCATTTATTGTACCGTAAGCATCATGAATATGCAAAGTATAATTCGAGCATGGATCGTCTGTAGATTTAGAGTATAAAAAGATTATTTGTTAGCGGTGTTTTCGTCGTCTGTTTGCTCAGATGATTCGCTTGTCGATGGTTCTGGAGAAGATTTTTCTTCATTTTGATCAACGTTTTTTGCCGTATCATCAGCTGAAGTAGTTTCTTGGGCTCCTTCATCAGTTGGCGTTTCTTCTGCGCTCTCTGGAGCATTTTTACGAAGTTTTTCAGGATGACGAATGTGCTTCGCTTGAGAAGTCGTTCGTTTTTTCACCCAAGATGGCAAGCTAATTTTTTCAGCTTCAAGCAGCTTAACTACTCGTGGGCTGGGTTGAGCGCCGTTTTTTAAATAGGTCTCTACTTTTTCTTTATTGAGTGACGTTTGTTTGGTATGTGGATTATAGCTCCCAACATATGCAACCACTCGTCCGCTAGATGGGTGGCGCTGGGCTTCCTGAACCGCAACTCGATACACAGGATATTTTTTGCGACCGAGCCGCTGTAAGCGTATAGCTAACATGTATAAAAACTCTTTCTTGTTAGACGTTGATATTTACAATGAATACTAGTGTATCGTAAGAGGTAGAAAATGTCAATTATGCTATACTTATGATGTCATAATATAGGAGCAACATAATGACTAACAAAACCCCTTCTTCCACACCTGAATCCCCTGCGCCTCATCCCACACCTCAACCTCCGACAACAACGTCAGATGATCCTGGTCTTATGCTGGGAGTCGTCGGTTTAATTATAGGACTCGCGCTCCAACTGTATCTAATTGGATTTATTATTTCTTATCTAGGGTATAGGAAGGCAAAAGAAGTGGGTCAAAAAAGTACGATATCGCTTGTGGGTATGTGGATTAATGGCGTATTAACGGTACTCGCCACTCTGGCAATAATTACTTTTATTATATTCTTTCTTCTTTTAGGCGGTTTAGCTATCTTTTCTGGTGCAAGAGGGTAAAAATTCCAGTTTGCTTAGCGCTCATACTTTTCAATTGCTTTTTTAGCAGCTTCTTGCTGTGCGATTTGCTTGGAGCTCCCTCGTCCCTTGCCCTTTAATACCCCACCAACGTAAACTCCGAGCGTAAAAAATTTATCGTGATCAGGTCCATCTTCATCAATCACTTTATAGACAGGGGTATGTCCATCGATACGTTGAGCATACTCTTGCAGCTGTGATTTCGCATCTCGCCATGAGCCAGTGTGGATAATATCACCTAATTTACTCAAGATATGCGTTGAAATAAATTTTTTCGCTTCATCATACCCTTTATCTAAATATATAGCCCCGATGACGGCTTCGAATGCATTGGCCATAATTTGTCGTCGCGCACGATCTGATCCTTGTTTTTCGCCACGACTTAATCGTAGTAACGGCTCATAGCCTAGTTTGCTTCCTGCATCCCCGATACTCTCTGTACGCACTAAAGCTGCTCGCCATGAAGTAAGCGTTCCTTCTGATTCTTTATAGTTCGTAAAAAGATAGTCCGTGACTACGAGCTCAAGAACAGCGTCGCCGAGAAACTCTAGTCGTTCGTTATGTTCACTACTACTTTTACGGTGCTCATTGACATAGCTTCGGTGAGTTAATGCTGTGATCAACAGGTCAATATTTTCAAATGCGAAGCCGAGCTTATCGGTACTAAAGTTTTGATAGGGTGTTTTGTTCATACCAGACATCGATTCACCCCTTTGCTTGACGTATGCGCTTGCGTGCGAGCAGCATCAATTTACCAATATCTTCGTACTCTATCTTTTCGAGGGCATCATGAAAGCCAAACCAGCCAATCCCGTTCATCCACTCTTCCTTTTTGATAGCATTGGTATCACCTTTTGCATGAACAAGGTATATTTGTGTCGTCATGAGCACCAATGTATTGACGCGTCGATAACGAAAATGAATTTTCCCGAGCCAACCCAGTATTTCGGTGTCCTTGAGGCCTGCCTCTTCGGCAATTTCACGTTTAGCGGTTTGTTGAGCAGTTTCGCCTTCTTCGATGTGGCCCTTAGGGATTGTCCAGCGATCTTTTGCATCTTGAATAAGGAGAATTTCAATCTCTCCCGATTTAGTGACACGATAGACAATACCTCCAGAGGTTGGCTCACGTACGATTTCTTGAATCGATGGCTTGCCTCGAGAGAAATATTTCTTAATATTGTTAAATTTTGGGGTTTGCATTACTTCTTTTTATCCTTTGAGATTGTTTTAAGGGCTGTTCCGAGTACACCGTTAACGAACCGTGACGAATTGTCTGAGCCAAATGATTTTGCCAGCTCGACCGCCTCATTGATAACAACTTTTGGCGGAACATCTGCTTGATAATGAAGCAGTTCATAGATAGCTATGCGCAAAATGGTCAGATCAACTTTAGAAATTTGTTCGAGCGGCCAATCCGGAGCTATAGGGCTCAAAATTGCATCGAGTTCATGCTTTTCTTTGAAAACGCCCATAATGAGCTGCTGCACAAATTCGGTGTCTTTAACAGCCTTTTCGTATCGAGATAGATTTCGCTTGTAGGTATCGGATATTTCCTGTTCGGTATAGCTGGCGCCATGAAATTCTGCTTCATACAAGGTCTGAAGGGCTATAATTCTTCCTAAGTGACGGTTTGATGCCACGTGACATATTCCTTTTTACTTTTATTTATTGATCTTAAGGTTCGATTACTATTGCTGCGCTATGCAGCTTTCTTACCACTCTCACGTCTGGTTGTGTAGGCCTTGACGGGCGATTTCGCATTTACTTTACGCGCTAGTTTCACCACAAGATGGCTGCGTCGTAAACCAGTTTTGCGTGGACTCGTTTGCTTCTTTGGTTTTCCCATATAAAACCACTCCTTTCCACTATTATTTCACTTACAGATAAGTATACCTAAAATCTTTCCATTTTTCAAGAAAGGTATTGACATTTTTATATGCTTATGCTATAGTGTTTAATATGAATCATAATATTCACCCACACGCATTATCAAATAACGAAATTTCTGAACTTGCTCGCACTTCCCAAGAGACAGCAAATCAAAAGCGTGATGAAGCATTATCAACTGAACATATGCGAACAGCAAAGCGTGTAGCTGCACTCGTTTTAGCTACCATAGCTATACCTGCGGGATTTAAGGCAGTAGATAGAATGATTGAGCAGCCTCAACAACAATCTACGCACAATGCCCAAGAATTTATTCAGAATAACCCAGATAGTTCTTTGGCACGCCAAGCTAAGTAGGATACATAAGTTACAGAACAATATTGATAATTCGTTTCTTGACGTAAATCACTTTCCGTAGCTCCTTGTCACTGAGATAAGGAGCTATTTTTCCTTGCTGTTTAACAAGGGCTACAACTTCTTCTTCGCTCGCCTCTGGTGATACTGCTACAGTACCACGCATCTTGCCATTTATCTGAACTGGGAGTTCTATGGTATCAACTACTAATAACGTCTCGTCCCATTCTGGCCATATGGCAAAATCGAGCATTTCATCATGTCCAAGCTGTTGCCATAGTTCAGCTGCCATGTGGGGCGCAAATGGAGCGACAAGTTGTATCAAGTGCTCAATGGGCTGCTGCCAAGCGTAAGAAAAACCTTGTAATTTTAATTTATACAGTTCATTTACATACTCCATGAGTGCAGCGATAGCTGTATTAAAATTTAAACGATTAATATCTTCGGTCACTTTTTTGATTGTTCTGTGCTCATAGGCAGTAAGATCGGCATTTTCGTGATCAATTTTTTCGGCGGCAAGATATTCTTGCGTCAGATGCCAGGTGCGGTTTAAAAAGCGATAGACACCAGCAATACCCTTTGGATCCCATTCACTATCTTCGTTGATCGGGCCAAGAAATAGTTCGAAGGTGCGTAGCGTATCGGCGCCATAACCTGCATCGATCACTTCCAGCGGATCAACAACATTCCCCTTACTTTTACTCATCTTAGTGCCGTCTTCAGCGTTGATATAGCCATGATAGACCAGTTTTTTGACGGGTTCTTTGCTGGGTACGAGACCCATTTCGTAAAACACGTGATTCCAAAACCGTACGTAGAGCAAATGCGCCACCGCGTGATCGCCGCCACAATAAAAATCAAGTGGTGTCCAATACTGAGCTTTTTCGGTTGCCCACGCTCGCTGCGTATTTTTAGGATCGGTATAGCGCAGCAAGTACCATGAACTACATGCGTAGCCATCCATTGTATCTGTTTCTCGCTCGCCCTCGCCACCACATTTAGGACAAGTCGTTTTTACCCAGTCTTTTTGGCTCCTTAAAACACTTTCCCCTTGTGGCTCATAATTATCCACTTCCGGTAGAACCACTGGTAAATCACTCTCAGGAACTGGCACAGCGCCATCTTTTTTACAATGGATGATCGGAATGGGTGCGCCCCAATAGCGCTGGCGTGAAATCAACCAATCGCGCATTTTATACTGCGTTTTCGACCGCCCGAAGCCTTGCTGCTCTAACCAAGCGACGATTTCTTCACGCGCCTGTTCGCTAGATATGCCATCAAATTGCCCTGAATTGATCATCTCGCCATCACCATCATAAAATTCTTCGTCACTTTCAATAACTGGCTTAATTATGAGGTCAAATTTCTGTGCAAATTCGCCGTCGCGCTCGTCGTGTGCAGGTACTGCCATAATCGCACCAGTGCCATAGCCCCATAGCACGTAATCTGCCACCCACACAGGGATTTTCTCGCCATTGACTGGATTTGTGGCATAGGTACCGGTAAAGACACCCGTTTTCTCTTTATTTTCTTGGCGTTCAATGTCGGATTTTTTCAGGGCATTTTTGATATAGGATTCAACCTCTTGTTTTTTCTCCTCAGTCGTCAACTCGCCAATCATCGGATGCTCTGGCGCTAGTACGAGAAACGTCGCCCCAAACAAGGTATCCGGTCGCGTCGTAAAGACGGTAATAAGCTTCTTGGTATCAATAACCTCAAAGTCGACTTCAGCGCCGCAAGATTTCCCAATCCAGTTGGTTTGCGCAGTTTTGATTTTTTCTGGCCAGTCGAGCGCGGGGATTTCTTCCAGCAGTGCATCAGCATACTCTGTGATTTTAAAAAACCATTGCTTCATCGCCTTTTTTTCAACTTCAGATTCGCAGCGCCAACATTTGCCGCCTTCGACTTGTTCATTGGCGAGCACCGTCTTATCAACAGGGCACCACCACTGGTTGGCTTCCTTTTGGTACGCTAGTCCGTGCTCGAAAAACTGGGTAAAAATCCACTGCGTCCATTTGTAATATTCGGGATCGGATGTATTGATTTCGCGCGTCCAATCAATACTGGCGCCAACTCGTTCTAATTGATTGGTGAAATTTGCGATATTTTGTTTGGTGGAAACTGCTGGTGCCGTGCCAGTTTTAATGGCGTAATTTTCCGCTGGTAAGCCAAACGAATCCCAACCCATAGGGTACATGACATTGTGCCCGGTTGCTCGTTTAAAACGCGCGATAGTATCAACGATCGAATGCTCAAAAAAGTGACCAGTGTGCATACCGCTTCCACTGGGGTATGGGAACATGCCGCTAATATAGTATTTTGGCTTATCAGATGTGTCTGGGGCAGCATATCGCGCATCATCTGCCCAAATCTTTTGCCATTTGACTTCGATATCTTTTGGTGAATACTTTTGCATTACTTTTTATTATAACAGAGAAGATGGCACTTGTAATCTCGCATCACTTTGTGTAGTTAGACGTATTGGTATAGTTTATTTTAGAATGAGAAGCTGTATCTTAAGTAGTCGAAATCGCAGGATTTATGCCAGGATCTTGAAAAAGGGCTTGGAAGTCGCTTTCGAGTTCTTTATAGTTTAATGCGTCTTGCGGATCAGCGATATTTACGACTTTATTCTGAGTAATATTCATATCAAAATCATTTGAAGTTTTAGTATTATTATCGTAGCTACTAGATGTAATTTTATGTATCCTATGATCCCACCGTCCGATCCACACTCTGATATTGGCGTTATCAAATTGTTTTTGTGATTCTCTTATTTCTTCTGTTGATGCGTTATATTTCTCACCTTCTTCTTGAGTTTGATCATATGACGGATTAAAACATTTATCAATGTTTTTTGTAAACGATGATTTTTCTATAGCTTTACCAAATTTGTTTGATTTCGCTGCGCTATAAACTGGCTTATATTCAACGCTATCGATATTGTTGATAGTTTCACTATTTCCTGTTGATTTTAATTCTATAAATTGGTGCTTGAGAAACGCTTTCTGAATTTCGTCGTACTGTTTACGATCTTCATATAATTTATCTACTGCATTACGAGTGCACTGAGCTGCTTTTTGAAATGCTTTTCTCGTTTGTTTTATTTGATTCCCACTATCCTCTAACTTAATCCAGCGTCCGTCAATTTTTTTGATAATTGCCTTCATTTTTTCCGCTGCTTGAGAAAATTCTGGTGAATCCGTATATGATTCGCCAAAGGCTGCAAACACGGTGTCATATGTTTTTGCGGCGTTGTTAAATTTTACATAGAGATTATTGCTATTTGTTACCATTGCATCGCCACTGATATTTATCTTGAAATCATTGTATTTCACATCTGCATTGACTCCGAATGATCCAATCGTTTTGAGGGTATCTGCTTTGTTAGTGAAGGTGAGATTCATAAGGCCTTGCATATTTTCTTGTTCGGATTTTATCCGTACTTTGCCAGAGTTTATAAAAGTATTTGATGTCAGAGTATTTTTGACAACGTCATTTAAAACCACTTGAGGGTTGCTTATAAATGCCGCATAAACTGCAAATCCACCGCCTAGTACAAGCAATAAAACACTCGCGATGGCACCAATAAACAAGATCTTTTTCTTCTTTGAATGCGCTGGTTTATCCGGAGAAGACGATTGAGATGCTGGAGTAAGAGAAGAATTAGGTGTTGGCGTGGAGGAAATAGGCGTCTCGGGCTGGGGGGGAGTTTGGACATCATATTGTATGTCAAGATCGGCCACCGGCTGGTTAGTCTGATTGATGGGGATTGAGGCTACAGGCTCATCTATAGATGTGCTTCGTGAGGCTTGATAATCAGTAGTGGGCAAAGGATTTTCCGATGGTGCAGATGGAGTAATTATATTTTGCTGAGTTGTCGCATGAGGAGGAGATGGATAAGGAGTTAATGAATCTGCTGTAGAATCAGTCGCTGGTATGTCTCGAGGAGGCATGTGATTTCCTTTTTTGTGTTATTTGTCTGTATGGAACAAGAATATCAAGCATCTTTAAATTTTTCAAATTGCTTTTGCTTTTCTTGTAGCCAATCGTCTGTCTGACGCACAAGATTCCATTGGTCTTTATCTTCATCGTGGAGAATAATCTTGACCGCTTCCTCAGCAAAGATACCGTTTTGAGAACCTTTTGCCAGTACGATGGCATTATCCTGCAGGATGGAGTGAACAAATGCGCCAGCTGAAAGTGGGTCATCGAAGCTTTTGGTAGGCACCCCACGACGAAGTGCAGCCGGTGCAGTATATTGTTTTGTTTCTTTGCCTATAGTAACAAGATATTGGACCAATTCTGGATCGATAAAAGTCGCTATTTTTTCATGCTCTTGCTGAGAAGTGTCTCCAAGTTCATTCATGTCACCTAAAATAACGATTCGCTGCGGCGCGTCGAGACGATAGATTGTTTTTAACGCCGCTTCGACCGCAAGTGGACTTGAGTTATATGTATCATCGATGATAATAGAGTCTTTTAGACCACGCAAAACATTCATACGACCAGGTGCAGCAGTAATTTTTGCAATTCCCGCCGCTATTTCTGTTAAGGACATGTTGAGGTGAAGTCCCACAAATCCAGCAGCTGCAGCTGCTTTGGCACCAGCATCGCTAATCAGTGAAAGTTCGATCGAAACTTGATTATCGCCAGGTGATTTAAATATGCCAGTTAAGCCATTTTTTGAAGCTTCAGTAACTTCAATTTTATATTCAGCCGATTCATCCAGTCCATAGGTAACAAACGTAGGAGTTTGCATGTATTGAGCAAATTCTTTACTAATATCATCATGATTAATGGCAGTTACTTTTGCAAATTGACTGACGGCCAGTTCTTCTTGCGCGACCACATCCATCGTCTTAAAATACGCCATATGCTCTGGACTAACTGCCGTCACGACCGCAACATCAGCATATAAGTATGTCCCAAAATGCATGACATCACCCGGTGAGTCTGTCCCGAGTTCTTGGACGATGACATCACAATCAGCTTCTTTCTGCTTGAGACGTTGTTTTGCTGCTTTTCGCACCTTCCACCACTCACGCCAGGAGCGAATATTTTCAGGATAATTAATACCAAGAATCGCGAGCGGCACACTCAAGTGCGTATTATGATTACCCGGATGAACTCGAACACGATATTTTTCATTTAGCACAGTCGCAATGGCAAGTTTCGTAGTTGTTTTACCGACACTACCGGCCACTAAAATAAGTTTTGGCTGAAATTTCTTTATATATTTTTTTGTATATTTTTCGAGAATTTTTTGAATGTGTTGCTTGAGCATATTAGTTATGATTATAACAGAATACTAATTGGTGGAGATAGAGGGACTCAAACCCTCGACCTCTACGCTGCCAGCGTAGCGCTCTAATCAACTGAGCTATATCCCCAATGTTCTTTATTTTAAACTAAAAACCACCTCTTTAAAAGAGATGGCGATTAGTACTGCTGCTGCGCGCCCACCCTGAGGCAGTTTGTTTCAGGGAATGTTTGTTTTTAAATGCGCAAATTGCCTCGATGCGCACCAGCGAGCACCTTTATTATCCTACAATGTAATTTAAAACGCAAGCACTTTGCCGTCTCCTCTATCTTTTAAAGCGCAAGTGTGTTTAAATAAGAGCGTGCAGAAGTTAGTATCCGAAAAGGCATTCTTTTCATAAATGATATCGACGGGTCGATCTGACGATAAATAGTATGAAAAGGAATTTAGTATGGCAACAAAACTATTCGTAGGTAGCCTCGCATGGGCTACCACAGATGATGGATTAAAAGCTCATTTCGAAACAGTTGGAACTGTAGAAAGCGCACGTGTTATCACTGACCGAGAAACTGGTCGTTCACGTGGCTTTGGCTTTGTCGAATTTGCAAACGATGATGATGCAAAATCCGCAATTGAAAAGCTTAACAATAGCGATCTTGATGGACGTAACATCACCGTTAATGAAGCTCGACCGAAAGAAGGCTAGGCTTTTTTAATACGAAAACATCTCGTTTTACGACGAGATGTTTTTGATTTTCATATATAATACTTGTGAGAGGAAATATGCAATCATACCAATCAATTTCAGCTGCTCGTGCAATTGCCGCCACCATGATTCGGCAATATATATTTAAAGTCATCATTGTGGTACTTATTGTTCTGGGATTACTCTTTTTTCTTTTTTTATATTTACTTCTCAGGGTTGATCTTTTATGGATTATCGGACTTATTTTTGTAATACCACTTATATGTATTATTGGTTTAGGGGGTTTTTTCACTCATTTGATTATTCAACGGATACTTCCTCGTCGTCTTGATAAAAAAGAGCGCCAGCAGATCAACCATTTTATCAATGAATTTAGCATTAAATACATGGCACTTTCTTCAATTAAACGTACCCCGCTCGGTCTAGCTACATATATTATGTGGCGGTATATTCGCGGGGGAGAGAAATCCATTAAAGAAACAATTATCGCACCGGCAAAAGATGTTGATCGTTTACGTTTGCAGTTTCAAGAAATCGCTAAATTATTCTAATTCACTCGGTATCTTCTCGAAACGAGGTACTTGTTTACCATCAATCTCTACTAGCTCTATAAATACAGTGTACGAACGAGCGAAAAGTTCATATTCATTCTCATAGAGCGGCCGATAAATCACTAGTGGTTCATTTGTCTCCGTCTGCAATGCCACGCCAAGTACTTCTTTTTGTTGTGACGATATATTCCTTTTTCAATCTCAGGTAAATTAGTCATTATCTCTATTTACCTCAAGAATTTTTTTCACAATAATTTCCTAAACTCTTCTTCATTAATAATAGTAGTGTTATACTTTTCGGCTTTTTTGAGTTTGCTGGCACCCATTTTGCCGCCAACAACCAGGTATGTTGTGTCTTTGCCGACCGTAGTCTGAAATGTGCCGCCAAGCGCACGAATTTTGTCGGCGGCTTCGTCTCGACTCATTGTCTCAAGTGTACCAGTAATAACAAAACGTTGACTAGCAAGTTTGCCTGATTTCTTTTTGAAAAATGGCGTGACATCTAATTGTTCAAATTTTCTGAGTAAAGCCCCATTATCCGGATCGGCAAACCACGCCACGATACTTTCAGCGACAATCTCACCAACGCCTTCTACGGTTTGTAATTCCTCGATCGTAGCGTTTTGCAGTGCGTCAAGCGATTGAAAATGTTCGACAAGATCAATTGCGGTTTGTGTACCGACATGACGAATACCCAGTCCATACACGAACTTTTCAAGCGGTGGATGTATTTTACCCGCAATAGCGTCGACTAATTTTTGGGCTGAAATTTCTGCAAATCGTTCAAGACGCATAAGATCATTTTTTTGTAAGGTATATATATCTGCTAAATCGCCGATAAGCCCCGCATCAACCAATGCAACAACATTTTTTTCACCCAGCGTATCAATATCGAGCGCACCTTTGCTGGCGAAATGTTGAACCGCACGTTTGAGGAGCAGCGGACCAGTTGCGCCTTTGACGCGATAAACCGCTTCACCATTTGATCGTTCAAATGTTAGCTCTGGATATTGCCGGGCTAGCTCTTTTTGGTAATCAATTTTTCGAGCACCTTTAGGTCGAAGTTCCCTGACGACATGTTCAACTTGTGGGATGATATCACCAGCTTTAAATATAACCACTGTGTCGCCGCGTCGTACATCTTTCCGAGCAATTTCATCAGCATTGTGTAAACTTGCATGTTGAACGGTAGTGCCCGCAATTTGGACTGGGTCAAACACTGCCACTGGGGTGGCCGCACCGGTTCGTCCAATCGAAATAACGATATCTTTTACAATAGTGGTTGCTTGCTCAGCGGCGTACTTATACGCTACAGCTGCACGCGGCTGCTTGCCGACAATTCCAAGATCTGTATACGCTTGCCGATCATTGACTTTAATCACTAAACCGTCAGTATGAAATGGCAATGTCTGTCGCTGACTATCCCACACATCAACAAAGTGCATCACTTTCGCCAGTGAATCAAAAACCGCTGCTTGTTGGTTTCGACGTATTCCTAGCTCAGTTAGTGCTTGGTATCCCATCATATGAGTAGCTATTTCTTCGGTATTTTCTCGTAAAATATCATAGGCAATAAATGTGAGCGGACGTTGGGCCACAAGTTTTGGATCAAGTTGCCTGATCGTACCGGCAGCTAAATTACGCGGATTTGCATAGAGCGGCTGGTTCGCTTTTGCACGTTTTTGATTCAATGTTTCAAAATCTTTTTTTAGCATAACAATTTCGCCACGTATTTCGGTACGTCCTCGGAGAAAATGAGAGAATTTTTTTGAACTTCTGAGTCGCAAGGGAACACTTTGAATTGTCCGTACGTTGGCCGTCACGTCTTCACCTATGTAGCTGTCGCCTCTAGTAATAGCTTGAGAGAACACTCCGTCTTGATATACTAGTGCACATGCTAGCCCATCCATTTTAAGATCACAGAAAAATTCATGGGAAACACCAGGCAGCAATTTATCGATGCGTTTTAGCCATGCTTCAACATCTTCTCGCCCAAAGACATCATTGAGACTCAACATGCGTGAGCTATGGGCTACTTTTTTAAAACCACCTTTTAGTTCACTGCCTACTCGCTGAGTAGGACTATCTGGAGTTACATAGTCTGGGTGGCGTGCTTCAAGTTTTTTTAGTTCTTGAAAGAGCCCATCATATATGGCATCACTCACAGACGGCTTGTCTTGGACATGATATTCATAACTATATTGCTGAAGTAATTCTTTTAGTTGTTGGATGCGGGTGTATTCATCATTCGTCATTATCTACAACCTTTCGGTATAAGATATAGAGGTAACTGCTATTAAAAACCAATGTTATAGAAGACAACACAAGTACTGTTAACGGAATTAGTGGTAACCAAGTTAATTTGAGTAAACCATCTATAAATATAATTGGTATCAAGATAATTCCCCATACGAGTATATTGATAAATAACATCCAGAGTATACGATATAAAATTCGGAGTCGTCGTCCTACTACCACATCACTGGCTGCTTTAATGGCTTGCCAGGGGTACATTCCGGGTAGTGTAATAATAATTGCTGCAAACAAAGAACTACTCAACCAATACAACGATAGGGTTACTAAAATAATTTCTACGATCCAGAAAAAAGTTGTAAACAGTGTATCATCAAACACATCGACGCTTTCTGCTGCGCCATAGGCAATAAGCGCCAATGCAAACGGGATAATTTGGATGAGGATTAAAAGAAAAATTAAAAAAGTTGATACGAGCGGTGAGGCAGAACTATAGATGCCATCTCTGAGTTTAAGCTTGGTATGACCTGCCATAAGTTGTCTCAAAAGCCATACCATCGTTAGCCATCCAAGTAGCACCAAGAGTCCGTAGTATACTTGTTGCCCTTCAGACAATGGCGCGTTCAGTGTCCCAACCAGTACTCCGGAAAAAATAGCAATATTTTGTCCAAACTGTCCGACATTTCCTTCCAGTACCGTTTCGCCAATATTATTGACACTATCTCGAAGCGTCGTATAATTTTCTTGAGACATGAGACCAATCGTAAGAGCAATAAACACAGAAAAAGTCACGATAAATTTTACAAAAAGCCGCTTATGCACCCATAAAAAACGTCGAACTTCGTTCGTAAACGACCAATATCCCGGTAAATTGAGAGAACGAATATAATCACGTCGTGAGGTTAGTCGAAAACTATGATGCGAGCGACGGTCTAGCCACCCACGTCTTTTTTGGAGTATAGGGCGAGAAAATGATGAGATCTTTTTATATAAAATGGAATGTTTTTTGATAGATGATTTATATTGCGGTTTTCGTATGCGAGAAGAAAGCGAATTTTTTTTTGTTTTTGTCCGTGTTTGCCGCTGAGGCATACTACATTTTCCCTTCAAGGCCGCGCAATCGTGAAATGCGTTCTTCGAGTGGCGGATGGGTACTAAATAAATTTGAAAAGAAACCGGGCTTCATGGGGTTTGAAAAGAATAAATGAGCAGTTGAACCATTTTGCCGCTTCATTGGTCGCTGATGACTCTGAAGTTTTTCAAGCGCTCGCGCCAAACCTTCAGGATATCTAGTGACAAGTGCGCCCGTAGAATCGGCTAAATATTCTCGCTGTCGGCTAATTGCTAATTGAATCATACTTGCGACGATTGGCGCTAAGATTGCAGCAAGTATCCCAATAATATAAAACTGTGGCGGTATATTACGGCGATCGTCACTGCTACTAAAAAACATCATGCGCAAGATGATGTCACTGATAATCCCTATTGCACTGACAAGTCCAAAGGCAATCATCGAGACCCGAATATCATAGTTTTTGACATGACCCATTTCATGCGCCATAACTCCTTGTAATTCTTGATCGTCCATCAGTTCTAGAATTCCTGTTGTAGCGGCAACTATGGCATGCTGCGGATCGCGACCGGTTGCAAAAGCATTTGGTGCTGAGTCTTGTATTATATATACCTTTGGCATCGGCATTCCCATAGTGATACTCAGATTTTCGACCATTCTATAAAGTCGCGGGTTATCGTTTTTTTGAATCTCCTTTGCACCCGTCATAGCTACGGCTAATTTTGCTGCCATAAAATACTGAATCAAAGCATAGATAGCTGCACCAGCTATTACATACGGTGTAATCAAGGGCTGGTTATAGTAAAGACTTGCAAAATAACCGAGCACAGCAATAAGCACGATAAATACCAACATAATAAATACTGTATTTCTTTTATTTGCAGCAATAGCATTGTACATGTAGCTACCTCTTTGCGGTTAACGTGTTAATTAAAATTTTACGTCGACAGGCTTTTCGGCTTTTGCCATTTCAGCCTCTTCAAGTTCAAAGAATTCACGCTTTTTAAACCCAAACATACCAGCAATAATATTGCTCGGAAACTGTTCGATTTTAGTGTTTAAATCACGTACGCCACCGTTGTAAAATCGTCGTGATGCTTGGATCTTATCTTCGGTGTCAACGAGTTCATCCTGTAGTTTTTGGAAATTTTCTGTGGCACGGAGTTGCGGGTAATTTTCAGCAACAGCAAAGAGACTTTTAAGCGCAGCTTCGAATTGATTTTCGGCTTTGGCGGTTTCGACTACTCCTTGTGCATTCAGCGCATTGGCACGTGCTTCAGTCACTTTCTGAAAAACTTCTTTTTCATGGCTCGCATAGCCTTTGACGGTTTCTACCAAATTTGGAATAAGATCTAGTCGTCGTTTTAACTGAACTGTTATGTCACTCCAAGCTTCTTCGACGCGATTGCGCAAAGCAACTAACCCATTGTACATAACGATTATCCCAAGAATAACCACAGCTGCAACTACCCCTAAGACGATTAATAGTATTTCCATGCAAATTTCTCCTTATACACTTACCTATTTATTATAGCACTATGAAATATTACTTGGCGCGTTTTTCGATGATTTCTTGTGCTACATTTGGCGGCACTTCTTCATACTGCGCAAGCTCCATACTCGAAGCTGCTCGGCCTTGACTCATTGATCGAAGATCTGTTGTGTAACCAAACATACTCGCAAGCGGCACAAAAGCGGTTACGAGTTTTGCACCCATACCGTCTTCCATTGATTCAATCCGTCCGCGACGAGAGTTGAGATCACCAATTACATCACCCATGAATTCTTCAGGGGTAGTGACTTCTACTTTCATGACCGGTTCGAGCAAGATAGGATTTGCTTGCTTAATACCTTCGCGCGTAGCCAAACTTCCTGCCAATTTAAACGCAAGTTCACTGGAGTCTACGTCGTGATAACTACCGTCATACAGCGTAGCTTTCACGTCTACTACTGGATAGCCAGCGATGACACCACCATTGAGTGTCTCAAGCACACCTTGTTCGACAGGCTTACGATATTCTTGTGGCACTACACCACCTTTAATCTCGTCAATAAACTCAAAACCTTTACCAGCATCATTGGGCTCGTATTTGATCCAGACATCACCATATTGACCACGACCACCAGATTGTTTAGCGTGCTTACCTTGTACACTAGCCGTGCCCTTAATAGTTTCACGAAAAGCGACTTGAGGTTGGCCAATATTTGCCTCTACTTTGAATTCGCGCTTCATACGATCAACAATAATATCCAGGTGCAACTCCCCCATACCACTGATAATAGTTTGGCCAGTTTCATCGTCAGTATGAACTCGGAAAGTAGGATCTTCTTCAGCGAGGCGCTGTAAAGCGAGACTCATTTTCTCTTGGTCAGCTTTAGTTTTTGGCTCAATCGCAATAGCGACCGGCGGCTCCGGAAAATCAATGCTTTCTAGCGTAATTGTTTTAGTGAGATCAGACAGAGTTGTACCAGTTGTAGTATTTTTCAATCCTACTACAGCGGCAATATCACCTGCGCCAATTTCTGTGATATCCTCTCGTTTATCTGCATGCATACGGACGAGTCGACCGACACGCTCTTTATCACCGGTCGTAGTATTCATCACATAACTACCGGCCGACACTTTCCCGCTATACACGCGGATGAAAATGAGCTTACCGACAAATGGATCGTTGGCAATTTTAAAAGCTAATGCAGCGAGCGGTTCTTTGTCGTCTGGTTTACGCTCAACCTCATCGCCGGTTTTCGGGTGGGTTCCCCAAATTGAACCTGCGTCGAGCGGACTTGGAAGATATTCGGTGACAAGATCCAGGACTTTCTCAACAATCACTCCCCGTCCATCACCGCCGGTCACAAGGTAAAATTCTCCGCCTAAAACGCTCTTTCGAAGCGCAGCTTTGAGTTCATCTGTTGAAATCGCTTCTTCGCCTTCGTCGAGAAACTTCATCAAAAGATCATCGTCAGCTTCAACGGCAGCTTCCACTAGTAGACTTCGGGCGTGTGCAGCCTTATCTTGCATATCAGCTGGAATATCGCCAACTATCAACTCATGATCAGTAAAATCGTTATAGGTATAAGCCTTCATATCCACAAGATCAATTACGCCATTGATGTCTTTTTCAAACCCAATTGGTAGATGAACAGGAAGTGCTCGTTTAGAGAGACGTGCGTGAATACTATTAAGAGATTTATAGAAATCTCCGCCTGTTTGATTGATCTTATTGATGAAACAGATACGAGGGACGCGATATTTATTGGCTTGGCGCCAGACAGTTTCGGTCTGTGCTTCCACGCCCATCTTGCCATCAAAGACGACAACTGCACCATCGAGAACACGCAGCGAGCGCTCTACTTCGGCCGTAAAATCAATGTGACCTGGCGTGTCAATAATATTGATCTTATGGTCTTTCCAAAAGCAGGTAACGGCCGCACTAGTGATAGTAATACCTCGTTCACGCTCTTGCTCCATCCAGTCAGTGGTGGTTTCGCCTTCATGAACAGCACCAATTTTATGACTTAAACCAGTTCGGTAGAGAATACCTTCGGTCGTGGTTGTTTTTCCGGCGTCAATATGGGCTATGATGCCAATATTACGAAACTTATCTAATGATACATTTTTTTGTGCCATACGGCTCCTTGTACATATTACTTATTATTCTCTGTTATTTTCTTGCCAATTTTTGCCATAGAAAACAATGCGTTGTAGTTTATTATAGCAGAATAGACCAAAATATGGTATATATTGCTTTTTTTACTTATCTGTGATATAATACATACTATGGTAACACCAGAACAAGTTTGGTTAGATAATATCCGCGATCATCAGATCGGTGGTCAGACTGATGGAATATCGAGAGAGGTAGCTGAGGATTTAGGATTTCATCCTCCCAAAAGAGAAGTGGAACTTGGTTCTGCTGCTGTAAGGAAAACGGTGCACAAAAAAACATATCGATCCAAGAAAAAGCCAGTATCTAAGCGGACACAAAAACTTCATGATGAGATAGATGAAAGGATCAGGCGCAACGCTGATCCATGGGGACCTGATCTAGGTGCGATATAATATAGTCAGACTATGGAACAATATAAAATTACATATCGTCATACCAATCTCCAACGAGCAAGCAAGGCTCTTGGTCAAGCTCGTTCAAAAGAAGGATGTGCATATGCGTTGCTTAACTCTGCTACTCTTAATTCACCTGGCCCAAAGCGGCATTACAATATTAATGGTCTAGATGATAATGCGAGCAAAGCACGCCATGAAGCGGATAGATACCTCCGTCAGTCCTGTGGGTCATGCGCACTACGTACAGCCTGTAAACTCGCCGATAATCTCCCAGCATGGGAGCTTTCGCATCCTGTTGCGGGGCCGAACCACACAACTGAGCATGGTCAAGAAACACGAAAAGGTATGCTAGCTCGACTCAATACAAAGACGACAATCGATCATACCGAGCCGTGTGATCCTGCCGCTATAAATCCAACTAAGATTCCTACGAAACAGTTAACCTTAGACGTATAAAATAATATTATCGAGCAAAGTGAGCAAACGCACGGTTGGCTTCAGCCATTTTGTGAGTGTCTTCTTTTTTCTTAAATGCAGCACCGGCTTGGTTGTAGGCATCAACAATTTCCGCAGCTAAACATTGATCATACGGCATACCGTTTCGATCGCGGGCACTTTGTACTAGCCAACTAAACGCATAATGTAATTGACGGTGGCCTTGTACAGGAAAAGGTATTTGATAATTTGCGCCACCTACGCGACGAGATTTTACTTCATAGTTTGGTGAAATATTTTTTAGAGCTTGCTCAAAAACAGCGAGAGGTTCTTCGCTTTTTAGTTTTTTGGCAGCAATCTCTAGCGCGCTATATACTTGTCGTTCAGCTAATAATTTCTTGCCGTTTAAGAGACTCTTGTTAATGAGTCGTTGAACAAGAACACTTTGATATTTACGATCAGGATTTAGTCGACGTTGCAGTGATTTAGTTTTTTTACGCGGCATTTCTATCGCTCCTCCTTCGGATTCGCTAATGAGACAAACCTACGGTTTTTCTCATCGAGCAAGGTCGCGAAATGAATTCGCGCGCTCTGTCTGCTCTTTTCCCTCTTTAAGCGCATCATTTACTTACTCTCCTTTTTGGCGCCGTATTTGCTCCGACGTTGCTTGCGGTCTGCCACACCTTGAAGATCCAGCGTACCTCGCACAACATGATATCGGACGCCGGGAAGGTCTGGGACACGGCCGCCACGAATCAACACTACAGCGTGCTCCTGCAAATTATGACCTTCACCACCAATATATGCCCATACTTCATAGCCATTACTGAGGCGAACGCGCGCCACTTTCCGCAAAGCTGAGTTTGGTTTTTTTGGCGTTTTAGTAGTCACTTTAACGCACACACCTCTCTTTAAGGGTGCTTTTTGATCATAATAACGACTTTTTAACGCATTTTGGATACGTCCGAGTGCCGGGCTCTTTGATTTTTTAGCTGCTGTTTTACGCGGCTTTCGAACAAGCTGGTTAATAGTTGGCATGAAAAAGAATTTTCTCCTCTTATCTTTAGTAAATACACCGATAAGCAGCAACCTTATCGCGTGCGTTGCACTTCATCACAAAGTACAGGAAACTCACCTGGTATTATAGCAAAATATATCAGATTATGCAACGGTGTGATTATTCTTTATCACAAAATTGTGCGGTATCACCATGCAATGCAAGTGGTTGAGTCACAGAACCAGTACAAATAAGCGGCTTAACGTTCTTAGCAGACTGTTTCTGTTTATTGAAATAGTTAACACCGAGTGAGCGCCAAAAATCTTCTTCCGGAGCGTGAGATGATTCTACATAGAAATTATTCTGAATTCCTTCACTACTTGCTAAGGCCTTGTACACTTCTTCACGACTGGCTATCCCATCAATGAGCTTATTTTGTAAAGCCTGATTTTCGCCATACAAATGTGCTCCAATGGAAGATTGTAGTGTCTCGAGGGGAATACCTCTCCGTTTGCTAACGTAGCTTATGAATTGTTCGTATGAATTATTAACACCTTGTTGCATAATCGCTCGTTCTGTATCTGTTAATCGACGAAATGGGTTCCCTGCGTCTTTGCCTTCACCAGCTGTAATGTACTCTTGCTCAATTCCATTTTGGGTCGCAACTCCGCCACCGAGAACACCCCCATCTATGGCAACAACTTTATCAAAATAGGTAAATGGACCGTAAATGACGCCAATACTACCAATACCGGTGCCGCTATCAGCAAATATTTTATCTGCACTAGCACTAACCCAATATGATCCTGAGGCTGCCAGTCCTTGTACGCTCACATACACCGGTTTTTTCGTTTTTTCTTTGAAATATTGTACTCCATCAGCAATTGCTTTTGAGCCATAAATAGTGCCACCGGGCGAATTGACCTCAAGGACCAGGCCGCTGTATGCTTGTGAATCGGCCGCTTCTTTAATCTCCTGCTTAATTTCATACCCATAGACCGTATTATCGACTCCAAAAATTGAGACAGGATTCTGTGTCTGCTTGGAGCCTTCGATCGGACCAAAGAGCGGAATAGACAACACTTTATGATTGCTTGTGGAGTTGCCATATACAGTCGTATATACTCGATCGGATTGTGCGGTTTGATCTGCCACACCAATAATCGATGCCAGGATAAACGCGCATATAATAAACAAGCTAAAAAGCGCTAAGTTTAACCAAAATGCAATCGACAAGGTACCGACAGTAGTAATAGTAAGAGTACTGACAGCTAATTTTAGTTGTTTTTTTATAAACGATTCTTGTTGAGGAGTTTGCTCTGACATGTCTTCATTGTACCATACGCTATTACAACAGTGTCGCGCACTGCGCATGAAAATCGTAGTAGCTTTAGGTATTTATGCAGCTACGTCAACATCAGTATCAGAAATGTCAGGCTCTACTCGTGCGCCAGTTCCGACTGGTATCTTTCGGCCGATGATGACATTTTCCTTCAAGCCATAGAGATTGTCTACTCGTCCGCTCGTGGCCGCATTGATGAGCACTCGTGTAGTGTCTTGGAAGGAAGCAGCCGATAGGAAGCTATCGCTCCAGATAGAAACTTTCGTGATACCGAGTAGTAGTTGCGTAAACTGCGCCGGCTCTTTACCTTCAGCCACAAGCTGTTCATTCGATTCTACTACGACGGCCTTACTGGCGATATCACCTGTCACAAACAAGCTGTCACCAGGATCTTCGATTTGAACACGGCTAAACATCTGACGAACGATGATCTCGAGATGTTTATCAGCAATATTCTGACCTTGTGAAGCATAGATACGAAGCACTTCATTAATAATGTAGCGCTGAGTCTCTTCGACGCCCTTATAGCGCATCAGTTCATGTAGGTTGACCGATCCATTGGTTAAGCGATCGCCCGCTTCGACTTCATCACCATCTTGAACGAGGAGTTGTTTCAAACCAGAAATTTCATATCGAGCTGGAGTTTGTCGATTACTACTAATAATAATCTGATCTTTAGTGACTTCTACCACGCCATCAAATGGTGCGGTGAGCGGTTCTTCGCCGTCTTTTAAGGCGGCCAATACATCGCCAGCCAGCACTTCGGTATCTGTCTTGACGTGGGCTTTGCGTTTTTCAAGCTTTAGCTTCTCAACTCGGCCTTTTTTAGGGGTGACTTGTACCACATATTTGTTGCCGTCTTCCCACACTTTTACGATGCCATCGATGTGCGATAGTGCAGCCTCACCTTTCGGCGTTCGGGCTTCGAAAAGCTCGTCAACACGTGGCAAACCTTGTGTGATATCTTCACCAGCTACACCTGATGCATGGAAGGTTCGAAGTGTTAACTGGGTACCAGGCTCACCAACTGACTGCGCAGCGATTACTCCCACAGGTTGTGCAACATCAATAAGTGTCCCCGTCGCCATATCGAGACCGTAGCTCTTTTGCGGAATACCGCGTAGGTTTTTCGCAGTGAGAACGCTATAAATTTTAGCTGACTCAACTGATTCGTCTTCGTTAATAGCATCGGCGATATCTCTCGTAATGAGTTCACCGGCTTTTACATGCGCGCCGATATCTTCGGCTGCGTATCGGCTATATAGGCGATCACCAAATTCAATCATGGTTTTATCAGTTTCAGAACGATAGATAACAAATCCTTCGTCACGTGCATCTTCATCAATGGTGAACACGTCTTGACTAACATCAACCAATCGACGGGTTAGATAACCAGAATCAGCGGTTTTTAGGGCGGTATCAATGAGTCCCTTTCGCGTGCCTCGTGTAGCCACAAATGCTTCAAGCTGTGTGAGGCCTTTTTTGAAGCTCGACCGAATCGGGAGCTCTATTTCTTTACCAGTTGCATCAACCATGATACCGATCATAGCGGTAGCTAGTTTGATATTATCGACGCTACCTCGCGCACCAGAGTTAACCATCACACTAACAGACGTATCGGAATCTTTGAGTTTTTCTTCAAGTGTAGCGACCGCTTTTTTGTCGACATTTCGCCACGCTTGGACGGTCAAATTGTACCGTTCATCTTCGGTAATCAACCCTTGCTCATACTGTTCAGAAATACGAGCTGTCTGGGTATCACCTTCCGCGATGAGAGTATCCATTTCTTTGACATCGAAGTAGTCTTGCATACCCGTTGAAACCGCCGCAGCAGTTGCGTATTTCAGCGCCAGTTCTTTCAAATTATCGGCGGTATGGGCAGTAATTTCAGCACCATATTTCGTAAAGACTTGTCCAAGAACTTTGTTCAATTTTTTCTTCGTCATGGTGTCATTTACATAGGCAAAATCTTCTGGTAATGCTTCGTTGAAATAGACACGACCGAGGGTTGTATCGCGCTGCTCGCCATTGATAGCAAGGACGATCGGAGTTTGGAGTTTTATGACGCCCTTTTCGTGCGCCATCGTAGCCTCAGCCACTGAACTGTAGCGCGCAACTTTCTTTACTTGTGCAGACGGTTTATGATACGTCAAATAGTAGCAGCCAAGCACAATGTCTTGAGCAACGTTTAGTACCGGAGTACCATCAGCAGGTTTTAATAAGTTGTTGGTAGCGGACATGAGATCACGTGCTTCGGCTTGGGCTGCCTCGCTGAGCGGAAGATGGACTGCCATTTGGTCACCGTCAAAGTCTGCGTTAAAGCCAGCACACACAAGCGGGTGAAGCTGAATTGCTTTACCTTCAATCAGTTTTGGTTGGAATGACTGAATAGAAAGTCGGTGTAGTGACGGAGCACGGTTGAGAAGCACGTATTTACCTGCGATAACTTCATCAAGCGCGTCCCACACAACAGTCGAACCTGCTTCAATCAAACGACTAGCTGATCGAATGTTATGGGCGTGTTCGTTGCGTAATAACCAGCTAATGACAAATGGTTTAAATAACTCAAGTGCCATTTGTTTTGGAAGACCACATTGGTGAATTTTTAGTTCAGGACCAGCCACGATCACAGAACGACCAGAGTAATCAACTCGTTTACCGAGAAGATTTTGTCGGAAGCGTCCTTGTTTACCTTTGAGCATATCACTGAGCGATTTGAGTTTTCGACGTCCGCCAGTCGCGTTTACCGCTCGGTTACCGCGCGCTGCAGAATTGTCTATCAATGCATCAACAGCTTCTTGAAGCATACGCATTTCATTACGTCGAATAACCTCAGGAGCATTTAAATCAATTAGTTTTTTCAAGCGATTGTTACGGTTAATGACACGGCGATATAAATCATTTAAGTCAGAGGTTGCAAATCGACCACCAGTGAGTTGCACCATCGGTCGAAGATCCGGTGGAATGACAGGCAGGACAGTCAGTGTAGTACTATTTGGTTGAATACCAGCACGGTACATGCCTTCGAGAACTTTAAGTCGTTTCATGACTTTCTTTTTACGTTGACCTTTTGCTTCTTCAGCTTCTTCAGCCAGCTCTTTGGTAAGGGTCTCAAGATCAATCCCATCAAGCAAAGTTTTCAGTGCAGTTCCACCCATGCCAACTTGAATTAGATCAGCATACTCATCAGGGAGATTTCGATAATCGATTTCACTAATAAGCGCCGCTTTGTTAAATGAATCAAGCTGAGTTTTCTTTAAGGTATAGCTTTCTTCGAGTTCAGAAATTTCTCGTGTTTGAGCTTCGGCTAATTTTTTGACATCAGCCCCCTCAGCTTCAGCTTCTTTTTCATAGCGCATTTTTATTGCTACTTTGCCAGCCTCAAGTTCAGCTTCGGCATCAGCGAGATATTGATCGCGTTTTTCAGTGTCAACACTCAAGATGACATAGCTCGCAAAATACGCAATTCTCTCGAGATTACGAACCGTAATACCAAGTAAAAGACTCATCGCGCTTGGAGTACCTCGCATGAACCATATATGAGCGACAGGAGCAGCTAGAGAAATATGACCCATTCTCTCACGACGGACAATGCTACGTGTAACCAACTCGCCATTTTTATCGACTGCTGCTTCTCGCGAACGTACTCCCTTTAGCTTTGCATCATGGGGATTAATGTCTTTAACGGGACCGAAAATTCGTTCACAAAATAGCCCGTCTCGCTCTGGCTTTTGGGTACGATAATTAATGGTTTCTGGTTTTGTAACTTCGCCATAACTCCATTTTTTGATATCTTCTGCGCCAGCTACAGCCAAGCGCACTGCATCAAAATCGGCAATACTGGTATTTGCAATTAAACGACTCATTAGGCTGCCTCCTCTACTTCTTGTATTTCAGTGATATCTTCAATATGCGCGCCTGATCCAAGCTCTATATCACCCATTTCATCTGCTTCATCGTGTACAGATTCGGCATCATCTTCTTCAGGCGAGTGAATTTCTACAGCATCTTGCTTAACGATCGTGCCATCAAGAACTTCTTCAGCATCGATTTCTTCATTATCGTCCACGAGATCAACTCGAAGACCAAGTCCTTGTAACTCTTTGACTAAGACATTGAAGCTTTCAGGAACTTTTGGTCCAGTGATCACCTCGTCTTTGATAATAGATTCATAGGCTTTTGCCCGGCCGTAGACATCGTCTGATTTGATAGTTAACATTTCCTGCAAGGTTGTAGCCGCACCGTAGGCTTCGAGCGCCCACACTTCCATCTCACCAAATCGCTGGCCGCCATTTTGGGCTTTTCCGCCAAGCGGCTGTTGTGTAACCATCGTGTACGGACCAATCGATCGTGCATGAATCTTGTCAGCAATCATGTGATGCAATTTGATCATGTACATGTTACCTACTGTTGTGGTTTCTTGGAAGGCTTCGCCAGTTCGGCCGTCGTACAGCTGGATTTTTCCATCAGCCGGTAGACCAGCTTTTTCGAGCTCTGAAGCGATAGTTTCATTTGGTACACCATTAAACGGTGGTGTTGCAACTTTATAGCCGAGTGCACGAGCCGCCATACCGAGATGGGTTTCAAACAATTGCCCTAAGTTCATACGACTAGGCACACCGAGCGGATTTAAGATAACATCTACAGGTGTTCCATCGGCCATAAATGGCATATCTTCCATCGGAAGAATTCGGGCCACGACACCTTTGTTCCCGTGCCGACCTGCTAATTTATCACCTACGGCAATTTTACGAAGTTGAGCTACAAATATCTGGATTTGCATGAGGACACCTGCTTTTAGCTCATGGCCGTTCTCACGACTAAAGACGCGTACACCGACAACTTTTCCTTGAGCACTATTGCCCATGCGCTGTGAGGTGTCGCGAACATCTTTAGCTTTTTCTCCAAAAATTGCACGCAGTAGTCGCTCTTCTGAGCTCAACTCTTGCTCACCTTTTGGTGTAATTTTTCCGACTAATACATCACCAGCAGTGACTTCAGAACCGATCTGCACTATACCGTTTTCATCTAAATGTCGGAGACTTTCTTCGCTAACATTTGGAATGTCGCGGGTAACTATCTCTGGACCGAGCTTTGTCTCGCGAACTTCGACCATGAAATCCTTGATATTGATGCTAGTTAAATCATCATCTTGAACTAATCGATTGCTTAAGATAATGGAATCGTCCATATTGTATCCACCCCATGGCATAAAGGCGACGATCAAATCGCGACCGAGTGCAAGTTCACCATCAGCAATAGATGCTCCCTCGATTAAGACATCGCCTTTCTTGACTTTTTGCCCACGAGAAACAACCACTTTTTGATTAATTGAGCGGTCATCGTTACTTTGTTCAAAATGAACAGGTCGATATGTCTTGGTGTCTTTTTTGTATTTTACAATTACTTCATCGGCATCAGCTTTAGTGACTTCACCATCAGCTTCTGCAACAATGAGTTGACTGGTATTTCGAGCAATTGATGCTTCAACACCCGTACCCACGATAGGGCTTTGTGGATCAAGTAATGGTACAGCTTGCTTCTGCATATTTGAACCAGTCAAACTACGGTCAATACGGTTTTTCTCAATGAATGGAATCAGACTTGCGGTGCTGCCTAAAATTTGTTTTTTCGCTGCATCAATATACGTTACTTCTGCAATATCTACTTCTTCTGGAACCAGATATTTTCGTGCACTTACACGAGGTGTAGTAAATTTTCCAGATTTATCAACTTCTGAGCTCGCTGCAGCAATTACCTCAACGGCTTCTTGGGCTGCATCAAGATAGACTATTTCATTAGTTACTTTGCCATTTTTTACTTTTATGTATGGTGTTTCAAGAAAACCATATTCATTGACTTTGGCGTAACTTGCCATATTAAGAACTAGGCCGATGTTTGCACCTTCAGGTGTTTCAACAGAACATAACCGACCATAATGAGTTTGATGAACATCGCGCACCTCAAGACCAGCGCGCTCGCGGCTGAGGCCACCTGGCCCCATAGAACTTAAACGTCGTTTGTGAGAAAGTTCAGACAGAGGATTTGTTTGATCCATAAATTGTGATAGCTGTGAGCTTGCGAAAAATTCACGCACTGCAGCGACAACAGGACGAGCATTGATGAGGCTATTTGGCGTCACAGTTTCTAGATCACTCATGCTCATACGATCCATCGCGTTGCGCTGCATTCTCAACATTCCAATACGGAATTGACGAGCTACCAGTTCACCGACGAGTTTTACGCGTCGATTCGAAAGGGCATCGATATCATCAGCCGGTTCTTGAGTGTTATTGAGACGAATAATTTCCGAAATGATAGCCACTAAATCGTCAAGTCGCATAACGCGATTTTCAGCTGTATTTGCTACATCAAGACCCAGTCGTTGGTTAATTTTGTAGCGACCTACACGAGAAAAATCAAACCGTTTAAAATCGAAAAAGAGTCTTTCTATCATACCGCGTGCATTATCGACAGTTGCGAGATCGCCTGGACGGAGTTTGCGATACACTTCAATCAACGCTTCATTTGTACCACTCGATGAATCTTTATCGAGCGTGACATCAATGTATTTGATATCACCTGAATCAACGTTTTTAAATAACTCTTTAATTGCTGTATTAGATCCGTAACCTAGTGCACGCAATAATGTTGTTACGGGAATTTTACGTCGACGATCTATTTTGACATACATTGCACCATTGGTTGCAGTTTCAAATTCGAGCCATGCACCACGACCTGGAATAAGTTTTGCACCATAATAATTTCGGGCATTTTTTGTATCTGATGTGAAAAATATACCAGCACTACGAATAAGTTGGCTGACGACGACTCGCTCAGAACCATTGATTATGAACGTACCCCGCTCGGTCATCCATGGATAGTCTCCCAGATAAATTTCCTGCTCTTTTACTTCACCAGTGACCTTATTTGTGAGCTCTACGTTTGCCTTTAAGGGCGCTTCGAAACTGATATTATTGTGTCTCGCTTCAGATTCAGCGCACTTTGGCGGATCAAAGTGATAATCTTTAAAACGGAGTTCTAGTTTTTGTGAGGTATAATCTTCGATTGGGTTAATTTCTGCGAAGATTTCGCTTAATCCTGTTTCAACAAGGTCTTGCCAACTTTGCCGTTGATGAGCAATTAAGTCTGGCAGCTCTAGGGCGGTATCTTCCGTCGTAAAATACCGGCGAGCAGGTTTACTGGTGCTAGCCATTAAATATGGTCTCCTTTGATTATGGGTTGATAGTGCGTGCGGCGCCGAAGATCACTAAAGTTAAGCATGCGTGCAAACTGAGAGCCACTACAGCACACGCATAAAATACCCAACTTACACTACTTCATTACATACCATTGTGGCGAATGAAAATCAAATTGTCAAGCACTTTTGATAATTTCGTCTGCTAATCCATACGTGATTGCTTCTTTGGCGTCCATCCAGAAGTCGCGATCAACATCTTTTTCAATTCTGGCTAATTTTTGACCCGTATTTTTGGCGAGGATTTCATTTAGAAGCTTTTTTACGCGAATACTCTCTCTTAAAGAAATCTCTTGATCAGTTACTTTACCTCGAGTACCACTCGAAGGTTGGTGAATCATCACGCGTGAATGCGGTAGCAAACACCGCTTTCCTTTTGTGCCACTACTGAGGAGAAAGGCCCCCATACTGGCTTGCAGACCGATACCGATTGTTTGTACATCTGGTTTGATATATTGCATCGTGTCATAAATCGCCATACCGTCATAGACGCTACCGCCCGGACTATTGATATAAAACATAATATCTTTCTTGCTGTCTTCACCAGCCAAAAAAAGAAGTTGGGCTACAACAATATTAGCTGTGTGTTCATTGACTTCTTCCCCTAAAAAAATGATGCGATCCTTCAGGAGTCGTGAATAAATATCAAAAGCACGCTCGCCATCAAATGATTTCTCCACCACTGTAGGCACAAGATAATTAGAAAGTTTTTTCATATTTTTAGTGTACGCTTGTCTAGCACTCGTGTCAAGTGAGTGCTAATTTAATTGAACAAGTAGGTCGAGTGTTTTTTCAGTGGCTAAGCGATTTGCAATATCTTGCCGTGCTTCGGGGGTTTCTAGCTGAAGACGAATATTCGGATCTTTGTATTGCTCGAGCAGTTGCTGGTGACGTGCGGCAATCTCCTCGTCACTTACTGTAATATTTTCGACACGACCAAGTTCATTTAAGACCATCGATGATTCTATCCGTTTTTTGGCTGCATTATATAATTCCTTTTTTTCCCACTCATCACGAGTCATTTTTTTATCCTGTAGATATTGCTCTAACGTTAATCCGCGCGCTGCAAGGTTTTGTGTAAAGTCTGTCTCTATATTTTTCATCTGAGTTTTTATAAGTGATTCTGGGGCAACAGGTTTTGCTTGCGCGATAAGAGCGTCGACTAATTTATCTTTGTACTGCTCGTTGGCTTCATGTTCTCGTTGCGCAGTAATCTCACGTTTAATATCATTACGCAATTCTTTAATAGTTTTAAAAGGTCCGCACTTTGCAGCAAAGGCAGCGTCTACTTTCGGTAAAATAACTTCTTTGACTGTGTTAATAGTTACCTCAAATGTGCACTTTTGACCTGCAAGATGTGCCGCATGGTAATCTGCAGGAAAGGTTATTGGTAGAGTAACTGTTTCCTGTGCTTTTTTCCCGACTATACCTTCTTCAAAGCCAGGTATAAACGAACCGGAACCTAGCGTTAGTGGGTAGTCTTTGCCCTCTCCTCCAGCAAATGCCTCGCCTTTTGCATCAAAACCTTTAAAATTAATCGTGACTTCGTCGCCCATTTTTGCCACTCGCACTACTTCCTTTTTTTCAGCGAAACCTTGTCGCATACGCTCGACAACTTCATCAATATCTTTTTCAGCAACTGTAACTTTAGGCTTGGTAGCTTGTAATTTTTTGTATTCTTTTAGTTTGACTGCAGGTAAGATATCTACTTCTGCTGTAAATTCGAGTTCTTGATTTGGGACAAATTTTTTTACTTCGACTTCGGGCCTATCGAGGACTTGTAATTTTTCGCTATTATATGCGTCTGGGACGGCGCGATTAATTGCTACATTGAGAGTTTGAGCGTTCAGTTCTTCGCTTGACACATGTTTTTTTACCAGTGCAATGGGCACCTTTCCTGGCCGAAAGCCTGGAATTTTTACTTTTTCACCAAGCTGCACCAATGCTACTTCTTCGGCATGTGTAAGTTCAGTGTTATTTAAAGTGATTGTGAGTTCCACCCGCGTTTTGGAAGTATTTTTTCTCGTAATTTTCATATTTATCCATTCTACCATACATATGACAGGGGTAGGATTTAAGACGCGAAAATGTACTGTGAGAATTTAAGATAGTTATATATAAAATTTACGAATCTAGTCTCTTGACAGTCGATACAATTCGCTCAAAACTCAGCGAACTTTCTTGTTGCGTAAGCGTATCTTTTAAAGTGTATTGTTGCTCCTGAAGCTCGTCTTCTCCAACAAACAGTAAATATTGAATATGTTTTTTTACGGCTGTTTTTATCTGTCTATCCGCTTTACGAAGTGTTGTATCGCATTCGACAGCGACTCCTTCTTGACGAAGATTATCGGCTAATTTCTTTGCTCCTGCGAGCGCTTCTTGGCCGATAACAACCATATAGACATCTGTTTTAGAACGGAAAATAGGCAATAAATTATGCGAGCGTAAAAAGAGTTCAGTGGTAGTTGCACCTGGCGCAAAACCCACTACGGGGATGTTGGCCGCGCCAAACAACGTCGTCAGGCCATCATACCGTCCACCCCCAAACATTGCGCGATTGTTATCAGGGTGTGTATCAAATACTTCAAAGACCATACCATTGTAGTAATCGAGTCCCCTCATCAAGGTAATGTCAAACTTCAAGGAAGTGATTTTTGCTTCATCCAATGCCCGCCATATCGATTCAATATCCTGAAAAATTTCATGTGATCGAATGACCTCCGGTAGATCATGTAAACTTTTAGCAGATACAAGTGCGGCTATTTTTTTCAGACCATTCTCGACTTGATTTTCATTAAAGATTTCTAGAGCTTTATCGCGAAATTCATATGCTGAAATCTTATTTTTTTTATCAAACAGTTTAGTCATTAGTTGGGCCTGGATTGGGTCAAGATCAAGGTACTCTTTCATCATTACATCAACTAATTTACGGTGGTTGATACGTATAGTGTACATTTTTGGCTCAGCTCCAAAAGCCTTCATAATGCGATCAGTGATAGTGAGGATCTCTATGTCTGCTTCGAATGACTCTAGGCCAAACATATCAACATTGAGTTGCCAAAACTCACGTTCGCGACCATTTTGGGGTCGTTCATACCGCATAAAATTTGCGATCGAATACCATCTTGCTGGAAATGGCACCTCCTGTTCTCTTGCTGCAATCATTCGGGCGACAGTCGGGGTCATCTCTGGACGAATCGCTATATCTCGTTTACCTCGATCACTAAATCGATAGGTTTCATCATTGACTAAATCTGCACCACTTTTTGCTGCATAAATCACCAGTGGCTCTAGGATCGGTGCGCCATATTCCTCATAGCCAAAACTTTCCACTACTTTACGCCAAGTTTCAAAAATATAATTTTGTACCTGTTTGTCTGCAGGATAATAGTCTCGTGTACCTTTATATGGTTGCTTTGAGAGTTTCATATACTTACATTATACCTTTTGCGCGTTCTATCCGTAAACGCTCTTGCTATAAACCTACTGATTTACTCACTTGTTTTTTAGATTCACCTCAGTTACACTAGACACAGAGTCATGCTTGCGTGAGTGGCGCTCGGAATCAGGGTAATCTTAGACGCAGATACGCGTTTAATCCATGACGAGGCGTTTGACGTGAAAAAGATGTACTTTTTATGATATATGCGCGAGTGGCGGAATTGGTAGACGCGCTAGTCTTAGGAACTAGTGTCTTCGGACGTGAAGGTTCAAGTCCTTTCTCGCGCACCATCACAGTATGCATGCAAGTACGGGTGATTAGCTCAGTTGGCTAGAGCATCTCGTTTACACCGAGAGGGTCGGGGGT
>CAZJUR010000002.1:43458-92653 GCA_964549525.1 uncultured Candidatus Saccharibacteria bacterium | reverse complement strand
GGTGTGTATGATTCATCTATCAATTTTGTGATATCACGCTTTTTTTCACTCGTGAATTCTGGATTCAAAATATTATATTCATCAAAAATATTCTTTATCTTTTGCGCACTGTTGAGTTCTGCTTCGGTATATAGATCTGGCAAAAGCAGTTTCTTTACCACGCCTACATTATAGCGCCCAGCAACTTGACCGCCTTGCGATACGATATATGCGTAATATTCCTCTACAAGTTTCGAAACTTTTTGTCGGTCAGTAAGATTTTTAAGATTTAATAACGGATATGCAGTCATAACATTCGATAATACATCGGCCCACCACAAAATGGTGACACGATGTTTTTTAGCGATTTCTTCAATTCCATCGGCTAAATCAACTGCTTTTGTCCCATCAATTGCAGCATCGTCGATCAAAGGCGTCGCAACTTTGTGGTCTTTCTCGAGTGCTAAGACGGTGTATTCTATGGCATGTTGAACCTGCATGATTTCACGTGCTGCATCATAGTCACCATCACTTTTAACAACTCTTTGGCCGGCTTTATCAAACCATTTTGCGGCTTTTTTGGCTTTGTGTTTGCTTTTTGGACCACGAAAAACAATGAACAAGCAGCCGATGGTACTCGCAAACTCGTCTTTGTCGATCAGTTCGTGCAGCACAACGTTATGCTGATCTTTAACATATTCGAGAACCGACGCCGGTACATATTGTAGTGAGTCTGGTTCTAATTTGAGAGTGTCTTTGACTAATTTGTCATACTGATCGAGTGATGTGAGCCCGACAAATAAAACTTCTGTATCGCTGTATAATGTATCAAGCTTTAAAATAACTTCGCTAATAACTCCCAGTGCTCCTTGCGAGCCAGTGATAAGTGAAACGAGATCAAAGGAATTTTTTGTAGCTCTCACTTGTGAAAGATTAAATTGACCACCTGATGAATCAGTACTTTCATACACTTCTTCATCGCTTAAAAGCGTATCTATCTGTCGATAAATTTCGCCTTCACTATCTGTACTACCACGCTTTTTATTAAGATCGCGCTTGCTCATACGGCCTATTTGGACCACTTCTCCACTAGCTAGAACCAACTCGATTTGATCAACCCAGTCAGCGAGTGCCGTATTACGTTTGCCAATAATTTGCCCGGCTATTACACCACCAACTGTCGCGTTTTTAGAGACTGAGCCGACCGGCCACTCTAAACCGTGTGTACGGAGAGTTTGTTGCAATACATCAAGTCGAAGACCTGGCTGTACGCGAATGAGCTTTTGTTTTGTATCGAGCTCGAGAATTTGGGTTAAATGAGTGGTGCAATCTACTACAATCCCATTTGTGATGGTAGCACCAGTGGCATTTGTACCGCCTCCACGCACCACAACCGGCAAAGTGTAGCCTTTTTGAGCTAACTGCCAAGTGAAATGAAGGGTTTTTCTTATATCATTAATGTCAAATGGGTGCACGATGAGCATTGGCTGCGAATTAATAATTGCGTTGTCACTGGCATGCCCAGCGCGCCCATGATCGCTTGAAACGACTTCCCCCCGAATGTGATCCTTTAAATAATTCGCTATTTTACTCATACTTATTATACTTAAGCTATTATTGCTATGATATCACACCTCTTTGAAGCAGCAAAAACTACGGTGTCTTATACACCATTCCTTTGCTGATAGTCCAGCGTGAAGCCGTAGCAAACCGATCAGCAATGCTTGGGACAATAGTGGTACTATACAAGGAATCAACTTCTGTGAACGTTGTATATGAAAGGGTGGGCTGGTAGAGCGCAATAGCTGGAGCTTGTGCGGCCCAATCTTTCGCAAAAGTAGCATATTTTGCATCTCTACTTATACTGTCTTCGCGAAGACGGGCTGTTAAGAGTGCATCGTCTGAAATTCCAGATGAGAAGTTCGAGAGATTGAGGCCATTTCCGGCGCGCTGCGATGAGTGCCAATAGGCCATCACATCTGGATCGCCTCCAATTTCAAGTTCATATAACACAACATCATAAGCACGAGGTTTTAAGATGTTCTGTTGGATTTGCTGTGGATCAACGAACTGCTGTTTGACAGTAATACCGACCTTGCGCCACTGTCGAGCAAGTTCTTGAGAAATTGAAGTATATTCGTAGGTGTTTGGTGCTACTACATCAAGAGATAAGATGACGCCATCTTTTTCTAAGAGGTTTTTAGTATTTTTCTTCCAACCTGCTTGCTCAAAAAGGCTCAATGCTTTGGCCGTATCATATGGGAGCTGCGAAACTTGCGATGTTTTAGGTAGATCTTGCCCTACTATAGGTCCTTCTAATTTTTTGCCTTGCTGAGAATCCACAATCGGCTGACGATTTGTCAGAGATACTAGCGCTTGACGTACTGCCACATCTTTCAAGATTGGACTATCTGTTTTCAAAAATGTAAACATGCCACTATCAAGAGGAATATTGTGAATTTGATAACCAGCTTTTTGGAGCTGAGACAATTGAGAGCGCGGAATATCAACTGCAGCGCTTACTTCGTGAGCACGCAAACCATTGAGCAAATCTTTTGATTGGCTATAGGTGTATACCAGGAATCGATCAAGTGATGGTCGTCCAGACCAATAGGTATCGCTCGCTTCAAGTTTAACAGCGTTTTTCCCAGTAGTAATATCAACCGCTTGTATGCCGACTGCCTTAAATGGTCCACTACCTATAGGTTTTTTACTAAATTCACTTTCAGGAATATTTTCTACAGGTATGTCTTTGAGGATATGTTTTGGTAAAACCGAAAAAGTAAGCAGCGAATTAAATGGCCCAAAGGCAGACGGTAGCGTAAATGTCACTTCTTGAGAGCTTTGAGAAGTGACCGTGATATTTTTCCATGTTTTATAGTCCCTCGAATTGATCTGAGGGTTTTGCATAGCCTTGACGGTGTAGACAACATCCTCAGCTGTAAGCTGTGCCCCATCATGCCACATAATGTGAGGTCGCAGTGTAACAGTGTATTTTTTGCCTTTTTCCGAAACTACTATACTTTCGGCCAGATCATTTTGTAGTCGGCCATTCTGATCATAGGAGGTGAGTCCAGAAAAGATTAATTTCTGAAGTGCTTTTTCAGTCGGTGTAGAAACGTATAATGGATTTAAGGTATTTACTTTGTCGACAACTCCTTCAGCATATACGTTGCCAGGTTGCGACTGTACATCTGCGACATTTCGTCCATAAAATACCATCTGGGCAATGGCCGCAAACATAAGAATACATACTAACACCAACCAGCCAATCACATGTCGCCGAACCGAACGAAATCGGTCGGCTTTTTGAACAACATAGGTGTGAGCGTGTCGTATTGTCTTTTTTTCAATAGAGCGCACGCGCTTATTGAGAGGCTTAATACGTGCGGAAAGAAGCTTGTTCCACTGAGATGACTGAGGCTTTTCTTTCATATCACTACCTTATGATATGAGCAGACTCACTAATAAGGAGCCTACAAAAATAACCGCTAAAATTATCGTGGCTTCATAGAGGCTTTTGTCGGTCCCTCGCCGGGTAGTAAACAATTCACCAGAACTACCAAACCCAGCACCCAGACTAGCGCCTCTTTGCTGAAGTAATATACAGACAATCATCAACACTGAAGAGATAATCATAGCTGCTTGTAAAATTGTATCGGTACTCATTACTATCTATTAGTATACCATGCTAGGCCTGTGTTTATTTATGGTCAAATAATCCTGATATCACATAATTAATAAGACTAAGGATAATCCCTGATAAGATAGCTTCACCGAATGTAAGCTTGAGACTTGGTACTAATAATAAGGCGATGTAAACGAGTAATCCATTTACAACAATAATAAACAGACCGAGTGTAATGATGATTGCTGGCAAAGATAAAATAGTGATAATCGGTTTTAAGAGTGAATTTACCACCGAAAATGCTAGACCAGCGCCAATATATGTCCACACAGTTGGATTAGCTCCACTCACTATGCCATCAAATAGTTGAACACAAAGCCATATTCCAAAACTCGTTGCAATCCAACGAATAATAAACAATATAAATTGTTGTCTCATATCTTATATTAGTATAACAAACTAATCAGTGTGAGGCAGTTTTTTTGAGAGATTTATTGAGCCCGTCTTGGTTATTAAAACAGTATCTTCAATCCGCACCCCAAGTCGTTCCTTTTTGATATAGATACCGGGCTCTATGGTTAGGATCATGCCTGGTTTCAGCTGTTGAAACCCTAGTGGATCGTGTGTATTAAGTCCGACGGCATGTCCAATAGCGTGGGGATAGTAGGTTCGCCATGCAGGATCATCGAGGGTATGTATCAATCCAACTTCAAGTAAAGCTTGTTTCATCATCGCATCTGATTGAGCCTGTAGATCATGTGCGCTTAAGGTAGGTTTAAGCAGTCGAATAATCGCTTGTTGGGCTTGACGCACTGTGGCATGTATTTGTTTACTGCGCGGCGAGACCTCACCATATGCAAGGGTTCGGGTAATATCTGCACTATAGCCTTTGTATCGCGCTGCAGCATCAAGAAGAATATGGCTTCCTTTATGTAATCTAGCATTATTTTTTGCATAATGCAGGGTACAGGCATTTTCTCTGCTAGCTACAATTGGTTCATACGCCCAACCGTCAGCTCCGGCTTCCCGAATGTGATGGAATAATGCTGCTTCAATTTCATATTCATAACGAAAACTATCAATATTTTCACGTACATATTGGTGGGCCTGGACAGACAAAGAAACGGCTTTTTTTATAGCGCTTACTTCTACGGGTTGCTTAATAGCTCGAAGTTCTGCTAACTCCTGATGGCAGCTTCGCACGTGCATATAGTGTCTTTGTAGTAGCTGTGTCATGTTTTTCAAGGCTGGATTGATCAAAAAAGAAGGTGGAGAAACTGGTGCAGGCAGATCATATGTATATACCACGTGATGTTGTCGAGCTAGCTGGCGAAGCGCGTCGAATCCAGCTTGACGAGCGATAACTTCTTGTGCGCCACTTTGATTTTTAGCTGAATTATCACTAAAGGTACCCTCAAATAATACCTCTTGTTCAGATTGAGTCGGACGTACTAAGTATGTTTTGGCGTTCAAGCCTTCAATAATGACCCACCAGCTTGGTTCAGCGATACCAGTAAGATAATAAAAATTTGCTTCTTGGCGAAAAGGTGTAGCCATATCTCCACTCCACTGCATAGCATCATATGCGGATAAAACTACTAATCCGCCTTGTAGCTTCTTCATGAGCCGCTTTCTATTTTGAGCAAAAAATGCTGAATTCATACTGTTTTTTATAAATATTTTCTCAATACGTCACTTTTTTTTACACCAACTGCAGCTACTAATTCTTCGTGTGAGGCGGCTTGAATCGCCTTGACACTGCCAAATATTTTGATGAGTTTGCGACGGGTCGCAGGGCCAATCGTAGGGATTTTCTCTAAATTTGAGGCGGTTTGCTTCTGCCGTTTTAACACGGTATGGTAGCTGACAGCAAATCGATGTGATTCATCACGAATACGTTGCAATAACTTTATCACGTGGCTATTGTGTGGTAGGTGAATCAGGATGTAGTGATCACTTTCTGTCGTAGTTCCTTTGAGCTCTCCTAGTTTTTGAGTGTTGATAGTTAAATTCGTCTGTTTTTTTATCACTAACTGTTCTTGTTTTTTGGCCAGCCCTATCATGTCTATGTGTATTTGTCGCTCATTGCTCGCCTGAAGAGCAGCATCAAGTTGGCCTTTACCACCATCTATGATTATGAGATTTGGTGTACCCCATGCTTTTAAATTTTTATCGGATAAACGACGGTAGAGCGTTTCGTGCATATTATAAAAATCATTATTTTGATCAATTTTTGTTTTAAATTTTCGATACTCTGAGCGGTCACTCACACCATTTGAAAATACTACCATACTGGCAACAACATTCGTTCCCCCCATATGCGATACGTCGAAACCCTCAATGCGTTTTAACGGGACGGGTAAATTAAAAAGTGTTTGTAGATCATTGAGTGCAACGTCTTTACTGATATCCAAAAATTCTTTATCACCAAACATAATGCGCTGCTGGAGCTCACGTAAATTTTTTATTCTATTCCTTACACGTGCGGCGTGTTCAAAGTTATGAGTACTGGCTGCTTGTTTCATTTCTTTTTCAAGCTCACGAATAATCGCTTTGCGCGCGCCTTGAATATAGCGGATGAGCTGTTTCAACTGTGCTTTATACTCCTGGCTGCTGGTTTGTTCAGAAGGTGCTAAGCCCAAATGACTGTCGAGCTCTGGTCGATCTAGGGTTGTTTTTGGTTTTATATAATATGGGAAAATTTTACGTAGATATCTCAACGCTTTCTTGACTGCATGGCCATTGTAAAAGGGACCAAAATAATCCGCGCCATCATCGCTTGGATTACGTGTAAAGCTGAGATACGGAAAATCGTTTTGCATATCAATACGTATAAACAATTGTGATTTATCGTCTCGGAGCAATATATTATAACGTGGCATATAGCGCTTTACCATTTCACTCTCTAAAAACAACGCATCAATTTCGCTCTCGGTTTCTATCCAATCCGTATCATTAATTTCTGCCACTAAAGCCATTGTTTTATTGTCGCGACCACGTGAATCTTGAAAATATTGTCGAACCCTATTTTTCAACACAGCAGCTTTACCGACGTATATAATTTCTCCACTCATGGATTTATGAAAATATACACCGGGACTTCGCGGCAGTTTCTTTAGTTTATTTTGTAAGGTATCATTCACATCTATTATTATACCTGGATCGCAAATCGTGGTGCTATACTATCGATATGACGTTTCATTTTGAGGGCTGGGCTGCTTTATTATTTTTGCTTGGAATTATATTTGTCTTTCTTGGTGGTCCGTTTTTTGTTATTGTGGTGATCTTGAGCCGTATTCGTCAAAAAGCTGAGGTGCACGCTCGAAAACGAGCAGCGACCATTGTAGCTCAGTATGATCCACCAAGTGATATGCGGCCAGCTGAACTTGGGTTTTTATACGACACAAATGCTGACGAACGGGAATATTGGGCCACATTACTAGATCTTAAACAGCGCAATATTATCTCGATTACGGATGGTGGAATTTTTATGACGAACCATGCACCACAAACACTCAATCGATACGAAAGTACGCTAATAGATGCCTTAGGTGCTCAGAATTCCTTAAAGAATTCTGTCTCCAATGCCCCACAAGACTTCTATAAATACATACGTGAAACCGTTCAGACACTTTCCAAGAGTTTCGCCAGAACACGATTTCAAAATGAACTCAGACTCACTCTAGTCGAAAAAGGATATTTGAAAGGTACGAGCGCTATGATCTTTTGGTATATAGCTGGCACAATATTACTGTCATTTCTCCTTAATTCTTGGGTTCTCAGCACAATGGCTATGCCATTAAACGTAGACAACGGTAGTAGTAGTTATGTTTCTCCGCCTTTTTCAGCAATTAATATTTTTACCGCTATTTTCCTGTGGCTTATTTTTTCTCTGATATTCTTTCCTTTTAGTCTACCGTTTGTTTTTATTGCGATGAAAATTATAAAAAAGCATGGCGGAATGTATCTACTTGGGACGAAAAAACTCCGGGCAGTTTGGCCAGAAATAGAGGGCTATAGATTATTTCTTAAGCAAACCGATCTTGATAATATACAGTTTGAAGCCACGAGTGGACAAAGAAGCTTCCCGGAAACATTGCCGTATGTTATTGCGCTCAATCTTATAAATGATTGGCAAAAATACATTCGATAGTTTATATAGCAAATAGCTGAATAGTAGTGAAATTCAAACTCGGCTACTAAACTTTGCCTCACTATTTCAGGAAAAATTTGGACAAATACGCCTCTCCTATGGTTCAATAGAATCTTATGAAACCATTTCTTCTTATTCAATCACGCCCCGAAGATGAAACGTCTGACAATGAATATGAAGCATTTGTTCATTATTCTGAGTTACAACAAGCGCAACTTGTGCGTTTTAGGATTGAAAGCAACCCCCTTCCTGATATTGATCTCAATGATTATTCCGGTATTTTAGTTGGAGGCGGCCCATTCAACTCGAGTGATCCCGAAACTAAGAAATCGGCTGCCCAAAAAAGGGTTGAACAGGAAATGAGTAAATTATTAGATACAATTATTGAGAATGATTTTCCCTTTCTTGGAGCATGTTATGGCATTGGCTTACTCGGAACCCATCAAGCTGGAATAATCAGCTCAAGATATAACGAAGATGTTGGCGCCAAACAAATCACCATTGAAAAAGATGATCCGCTTTTTAAAGGTATTACCTCACCATTTACCGCATTTGCCGGTCATAAAGAAGCATGTGAAAAACTGCCGCCAACTGCCACATTACTCGCCAGCTCAAAACAATGTCCCGTCCAAATGTTTAAGATAAAACAAAATATATATGCAACCCAGTTTCATCCAGAATTAGATAGTCAAGGGCTTGAAACACGTATTCGTATCTATAAACATCACGGTTACTTTAAACCAGAAGAAATGGATGAATTGATTGCGCATGGGCATTCGGTCGCCGTGACCGAGCCAATGAAGATATTGCGAAATTTTGTACAATACTATTCTGCTACATAGAATAGTGCACTTACTTTTTGGTAGTAAGCGCAGCCCTTTTTTGACATTGTTTTGTGTGAAAAAGCAGATCAGGATTTTTCTTGCAGGCTTGGCATATAAGAACAAGATCATTGCAATTTGCCCACGCACAATTTTCAAAGTTACTTGTTTTTTCATCACAGTGCGTACAAGTCCCAATTGTTTTGGCATGCACAGAAAAGTTCAGAGTCATGCGCTTATCAAACACTCGTAGTGACCCTTCCCAGAGACCATCATCGCCATATTCTTCACCGTATTTTACAATCCCGCCATCGATTTGATACACGTCTTTAAATCCACGTTTTTTCATCATGGCTGAAATCACTTCGCAACGAATACCACCCGTGCAATAAGTAATAACTTTTTTATGCTTAATGTCATCGTATTTGTTGCTCTCAAGTTCGGCAATGAAATCACGAGAGGTGTGCGTGTTTGGGACTACAGCATTTTTAAACTTCCCGATTTGTGCCTCGTGTGCATTTCGTCCATCAAAAAACACAACTTCATCACCATATTTTTCGACCATTTTATGAACTTGCTTCGGTTTTAAGTGTGTGCCACCCCCGACAACTCCTTTTTCACTGACCTCAAATTCATTATCCGAATTTTTAAAACCAACCAACTCCCGCCGGACCTTAACGCTCATACGAGGAAAGTCTTCACGTTCACCATCACTCCATTTGAAAACAATTTTTTTAAAAGCAGGGTATTCTTTTGTAGATTTTACATAAGATTTAAGATCTTTTATATCACCGCCAACGGTGCCATTCAAACCATGTTTACTTATTAAAATTCGTCCACGCAAATTGAGTGTATCGCAGAGCGTTTTTTGCCATAATTTTATAGCTTCTGGATCAGCTAGAGGTGTAAAAATATAATAAAGAAGAATTTTCTGTTGCATACTTACTTATTATAGCGTACACTATAAGGACTATGAACTAGGTATAGTTCCTCTATTGGTACACGTTAGGACGAGCCTAACCTCTAACAAATACATATTTTATAAAAAATAATGGAGTTTTTATGCAAAGAAAAACTATAGCTTTAATGTGGCACTACACAAAGCCGTATGCAAAAATGCGGTGGGCTGTATTGATTGGATCGTCACTTACAGTACTATCGAGTTCTATTATTGGACCATACATACTATCTCGCATCTTCGATATTCTTCAGCATGGTCATATAACTCTTCAGGGAACGTGGCCTTTAATCGCAGGATATGCCTTTACTCAAATATATGGTGAAGTGGTAGGGTGGCGTATTAACCTACTTTTTTCGTGGTTGTATGAAACCGCCGCCCAACGTGATATTTATCATGATATATTTAAAAAATTATCGACAGAAAGTCTTTCATTTCATGCGGATAGGTTTGGGGGATCGCTCGTAAGTCAAGCAAATAAACTTTCAGGTGCCTTTGAGCGTTTTTGGGACACTATCACCTTTCAGCTGATTCCGACTGCAGTAAGTATAGTTGCTTCGATTATTGTTCTATCATTTTTATTTTGGCAATATGCATTATTTATTTTTTGCGTCACTATTTTATACGGTTCTGCAGTCTTCTTGGGATCACGATTCTTAAGTAAACGCAATATAATTGAAGCACAAGCTCAAACGAAACAAACTGGAAGGCTTTCGGATATGGTAACAAATGTACTAACCGTTAAAGCGTATGGTAACGAGCAAAAAGAAATAAAGGATTTTAAAACATATACTAAAAATTGGCGTGGTACATCACTTAGTTCAATGCGCGGATTTCTCAGTGTCAGTACAGTTTATTCCTCATTCAACGCCTTGCTCGTGGTCGGTGCATTAGTATTTGCCATCATTGCTAGTGAAAATCAGATAATCTCGATATCAACGGTGTATCTTTCCCTAGCATATACGCTTACTGTTTCACGACAGCTATGGGAAATGAACACTATTATGCGAAATTATAACCGTATTATGGGAGATGCATATGATATGGTTGATATACTCCATACTCCAGCAACTATCATTGATAACTCAAAATCATTACTTCGCTCATCGAATGGTCTTATTGAAATGAAAGAGATTACCTTTCATCACGAAGGTAAACATCAATCTCAACTATTTCAAAATTTTTCTCTTATTATTCAACCCGGCCAAAAAGTTGGATTAGTCGGACATTCTGGCGCTGGTAAATCAACAATCACCAATCTATTGCTTCGTTTTATGGACGTACAAGACGGTAAAATCTTAATTGATGGTCAAGATATTGCGAAAGTTACTCAAGAGAGTTTACGTAAAAATATTGCCTATGTGCTGCAAGAGCCGATGTTATTTCATCGCAGTTTGCGCGAAAACATTGCCTATGGCAAACCTGATGCAAGCAACGATGAAATACGTATAGCTGCCAAAAAAGCTCATGCGCTCGAATTTATCGAGCAATTACCTGATGGATTTGACACACTTGTAGGTGAACGCGGCGTGAAACTGAGTGGCGGGCAACGCCAACGTATCGCAATCGCTCGCGCAATTTTAAAAGAGGCACCCATCCTTATTCTTGACGAAGCAACGAGCGCCCTCGATAGCGAAAGCGAAAAGCTTATTCAAAAATCTTTAAAAGATCTTATGAAGAATCGCACGAGTATAGTCATTGCACATCGTCTCTCTACTATTTTTCAGCTTGATCGGATCATTGTACTTGAAGATGGGGCAATCGCTGAAGATGGAAATCACGCGGCATTAATCAAGCAAAATGGTATATATGCTTCGCTATGGAATCACCAAAGTGGGGGCTTTTTAGAAGAATAGTAGTCTATGTTTTTGCGTCTGTATCACCAGAAGCTTGGGATTCATCACTATTAGTCTGCGGTGTGTCATCACCATTCTCAGCTTCAACATTTTCAGCGTCGGCTTCTTCTGCATCACCTGCAGCAGCTTCATTTTGGGCCTGTAATGCTGCTGGCTCCCACACACTCGCAACTAACTGATCAGTGATTGATTGACGCTCATCCTCATTGTCGTGATGCCCATCATCATGTTCTACAAATTCGACACTTGCCGGCAATTTCGCATCCTGTAGCGTTACTTTTTCGCCTGGTTCTACAAGATGCTTGGTAGATATTTCAATTGCGTCAGGAAGATCCATCGGCAAAGCCTTGACTTCAGCTTTCTCAAGCGTTTGTAAAATAATGAGTCCCGCTTTTTCGGCTGCACTTTCGCCTTGATCAATTAAGCGAATAGGAATGTCTGCAATAACCGGTTCATTTTGCTTCACGGCATGAAAAGCCACGTGATTGATTTGATGCTTAACTGGATCATAATTTACTTCTTTAATCATAGCGATCTTCTTTTTTGAACCAATTGTAAGATGCAATGGGTGGTGTTGGCCCGCTTTGCGATAGGCTTTTTCAAAGATCACTTGATTAACTTGAATATTGATTGGTTCAGTATCACCACCATATACGACACCTGGTATCAGGCTTTGCGCACGTAATGACGAAACTTTTTTCCCACGAACAGTCCGCTCTTCTAATACTAATTGTTGCTTTGAAGTGTTATCTCCCATCTCTCTCCTTTCAGGATACATTTACGAAGATTTAATAATATTATGTATTATATCATAATTCTCGGCTAAAATTACGTATGCTACAATAGACTTCATGATTCCGGGCATGGACCTTATTGAATTTATCAGCTGGGCAAGCTTATTGGGTGTTGCTCTCGTCGTATTTGCAGAGAGCGGATTACTCATTGGATTTTTCTTACCGGGCGATAGTCTACTTCTGACAACAGGCCTGTTGGTCAATCGAGGCGTTATTGATTATTCCATTCATGTGGTTGTGTTGGTGCTATTTATTGCAGCAGTCTTGGGAGATAATACTGGATATTGGTTTGGGAAAAAAGTCGGACGGTCACTTTTTAAACGCCAAGATTCTGTTATTTTTCATAAAGCCAATCTTATGAAAGCTGAGAAATTCTATGAAAAACACGGTAACAAAACTATTGTCCTTGCGCGGTTTGTGCCATTTGCTCGTACATTTGCTCCCATCTTGGCTGGTATATCACACATGCACTATAAGACATTTGTTACCTATAATATTGTCGGTGCATTGCTATGGGCGGCCGGACTAACTTATCTTGGGTACTATGCAGGTGCGTGGCTCGAGTCACAAGGAATAGATATAGATAAATATCTTTTACTCATTATTGCTGGTGTTGTGGCGATAAGTTTATTACCAGCAATCTACCATGTCATCAAAGACCGGCAGATGCACAAAAAGTCATCATCCTCTCAATAAATTATTTTTTAAGCATTTTTTTGAGATAGTTACCTGTGTATGATGCAGTAATAGTAGCAACTTCTTCAGGTGTGCCAGTAGCAATAATCTGTCCACCCTCAGCTCCACCTTCTGGACCCATATCAATAATGTGATCAGCCGTTTTTATTACGTCAAGGTTATGTTCAATAACAAGCATAGTATTTCCTGTTGAAACGAGTTTATCGAGAATATGTAGAAGCTTTTTCACATCTGCTGTATGAAGTCCAGTCGTTGGCTCATCAAGTATATAGAGGGTTTTACCGGTGGATCGTTTGGATAATTCGGTTGCGAGTTTAATACGCTGCGCTTCTCCCCCACTAAAAGTAGTAGCTGGTTGTCCAAGTGTAATATAGCCAAGTCCTACTTCATGAAGTGTATCAAGTTTTCGTTTAATACTCGGTTGCGCGTCAAAGAACGTTGCCGCTTCTTCAACAGTCATTTCGAGTATATCAGCGATTGTTTTGTGCTTATAGGTGATTTCCAATGCTTCGCGATTATATCGTTTTCCTTTACAGACTTCGCACGTCACATATACATCAGGCAAGAAATGCATTTCGATTTTAATCATTCCATCACCTTGACAATGTTCGCACCGTCCACCTTTTACATTAAAACTAAACCGTCCGGCTTTGTAGCCACGTACACCCGCCTCCGGCATACTTGCAAACAATTCGCGAATTGGCGTAAAAATACCCGTGTAAGTTGCGGGATTAGAACGTGGTGTTCGCCCAATAGCTGATTGATCGATTACAATTGCTTTATCGAGATGTTCGATACCTTCAATTTTTTCATGCGCACCCGGTACCGTTTGGGCGCGATTTAATCGGCTGGCTAATTCTTTGGCGATGATATCATTGACCAAAGTTGACTTACCCGACCCGCTGACACCACTTACAACCGTCATAATCCCTAACGGAATTTCCGCAGTGATGCGTTTGAGGTTATGTTCGGTCGCACCATGAACAACTAGTTTTTTATCTCCTCGTGGACGCCGTTTTTTTGGTACAATAATCGCTTCTTTATGAGAAAGATATTTACCAGTAATGCTGGCAGCGTCTTTTGCAACATGTTCTGGCGTACCATGAGAGACAATGGTACCGCCATGAACACCCGCACCCGGACCTATATCAACGAGGTAATCAGCCGCGCGAATAGTATCTTCATCATGTTCAACAACTAACACTGTATTACCTAAATCACGTAAATGCTTCAGAGTTTTAATTAAACGATCGTTATCGCGTTGGTGCAACCCGATTGATGGCTCATCTAAAACATACATAACTCCTCGTAATCCCGAACCGATTTGCGTTGCGAGGCGGATGCGTTGAGCTTCACCCCCACTCAAGGTATTGGCCGCTCGTGACAATTCAAGATAATTAAGCCCAACATCGTGCATGAAGCTTAACCGAGCAGTAATTTCTCGAAGAATTTGCCGTGCAATAATCATCTCTTGATCGGTTAGCTTTAAGGTCTCAACGAAGAATGTGCGAGCTTTGTCTACGCTTGCTTGTATAATATCAACAATATTTTTACCATGTACAGTGACTGCTAGAACAACCGGTTTCAAGCGTGCACCGTTACAGCTATGACACGGACGTTCCCGCATGAATCGCTCAATATCCTTGCGCATAAATTCGCTTTCTGTTTCTTTATGACGCCGTTCTAAGTTAGGAATAACTCCTTCGTAGGCTGAATCATATGATCGACCACTGCCGAGCGCAATTCTGTAGGTTTCAGTGCCTGTTCCATACAGTATTTTTTGACGTGCATGTTCGTCGAGCTGTTTAACCGGCACGTGTAATGAGAAGTGATGTCGCTCCGCTAAAGCGTCAAGTTTTTTCATATACCATGCGTCAGAATTAACCCGATTGTAAGGACGAATAGCCCCTTCAGCAATGGTGAGGTTTGGGTTGAAAACTAATTCAGGATCAACTTCTAGTCGACTGCCGAGTCCTGTACATGTGGGACACGCTCCTTGTGGTGCGTTAAAACTAAAAAGACGAGGCTCCATATCTGGTATTGGTTCATCAGGATGATCCATACATGCAAAACGCTGAGAATACACGTGCGATGTATTATTTTCGACATCTACTACTTCTACCGCCCCATGAGCTTGTTCGAGGGCTTGTTCAATCGATTGTGAAATCCGTCCTTGCGCTTCAGGATTAAAGATGAGCCTATCTACAACTAATTCAATGGTATGTTTGTATTTTTTATCAAGTTGCGGCCATTCATCTAGGGCATATATTACGCCGTCGACACGTGCACGAACATAACCTAGTTTGAGGTATTGTTCTGGAATATGCGCAAATTCACCCTTTTTTTCACTGGCGAGTGGAGCAAGAATGAGCAATTTAGTACCAGCTGAAAACTTCATGACTTCGTCGACAATTGCTTGAGGAGTTCGTTTACTAACAGCTTTGCCGCATATTGGACAGTGCGGAACGCCGATGCGAGCAAATAGTAAGCGTAAGTAATCATATATTTCTGTCACTGTAGCGACAGTCGAGCGCGGGTTACGACTAGTAGACTTCTGATCTATTGATATAGCAGGACTAAGCCCTTCAATCTGCTCGACATCTGGTTTTTCCATTAAACCTAAGAATTGACGTGCATAGCTTGATAAACTTTCTACATATCGTCGTTGGCCTTCGGCGTAAATCGTATCGAAAGCTAGAGATGATTTTCCTGATCCACTTAAACCAGTAATTACCACTAACTTATTGAGAGGAATATCAATATTAACAGACTTGAGGTTGTGCTCAGAAGCACCTCGTACTTTTAAAAACTCTGTCATTACTCTCTATTATACAAGATTTTTATGAGGCCTGGCGATACCGGCGACGATTTGGCGCGGGAACTGGTTTTTCGGAAGGAGTATGCTGGACAAAAATATCAATCCCTCTTGCAATACTGCGACGGAATGGGTAGCCGATACCTCCTACGAGTGGTAGACCAAAAAAGAGCAATCCACCGGTAGCTGATAGAGCAATCTTTGTGCCCGGAATAATACCACCGAGTAAAAACATCAGTATACTATCGATAATACGCTCACTCATGAGCAATATACATAGGGTTATTAGTACCATTGCAACAGTCTTTTTTTGCACCATATGGCTTTTCCTCGCATTAAGATTTAGTAAAGTGAATAATATCACTTTATTGACTAAAATGCAATACTAATTTTAAGTACAAGCTTTATGAAAGCGGTGCATTCATCTCACACCATAATCGAAGTTCTTCTAGAAGGAACTGGTCTTGTGAAGATGTGCGTTTCTGCATAAGATGTGCGATTTGCTGGATATATTGTTCTGCACTCGCATGGAATTTTCTTGTACGATACAGTTCCCAGTGGTTTTGTTCATCTTTAGAAAGACTGCTCGGAAACTGGCGAGCTTTATAGCGAATGAGTAATTCAATGAATCGTTCGTCCGAGAAATCAGGATGAAAGTCAGCAAGAGAGCTTTCAGTAGCGGCTCGAACTACCGCCATGCGTGCGTGATCTTGATCGGGAATAAAACTATCATATAGTTGCATTTCTACATCTTCTTGTTTGGGGTACTCAGGCCGTGCTCGAAAAGCTTCTGCTGCTCTGTCGCCAATATCGCTTTTCACGAGAATTTTAAGATGATTCTCGATAGTATTCATATCAATATTAAGTCTCTTCTGACTCGTCTTGTCGAAGACTCCGAGCGGCGCAACTGCGGGACAGCGATTAAACTGCAGCTCTTTAATGGGAAGCCTAGTATATGTCTCTTTTTGACGATCTTCATATGACGCTGTAAGACTTTTTAACATCTCTTTCGGGGTCCAATGAGTAAACTGTTCAGGATCCACCGAAAGATCATATACAAGCATAGAACCCGGTTTAGAACTTGGAGCAAGCGGAAAAGCGACTGTGGTAAATTGTTTTTCCTTGCCATAACGCCCGCTAGAATACACAAATGGTACTGGCTCTACCACGTTAACCAGCTTAGCAACTTCTTTTTTATCTCTTATTTTCAGTAACCAATCAAATAATTTTGGTTGAGCTTGTTTGATGCACCTCGTGATGCCAATTGTAGCCTCGACATCACTGAGAGCGTCATGTGCATGAGTGTGTGAAATATCATTCGCCGTCGCTAATTGTTCGAGACGATTCGTCGGTTGGCCGGCCTCATCTACCGGCCAGTTGATTCCTTCTGGTCGCAGCGCTCGAGTCATACGTACCACATCTAACATATCCCAGCGCGAGCGTCCTTCTTGCCATGACCATTCATATGGATCATAAAAATTTCGCCAAAGAGTGTGGCGTATGAATTCGTCGTCAAACCGGATATTATTGAACCCTACAATGATCGTATCAGGAGTAAAGATTTGTTCTGTCAAGATGCGACAAAATTCTGACTCTGAAATACCGTTTTCTCGGGTTTTTTGTGGCGTTGTACCGGTAACTAAAATAGCTTCCGGCTCAGGCAAAATATCTTCGGTAAGTTTTACAAATATATCGATTGGTTCCCCGAGAGGACGTAGTGCAGCGTCTGTCCGCATACCAGCAAACTGCATGATGCGCTGCGATCTTGGATTCAACCCGCTGGTCTCAAGGTCATAGAAAAAGAATGTCTTTGGCATACTACTTGGCTTTAGTGTACCACACTCCTGAGATGTTCATATTTACCCGGATGTAGCTGGATGTTTTTCGGCTTTTAATGAGGCAATCACTGAAATAGTTATAAATACGAGTCCAATACATCCAACAATTATCTCTGGAATGTGAATGTGATAGAGCTTAGAAAGCATGATAATAGACAAACATAGAATCGCCCAATGTGCACCGTGCTCCAAGTAGCGAAATCGCACTAAGGCGTTCGTGTGCACCAGATGACGTGTCATTTCTCGCACCCAGACTGCTCCAGCTCCGAGACCAGCCATGATAATAATAATGTTGTTAGTTAACGCAAAAGCTCCTATGACTCCATCCAGCGAGAAACTAGCATCGAGGACTTCAAGATAAATAAAGCCAACAAATGCCGCCATACCAGTCTTGTGGGTAATATGGGCTGTTTTTTTATGTGATCGTTCCATGAGACGGCCAAGAACTGTAAGTGTCGTATGGAGCAGTGTGGCGACAATCATCGCCTGCAGAACAATGGGTTGAATATCTGGAGACATAAAAGCGAGAGCGAGCGCCATGAGCCCAATACCGAACCACAAATATGCTCCACGTACTTTTTGTGCGAGCGTTACAAATGGTTGCTCCAGCTGCTTGATCCAAGACACGCGCCGGTGTTTATGAATAAAAAACTCACAGGCAACAAGTAAGAGGAAGGACGCCCCAAAACCATTGATGAGCGGCTCTGCTTTATCAAGCTTTTCACTATACGTATCTGGATCATTAAACGCTAGATCGAGCGTTTGATTAAATGAAAGATTGGCTCCTAACATAACGATAACGATAGGTAAGATAAATCGCACGACAAATACGGCAATAAAAATTCCTACCGTCATAAACATCGCTTGCCAAAACGGAGAAAGCGTCACAAGAACTCGACTGTTGACGACAGCATTGTCCGCACTAATTGTAATTTCTAAGAGCGTCAAAATAATACAGAGCACCATAGCTTCGATGCCGAGTCGTGAACCAACAAAAATCCATATCCCAATGGTAATAAGTGAAACTATTCCGTAATATCGTAAAAATGTTTTCATTGTTCGTGAAGTGTTAGTTGTTTGTCAGCAATACGAACTATACTATCACTTTTTGCACCTTGACGAAAGAGCTCGTGAGTAATGCCCATTTTTTTCATAATATCGCGCAACCTGTTAATGCTATGAACATTATCAAAATCTGTTCGCTGAGCAAACCGTTCAATCTTCTCGCCTGTCACCCTAAAATACGTAGACTTTTTGCTCACATCCCATTTATTTTTATCTTCTGACGCATCAAGACTAATTACCGTTCGTTCTGAATCTTCTGCGACTTGTGTTTCACTTTGCTGAGAGGCGACTTCTTGTACCTTTCGGGCGAGTTGACGAAGAACCTCTTGTGTGCCAACACCAGATTTGGAAGACATGCTATATACAGGAGTGTCTTTATCCAGGACGCTACGAAGTTTCTTCTGCTGTGCATCGATAAACTCTTCGCTCATACCATCAACTTTTGTGAGGACGACTACTTCAGGGCGTGTGACCAACTGAGCATCATACGATTTGAGCTCTGAACGAATAGTTGTATATTTTTCGGCAGGGTCTTCGCTATACCCATCAATTAAATGCAAAATAACTGAGGTACGCTGGATATGTTTTAAAAAGTCATCCCCGAGACCTTTGCCCTGGCTAGCTCCTTCAATGAGGCCAGGTATATCTGCGATCAAAAGACTTGAGTCGTCAATATCTGCTACTCCCAAATTAGGTGTGAGCGTCGTAAAGGCATAATCAGCTATTTTTGGACGCGCTTGAGACACCACACTCAAAAAAGTGGATTTGCCTGCATTGGGAAATCCGACTAATCCTACATCAGCGAGTAGTTTCAACTCAAGTTGAGCAGTAAATTCTTCGCCATGTTCGCCAACTTCGGCAACACGAGGTGCTTGTCGAGTAGAACTTTTAAAGTGTGTGTTTCCGAAACCACCTGCCCCACCCTGAGCGATAACTTCCAAATCCGACGTTAAAACATCGCAGAGAACTCGCCCATCTTGATTTTTGACGATTGTACCGAGTGGTACATGCACGATAAGATCTGCGCCATTTTTACCTCGTCTGTTCCGTTTTGATCCAGCTTGTCCGTCAGCTGCACGAAGATCGGGATGATATCGGAAAGCGACGAGAGTGTTTAGGTTTGGATCTCCTTTGACATACACATTGCCACCCCTCCCGCCATCTCCACCATCTGGGCCTCCCTTGTCGATATATTTTTCTTTGCGAAAACTGACCGCTCCATTACCGCCGCGGCCCGCTCGTATAGTCACTACTGCACTATCAACAAACATTACTGATTAGAATAACAGAGGTACAGAGAAAAGTATAGATGTAGAAGATAGATTAGTACTACTGAATGTAGTTGTATGACGCTGCTTCACTCGCGGAAAGTGTTCGTGAGCTGATGCGATTCCATCCGGCATAGTTCATCTCTGAAACAGTAATGCTCCCATCGACACCAACTGATTCTACGACAGCAACGTGGCCATAGCCACCAGCTCCGCTTGCTGTTTGCATAACTGCCCCGACGGAAGGTGTATTATTGACTGAAAAGCCGCTACTTCGCGCTAAGCTAGCCCACGATGACGCATTTCCCCACATACCGCCAATTGGCTTGCCTAGTGCAGCTCGGCGATTATATGCATACCATGTACAATATCCATAATCATATCGGTTGCCGCCGCCAATGACCATTGCAAAATCGGCTGATGTTCGAACGGTCGAAGGAGCACTCGATCGGCTTGTTGCGGGCGCTGTTGGTGCGGCTACAGTCCCACCTGGTATGACAATTTGCTGACCAGCTACAACTCCTCCAGAGCCTGTTTCGTCATTAAAGAGAGCGACGCGTTCAGGGTTAGCATTGTATTTTTGCGCCAACGTAGCATAGGTATCTCCGTTTTGGGCAGTTACCACTACTCCATCAACTGGTGGAATAACGAGCTGACGACCAGGTTCCAATGCATCCGATTGTAAATTATTAGACCATTTGATCGAATTTGGTTGAAGACCGTATTGTGCTGCTACTCCAGTGACGGTGTCACCGGTTTTAGCAGTGTATGACGTAATATCTATATGTGTTGCCCCAGAGGTGGAGAGAGAACTCGGTTTTGAAATAACATCGTCAGATGTTTGCGAAAACTCACTCTTTGCACTGAGAGAAATTGCTTGATTAGTAACATTGTTTGCAATAGGTAATTCAACGGTGCTTGCTAAATTCGCAGCTAAATCAGTAGCTACCACCTGATCAAATGAAGGTTTATCAGGCACAATACTACTAGTAGTTGGCTCTAGAGTACTGGCAACTGGTTTTCGTTGCGAAGTGGTTACTGAATCAGTCGAATGACCAGAATTAATAGCAAAAATAACAAATAAAGATATCGCGCCATAAAAGCAGGATTTAGCTGCAAGTGATGACCGAAATGAACGTGCGCGTTTCTGTGAAGAGCGACGCAATATTGATGGTGATGTAATATATATCTCCTGACAACCTCATAGGTGACTATGTGATATGTCTTTCATCCTACTAGTGCTTTCACTGGTTTAACCCAGAGAAAAGATGCATGTCGACCAATTGATATTATTTTTTATAAATAGCTATTGTATGTAGCATCTTGTGGACAGGTTCGGATCGGCACCCTGAGGCATATCGTTAGTGTAACTGTGCGCCAGAAGTGCTTGTTTCATTATAGCAACTATTGATATTAGTGTCAATACATTGTCTAAATATAGTTTCAAAAGAGTTGGCAGAGTTTTTTACAGTGTAGTTTTGTATTTTGTTCGTGCTCTTCAAGAGTTTTGGAAAAATAGGTTACACCATTATCACCAGATACAAAATAGAGGTACTCTCCCTCTGCGGGATACGCTACCGCCTCGAGAGCTTGATAATTCATATTTCCTATAGGTCCGGGTGGTAGCCCTTTGTATAAACGGGTATTATACGGTGAGTCCACTGTCACGCGCGGTTCTACGCCCAACTTCTCGGCTGCATAGATAAATGTTGGATCCGTTTCTAGTTTCATGTCTTTTTGGAGTCGAAGAAAGAACACTTGTGCAATCTTTTTTTGATCGCTGGGGTCGGGAGACTCTTGCTGGATAATTGAGGCAAGCGTCAGGGCTTGGTATAGAGATAAATTACGCTTCTTAAATGCTTCTTCTAGCTTATCGTCTTTTATTTTTTGATATAAGGTATCAATTGATCGCTGAATTAAGCTGGTTAGAGGGGCATCCGACTGCATTTCAAATGTTTCAGGATAGATGTACCCCTCGAGGTCTGAAGTTGCAGGTTTATCTTTTAAGAGCGGTGAGTCATAGCTGTATGCAAGCGCAGCATTAATCTCTTTTTGGCTATAGCCTTTCTTGGCAAAATCTTTTTTAAGCTCAGATAATGTGCGACCAGGAAGAATGGTTACCATAAATAGATCTGTCTTGCCGCTCTCGAGATGTTTGACAATCTGTGGCACTGAGTCACGAGGCGAAAGAGCATATCTCCCTGCTTGAAGTTGGGCCTGTGGTCGCTCGAATTGGATATACTGTTCCATTGCCAGTGCGGAACGTATAATTTTTTTGCTTTCAAGTTGCTTCGTGATTGCACGTATAGAAGCACCGTTCTCTATCGTTATCCGGACTGAAGCAGTGCTTTTAGGATCTCGCGCTGATAAATTGTGTCGATAACTTAATACTGTCACTAGGGCAATAACTAGTCCAATTAATATAACTATAACGAGCGCGATAGCTACCGATAATCGACGCTTCGCTTTATGTACTGGTTGATCCAAAATTGGCCTCCAGGTAGTCACCTAAAATTATTGCTGCAGCATGTGAATCAATATCGGCTTTGGTGTAAGGTTTTTTGAGCGAATCAAGATATTTTTGCGCAAGAACTGAAGTAAGTGATTCATCTTGAAACACGATTTCTATGCCAAACTGCTCCAAATGACGTGCAAAACCACGTACTTTTTCTGTCTGAGGCGTGGTTGAGCCATTTTGATTACGTGGCAGTCCGATAATGAGAATTTGGGGTTCAAATTCTGTAATTACTTCCCGAAGACGATCAAACTCCATCCCATCGACATCAATTGTGGCATATGGTACAGGGAGACGAACAGAGGTATCGGCATGAGCCACGCCAATTCGTTTCTCGCCTATATCGAGTGCGATAAGTGACGTGCGGTTAACATGATTTTCCATAGAATGCTACTGCTTTGAAACGTCGAAAACGATCTCTATTTTATCTTCTCCTGGTGCACGCGACACCCAAAATGGACTAAATGTAGTATCTACATCATCTATGCCATCTATGCGAGTAATAATCTGACGAATTTCTTCGTAGTTTTTACCAACCAACTGTGGTTTAAGCTGTTTACTATCTACTTTAGGGCCGGTATAACCAGTCGTAGAAAGCTGTACACTCGTCGCTGAAGCATTATATTGCGTCAATTTAATCTTTTTTATGCCATTATCATATATCTGCTGAGAGCTGTTGCGCTTTATCTTGTTCTTTAGGGCTGCGTCTAAAAGAGCACTGACGTCTTTTTTCTTGAGAGCAAGTAAGCTGTAGGTTGTTTCAAGCGTCATTTGAGCTTGACCGGTAGTCGCTTCGGCACTAACGGCTGGATTAACTGCTGGTTCGCTGGGTGAGACCGTGAAACTATCGCTTATTATCACGACATCGCTACTAGTAAATTTTTTAGCGAGACTGAGTTTAATGTTATTTTGATCCTGTTCAGCAAGTTTTGTTTTCGCAGTCGCTACATCTTGTTCTGATACAACGGTTATTTGCTTTTTACTCCCTCCGCTCATCTGGCTCCCTTGCGCACTGACTCCACTCACGGTGGGTTCGTACTCACGCGCTGACAAATTATACTCCTCGCCGACTGCTGCAGCTTGAACACGAATGGTAGTAGAATCCTGTACCAGCCCACCAGGCCCAATTGACGTTCCTTTTAATTCGGCTGGTTCAGTCGTTGTGAAGGTGAAATTACCACTACTAAATCCTGTTCCGACTGGTATAGAAATTTTATTACTGGAAATTGAGGTACGTGTCACTTTAACTGTACCTGTTGCTTTCTCGCCAACGTCTTTTTTGCCAGTCGCTGCAAAGGTCGTGGTTTGCGATTTCTTTTCTTGCTGGGTAATAGGCTGGATATTTTTGGTATCTACACCGGTAGGAATATCGTTTTTGAGCGTGACTGCTTGATTGATTTTTTCCGCAGTTGTTTTGGCTTTAATGTTGACCGTAGCATGCGGTGCAAAAAAGATTGCCCATACCAAAAAACAAAGGAACAGAATTCCACCAGCGATAATGAGAAATAGTTTCTTTCTAAAGACGTCAAAATTTGGGACAGCTGATTTCTTGGTTTTTTTCGCAAAAGCCGTTTTTTTCGCAGTTTGTGCAATAGGCATATCTTCTGGGAGCACAATCTCGTCTTCTTTAGTAGAAGGTGCACTCGCAGCAGCGGTTTTTTGAAGCTCTCCGATAGGCAGTTCTTCGCCGTTAATGACATCTTCTTCACTTGCATTAGGTGCATCTGGGGATGATGCTAATTCTGGGCGAGATTGCAAGGTTTTTGCTACAGGTATAGCTGCGCCAGCTGCTAAAGAAGCGAGAGCAGCACTTGCGGTAATCAGGACAATTCTTTTGTCTTGATGAGAGGCTGCCTTATGGAGAAGTTTTAAGTTAACCGCGCTTTGTAACACGCCGGGTCGTTTTGGAGGAACTAGGGCGACAATTTTTTCATCAGATTTTTTTACTTTATCAATAATTGACGTAATATCGTCTTCGGTATCGATATAGATAGTATCTTTTTTCATATACGCAAAATTCGGTTTATTTTATCTTTGACAGTGTCAGCATCAGTACTACCTACCATAGTATCATATCCGACACGCAGCAGCCCCATCGCTGTAATAAAGGTATGGTCCGTTACCACGCCAGTTTTGTCGGATATTCCAGCGACTGATTCTGGATGAATATGGTGAACGACTGGCTTTTTTGTGAATGGTAATTCTTTATACCAATCAGTATTTTCTAATCGATCTACCAATTTTTGAAGTGAAGCGCCCCCGCCGCATAAGAGGATTTTATGAGGAAGATGATCGACTGAATCAAACTCGCTCAATGCAAGTTCTACACCGCCAATCCACACATCCAGCGTCTTATCTAGCGCCATATTAACGTCTTTTTGAACTGACTCTTTAATATTTGGATCATCTATATTTACTTTGAGTTTTTCCGCGTCATCATAACTGAGCTCGAGTTCATTGGCGATGGTGCGGGTGAAGCTTCGACCGCCAATACCGAACATTTTGGTACCTTCTACGCCACCATCATTAATGACCGCAATATCGGTTGTGCCGCCGCCTACATCTGCTAAAATAGCCGTGAAATTACTGCTCGCATCTGTACCAAGTACTGATCTTGCAACAGCGAATGGTTCAGCTGCGACTGCAATCAAATCAAGATCTAGTTCACTAGCGACTCGTTCAAGTGCACCGATATGCACCATTGGCGCAAAAGCTGTATAAATTTGAATCGCCACATCTTTACCCTGAAAACCAATCGGATTTGTGATTTTGTAGCCGTCAATGGTGATACCGACTATTGCAGAATTAACTAATTTCACTTCAACATCATCATTTCCGGTCTCCCAGGCTACCGTTTTTTGGGCTTTTTCTTGAGCGCGTTCTTGAACTTTTTCAATGATAAATTCCATCTCGGCAATATCAAGCGGCTTATCGGCTTGTGGGCGTTTATATCGGATCGTGTTAGTCGTGCCTTTGACCAGCTCGCCAGCAATACCGATGACAACTCGCTTGGCCTGCAAGCCTGCCTGATCCTCTGCTTCTGCCAGTGCTTCTTCGCACGCCCGTACTACTCCACTGATATCGGCAATCGCGCCAGAATGCATATCACTTACATCTTGCCGAGCCCGGCCTACGCCAATAATTTTCATAGTATCGCCATCGATTTTAGCAATCAACGCTTTAGCAAATTCAGTTCCAATATCGAGTGCAACAATATGATCGGTTAATTCACCCTCAGATGATGCTGAAGAAAATGTTTGTTTCAGTTTATTGAGTACCATATCAACGTATTATTATACCGGAAAGATGCTTGTGGTTGCAAAATTAATACCAATCTGTTTTTCGTAGCTCATCAATAGTATCCATCATCTGGACCGCTGGATGAGCATAAAAGACTGATGAGCGTTCGTCATCCAGAACGACGTAGACATCACGCCTACCGTTATAGCCCATCGCAATACCGAATTCTATTGCAGCTCCCAAGATAGCTGAGTGTGCAAGCAAGATAAATGTGTCGCTCTTTTTCACTCCTGCTTCCATAGATAGTGAAGCTGCTTGAGAAAGCGCGTAATTTTCAGGAGCTAAAAATGGTTTTGGGCAATCATGCTCCCACCATTTGTAGGTAATCGTATGACCTCTGTTTTCCAGCTCGTCAGCAAATGTACTGACAGAAGAAAGGTCATTTTCTACTTTGCCTGCCAAATAAATATGTCGATGTTCATTCATAGTTGCTTTCGATGACGATCGGCTTCGTCTTCAATTTCATGTCCAATAATTTCTTCGATCAAATCTTCGATCGTGACAATACCAATAATTTTATTGTCTTCTGTGACCGGCATGAGATGCGATCGAGCAGAAATAAAATGACGAAACATTGTATCAAGCGCCGTCATACTACCTACTGTTTTCGTCCGATACAGCGGTAAATCGGATGGTTTATATGATCTACTTTCAAAATCAATATCTACAAGGTCTTTCATGAGAAGCACGCCATAGCAATTCATCTGTTTGTGATCAAGAATAGGGATTCGGCTCCTATTATGTTTTTTTATTTCGTCAATTTTTTTGCTATCAATTTTTTCGTGTGGCAATAAATAAAATACTTGTTTGAGTGGCGTGGTGATATCGCGAACTCTTTTTTCGCTCAACTGAAGCGCACCTTGTACAATCTCCACTTCATCTTCATCAAGCTCGCTAGCTGATGCACCGAGATGTTCGCTCACAATCAAACCTAATTCATCGCGGCTATGTAAATATGGCTTTTCTTTCCCGAGCATTTTATCGAGCACTATCTGAATCGGTTTGGATAGCGGATAAGTTAGAAAGATCATGCAGCGCATCAGCGGACTAAAAAAAGCACAAAATCGTAAGGCATAGCGAACAAACCAGACTTGCGGTACAATTTCGCCGAAAATAACCATTAAAATCGTGGTCACGGTCACCGCAATAACCCCACCTACATAATTTTCTAGTAAAACTGAACTTATTGACACTGCTGCCACGTTTACGAGCAAGATGCTGGCAAGGGTCAAGTGGCTATTTTTACGCAGAGGCAAAACGCGTTTTGCGTGTTTGTTACCCAGCTTACTCTGACGTCGCAAATCTTCGAGACGTAACGACATGATTGAAATATTAAGTCCTGAGCAAATTGCGGCAATAACGACTAGCACAGTAATTTGACAAAAAAGAATTATTTCACTCATCTACATTACACAAGAGTTGCCTTAATTCGCCGAACTCCTGCACTACTTGCTTCTTCTTTAGTGATCTTAAATTTTTTACCATTTTCTGCTAGTTGACCAGTACGGTGCACATGCGGACCGCCACATATTTCTTGGCTAAAATCACCAATGCGATATACTTTGACAGTTTCACCATATTTGTCACCAAAGGCACCACTGACGCCGGCTGCTAGTGCATCTTTAGTGTTCTCTTCTTGGAAAGATACAGATAAGTCATCAGTAATTTTCTGATTAACAATATCCTCAATCTGGTCGAGCGTTTCTCGGGGCACTTTTTGATCATGACTGAAATCAAAGCGCAATCGTTCGGCAGTAATATTGCTGCCGCGCTGGACCACATGATCGCCGAGCACGTCTTTCAATGCTCTGTAGAGAAGATGTGTCGCAGTATGAAGCTTAACTGTTTCTTCCGACGTATCAGCCAGCCCGCCTTTAAATGTGCCTTTACTTGCTGTTTGTGAACGCTGTCGTTGAATTTTCATGTGTTCGTCAAATTCAGCTTGCCAATTTTGTGATAGCTGAGCAGATTCAAGCGTTAAAATGATCATTTCTTGACTTAGTTCGACAGGATAACCATACGTATCATAGAGCGTAAAGAGATCTTTTCCGGTGAACTGTCCCTTATTTTTTGGCGCTAATTTAGTCAATTCGTGCAACCCTTTTCGGAGCGTTTGGCGAAATACTTTTTCTTCTTTGACTAATGTAGCAATCACTTGTGGCCGCTGAGCGGCTACCTCTGGGTAATCGTCGTGGTACAGATCGGCAATCGCAGGTACTATTTCTTCAAGAAAATTTTGCTCAATACCAAGTTCCAGCGCTTTGACCATCGCTCGTCTCACGAGACGTCGCATCACATAGCCTTGCGTTTTATTACTCGGCACCACGCCGTCGACCGCCAGAAAAGTGGCTGCACGTAAGTGATCGGCAATTACCCGCATAGCTTCGGTATGAGCTTCATATGGTTTGCCGCTGAGCTTTTCAAGTTTTTGGATAAGAGGATACAATAAACTAATTTTAAACACGTCAGGGCTATTCAGCGCTGCAGCCGAGATACGCTCGAGACCGCCGCCAAAATCAACATTTTTTTCTTTGAGTGGCTCGAAACCTGACTGGGTGCGCTGATATTCCATAAAAACTTGGTTGCCAATTTCCATAAAACGACCCGAGTCGCTCGCCGGATGAGGCTGTCCAAATGTAGCATCGTGCGCATCTTCGCCGAAATCATAAAACACTTCTGAATCTGGGCCACAGGGATCCCCTATAGGTGTGGTCGCTAAGCCGCCGCCACGACTCCACCAATTTTCTTTGTCATCATAAAAAAAGATTCGGCCGCCTTGCATACCCGTTTTATCACCATTTTCAGCCGCACCAATCTCGACAATTTTTGCCTCGATTCCTTTTTCTTTAAATACAGTTTGCCAAATTCGAGCAGCCTCATCGTCACGGGGAATAGTATGTGTTGGGCTGCCTATAAAACAGCTAACATATATTTTCTGAGGGTCTAGGCCGACTTCTTCGACTAAAAACTCAAAAAACCACCGAATTTGCTCTTCTTTAAAATAATCTCCGAGACTCCAGTTGCCCAGCATCTCGAAAAAAGTAGTGTGTCGATTGTCTCCAATATCATCGATATCTTGCGCACGAAGACAGGTTTGACTATCAACTAATCGTGTACCGTGTGGATGCTTTTCGCCTAGTAAGTAAGGTAGAAGTGGTTGCATGCCTGATCCCGTAAAAAGCGTCGTCGGGTCATTTTGAGGTACGAGATGAGCACGTGGGATGGCCGTGTGACCTTTAGCTATAAAAAAATCGAGGTACTTTTTTCTAATATCTTGCGCATTCATGTGGATACATTATATCATCTCTGTTACAATGAACGTAACAAGGAGGAATTATGCTACAAGATTTATTTGGAAAACTAGCAGACGATGCATCTCAGAAAATATCAGATACGCTCGGAAATACACCGTTAGATAACGTCAATGAAACTCTGCAAAATACCCAAGAAGCAACCGGCGACATTGCAACCACTGCTACTGAAAAGCTTAAAGAGCTGACACCAGATTCAATGGACGGTTTGGTTGATACTATCGCTGATCAATTTGGGAATAAAAAATAATCGTACCATATTTTTATGCTACGAAAAATATCTCAAACTGAAGTAAGCTATGCCCAATTAACCCTCGTGGTAGCAATTGTGCTGCAGGTTTTGGTGTCTATCATCAATCAACATTTATCACATTTACAGGTACTGCTGATCATTTCTGAAATTGTCATGCTCGGTATCGTGGCGCTCGGAAGTCTTTCACAGAGCAAACAAATCGACCAGACACGTCATGTTGCTGCCCTGACTTTTCTGGCCCTCATTTCTTTAGAAAATATCTTATCGCTCATTCAGGTTTTGTACGCATTGATTGCCCCGATCACTAGTGGAAATAACTGGTTTTTGACAGGTTATGAAAACAGTAGCGGATTTGAGTTGCTCGCCTCTGCACTAGCTATTTTTATAACAAATGTTATTGTTTTTGCGTTATGGTACTGGGAAATTGACAGTCCGGGTTTGACACGTCGTCGATGGACAAAAAACGACCAAGATTTTCTCTTTACTCAGCAGAACTTACATCATCTGACAAGTCATTGGCAGCCGCAATTTCTTGACTATCTGTATCTGTCACTGACAAATGCCATTAATTTTGCACCAGCTGACACTCGTCCGATTACCCACACGGCAAAAACGCTGATGGGAGCACAGGCGCTAGTATCGATCTTTACTCTCGCCATTGTGGTTGCACGATCAGTCAGTATTTTGGGTTCGTAATTAGTAAAGCTTTTCGGAAGTAAGGCCACCCCACTCAACAACGGTGAAGCCTTTGCGTTCAAAGCCTGTCAGTTTTTGAGCAGGTATTTTTATCATCCGATCCAAGCCTGCCATATCGAGAAATATACGTTTCATAGAGTCAGGTTCGGGCGTAATACGAAGCGGTGCGAGCTGTTCCATTTGCGCGGTGACAAGCCAAGTCAGGCGAACGAATGGTTTACGAGGAATTTTATCTTGCCAAAAGTCGATAAAATCGGTTTGTTCTTTCGGAGTTAATCCTTGTTGTTTGAGCTGCTTCTTGATTGTTTCAAGCGCCTTTTCGCGTTTGACAACTATGCCACTGGTTATCGCTGGATATGTTCCAGTTCCTGGACCTTCCCAAAAGAGCGAGTCGTAATTTTTACCATCATATGAAATAGTTCCATTTGGCTGTGCAGTTACTACCCACCCGCCACTCGGATAGGTTGGTTCTGATTTTTTGACATCTGCACTGACTTGGACTGCAACACGTTGCGTGACGGTTGGGTATAAGTACACCACCGGTTTGGCGCATCCATACGATGGAGATAAGCTATTTCTCGTGAAAATGAGCCATTCACCATCTTTTGTTTTATAGGCTAAGACGCCATGTTGCTGTATAAATTCTTCTTTTGAAAGCGTGGTTTGTGACAGGTCTTCTTTATAATACGCGACATATTCTTCATAGGCTTTTTGGATGATGGTGGCATGAGGGTTTTTAAATGTATACAGCTGAGCACCGCTTGCGGTTTTGCCTGTTTCAACAAATTGATCAGATGATACGTTGTCAGCTCTACTGACACCGCCGCCAGCACCGCAGCCGCGTACAATGGTGTTGACACCATCATCGCTAGAAATTCCATTTTGAAATGTCACTCCTTGAAGAGTGGTATCGATAGGAAAATAATTAAGTGTTATTTCGGTTCGAAGTGGTGTTTGCATGACATAGTGGATAGCTGTAAGTTGCGTATCGCTGTAGCGTCGTTCGAGGCGAACAAGTTTACTTCCTCCAAAAGTATTGAGAGGAATAACTTTAACGTCTTTATACATATCATCCGACATAGGTCGCCCTAACATCGGAATATCGGCTTTTATCTCCTCGCCGCTCGCTAGTTTGAGGCTTTTGGGATAACTGAGAGAATCATATTTTGTCGTCGTGTCTTTGCTAACTGTCGACACAAATGTGCCTGGTTGATAGTCATATGATGAATCATAACTCGCTTGTGAGCTGGGGCGCGCAATGTGACGCACAGCACCATCAGTACTACGCTCAAATAATTCAGGTGATTGATTGAGTGGCCACTGAAGAACGCCGAGTATGATAGTATTTTTTCCACGTGTTCCTACTTCATAATAATCAACTTTTTCTACTTCCTCAGCTGCTACAAAACCTTGTGAAGGTAGACTTTTTGGCTCTTTATACCACACTTCTCCAGTGGTTGGTTTCATAACCTTACGTAATATCGGATCACCTCCTACCGTAACGGTATCCGGCGCATCAGTTTTTTGCGTACGTGAGCTAGTTGTTGGTTTAGTTGTAGTGACAGGAGGATTATTCTTTCCCATCAAATAACCGACTGTAGCTGCTCCAAACAGGAGGATTGCGATCAATACAATCAGTGCGAGTCGTTTTTTGGACCGATGGGGTGGAGGAGTACTGAGACGCGCTGGCTCACTAGAAGGTTCGAGTGGTTCATCTGGGAGCGATACATCGTCTGGTGGAAGTTCTGGTTGTTGGTATCGTTCTCGACGTGATCGAAATGATTCTTGTGACATAGAGTGGAACCTCCATTGTGCTCATGCTGATATATGATTTTATTGTACACTAAAGCGCAATAATTCCACCACCTAAGCAGATTTTATTGTCATATATGACGGCCGATTGCCCAGCGGCAATTGCTCGTTCGGGATGGTGAAGTGTCAACGTTGAACCATGTAATGTACACGGGACAAAGGGTGCCCTATGGCGGAGTCGAACATGGTATGTTTGATCATTTTGAGCTGGATCATTAATCCAGTGGGGATCATGAAGCGATATTTCAGTCCGCCACAGCTCCGGTGTATCGAGGTTACGCGACACATACACTTCATTTTTTGCCATATTTTTCCCAACCACGTAATACGGTAAGCCGCCGCCCACCTGAAGTCCATGTCGTTGACCGAGTGTATAAAAAAGAGCTCCATCATGTTCGCCAACGTGCTCTTTTGTATCGTGATCGATAATTGCACCGGGCGAGGTAGGTACATATTGACTTAAAAAATCTTTGATACCAACTTTACCGACAAAACAAATTCCCATACTTTCTTTTTTTTGCGCAGTAAATAATCCTCGCGAGGCTGCCATCTCACGCACCTCGCGTTTGGTATATTGACCGAGCGGAAAAAGAGTTTTAGTAAGCGCGGCAGCAGTAACTCTGTACAAAAAATAGGTTTGATCTTTTGTATCATCACGGGCACGCAATAACTGACCATCAACCGACTGGGCATAATGACCAGTTGCGATCATATCGGCTCCATTTTTAAGCGCAGTATCGAGAAAAAGTTTGAATTTCATTTCTTGATTACACATGATATCGGGATTTGGCGTATAGCCTTTTTTGTATTCTTCGATCATGTATGTGACCACTACATCAAAATATTCCTTTTCAAAATCATATACTTCAAAATCGATACCGAGCTGCACTGCAACTCTCTTTGCATCTGCCACATCCTCTTTCCAGGGGCACTCCATACCAGGCAAATCTTTCGTCCAATTCTTCATATATATACCGGTAACACTATAGCCCTGCTCGACGAGTAATGCGGCAGCGAGAGAGCTATCAACCCCACCGCTCATCCCGACGAATATTCGAGTTTTTTTAGATACCGACATAAAAACCAATAATTTTTATGAGTTCCCCCATAAGCAGCCACCACCCTGAAAACGTTAGATACCAAGTAGACGACCATTGATTATCGCTTGCCACGGGATGATTAACCACTATTACTGAACTACCGAAGCGCTTCTCAAACTCTAAGCCTGCGCGACGTTGGTGGTACGCAGAGGTTACAATAATAATCCTCTTTAGGCCATTTTCTCGGATAAGTTGTTCAGTATTTTCGGCATTTTGCTTAGTGTTGAGACTTGTATCCTCGATGATAATATTTGTAGGGTTAATACCGGCTCGTTCAGCGCGCTGTTTCATGACGAGAGCATTGCTCGGACTAGCATCATCTTGAGCTGCTCCAGAGAAGATTAATCTCGGCGCCCAGCCATTTTGAAATAAACGAATCGCTTCGTCAGTACGCGCAGCTGTATCACCCCCACTGACGGCAATGATTGCATCGGCTGCATTACAATTTGCATCAATACTTTTTTGATCAGGGTTTTTGCCACAGCCCCGTAAATCGTTTGGCGAAAGATACGCCGGAAAAATAAACAAAAAAAGCACCACAAAGATCAATACTACGATACCTACGGACGACCAATTACGATTCACGGTTATATTCCTGCTTCACACAATCTATTATAGCGCGCAAAGCAGTAGCGACATCTTTCTCGCTGGTAGGACGACCAAATGATAGTCGTATACTGCCTTGCTGTAACGACGCATCCAAACCAATCGCATCCAGTACATGAGATCGCTTGTCTGTATTTGCAGCACAGGCTGCGCCCGTTGCAACATACACCCCCTGAGCTTCAAGAGCAAACACGACTCGCTCTGCATCTATATCAGGAAACGAGACATGGAAAATATGCGCAGCCACGTGTTTTGATGGACCTGAAATGACACAATCAGGAAATGCATCAAGAAGCGTTTTTTTACATCTGTGACGCAATTGGTTAAAGCGTTTTGTTTCTTGGGCTCGTTTTTTTTCAGCACGTTCAAGAGCAGCTGCAAAACCTATTACACCGGCAACGTTTTCAGTGCCACTTCGTCTCCCCTTCTCTTGACCACCACCTCGTATGAGTGGATTAAGATGCACTTGTGGACGAGCCCACAAGAGACCAACTTGTTTTGGTCCATAGATTTTTGCCGCATTTAAGGTCATCATATCAACACCAAGTCTTTCAACATTGAGATCAACAATACCTGGTGCTTGCGAGGCATCAGTGTGGAGCCAAAGGGGTGTGTCTGGCGGACGATGGCGTCGTACTTCTTTGACGAGACAAGCAATTTCCTGCATATGCTGTATTGTGCCAATCTCATTGTTGACATAGCCGATACTGACAATTTGTGTGGAATCATCGATAGCTTCCCTCAAAGCACTCATATCCAGCCGACCAACTGAGTCAACCGCAACGATCTTTGCCTGCGTACCGGCAGCGGCGTGAACTGCTTGATGATCAATAGCCGAAATAACGTGCGTATCAAAACTTTGAAGCGCCAGGTTGATAGATTCAGTAGCACCAGCAGTAAAGATGATATCTGAGGCATTTGTGCCTAAAATTCTAGCAATAGTATGGCGTGCTTCCGCAAGATCGCGTTTCACTTGACGAGCGGGCTCATACAGGCTTGAAGGATTATAAAAAAAATCGCTCAGATACGGCTTCATTGCTTTTATAATTGGAGCCTCGAGCGGTGTAGCCGCAGCGTAATCTAGGTAAATATTATGTTTTGCCACTAGGGTTAATTATAGCAGGTACAGCTGTTATTGGCTGGCCGGTTTGTGGATCTATTTTATATAGTTTTCGCATAACTCGTTCTTTGTAGGCACGCGTAGCAAGAGCGAGATTTTGTAATTCTTCACCCTCAATAAAATGATAGTGAGCGCCACCGTTTTGAACTTTCAGAATTCCGTTTGGGTGCACTTCGTAGCGAATAGTATGATTTTTTGATGCGCCTGTTTTTTCATCAATCCATTCTTCATACCACACCCATGTTTCGGCATCCAAGCAGAAAAATTCTCGACTATGGCCTTTTGGTATAGGACCGAAAAGGTGGCGACCGATTTCCGACTCAAGTTTAATGAGATCACGATTAGTAAATTTTTTGAGCGGTCGCTTGATTAGTTTTCGAGGATCATTACCAATCAAGAGATCTTTTGCTTGTTTGAGTAAATCAGCCATGCTTTCTCCTTATGAGAGTGACTCTAAAGCTTGATTGTCAAGAAAGGTTTGGCGATACGTCACCACCTCTGTACCATCGAGCACTATACTTGCGGCTAGTTCATAGTCAGATCGCTTTTCTTCTTCAGAGGCTTCAGCCCTATCAAAAGCTGCAGGATCAGTACTCTCGTGTGGGACCTGATCATGAACAGGATATTCCACTGATTGTCCGGCAATCGGCAGATGGTCGTACGGATTTTGAGACAAAATATTAACCATGAAAACTCCTCGCATAGTTTTTTAAATAATACTTTTTTTATAGATGTTGGTGTTGAATCGTTAAAGATTAAATAAGATTGTCGCGTTGTGCGTAGTTTGTTGTGCTATCTCTTCTACAGGGGTATTTGTCTGCTCAGAAAGCCATGTACCAACTAGTTGCACATACGCTGGCTCATTCAATGTACCACGAAGTGGCTTCGGTGTCAAGTAGGGAGCATCTGTTTCTAGAAGAATACTTTCTAGGGGTAGCGAGCGGTAAAGAGCAACCTGATCAATGTCTTTCGTAAAAGTAGCAATGCCATTAATACCTAGATATAGCCCATGCGATAATGCCTTTTCGGCATTCTTCATATAGTCAGTAAAGCTATGTAATACCCCTGTAATATTCGTAAAATTTTCAAATATAGGCCAAAAATCATTAAACGCCTCTCGAACATGAAAAATAACCGGCTTTTTATGGTCTTGAGCAAGCTGGAGAAACTCTTCGAGCACTTTTTGTTGGATGCTACGATCACTGTGTTCATAGTAATAGTCAAGCCCGACTTCCCCAATAGCGACTGCTTGATCAAGTACTGACTCAAGTTCTCTAGAAGCTCCTTGATTATCTTTTGCCTCATGAGGATGGACGCCAATTGCCGCATATACTCCAGAGTGGGCCTCAGAAAAACTGATAGCTTCGTGGCTATCCGCAGTTGTGGTACCAACGCATATCATTTTAGTGACATTCGCTTCCTGCGCACGGTTATACGCCCCTTCCTTATCTGGGTAATCGTGTGAATGAATGTGGCAATGAGCGTCTATGAACATATAGACTATTGTACGATATATTGTGTATTTAACTATTTTATGATATAATAAATATATGGAGTATAATAATCCCTCTGATAGAGAGCTTTCCTTAGAAGAAAAGTCGCATAATCGCAGCGCAGTTGAAGAATTCTTTGATCGTTATGAAGAGCTTCGACAAGAATTTATTGCTCGAGAGATGACATCTACAGATTATCGCGAGGCGCGTAAATGTGTTGATCTCATTGATATGGACGATACATTAAAAGAAAGCTTGGATACTGATGCGCAAAAACTTAATCGAGCTCACGCAGTAGCTGCTTACACTGACTTGACAGTGCAGCTCCTTACCGATGACCCAGAGTTAGATAATCAGATACATCCTTCGGAGAGCGACTTCTATAAATTTATTATTCATATGGTACTCGAGAAACACGACGCTCTAGATCGAGCATCTGAAGATATTTTATCTGATCAAAAACTGTTTAAACAAATTGTTGCAGCAATTGTGAACATCCGAGAAGTCAGTTCACTCCGTGACCAACTACTGCATAATAGCGCCGCATATCAACAATACTATACCTTAGATAACCAATTTATTGCGCGAACCAATCAAGCATTTGCTCAAGCTACGGGTAATTCACCTGTTTCAAATGTGTTTATCGATAAACCGTATATTGATATTTCATACGATCATGGTGATCCAGATACTTCTTCAGCATATCAAGATTGTGTTATTCGTTATGACGATGAAAATGTTTTCATCGATAAATCGCCAGTATGTACACAATACAAACAGGATACTTTATACAAACAGCTACAACCCCTTTATACTAGCCTGCAGCTTCTTGAGAATGAGAGCTAGTCACGTTTGTTCCGCGTGGATCTGGGGTCTTCAGATATAATTTTGGAAATAATGGACCCGTATCAGGTAGTTTGACAACACCGGTAGTGAAAATAGCGTGAATAGCGGCGGCAGTCGTAGGAAGAAACGGCACCAAAAGATCACCGATTTGCACAATGCTACCTGCCATATAGGCTAGCACTTCTTCTAGATGCTCTTTGGCTTCTGGGGAAGTTTCGCTGTCTTTAGCGATCTGCCATGGTTTCACATCTTCAATGTAACTATTGAGGGCTCGTACTTTATGCCAAATCTCATCAAATGCACGATTAAATTCTAGCGCTTTCATGTGATCATGATAGATTCGGACATCGTGTTCAGGTTGGGGCACATCGCCAATAACTCCGCTTTGATATCTGTTGATCATAGCAGCAATCCGCTGTACGAGATTACCTAGTTCATTGCCAAGTTCATTATTATATGCCATTTCAAATTTTTCCCAGCTAAAATCACCGTCATCGAGGGTCGGTATATGGCGTGAGAAATAATATCGAAACGCATCAACCCCGTATTGATCAATAATCTCATTTGGGTCAACGACATTACCCAGTGATTTGCTCATTTTTGTACCGCTTGAGCTAATGTGGCCATGAACTAATAGTTTCTTTGGTAAAGGCAGTCCAAGTGCTAAGAGAATAGGCGGCCAAATACCGGCGTGGAAACGCAGGATGTCTTTGCCAAGTACTTGTATATCAGCAGGCCAATAGTTTTTCCATTCTTCGTTATCTGGATAACCCAGTACTGTGATGTAATTTGCCAGCGCGTCGATCCAGACATACATTATTTGATTAGGATCGTTCGGCACAGGCACGCCCCAGCTCAAGTTCTTTTTAGGTCGTGAAATACTGATATCTTTAATGCCATCTTTGATAAGCTCGAGGAATTCATGTTTGCGAAAAGCTGGTACAATCTCAAACTTTCGTTTATCGATTGCTTCACGGACTTGCTGCGTAAAAGCGCTTGCTTTAAAGTAGTAGTTTTCTTCAGATAATTTCTGATACGGTTGATTGTGATCGGGACAGGTGCCATTATTGAGGGTAGCTTCTTTGTCGGTGACAAAGGCTTCACAACCTTGACAGTACCACCCTTCATACGTGCCTTTATAGATATATGGCTGTAGTTTCTGCCAGATATACTGAACGGCTTGTTGATGATGAGGTGAGGTTGTCCGAATAAAATCTGTGTATTCTGCGCCAACCTTTTTGATGACGTTTTCAAAATTAATGTACATTTTGTCAGTATAGGCTTGGGGATGTAAACCTGCCTCTCCGGCTTTGGCAGCAATCTTATTGCCATGTTCATCCGTACCAACCTGAAAGCGAACTTGGTTACCATTTTGCTTTTGATAACGGGTCCAGATATCAGCGATCAGATAGTCGAGAGCGTTGCCAATGTGTGGGGTAGCATTCACATAGGGAATAGCCGTTGTGATGTATAGCTGTTTCATTGCTTCTATTTTAGCATGGCTACTATAGCGAACCGCCCGTCTTTGCTACGATGACCTTTTTGGAACTCGCTATGTGAAAAATAATTCACATCTCGTGTGGTATCGATGTCACTTCGGCTAATGTTGTGCGCGATAATACCTGCATTTTCAAGTTGCTCTATGACGACCTCTTGAAGACTGTGGTTATCGAATGCAAATAATGGATAGTTTTCTTTTCCTGCCGAAGGACTGAGCCACACCAATACATCGCGAGGATTGACAGTGTGATTTTGTACAAGATATTTGACTGATTTTTGACCGCCATCTTGCTCGATATTATGTCGCCCCAAATGCGATACCATGAGTGTATTGGTAGTAGGGTCGTATAACACCGCCCCCACACAATCAGCAATTGGTAAAAACAACGCTAGTCCTGCGGTCTGAGTCACGAGTGCATCACTCGTAATACTAGGTTCTCGAACTATGCCATCGCCACCGTCTTTTCCTTTTACTGTTTTATATAGACAGAAATCAGCTGTACCATAATCTAACTGAACGAGGACAGTTTGTTCCATCGATATATGATGTCTATTCAAAAAAGAGCGACGATTTTCGTCTACCGACGCTGGGTTTGTATGACCAGTTTTTTTCATCGTACCATCTTGAGATTGGGAAACGGCGATGCGGACATTTTCGTGAAATGTATTCATATATTTTTTATTATACCTTTCCAATCGTCTATCGATAATGCTTCGGCTCTAAGACCAGGATCAATGCGAGACTTTTTCAAAATTTCCTCTATGTGATTTTTAGACATATGCAAACCGCCACTTAGGCTTGAACGTAATTTTTTACGTTTTGCCGAAAAACCGGCTTTTACAACCCGGAAAAAAAGCTGTTGTTCATTTTCAGATACTAGTGGCTTTGGACGTGATTTTAAAATCACAATTTGCGAGTCAACCTTTGGCGGTGGAAAGAACGCTTGCGCCGGAATGATCTCTCCGATTGTAACTTCTGCAAAAATATGAGCACTCACAGCCAAAACACTCATCTCTCCAGGCCGAGCGGCTAGTCGCTGCGCGACTTCTTTTTGAATAACCAGCACGACGAGAGATGGTTTATGAGGTGCGGTCATCAGCTGCTTTATTATTTTACTCGTAATATAGTAAGGAATATTAGCCACCACCTTGTATTTTGTCGGCAGAATAGATAGATCAAATGCCAGAATGTCTTGGTTGTAGACGGTAAGATTTTTACCAGGAAATTGAGCAGACAATTTAGCTGCAAGTTCTTTATCAAATTCAACAGCGACGACTTGGCGAGCGTGGCATAATAATACACTTGTTAGTGTGCCGAGTCCAGGTCCAATTTCTAAGACAGTATCGCTCGGAGTAATTGCTGCATAACTTGTGATGATCTCAAGTATTTCTCTATCTTTTAGCCAATGCTGACCCAACGCCTTGTTCGGCATTAACGATAAATATCCTGCAAGCCCATTTTGATTTTACAGGAAGGCCATGGCTGCCAACCGCGTCGTTGGTATGTCTCCCACGCTTTTTGGTCTTGTACCGCAGGTGGAGCGGCAGCGGCGTTTGGATATCCACCGTATCCCCCCCATGTGCCGATATCAAATTGGTATGCACCATAGTAGCCATTGCCAGTATTAGAGCTATAACTACCTTCGCAACTTCGGAGGCGCGCTAAGGCTTCTCCGAAGCTACCAGAAAACGACCCCTTAGCACCGACAATCTCAACTTGCTTTTGGGGAGCTAGGGTTTGGACACTTTGGATTTCTCGACGAGATAATTCTTGTCCATTACGCATGTCTACTTCATATGTCACCATTTTCTTACCTAGTACACCGGGTGTTTTGACTTGCTTGTAGCCGATAGGTTGCGTTTCATCCTGAATTTTTTCGGTCGCAAAAGCAATCGGCTCTTCTTGAGTGATTGTTTGTTTCCCATTACGCCATATCTCTACTTTCATGCCGCTAGTAATAGGTGTATTTGAAGAGAGCGAGAGAGAATCATTGGGACCAAGCTTGATACGCTTGTCGTCAAGCATGGTTTGAACAGTTGTTTGTTGGGTGCGAGCCTCAATTGGTTTGCCGTACAATACAAGAGTAAATACAGTCGCACGATCGATGACAAGTTGCATACCCGCTCCGTCGCTTCGTAAAATATCGTTGCTTCTTTCTATGCGTGTTATGTCTTCATCGTATAGGGGAATTTTAGCAGCTTTCGCTATTTGACGAGGGGTTTCAAACGGCGTCATAACTTGCAATTTTTTCACTCCATCAATCACCATAACAGGATGCGCACGATAAATATTGATTTGATATGTTTTATCGCGTAATTCAGTGTCAAGTTCAGGGTCGACACTATCGTAAGCTAGCAAGTTGATACGCGCATTTTTAAGCACTTCTTGGACAGTCGTGGCTTTCGTGACGATGCCCTTTTTTTCTTTGTCACCATCATGGATAGTAACCACACGCTCAACAGACGACTGCGCATTTGTGACAGCTGGATAGGCAAAAGAAATTACCCCCAATATGCCAATACTTAGGATAGAAAAACCTAAAACTCCTCTGTATCTTTGTGTGAAAAAGGTACGTATAAAATTCATACTCAGTAGGATCTATTGTAGCAAATAATACACTAAGAATCAATTTTTGTGATCGGCGCAAAACTGGTATTTAGCTTTTTGACACCGATGGTATCAAAAGAAATTTCAGCCATTGTATCCATTACCTGAACGACTGTGCCCTTTCCAAAGGTAGTATGAGCGACTCGATCACCTGGCTCAAGAGCGTACTCAGGCGTATCATATATAATTTCAGATTCCAAAAATGAGGGTGAAGCCGAAGATGGTGCTATATGATCGACTTCTCCTGCTTCAAGATCTTTGAGAAAACGTGATGGCATGTTGAATTGCTTTGTACCAAATATCAGTCGTGAGCTGGCTGCGCTGAGATAGAGTTCTTCTTTTGCGCGTGTCATCCCAACATAACACAGACGTCGCTCCTCTTCCATCTCTTGGGCATCAAACATAGCCCGAGAATGCGGGAAAAGCGATTCTTCCATACCTGTCATGAATACTACAGGAAACTCAAGACCTTTAGCAGCATGCAGTGTCATTAGCGTCACACTGTTGGATGTTTCATTCATTTCATCGAGATGAGTGACAAGTGCCACTTCTTCCAAAAAGCCATCTAATCCCAAATCTATATATTGTGTAGCAACAGATAAAAGTTCACGGACGTTATTTTGTCGATCTTCTGCTTGTATGGTACCGTCATCTAAATAAGCAAGATATTGGAGCCGATGAATGATCGACTCTATAAAATCGGCTAAATTCATGTTGTGTCGATCCTCTTGCAGATGAGTAAGTAGCGCCCCAAGTTCTGTAAATGCCTGTCGAGCGCGTGGAGTAATAGTGTGACAATCAGATGCACCTGTAAGGCTACTGATGATATCACGGTCAAAACCGCTATGCCAATGGATAAATTTTTCTTGAGAAACCTGCCCGATCCCCCGTGCTGGAATATTGACGATCCGCTGAAAGCTCGTGAGATCTCGCGGCTGATACAGTAGCCGTAAATACGCTAAAATATCCTTGATTTCTTTTCGATCATAGAAACGCACACCGCCTACAATTTTATACGGTATACCATAGCGAATCATACTGTCTTCGAGTGAGCGGCTCTGAGCGTTGGTACGATACAAAACAGCAAAATCACGATATTGCCTCGTACCTTTACGGACTTCTTGAATAACATGACCGACAATAAATTCTGCCTCTTGATGCTCATTCGCAGGGTATGAAACATGCACCGGTGCACCTTCGGTTTGGGCTGTCCACAACTTTTTTGTAGAACGTGCTGTATTTTTTTCAATAACAGCATGGGCGGCATCCAAGATTGGTTTTGTTGACCGATAATTTTGCTCAAGTTTTATGACCGTTGTTCCCGGATAGTCGGATTCAAAACGAAGAATATTCGTATAATCAGCACCCCGCCAACTATAAATACTTTGCCAGTCGTCTCCTACGACGCATATGTTATTGTGCGTAGGATTAAGGAGTAATTTTATCAGCTGATACTGTGCTTTATTAGTATCTTGATACTCGTCAATCATAATGCTATGAAAATAGTTTTGCCACTTTTGGCGAATATCGGTAATAGTCGATAAAAGTCGAACAGTTTGACCGATAATATCATCAAAATCAAGCCCACGTGCCTCACGCAACTTTTTTTCATAAGCTGGATACAGTTTTGCAACTACTTTTTGGAGCGGTAGACGTGCAGTTTGTTCATATTCTGACGGGGTGACAAGTTCATTTTTAGCCTGACTAATGGAGGCTTGGATTGAGCGAGCTGAATGTTTTTTTTCATCAATATGATGTTCTTTAGCAACTTGTTTAATGGTGTTGATGCTATCATTGTCGTCAAATATAACGAACTCTCTGGGAATTTCGATCTGTTCTCCATCAATACGTAACATACGGACACAAATAGAATGAAATGTTCCCATCCAGGGGAAAAAACTTCTCGTCGGATGCGCCACCTGTAAAATATGAGCTAACCGTTCTCGCATCTCAGTCGCTGCTTTATTTGTAAAAGTAACTGCTAAAATGCGTTCCGCAGGCACTTGGGTATGTTGCACGAGATACGCAATTCGATGCGTGACTGTTTTTGTCTTACCCGAACCAGCCCCCGCGAGCAATAGGAGCGGACCTTGACTATGCAGAACTGCTTGCTTTTGCGCATCATTAAGCCCGTAAAGAAGAGAAGATTCAGCCATATGTCACTACTATTATAGCGGAAAAGCTTGATTACCACTGATAAAAACGTAGGCAGCTGCCCCAATAGTAGCTCCAAGTAGTAATAAACCAATGATGATCATGACCCAGCGCAAGACATGGGTAGATGATTTTTTAGATGAATGTTTTGACGATGCATTGACTGAAGTCGTTTTATCATCAAACAAGGGATGGCTGTCTTGTGGTGTGGAAGTTTCACTACGAGAAGGAGTTGTTTTATATTGTGTAGGTATCGAACCAGTTGCGAGCAGTCCAGAGATATCTTTATCTTTTTTTTCAACAGACGGTGTTGGTGGTGAGGATGGTGTGTCCTCTGTCTGGTCTTCCTGAGTGTCATCATCTTTTTTATCTGATTCTGACGCTTTATCCGCAGCATCAGGCTCAACTAAATTACTTGATTCTTCTATCTGGACCAACTCTTTCTCTAATTCTGGTGGCAAAACAATCGACGTTTCTTCGGGCGAGCTTTCTTGATCAGAAGTTTTATGTTTAATTTCATCTATAACCTTCGAGTAATCTTTTTCTCCTGCTGAAGGATCCCAGCCGCCAAGTGGTCGCTTTTCCACCGGAGGGGCATCAGGCAAGAAGGGTGTAAGAGAAGGTTCCGTAGCATTTTTTGACTCTTCAGTGTCTGTAGCGCTGCTTTCAGGCGTCTCTTGACTCTCCGTTTTTTGAGTATGTGGAGAAAAATCAAGTGGATCTGGCATAGAAGTCGTGTCTGGTTCTGTCTGATCGCTCGAGAGTGAAGCAGCGTTTTCGGCTACCTCATTTTTGTCTATAACTATATCCTTTTTAGTATCAGCTCCACTTTCTGCCAGAGAAATATTGTTTTCTTGGAGCGACTGATCAAGCTTAGAGGTACTATGCGACATCATTGACGTTTCGCCTGCTTCGCTTTTCATATCAGAAGAAGGATGCACAAGATCCATGAAACGACCGTTCGTACTGCGGCTTGGTGAGTCAGTAGTATTTTCTGTCGCAGTCGTTTCAGGTTTTTTATCATCTTTTCCCACAACCTTATTGATGGCGCGGTCTAGTTCATCAAAATCAATGTCCGACATGTTATGCTCCTCCTTTCTTATGGTGTGCACCTTTTACTATTTGTTGAAATTCTTTTGCTCTGAGGCTGGCACCCCCGACGAGCAATCCATCGATAGTCGCGTCATTTACATAACTTTGAGCATTATCACCACTGACACTTCCGCCATACAAAACCAGTGTTTTTTTAGCAACTTTTTCGCCAAAATGGGCCGCGATATGATGACGTATCATTTGTGCAGCTTGAGCAGCATCATGAACCGTCGCATTTCTTCCTGTCCCAATCGCCCAGACTGGTTCATATGCAATCATAACATCTTTCATTTCTTCACTTGTAATATTCGCCAGTCCAGCAGTTAATTGATCAGTCAAAACATGTTTTGTTTCGTTATGTACTCGCTCGTCAGCTGTTTCACCGACACACAAGATTGGTCGGAGACCACTTCGCAGGACAGCCTGAACTTTCATGCGAATCGTTTTATCTGATTCATGAAATATATGCCGTCTTTCTGAATGTCCGACGATAACATATTCACAAACGCCTCTGAGCATAGCAGCCGAAACTTCACCAGTGTACGCTCCCTCATCTCGCCAATACACATTTTGAGCAGCCAGCTTAAATTGTCGCCGCTTTATCTGCAAACTGACTGCCGGCAAGGCAAGCATGGTCGGTGCTAAAACGACTTCTACATCTGGATGAATAGTGATAAGTTTGCTTAGTTCATGAACATATAAACTCGCCTCTTGAATGTTGAGGTTCATTTTCCAATTACCGATAATGAGAGTCTTGCGTTTTGTTGCCACAGGATGCCCGTCTGCTTATGATTAATTTCCTTTATTTTACTACGAGTAGAATATCGGCGCAATAAAGATTCCTCTTAGCCCTGACTTTCCGCTTACTTCATCAGCGCTTCAACGCCTGGTAATTTTTTACCGCTCATCAGCTCCAGACTCGCTCCACCTCCCGTAGAAATATGAGTAAAGCTTCGCCCTTTACGCTTATCCCAATCTAAAATAAAGTCCGCTGTATCGCCGCCGCCTATTATCGAAGTAATTTGTGGATGTATCGCTAGATGCCTCGCTAATCTCGCTGAAGCATAGCTAAAATTCAGCAGTTCTGCATAGCCCAATGTGCCATTCCATATCACCGTACCACTGTTTCCGATCGCCTTCTCGATATCACCTATCGATTTGGTACCAATATCTAAAATGATCTCTTTGGCATGAACTTTATGAACATTAATCTCTTTGCGAGGTTCGTGAGCATCAATATGTTGCGCAACTGCAACGTCATGGGGAAGTATAATAAATTGTGCTACTTTCTCAAGTCCTACTTTTTTTGCTGCATCGACATATATTTTTTCTATAATCGTTTTCTCATCTGGTTCTATCAAGCTTTTGCCAGTTTTGATGCCATGATAATGTAAAAAAGTATTAGCCATAGCTCCGCCGATCACGATTTTGTCAGCAATTTTGATAAATTCATCAATTACCTCTATCTTATCGGCGATTTTTGCGCCACCGAGTACGGCAGTTAGCGGTCGGTCAGGATGCCGCATAGCTTTTAAAATATGCTGGTATTCTCGCTCTATAAGTAGTCCGCCCACACTGGGGAGATAGTGCGTGATAGCATCGGTGCTGGCATGCGCGCGGTGCACCACACCAAATCCATCTTGAACAAAATACCGAGCATGCGTATCATGAGCCAGTTTTTTAGCAAACGAATCTTTATTGGCTTCTTCTTCGGCATGAAAGCGAAGATTTTCTAAGAGAACTATTTGACCAGGGCGAAGACGTTTGGTAGCTACCGTTACTTTGTCGCCGATAGAAGCCTCGATAAACGCTACTGGCACACCAAGTAGCTTCTCTAGGACGTGCGCCACCGGCTTCAGGCTAAACTGAGGATTCGGTGCACCTTCTGGACGACCGAGATGCGAACAGACTACGACAGCGCAGCGGCGTTCTTTCAGGAGGTACGTCAGAGTGGGAATACTCTGTCGAATCCGGTAATCGTCGTCAATCTGTCCCTTGCTGCTCAACGGCACATTATAATCAGCCCGCAAGAGAACAGTTTGGCCATCGAGCGGCACGTCGCGTACTGTTTTTTTATGAAAGTATTGCCCACGCATCGGTATGTTAAATTATACGCTACCCTCCCCTTTTGAAACAAATTACACGATATTTGTCCCGATCAGGCCGAATTGTAGGTAAAATAAAACCCCGCTTCTGACAAGACGGGGTTTATTGAGTTGAAATCTGAAACCTGAAGGCTTCGAGGGAGCGGTCAGGCTTTCTTATTTCAAGATGTTACGGCTCTCAAGATATCGGCGAATACCATATCCGAGCGCAGTTACACCAGTAAATCCGCTAACGATCTCAGCAGGACCAGTCGATGGTATCGCTGCTGGAGTATGAGCAGTTTTATTCTCAGTTACAGTTACTGTTGTTTTATCAACACAGTTACCCTGAGCGTCCTTTACTTTACCAGCAGGAATCTCAGCTTGGTTTCCTGGAATGTTTGGGCAAACATCGATAGTTTTACAATCAATCTTTGCATCAAACTGTACAAAACGTTTTTGCTCGGTTGAAACGCCAACACCACCTGGGATGTTTACGCTTCCACCAACGATACCATCAGCAAGATTTTGCATAACAGCGCCATTTGCATCAAGTAGTTGAGTCGAACCAGCAACGTAGCTGATTGTTGAGCTTTTGTCGGTTTTAACACCTGCGCTGTCGCTTGTGCTAGTAGGGTTTGCATTTGTTGCACTTACAGTCATGTTTGAACTGTGGCTAGTACCTTCGGCTGTGTTAAGTGTTGCTGAAGCAGTAACACCAGTAAGAGCGTCAGGGCCTGGATTATGGATACGAACACGGAACTGTACAGTATCGCCACAAGTAGCATCTGCAGGATCAGTAAACGCACCACCTTTAGTAACATTTTTTACTCGATAGATGTCGCCACCTTCGATTTGACCGGCAGCAACTGCCATAACTGGTGTGCTAGCGATCATTGCTGGAACAGCAAAAGCTGCTACAGCCACTTTTAAAGCATTGATCATAATATGGATCTCCTTTATAAATTGGATTTTACAAACTAGGTAGGCATGGTTTCTTTAATATCTTGGAAAGCGACTGCCTCTCTACTCGGAGTTAAAAACTCAACAAGGAGAAGCAGTCGGGGCGGGTGCGCGACTAGCGCACACCCGCCACCGATCTACATGTCTTCAGCTCTTTTTTCAGCAGAGGCGAGCCGTATACCTCTCGACTTTTTACCCGAAGTCGTCGGGTTTGACAGGAAAGGTAGCGGAGTCAGGCTCGCCCGACTTGCCACCGGCCGTCACCGTTGCAGTGACGGTCATATTCCCAGCAAACGAACCCGCCCAGGCCGTCGCGCGATAGCACGACTTCCCGGACGGACACGGCGTTCCATCCCACCGGACGGCAGAGGGCACAAGGCCCGCCACCGTTCCAGCACCGCTCGCCGAGACCTTGACCGAGACGGCATCGCCGTCCGAGTCGCTGGCCTCAATCCATACGTAGGCGTTGCCGCCTACATACAGATGAGCGGGAGAACCCATGATGTTGACCACCGGCGGGTGGTCAACCTTCACAGGTTGGCAGTTCGGGTATACGCCCGTCGTGCCAGCTGGACAGCTCGGCGGTGGAGAGGAATTGCAGTTCCCCTCTTGAGAAGTGGAAACGACGTTTCCGCTTCCGTTGACCACCGTTACATTCGAGCAGTTGGCGTTGATCATGATGATCGTGCACAACTGCGTGGCACCGTTAAAGGTGCCACCGATCGCCTTGCAGTTCTGCTCGGCAGTGTTGCTTTGAACAACGCAGTTGCCTGCGCTGTCCTTGACCTCATTCGCCTTGCACTGCACAGCGATCGCAACACACGTGTTATTGCTATCACGTGTTTGCCCCTGAGGGCAGTCGTTGCTTGCCGTTGGACCCGGTGGTGCCGTCGGTGGTGCCGCGCACGTCACTTTGATCGCGTTTGTGACGTCGATCGAGATTCGCGCTGTCATCTTTTGACTTATGAGCCGAACGCCCTTAGTGAGAGACTTCACGCGAACCTTACCCTTGATTGTGCTGACCACCGTGACGGTGATCTGTTGGCCCGACGGGCACACGACCGTACGCGAAGTCGTCTTCGACTTCTTAAATGGCATGGTGAAGACTTTCGTCTTCTTCGTGATTCGGAGCGGAGGCCGCGAGTTACCCTTCGGAATGAAGGGGTTCGAGCAATCGCGCTTCCACTTCACGACGATTGTCTTGGTCGCGCTGATCTTCAGCGTGACCTTCCATGCCGTGACGGTCTGCCCGTACATGTACGAGCTCGGCACGACTGCGCCGGAACTTGCCACGCGGGCCGAATTGTCGTCGTTCTTGCCGATGGTGACCTTCGTCTTGGAGACGGAGGCGACCGTGGCACCGGCGACCTCGTTGACCGAGATGCCGTTGTCCATTGCGAGCCTGGCCTGGATGCCGGCATCGTTCGATACCAGCTGCTGGACCTGCTTCTTGGCCGCCGACTTGCTCGTCGACAGACCATTGGGTAGGACTTGGGTGTAACCACCGCTGGCCGAAGCCGCAGCGGTTCCGAGGAAGGTCCCGACCACTATGGTCAGGACGAGGAGAAAACGCCTATGCATCTTCTCACTCTCCTTTCTGTGATCGGGATAAAGTTACGCACGCAATCTGACTGATCAGATCAGATTTTGTGCGGTTCGCCTCAACTATTAAGCTAAGACGGAACAATCCAAGCTATATTTACAAAATACAACCAGATTGTCCCGTCCTATCCAATAGGAGGTTTAACTTTACAAAATCAAAAGTGTGCGTAACTAAAACATGTAGTCGGTATAATGGGTCTTAAAGACCCATGTCTACCTAGTTTGTAATGTTATTTAACTAATTAATGGTTAATATTAACTCACAAACT
>CAZJUR010000002.1:0-43358 GCA_964549525.1 uncultured Candidatus Saccharibacteria bacterium | reverse complement strand
CTCAATATACTCGCCATTATGCCCTATTTACTTATAATATGTCCCGATCGGGACAAGAAATGGGTAACTATAATCGAACTGCTTCATACATCTGTACATATTCACCGATCCCCAGCCATGCTAGCTCGCTCATGAGATAATCTTTATGATCGTATTCTGTTACCCACACACTTAGCTGGACTTGGCGAAACTTAAGATCTTGTAAGGTGCGGCGTAGCGACCGTCGCTTTGAAGCGAGCTGCTCAGGAATATCAAAAATTACCATTAATTGCCCATTTTCGAGCTTTTGTGGCTGATAGAGACTCACCAGCGCCTGTCCACGCCCCGTCAGAAATAGTCGTTTTTGGCTATCACTATCTATTAGACCCGCTTTACGTGCCTGATAATACGTATTTTGTATATGTCGCAGACTATAAACGCGATCTGATTGTCCATTTCGGAGACGGTCATACAATTCATCTACAGAGCATGATGGAGAAGATGCCACCGTCAGTAGAAGATACTTTAAGGCAGAATTAGCTAATCTACTCATGTTTTATATTATACATCACTCTTGTCCCGATCGGGACAAGAAAAGGGTAATACTAGTCGCGTTTCAGCATTACGGTAAAGGCTTCGGATGGAATATCGACTTTACCGAAGCGTTTCATACGTTTTTTACCTTTGGCTTGTTTGGCGAGGACTTTCTTTTTACGGCTGACATCGCCGCCGTAGAGTCCGGTCGTAACATCTTTTCGATAGGCGCTGAGATCTTCTCGTGCAATAAATCTTCCGCCGATGGCGGCTTGGAGTGCTACTTTAAAGTTTTGGCGTGGAATAACGTCTTTTAATTTGGCGACGGTCTCTCGACCTAATGACTGGGCCTCAGAACGGTGCGTCATGACGCTCAACGCATCGACCATTTCGCCCGCCACATAGAAATCGACGCGAACGAGATCTTCGGCGCGATACGTATCGAGTTCGTAATTAAAGCTGCCATAGCCACTCGTGACGCTTTTCAGCTGATCATAAAAATCAGTTAAGAGATTAGCAAGCGGCGCTTCAAAGGATATGAGGGCGCGTTCGTCGATATAGCTGAGGTTTTTTTGGATACCACGCTTGCTGATAATCAGTTGGATGACCGCCCCGACGTAGGTTTGTGGCACGACGATTTCGCCTTTAATCCACGGTTCGCAAATTTCGGCGATTTTACTAACATCGGGTAGATCGGCAGCGGATTTGATATCGACCTCTTTGCCACTACTGAGTTTGACCTCATAGTCAGTGCTGGGATTGGTAATAACTAAATCGAGGTTGTATTCGCGCTCCAGCCGCTCCCGGATGATATCCATATGAAGCAGCCCAAGAAAGCCAATTCGCACCCCAAAGCCAAGAACTGGTGAGTTTTCCGGCTCAAATTGCAGTGCCGAATCACTGAGGCTCAATTTCTCAATCGCATCCTTTAGGTCCTGATAATCTTCGTTAGACACCGGAAAAAACCCAGCATAGACAAAGGGTTTGATGTTTTTATAGCCAGGTAGTGGCTGATGTGCTATAGAGCGATGAACGGTAGTTGTATCACCGACTTTAGCGTCGCGGGTAGTTTTAAGGTTTGTTACGATATAGCCGATTTCGCCGGTATCGAGTGCCGAGTCGGCAGTCATCTGTGGGCTGAGATGGCCGACTTCGAGTGCAATGCCAGTTGCTTTGGTGGCGAGCATTTTGATTTCGTCACCTTTAGTGATTTTGCCGTCAACAAGGCGAACATACAGAATTACGCCGCGATAATCATCGTAATAGCTATCAAAAATCAGGGCGCGAGTTGGGTCGTCGGCATGGCCTTTTGGTTCAGGGATACGATCTATGACAGCGTCCAGCACCGCAGGCACACCTTCACCGGTTTTTGCACTGATGGTAATGATGTCTTCTTCGGTGCATCCGAGCAGATTAATAACTTCTTTGCTGACGCGCGGTACATCGGCAGCGGGTAAATCGACTTTGTTTAATACAGGGATAATTTCGAGTCCTGCTTCGATCGCCAGATAGACATTAGCGAGTGTTTGGGCCTGAATACCTTGACTGGCATCGACCACAAGTACAGCGCCTTCACAAGCCTGGAGGCTACGAGAGACTTCATAGCTAAAATCGACATGACCAGGTGTGTCGATGAGGTTTAAATCAACTCCTTGATAAGTCATCCGTACAGGGGCGAGTTTGATGGTAATGCCTTTTTCGCGTTCTAAATCCATACTATCAAGTAGCTGAGATTTCATATCGCGTTTTTCGACTGTATGAGTTAGTTCCATTAATCGATCAGCTAAGGTACTTTTTCCGTGATCAATGTGCGCAATAATACAAAAATTGCGAACAGACGTCACGATGCTTTACCTCTTATACCGCTAAAGAGTATGTTGTACATGCGTCTGAGAACAGGATTGACTTCTTCGATTCCCATCATTTTGCTACATATCAGATACACCACCGCTGCGATGCCGATAATCGACATAAATTTTGGGAAAATAGCGAAGAAGCTTTGGTCTACAGCGCGGAGTGGGAAAAACCCGACCGAGATATAGGTAGTAAATCCGACAAACCCAGTAGCAGATAACATCTTTAAAATTGCATGCTTAAACTGACGGTTAAACAACCCAGCTATGCGACGCTTCATGATAGTAAATAAAATGACCACTTCTACGAGCGCCACGATTGATTGTGCCCATGCTAGGCCATAGGCACCAAGTCGGAGTGAAAACGTAAAGTACAGGGCTAATACTATATTTAATCCAATAGCAAATAATGACACATATAGTGGTGTTTTAGTGTCTTGCTGTGCATAAAAGCTGCGCGCTGAAATGTGATAAATACAGCGAAAGAGGATAGCGATAGTTAAAATTCCAAAAATTCCAGCCATCAATGGTTCACCGCCATTTTTCACAAAATGAATCAGATAACCACGCGTGAAAAAGGCGACTACTGCAGTCGGAAGTGCCAACCATATGATAACGCGTAAAACAGCGTGTAATTCACGCAAAAAAAGATCGTGCCGCCCATCGGCAAGTCGCTCGGTCATTTTAGGAAAAGCGGCTGTTGAAATAGCAACTCCGATCAACGTCACAGGTACCATATGCAGTGTCAATCCCTGCTGATACGCGCGAATTGTCCCTGCAGCCATCCGTGACGCAAGATTGGTTTCTACAATACTATTGACATAGTCGATGCCTTGATCAAGTGATCGCGCCGGTAGTAAACGAAGGACTTTCTTAAAGCCTTTATTGCGCCAATAAATTGAAAATCTATAGTCAAACCCTACACCGATGAGTCCGATGCTGCTCACAATAAGCTGCAATATTGAACCGAGCACCACGCCGAGTGCCACACCCATAATGCCACCTTCAAATAGTGTGACGCCAAAAAGCTCAATACCATCGGCAAACCATATGATACCGATAATAATACCGATGTTATAGATAGTCGGGGCTAAGGCGTAGAACGTAAAGCGACCGATTGCTTGCTGAATGCTGGCAATCACACTAGCGATTGCAAATAAAAATGGGTTGATCGCAATGACCCGCATCATACTAACTGCTAGTCCATGCCCTGATTCATCTAGTCCAGGTCCGACAACATACCTCACGAGAGGATCTGCAAAAATAATGATGAGCACGCTGGCAATCAAAGTCATCAGTGCCATAAAGTTGATGAGACTGGTCGAGAGTTCCCATGCTGCTTTGCGCTTTCCTTTGATGAGACGCTCGTTAAATACGGGGATAAAGGTCACACTGAGCGCGCCTGATACCAAAACAAAAAACATAAAGTCTGGGATCGTAAATGCCACTGTATAGGCATCGATACCGACAGGATAAGTGTCATAATAAGTAGAATTTAAGAGACGATCGCGAAATAGACCAAGTAAACTTGCGACTAAACTAGAGCTTGCAAGTAATGTGGCTGCAAGTTGAACTGATAGTTTTTGGTTGGCGCGGGCAAGAGCAACACCAACACGACCCGTAGTACGACGTTTTAATATAAGGCTGCTTCCTTTGGCAAGACTGCGTTTTTCAAAATATCGGCAACTTCGGTCTCATCAATTGTTTCTTTCTTTAAGAGCGCGTCTTTGAGATCATCAAGGCCTTTGCGGTTTTTCATAATCACAACTTCTGCTCGTTTTTCAGCCTCTTTGATAAAAGTTTCTACGTCAGCATCAATTTCTTTGGCAGTTTCTTCAGAATATGGACGTTCGCGAACCATGCGGTCAAACATCATACCGCCGCCGTCCTCATGAAACACTTGATTACGTAATTTGTTACCCATACCTTGTTCGATCACCATGTCTCGCGCAATTTGGGTAGCGTGCCGAAGATCAGAGCCCGCTCCGGTTGTGACTCGTTCAGAGCCGTAGACAATCTTTTCCGCAATACGACCACCGAGCGCACGAGCAAGAATATCTTTGAAATCAATGATTGACGTGTAGTTTTTGTCTTCGGGCGGGAGAAACCAGGTGACGCCGCCTGTGCCACCCCGCGGGATAATCGTTACCTTGTGAACCGGATCACTATCTGGCAACACGTGTCCGACAAGTGCATGGCCAGCTTCATGGTAGGCTGTCATTTCCTTATCTTTATCACTCATAATCTTGGTTTTGCGCTCAGGACCAATCGCTACTTTTTCAAATGCTTCTGTCACATCATCGTTATTGATGACTTTTCGATTGTGACGAGCTGCCACAATAGCGGCTTCATTGGCAATGTTAGCGAGATCAGCACCTGAGCTACCAGCTGTTTTAGAAGACAACGCTTTAATATCAACTGATGAATCGATGGGTTTTTTCTTAAAATGCACTTGTAGGATAGCTTCGCGATCACGTCGCTCAGGGAGACTAATCTGAACACGACGATCAAAACGACCGGGACGAAGCAGTGCTGGATCGAGCACATCGGCTCGGTTGGTCGCGGCGATAACAATCACATTCGTGCCTGTTTCAAATCCATCCATTTCGACTAAAATTTGGTTCAAGGTTTGCTCGCGTTCGTCGTGACCGCCGCCCATACCCGTGCCGCGCTTACGACCGACCGCATCGATCTCGTCGATAAAGATAATGGCTGGCGCATTTTTCTTTGCTTTTGAGAAAAGATCACGCACACGAGATGCACCTACACCCACGAACATTTCTACGAATTCAGAACCAGAAATACTAAAATATGGCACGTTTGCCTCACCTGCTACGGCGCGTGCAAGCATTGTTTTACCTGTTCCGGGAGGACCTACTAACAAGACGCCTTTCGGGATTTTTGCCCCCACCGCTGCATATTTTTTAGGATGTTTTAAAAAATCAACTACTTCAACAAGATCTTCTTTTGACTCATGATTACCGGCAATATCGTCAAAGACCACCTTTTCTTTATCTGCACCATATAGTTTTGCTTTGCTCCGTCCAAAGCCGAGTGCTTGATTACTCTGGCCTTGCGCTTGGCGAAACATAAAGTAGAATAAACCACCAATCAACAGAATAGGCAGTAAGAGACTGATGATATTCCATATTGCTGGACCAGTTTCGCTAGGCTTTTCTACTACCACTTTGACAGCAGCGTCTTTATTGAGCCCTTGCTCGTAAATCGAGCTGCCAGATTCTTTGTAGGACTTTTCTGTAGGTTGTTTTTTGCCTTTTGTCGTAATAGTGAGATCATTTTCTTGAATCTTAATGGTCTCGATTTTACCAGCATTGGCCCGATTGATAACATCAGAAAACGGTACTTTTTTCAGATTATCGTTTGGAGACATCAAGCTCATACCCGCCAAAAAGAACGAGAAGAGAATTGTCCAAAATAATACATTTCGAATAAATGCCCCGATTTTATTAGGTTTTTTCATCTTCATTTTTGCCATATAGTATTACTTATTAAACCTTCCTGCGTCTACTGTTTATTGCCTTATATTGTACTACATTTCTATCTGAAAATCACGGTGACTAAAACGGAGTGTCACTTTGTTGCCAACATGATGCGAAGTTCCAGCTTTTGCTGTTTTGATTGCCTGTAACGCTCGATAGGTTTGGGATCGTGTCACACGTAATGATTGCTGTAAAATTTCCATCGCACATTCTAACGGAAGCACAATAAATGGGTAGCGTGCGGTTGTAGTAAGCTGCGTGATTTCGCTTTCAATTTCTTTCCGAAGAGCACACTGTTTTTGATACAGATCAAACCATTCATCAAGCGAGCAACGCGGCATAATGGAGCGACGAATCTTGTTACGAAGATACTGGAGATTTTGATTACTCCTATCTTCTCGCCATTCGAGGTCGTGTGTTTTAGCATATTCATAGATATTGTGTTTGCTCATCGCTAAGAGTGGCCGCAAAATACTGTCGCTTCGCAGCGAACATAGTCCTCGCCAGCCAGTGCCTCTCAGGATATTGAGAATCATGGTTTCAACCACGTCATTTTTATGATGAGCTGTGACAATTTGTGCATCAGGGTATTGGGCTTGAACTTGTCGCAAAAACGCATATCGTTGATTACGAGCCTGTTCTTCGCTCGCCTTCGGACCAAGATTTAACTTAGTTGAATGAAAAGCCAGCTGATATGTTTTCGAAAGCTGGTGGACAAATTGTGCATCGTCGGCTGAATCCGCCCGTATACCATGATCGACATGAGCGACAACAATTTTCGCCTGCCTTGAGTTGATATGATCACATGTATGTTTCATCAGCATATCTAATAAAACTACCGAGTCCACTCCGCCTGAAACAGCCACAATCAATGTTTTAGACATATCTACTGACTAGTATCCCAAGCCAAATACCTGCTGCGCCACCCACTAAGCCTCCTAAAATACTGAGGCCGTTGAGTCCCATCGGATCCCAACCTAGTAGCACCGGAATATATGCTCCAAGTAGCATTCCTGCGCTCATAAAAAACATTACGAGTTTCTTATTCATGACAAGAACTATCATACGAAATTACTTGTATTTCGTCATCTTTTAAGAATAAATATCTAGACTGCGGTCAGCTGCAATGAAGGTGCCTGGCACAGTAGTTCAAAATATTTCACACTACCAAACGGCAGCTTTTGCTTTACGACTCGCTTGCCATCTAGGGCATGGGCGTAAGTTACCATGAAATTGCCGTATTGTTCGTTGATTTCATCCATAGCATAGGTGAGGCGATTGCAGGCGGCTTCGTTTCTGAACAAGCTGGCTTGCTCACGAGCGGTTGGCGTCAGTTCGTAACATGTTACCCCGATGGTACCAACCCGGAGATGGCGCGGACGAGTTTGAAATAGCTCCAGTGCACGCTCATAAATCGCTTGATCGCTATAAAATGTTTGATGATACATTTTGCGCTTTTGAAATGACGTTCCGTTCTGAAAGCGAGCCCAGACGCTCAATCCCCGTGCATCCATACTATTGAATCGAAGTTTCATACCCGTGCTATGACATAAATGGTGCAAACGCGGCAAGATGATAGCTTCATCATTGGTTTTGATATCCATCACATATTGCCGTCCTACAATACCCAGCTTAGTCTCTACATCATCTGGCTCATAACCCCTCAAGCGCTGATGCCAGTAGTGGCCGACAATGCTTTTAAATACCAATCGATGTAGCGTAAATATATCGGCATCTAAAAACTCAAGCGGGGTAGTAATGCCTTGATAATACAAGCGTTTTTGAAACCGATGAGCAATGCCGGGTAGATCAGTCAACGTGACCGCTCCCAGCACTTCACGTACATTAGTATGATCGATCATATCGAGGCCATCGGGCTTATGCAGTCCCGCCGCCAGTTTTGCCAAAAAGCGATTCGGCGCAATACCGATATTGCAGGTCATATAGTCACCAATCTCATCTTTGAGACGTTGTTTGATTTCATAACCAATCTGCTCTATTTGCCTGCGATTTGGGCGCTCAACCGCCTCATGGAAATCTATAATACCCTCGTCGATACTTTTCATAGTCACTTTTGCGGCATAACTTTTCATAATAGCGACGAGTTTTTGATATACATAGTGGTATTTCGGTGGATCGGTTTCGATCATCAAAAGATTTGGTGCAAACATGCGGGCTTCGCTATAGCGCATTCCCACTTTGACACCGAGACGTTTTGCTTCGTATGAGCAGGCCACCACACATGCATGCTCCACCAGCCGATTTGTTATAGCTAGCGGTCGTCCCCGAAGACTAGGACGAGCTTGCTGCTCCACCATAGCGAAACACGAATTAAGGTCGATATACATGATCAATGGTGACGCCCGATTATAGTCATTCATTATGTAGCCTCATCGCTGTCAAATACCAGACGAGTCTGGCGGCATCAAATTCTAGTCTGTAATCATTTGCTCCATCACTCACATCAAACACATGCACCATGCGCTGACCTTTGCTGGTCGGATGCCGCAAACCAAGCTCCGTGATGTTAATTTCTCGCCCTTTGTACACAAATGTCATCGGCTGACATAGCAGCCTTTCTTGTGTCCGTACCCCGAAGAGGGCAGTCACTTCAACTCGTTCATTCATCTGTATTGTATCGTCCATTGTCTTCTCCATTTTTACTATGACAAAAAGCCGAAAATGTCGGCGAACGATTTATATGTCTCTTGTTTGAGTGAGAAAACGAATCCAGAAAGGCTACGATCACGTTCCGATCAGAGGCTGTTTACTGGTTCGCAGTAACAATAGTGATAAAAAGTGGTCAGTCTTTTTATGATGAAAGCTTGGCAGTGAAAAGGGGCAAGCCGCCAGTACAACCATAGCTATAGTTTATTATACGCCGGTTTTACAAAAAAAGAAGAGCCCTCAAACGAGGGGTGTTATATGGTAGCAGCGACTGGGATTGAACCAGTGACCTCAGGCTTATGAGTCCTGCGCTCTAACCAACTGAGCTACGCTGCCATAATGATATCGATGTGCTTTTACGAAGAAATCCCATTTATTATAACAGAGATAGTGCGTCGCGGAAAAGCTTATTCGTTATCTTCTACGTCTTGAATGGCTTCGTGTCGACGGTCGATAAATGATTGTAGCTGTTCGCTCGTGCGCTCTTGATTCCAAGTATCAAGTCCCAAAATCTCACTCATGGTGACGGCTTCGATACTTCCTTGTGTAGCTTCCATGTGGATTAGTTCCCCTTGTATATTTTTTGTTTTATGTGCTTATAATTCAATATTAGCATAAACAATATAAAAAGTCAATACTTACTTATACAGAGAAGGTATACCTTTTGACCAACATAAGCGGTATGTGGTATGATTTTAAGATACAAGAGTATACAAAAGACAAACATTATGATCACACAATCACCCTTTTTGCTTATCGCCTTCGCCGCGCTTCTTCATGCTAGTTTCCAGCTCGGTGTAAGCGTACTGACAATGCTGAGCGGTCATGGACTAGGACTCGGGCGATCGTTTGCTCGCTTAATGCGGCTCAATATAGCCTATGTCAGCGGCGCGCTTTGTATTAGTGTACTGCTGTTTGCGGGCGTATATTATTTAACCCTTCTACTAGTTCCCGTCAGTCCTGTATCTCTATGGGGAGTAGCAACTGTTCTCAATAGCTTGATAGGTTTGATGGTCGTATTGTTTTATTTTCGTCGCACCCCTAAAGGCACTGGACTATGGATACCACGAACAATGGCCGAGTATCTCACCACACGCACGAAGAAAACCAAACATACCGGCGAGGCTTTTACGCTTGGTGCTGGCTGTGTACTAGCCGAATTTCCTTTTATTATTGGCCCTTTGTTTACTGCGGTACTCTACTCACTATATTCGGACACACCGTATCATCTGCAAATCACACATCTTCTCCTCTACGTTGGTATCAGTATAGCGCCCTTACTCATTATTGTCGGAATGGTTGGCGCAGGCCATAAATTAAGCACTATTCAGCAGTGGCGTGAACAAAATAAACGATTTTTGCAATACTGTGCGGGAAGCGGCCTGATGCTTCTCGGAATATATATCTACGTAGATAAAGTCATCGATGGAGGGTGGGGAATATGAACGTATATGTGACACATCGACAAAATACTGCTATGAGCGAGCGATTTGATCCACTACGGCTTCATCAATCCGTTGTGGCAGCTTGTCGGTCAGTTCGATCATTAGAGGGAGATGCTCACCTCACGGCTCAACACGTCTGTGAACATATTCTTACATGGCTTGCGACCAAGACTGAAGTAACAGCTCAAGACATTCGTCGCATGGCGAGTCGTTATTTAGCTTCATATCACCCAGATGCTGCGTATATGTATAGTAACGATCGGGAGATGTTGTAATGGCAAAATATGATTATGATTTGATCGTGATTGGATCGGGAGCTGCTGGCTCAATTGCAGCTGCATTAGTTGCGCGAGCTGGTAAGCGAGTACTTTTGATTGAATCGCATAAACTAGGGGGTGATTCAGCAAATTTTGGTGATATTCCTACGCAAAGTCTCATGCATATTGGGCATATTTATGAACAAGCTAAACAAGCGATGCCCTTTGGTATTCGCTCTGGAGCGATGGGCTACAATTACCCTACCATTGCTGCCTATAAAGACAAGGTCGTCAAACGAGTGGGCGATAGCGGTAATAAACGATATTATGATTCACTCGGTGTTCATGTCATCATTGGGCAAGCGCATTTTCTTTCGCCTCATGAAATATCCGTGAATCGTCGACATATTTCGAGCTCTTATATTGTCATAGCGACTGGCGCAGAATGGACAATTCCGGAGATTGAAGGACTACATAAAATTGGCTATCATACCCCTGATACAATTATTGATATTATTCGTCCGCCAAAAAGTCTTTTTATCATCGGTGGCGGTTCGACTGGTCTAGAATTTGCACGGTTGTATAGTATTTTTGGTACTAAGGTGTATATTTCTGAAATTGCTCCCCGACTTCTGCCGCGTGAGGACGAAGAAGCGGGCGAAATGGCTGAGAAGATACTACGTGAAAAAAATGGAGTTACCGCTCTACTGACTACCCGCGTTCTCCGCATTTCTAAAGATGGTTTAGGTAAACGAATTCACTTTATAAGAGGCCATGATGAAAGATCCGTGCGAGCCGATGAAATACTCGTAGCAAGTGGAAAGTCGCCCCGTGTGGATATCGGCTTAGAAAATGCGCAGGTATCGTATACACCACGTGGCATAGAAGTGAATAATCATTTACAAACCAGCCAGAAACATATATTCGCCGCTGGTGATGTACTTGGTGGCTTTGGTTTAACACACGTTGCCCTGATGGAGGGAAGAGTTGTAGCTCATAATATATTACAAAAAAATCTTATTGCTCCTCAATACACCGCCGTACCTCGCATGACATACCTGTACCCAGAAATTGCATCGGTAGGCTATAGTGAAGACGATCTCATCAAGCGTGATCTGGAATACCACAAAGTCGTTGTTCCACTCAGTGTTATTGGGCGCTCGCAGATTACACACCTACACGATGGGTTTGTAAAAATACTTGCTGATAAAAAAACCAAACGACTGCTGGGTGCAACCATTATGGCACCTCACGCTGGAGAAGCTGTGCATGAACTAACTCTAGCGATACAACTCAGTCTCACTGCTGAAGATATAGCACAAACTTTACATGCTTTTCCTAGCTGGAGCGAATCTGTAAGAATTGCTTGTAGTAAAATATGATAATTAAATAAAATAAAGGAGAATGACAGTATGGAGCCTAGTTACAATATAGAAAAAAAGAAATCAAAAATACCGATGGTTATCGTAAGTTTAATCGCAATCATACTTCTAGGAAGTACTGTGACTCTTGGCATACTTTATTTGAATGAAAAAAATAATCAAATAGGGTCTAAAAAATCTACTCAGAGTATTGTCGAGGAAAGCAAACCAGTTGAATCTAAAGAAATTAGTCTGTTCAAAGCATCTCAAGTTGATGAGCTATATACAGAAGTAGATAAATCTAAGGAAAGTACAACCTATAATGCACTAATTGGTAAATTTAGCCTAGAATTACCAAACTGGCTTGGTGTCATTCAGAAAATGGATGGTGGTGGCGAAGGCTCGATTGAGACAAATATTCAAATTGGCATAAGAGATGGAGGCTTGATTGCCTTGCCTTCTAATGCCCCGCCGGTTGAAATTCGTGCTATCAAGACTTTAAATGATGAACACCTATCCACACCAGATCAATTTAAAGAATTTATGAAAAATTATGGTATCGACATTGATAATAATTCCGTTGACGGAGTAATTGAAGAGACTATTACTTTTGCAGATAACAAAGCCATCAAATATACATCTCGAATAGGTGGCCTATTTAGACCAAGCTACGTAGCATTTCAAAGAGGAGATATAGTATACATAATCAGTAGCGATGCTGATGAGGAAATTATTTTAGATATTGAAAAAATAGTTGAATCAAATATAAAATTTAATTAGAGATAATATCCAGAATCAAAAAAGACCTTTCGGTCTTTGAAAAGTCTATCTTGGTTGCGGGGGCAGGATTTGAACCTGCGACCTTGTGGTTATGAGCCACACGAGCTGACCAGACTGCTCCACCCCGCGCCGTAATTAGTATCATAGCATATTATATTGATTGAAGCAATCACCTGCTCCGTATACATCTATTTTGTCCCGATCGGGACAATAAATGAGTAAATGTTATTTTTTACCAAAAAAGAAGTTTAGCCATGCTTGAAAATTATTGGTAGTTTTTATTGCTAGAATCCCCTTCTCTACTTTTTCTTCGGTTTGCAAAGGGGTATTGGGCGGTAGTAGCAGCAGATGTTCGCCAGGCGCAGCTTTATTTAATCTTTCGCGGGCTTGTAGCTCTAGATATTCGTCACTAGCGTAATACTGATTCTCTAAGGCTAATGTATCAGCTTCTAGCTTACTTTTAGCTACTTCTTCCGTCAGTCCGTTGACTTGACCTTGTAAACGAAAATTATTTTGCAAGGTATCCATCGTTCCCCACACCCAGCTGAGCGCAATTACGACCGCGACGCATAAAATAATATTCTCGAGCGAGTATAGCTTTTTAAACAAATGACGGAGCGATTTGATCATACCTAGCTATTGTATCAAAGCTACTACATAGGGGGGAAATTTGTTACAATAGAGCCTATGGTGCGGGGGTGTAGCTCAGCGGTTAGAGCAGCGGGCTCATAACCTGTTGGTCGCTGGTTCGATCCCAGCCACCCCCACCATTGACACGTCTACTTTTATTCCCAGCGAAATACTTTAAAGGCAATTAAGTAAATTGCAATAAACCACGCCCCGATAATCAAGAGCTCGTTTTGTAATTCAAACAATGTTTTACCTTCTGTCACAATTAACCTCAATGCATCATTGATAGGTGTGAGCGGGAGTATTGAAGCGACGGTTTGCAGCCATTCGGGCATGAGAAATTTTGGGAAAAATGTTCCACTGAGAAACATCATAGGAAATGAGACGAGATTTGCTAGCGGAGCTGCTTGATTTTCATTTTTCGCCCACCCACCTACTGCTAACCCTATGCCGAACATTGTGGCCGTACCAAGAAGCACGACAAAGAGTAGGCTCAGATAGTCACCTCGCATGTTGAGCTTAAAGATGGATAACGCGACTACAAACATTAAGGCAACCGACAGAACACCCACAAACATTTGCGAAATTGCATTGGCGGTGAAATATTGCCACACCTTGAGAGTGGTCGTGTGGTAGCGCCGCAAGATACCGTTTTGCTTCATACGAGGAAATACGCTAGTTGGTCCAAAGATACCAAGACTCAGAATAGAAAAACCGAGCAGTCCAGAGAAAACGTAGTCAAACTGAGATAAGCCTTTTTCTTTGGTAGAAATAGCCTTGACGGTGAAAGGCGTCGGCGCACCGGTGATACCTTGATTGATGCCTTTAAAAACGCCGTCTAAGATAGAGGCGAGAGTTTGCCCTGATGTTTCATTATTTTGTGAGTACAATACTTCAGCTTGTCCGCTCGGGAATTGCTGTGGCGCCTTTACTTCACCGAATCCCTTTGGTAGACGAATAACCGCGTCTAGCTCCCCACGTTTCATCTTTTCTTTTGCATCATTAAGCGTTTTTATATCATTCTTAATCTCAAGAAACTTTTCTTTCTTCATTTCTTTTATAAATGATTTGGTAAATGAGTTATTAGCATTATTTAAAACTACTACTCGGAAATTTGTTTCGTTTGACTTACCGAAAATACCACCGAAAACAAACAGGAATATCAGAGGGAATATAAAAATAAAAAACACCGCTACCAGGTCGCGAAATGATCGCTTGATGTCAATGGTTGCAAATGTCCAAATAGTACGTAGTGATTGCATAATTAATCCCGCAACGCCTTTCCGGTTAGATCAATAAACACGTCTTCAAGATTGGCTTGTTCGACACGCTGTTCTTTTTTAAAGCCTCTGTGTAGTAGTTGATTAACGAGGTTCTTAGGTGTTTCTTCGGCGATAATTTTACCATCATCCATAATGGCAATTCGATCGCACAATAATTCAGCTTCATCCATGTAGTGCGTCGTCATAATTACCGTGACACCTTGTTTCTTAATATTTTTAATGAGCTCCCATAGATTTCGACGAGCTTGTGGATCGAGACCGGTGGTGGGCTCATCTAAAAAGAAAACTTTGGGATTATGGACAAGCGCGGCTGCTATAGAAAAACGCTGTTTTTGACCGCCCGAAAGCTCCTCCACATAGTTTCTTGCCTTATCTTCTAATTGGACGTCTTGGAGCTTTTTGAGCGCGTCAACTTGTTCGCCATAGGCTGAGGCAAAAAGATGTAGTAGTTCCGTTAAACGCGTCTTATCCTGAAAACTCGGGGTTTGTGGCTGAACCCCAATAATCCGTCGAATTTTATAGGGATTCTCTGCAACATCGATCCCACCAATAGTTACCTTTCCACCATCAATCGGCCGTAGAGCTTCCATCATTTCAAGCGTGGTCGTTTTTCCTGCGCCATTGGGACCTAAAATCCCAAAAATTTCGCCTTTTTTTACTGAAAAACTAATATTATCTACGACATAACGGTCGTCATACTGCTTTTTTAAACCAGATACTTCTACCATGCTCATGATTATCACGACTAGTGTAACACACTTTGTCTAACAATAAACTAAAAACCCCGACTATGTAAGTCGGGGTATTTTTAGCACCTGTTTGTTTGCTTACTAGCATACCGCTTTCGCCTACTAGCTGCAACCATTTCGGTGTTGTAGAAATTGACTATTTCTTTTTAAGAGTTAAGAAGCCGTTGCGCGGATTCTCTTGGACGCTGCGATCGCTTGGAAGGTCACATGCATCACCTTTTTCGTTATTTGCCTTTTTTGCAAAGAAATAGATGGTTTGGTTTTTTCCACCACGAAGTTGAACGTCTTTTTTGTGTAGGTAATATGTTACCCCTTTTGAATTAGTGTGCTTATATGCTGCCATAGTCTCTCCTCCTTATCATTTAATGGCTACGATGTTTAGCCTACCCTGTTGAATCAGCAATGTCAACACTTTATAGGGACTTTTTTCGTATCAATAAGATGCTTTTTAAGGTATAAAACAGTAGTAATCGTGTCACAATCAACATAAAAATAATCAGGCATAATATAACGAATAATCCAGCTATATCAAATGATAAAACTGGTGATGCAAAATTATATCGATAGGCTGCAGCGCGTGGTAATTCAAGTTCCGTCTGTTGCTGAGACGGAAGATTTGCAACCGCATCTTCAACGCATTTGACATAATCATTTCGAAATGAAGCTGCACTTCCTTGCCAGCGAGCGCGGCACTCAATACTTGCTTTCTGGTATGCTTCACTTTGCGGATTCCCTTGCTGAGCAGCTTTTTGGATAGCGACTTCCCGATCTCGATTGTATGATTCTTTGAGATCAATCCCTTTACCCAGAGAGGTGTTCATATGATGTGAAACATACTTCTGCAGGAGCAAAATGCTGCGCTGTATCTGTGCTGCATCACCAGTTTTATCAGCTGCAATAACAGCATCTCGGCGTTCAACCATTTCGAGATTATTCATTCGTAAAAAAGTGGCTGTCGGTAAGCAGAGTAAAATAAGTACCAGTGTCAATTGCCAGGTTTTAGCCTTTTTTAGCCATTGAAGCCATTTCTTAATGGTACGATTTTTTTTTGGCACCTCCCACCGCGTATACATATGGCTATTATACCCGATGTATAAATCGCGTAAAAATACCACGCTTGTATAGTGTATGTGCATGCAGACTAATTAATAGGATAGCCGGTCCAAGCACCCAAAAGGTGTATTGCATGGCAGTTTTGTCATCATATACCAGTAAAAATAATGCCAGAACTGCCATGACAATAATGTCGCCAAGCACCATCGTACCCGACATTACGGCCATAAAGACGATTCGATAGCCTGGTAGACCATCTGCTACTTCAAAGATACTTCGAGTAGCTGGCAGGGTATACGCAGTTGTAACTGCTTCATTCATAACATTTGCGCCACCAACTTGAAGCGGCGATCCAATAAATGGCCGTAGCATATGTAGCAGTGTATTGCCGATCGTTCCAGTATAGAGTAGGGCTTTCCCATGATAACGATCGACCAACTTTCCATACCAATAAGCGGCTACCATCGAAGCTATGACCGAGACACTCATCAATCCACCAAGTTGGAGATATACCGCATTGTTTTGACCATTTAAAATAATGATTCCCACAAAGGTATTCCACACCACGCCAGTTAAATTATTATCAACCCCAATTCCAATATTTGCAATCATTGCTCGATACGTTGATCGAACATTAAAATGACGCAAGGTAATGCGCTGCTGTACTTTGACTGGTTCGGCGGTGAAAAACAGTGGAGCAGCTGCAATAACCATTAAAAACGCGCCAAAAACTAACATGGCTTGCGGACCAAACCATAAGGCAATTAAACCACCGATAATTGGTGAAGCAATCCCCATAACACGTTCTACAATTTGCATGAAGCCGATTTCTTTGCCGGCATGATGAATGTGTTTAACCTTTGAAAACTCAACGAGATAGCACACGTCATAGAGACTGCGTGAATAACTCGCAAAAATGAGGTACAACAATAAACTGGCTGTTCCATACTGTGGTACTAAAATAATTCCCATTGTCCCGATAATCAACGTAATATTACTGATAAGGGTACCGTGCTTTGGTCCATATCGAGCTATGGTAATGGCAACAAGCGGGGTGTATAAAAATCGGATAATGAAGTATGCGAGCCACGCTAAAATAATAAAAAGTAACGAATAGCCAAGTTGATAAAGGTATATGGTGGTAAAGCCAATCATGAGTTGCATGGCGAGTACTCGTAACATCCGGGAAATGTATAGTTCGGCTAACTCAGCAAAACCTACATGCCGCCAAACATGCGTTTTTCTTAAAAAGCGTTTTAGAATTTTTTGTATCATGTGTTTTTTAGTGCTAACTCCTTTTCATTCTAGCGAATTGACTGCTAAAATGAAAGTATGCACATCTATTTTTCGGGTATTGGGGGCGTAGGACTTGGACCGCTTGCCGAACTTGCACGAGATGCAGGATATGAAGTTAGTGGATCCGACACATCAGCTTCACTCATGACCGATCAACTTCAGGCCAGTGGAGTCACTATCTCTTTTGAGCAATCTACTGAGGCTATTACTAGGCTACATCAATCTGCACCTATTGATTGGCTAGTGCACACAGCCGCGATTGATGATCACCACCCCGAAATAGTCTTTGCAAAAAAACACGCCATTAAAGTCAGTAAACGCGACGAGCTTCTCGCTCATATCATTACCGAAAAAAAGTTATCACTTATAGCGGTGAGTGGTACGCATGGAAAAACAACCACGAGCGGCATGATGGTGTGGGCATTACAACAAGCCACGATACCTGTCAGTTACTCAATTGGTTCACAAATATCATTTGGCCCAAGTGGAGCCTATGATCCCGCAAGTCAATACTTTGTGTATGAGTGTGATGAGTTTGATCGAAACTTTTTATATTTTTCTCCGACCTATAGCTTAATAACAAGTTATGATTATGATCATCCCGATACATATCCTACGCCACAGTTATACCAAGAAGCTTTTCAGCAATTTATCAATCAATCTGAGTCTACTATTGCGCATGAAGATGATGTATCGACTATGTATGGATCGACCGATCCTCCGCCGCATATACAACCAATCCGTGAATCAGAAGAATTTATGTCGCAGTGTACGTTAGCCGGTCACCACAATCGTCGAAATGCCCAGCTCGTGTATATATTGATGAAAAAAATAGCTCCTGAACTATCCGATGAACACATTATAGATATAGTAAATAAGTTTCCTGGTACAAAGCGTCGATTTGAAAAGTTAGCTGACAATATTTACAGCGATTACGCTCATCATCCAGTTGAAATCGAAGCGACAATCCAGCTGGCGCGAGAAATAAATCCTCGCGTTGCCGTCGTGTACCAACCTCACCAAAATATCCGGCAACAACATCTCAAAGATCAATACCAAACATGCTTTAAAGATGCGTCACAGGTATATTGGTTGCCTACCTACTTGAGTCGTGAATCAGCGGACGAGACGCATATTCTTTCGCCACGCGATCTTACTGCATTCATTACTCACCCGCTGGTTATACTAAGTGAACTTGATGAGAAGCTATTTGACGCCATTGAATCACTTCGGGCACAAAATATTCTCGTGATATGTATGGGCGCGGGTTCAATTGATGAATGGGTGCGCCAACGATTTACTTCTTCGTCAAATTCGTAATGTCTTGATATTGAGACAAGATAATTTTTGGATGCTTTTGGAGCTCTTTTAGAAGTCGTTTTTTCATCTCGCTCGTGACAGCCCACTGCTCACCTGCAATAGTCTTGCCGCCAATATTAACTTCCAGTGCGGTATTACTAAACGCTCCGAGATTAATAAAATGCGGTGCATCGATGATTTTATCTTTCCACGTAGAGTTATCTGCCATTTTTTGACCAACCATATTGATAATCTCGCTGAGTGCATCAATATCAGTGTTTGGCTCGACTGCTAAAATAAAGTTGACCCGACTATAGCCCATTGTTTTATTAATAATATGGATGATATTGCCGTTTGTAATGTAGTGGACGTTCCCACTAACGTCGCGTACGGCAGTTGAACGTAGAGTGATATGCTCCACCGTGCCCGCCGCTCCTTCAATGTCGACTACATCGCCAACGCGTAGCTGGTTTTCAGCAATAATAAATATACCGGCTAACACATCTTTAATGATTGACTGCGCTCCAAAGCCAAGTATGGCTCCGAGTACACCTGCGCTTGCAAAAATTGGCATGAGATCAATTTTAGGAAAGAGCGTGAGTAAAATAAAACCAAATGTTGTGATCATTATCACTATTTTTAATATAACTGCCATGAGGCTGAGTATAGTTTCTTGCCGTTTTCTTACTTCCATTGCCGACTGGTGCGGTCGACCAAAATGATGACCATGTACGGAGCGCCGAATAAGAATCTTGAAAATTTTTTCACCTATATATTCAATAACTATGGCAGCGATCACCACACCCACGATAGGTATAACAATCTCGGTTACCCATTCAGGTGCTTTTTCCAGGTTTATATTCATACTAGTTCTATCATACCGTAGACCCCAGATATATTGCTAGTGTTTATTCTGGAAGTGGCAAGAGCGGATCATTTGATTCAGTAATTGTAAACAGGCCAAGTTGTTCATTTTCTGTAAGTTTAGGATCAAACACATCGTAATATTTGAGTCCAGCTGATCGTTTCTTATACTGTGTTAAAAATTGTGTCAAAGTGTTTTTATCAAACGCTCTTCCTAATACATAACTATCTTCAACTTCATCATTCTCTGTATTAACGGTTTTTCGTGCTGCTTCGTAGCCGGGACGACTTAAATCTAGTTTTGATGTTCCAGTTGCTACATACAGCGTGATACTGATAATAGTGAGAAATATCGCGATTGTAATAGACCCAATAAGTAACGACATGAAACGATATCGATGAATAAGCGAATATAGTTTATGCGAAGCTGACTGCTTATGAAATAGTCTCTGCAGTAGTCGACGTGCTAATACAGCTATAGATTTCATTTTAGCTCACCTTTTAGTGCTACTACTTGTTGGCGATACTCTTCGGCATATTGATCTAATTGCTTCACGTCATTCATGAGCTTAGCCCGCTGAGAGCGAATGGTTTGAAGTTTTTCGTAAAAAGCTTCGGGATTTTTACTACATGGTTGTTTGATAATTTCAGACAAATTTGTGTCGTATTTTTCATAGTCTCTTTTAAAATCATTGTGAACTTTTTGAAAACGAGATGTTATATCAATTAATTTAGTAGCTCTTTCTGTGTAATTATTGGCAACTGTTTTTGTATTAAGGGGGGTCATGTACCGACTCAGTAACACTTCATATGTTTGCCCGCGATTCACTCGTGTAGCAGCATCATTATACTGAACTTGCTGTAAACTTACTTGCGCAGTCACGCAGTTCTGTATGATATTATCGCGCATCGTCTCGTCGTATGGAGGACTTTCTGCAACGACATGAACACCTATCAGTCCCACAAAAAGAGCACATAGTATACCGATGAAAGCTTTTTTATGCTGCATTATGGCTCACATTATTGACATCATCAAGATCATCCAGAGCATCAAGAAGTTTAGTTAGTTTTTGCTCTGCTTCTGAATCAAGTTCAACTGTGTTTTTTGCAACATATTCCATACCGGCATCTTGTATTTCACACGATGCGTTTTTTAAATCCTTTCGAACCGATTGAAGCTTTTTAGGGTCAGTATAGACAATAATTTCACCATTTTCCTCGCTCGCATCTTCGACTTCTGCGTCAAGAATTGTCAGAAGTAACTCTTCTCCCGTCCCTTTGACGCGAATGATTCCTTTGCGCTCGAATTGAAATACAACACTTCCCTCATCGGCGATACGACCGCCATTTTTTGCAAGTGTTGTCTTAACTTCAGGCAAGGTTCTATTGCGATTATCGGTAGTTGTTTCAATAATCATTCCTACACCACCAGGTCCATAAGCTTCATAGGTAATCTCTTCAAGTTGTGCTGCGTTTTTGTCCTTGACGCGATCAATTGCGCGCTGAATATTGGCATTCGGCATATTAGCTGCTCGAGCTTTTTCGATAACCATCGCCAGGCTTGGGTTCATTTCAGGATCGGTGCCATGCCGTGCAGCTACAGCAATTTGGTTGCCGATTTTAGTAAATATTGCGCCACGTTTTGCATCGTTGGCACCTTTTTGGCGTTTAATTGTAGCCCATTTGGAATGTCCTGCCATAATCCAATTATAACAGATTACTCGATGAGATTATCGTCGCAAAAATCATGTGCTGTCTTTCGCCACATATACCACGAAAAACCAAAAACGAGGACATACCATACCACCCCAAACCACACCGAAACATGGGCTTCGCCGCTTGCATTTGGTAGCTGGTTAATCCATTGCGTAATTGTAGTGATATAATGCAGTGGGATATACGCGAGTGGGGCACTTGCAGGTAATATTCCTGCAATAAATACTAAAAGCATCACAACTGAGATTATAGGTACTATGAGTATATTTGCTATGAGCGCATAGGTTGCATACTGTTGAAAAATGAGCACGGTGATGGGAATAGTCATAATTAGTGCAGCGGTTGTTTCAAATAAAATTTGTCGGAAAAAGCCAGGCTTTTTGGGTCCAAAAAAATAATGATGGAGTAATGGTGATACAATCATAACCCCTGTAAACGCCGCAAAAGATAAATACCAGCCAATATCTCCCCACACATATGATGGATTCCACATAATAGTGAGTGCCGCTACAATCGGTAAGAGTATAAATGGATTAAATTTTCTGCCATAGTACCATGCAGCAAGACTAAGACCAGCTACGAGACCAGCGCGGCTCATACTCGGACTTAAGCCGGTGATAAAAATAAATCCTACCACTAAGCTACCACCAACCAATGCGGTAAGATATTTTGAAATACGTGAAAAGAGTCGTTTCGCTGCTCGTAGCAAAACCGTGAGATTATACCCGCTTGCAACCACGATGTGCGTTAATCCAGCTACCCGAAGAGCCGTGTCAAATTCTTCGGGCAAGGAAGAACGTTGTCCTACTAAAAAGCCAATACCTAAGCTAGCTTCTGGTTCTGGTATGCTATTTCTCACTCGCTGCGAAAATGTGTCTCGGACATCTCGAGCTGTATCTCCCCTATGTTGAAAGGTGGTGACTTGAGCATTTGCTATGCTCGCTGCATAACCTCCAAAACCATTTTTTATTTTTCCTTGTATGGAGATGGCATCGCTTCGTTTAATATGTTGCTTGGTATAGGCGGCAACCCAAATCGATCCAGAATAGGAACGATTCTTTATCTGAATATTGGTTAAAACAATACGTTTTTCACCATACTTTCCTTCTACAACGTCTTCGCTGACAATGCCATAAAGACTTACTGTTTGACCATACAATACTTCAAATTTTTGTCGTTCAATTACTGCATATCCACCACGCCAAGCCCCAATCAGTCCACCAGCAATAATGACTAAAATAATTACCCATTTCTGACGCTTGTAGAAACTTACACTCAAAAGGATGATGGCCAGTATCAGCCAACTGATATCTGTAAAAAACGCGCTGAATATCATACAACTGACAATACCCAGTACAGTAGAAATTGCTCCGGTTGCAATCAAATAAGATGCATGAATTGGTCGATATAATGCATAGAAATGAGTCACCTACACCAACCGCTGTAAAGCGATGATAAACGCCGCTTCCGTATACGATACATTATATTTTTGGCTAGTATCAAACACTTCTTTCATCGTTTTACTCATGAGTAAACGTAATTTATTATTAACCTCACCCTCTAGCCATTGTTCATTTCTCAGGTTTTGTTGCCATTCGAGATAGCTAACAATTACCCCACCAGCATTGGCAATAATATCAGGAATCACGACACGATTATTTTTTTCAAAATACGTGAGCGCTTGCGTGCTATTTGGACCATTTGCTAGTTCCAAAATGTAGGTAGCTTTACAGTTTTTCATATTTTTTTCCGTTATAGCATCGTCGAGTGCAGCTAGCACTAGGACATCAACATCGAGCGATAGCAGCTCTTCGTTTGAAATCTTTTTCTCTTCCGACATGTCTGAAAACGATTTTCGGTCATTTTTCCATTGTTTTATTTTCTGAACATCCAGACCACTTTGGTTATAGATTGCGGCTTTTGAGTCACTGACAGCTACGCATTTCCAATGTGGATGTTCTTCATATGCTACATAAGTAAAATAAGACCCTACATTTCCAAAACCTTGCACGGCAAAAGTAAGCGGTTTTGTGTGGTTATGTACTTTTAAAACGTTTTCCAAAGCATATACCCCACCGCGTCCAGTGGCAGATTCACGACCAAAACTACCTTTATTGGCGAGGCTTTTGCCTGTAAAGCTGCCTTTGGTTTGATCGCCAGTTAATTTGCTGTATTCGTCGACCATCCAATCAATAATTTGCGCGTTGGTGTTAACATCTGGCGCAGGAATGTCTTGGTGAGGACCTATATGTTTATGCAGTTTGCGAACATATTGACGACTAAGCTTTTCAAGCTCTGCTGGATTCATCTTTCGGGGGTCTATGGCAATGCCACCCTTCGCCCCACCGAGTGGTAAACCCATAGCGGCTGTTTTCAGACTCATCAGTGTCGCTAAACCTTGCACTTCTTCTAATGTCGTATCAGGATGAAACCGAATTCCTCCTTTATAAGGACCTCGTGTATTATTATGTTGAACACGGTAGGCAGTGTATATCTTTTCTTCAATCGCAATTTCAAATTGATGTTCTGTATCTGATGCCACAACTTGCGCGATTTGTTTATCAGTTAATTGCAGTTTGTCAGCTGCTTTTTTTATATAATATTGTGCTTTTTCGAGCATGAAAATAGTATAACATTTCCTTGCAAATCCTGTGGTGCAATGGTAAAATTCTCTAGTATTGTATGGGTCTGTAGCTCAGATCGAGTCAGGCGGCAAACGCCCCTGAATCAAAATAAATATAGAGCGTTCAGCTCTAACCAGCTGAGTCATATACCATGTACATACATAGTTATCTGGGTCTGTAGCTCAGCTGGTTAGAGCACCTGCCTTTTAAGCAGGGTGTCGTGGGTTCGAGCCCCACCAGACCCTCCAAATCTACATAGCTATGTAGATTTTTTATTTTTTATGCTTTTTTGGTGTATGAATAATAAATAAATCACCAAGTGCTATGAGGGCAATCAAAACAATGATAAGTGGTTTATAACTCGCTACGAATGAAATAAGCGACTGATCGCTGTAAAGTGCGGGTGTATTTTGAATAATAGTTAGGTAGCTAAGAATTGTTCCAGTCAGCGCATACATAAATGCAGTAGCCGATTTATGAATATTTTTTTGATGAGATGGCCCGATAAATACGAGAATGATCGATGGTAATAAAACCAACAACACACCAACTACCAGTAAGAGTGGAGGTGATTCGAATTTTATTCCTTGTGATTCAATAAATTGCGTTGCTGTCAGTACCATATTTGTACTAATGAGATATCCTAGAAGCAGTCCCACTCCTAGTAAACCAAAGCGACGTTTTGTAAAAAAACCTATGGCGAGCAGAATTATAAAAATAAGTAGTAATGAAAATTCCATATAAATACTCTTATGGTTATTATAGCAAAGGAACGCTAGGCGCCAACTTTATCTTTTTTGTTGCGTCGCTTGGCGTTTTGTTCTACGTATTCAATAATCTTCGCAGCCACATTTCGTTTTGAGACTTCTTCAATGCCCTCAAGTCCTGGAGATGAGTTAACCTCTAGGACTAATGGTCCTCGTTCACTACGCATAAGATCTACGCCGCAAATAGAAAGCCCCATTGCTTTAGCTGCTTTTATTGCAACTTTTCTCTCTTCATCTGTCAATTTTATAGTAGTACCGGTTCCTCCTTGATGAATATTAGACCGAAAATCATCATCGAGGCTTTGTCGCTGCATACTCGCAACAACTTTATTTCCTACTACAAATGCACGAATATCGATACCGGCTGACTCTTCAATATACTCTTGAATTAAAAAGCTTGTATCATTCACATAAAATGCTTGGATTACAGATTTAGCTGCTTTCCTGGTTTCAGCAAGTACTACGCCATTCCCTTGTGTACTAGATGCAAGTTTTATAATTACGGGTGTTCCAAGATGATCAATTAAATCATCGACTGCATCGGTTGCTCGAGAAAAAATAGTTTTAGGAATTCCAACTCCAACCTTGCTAAGAAGTTGTAAAGATCGTAACTTATCTCTAGATCTGCTTATCGCAATAGAGCGAACTGGTGTATAGACACCTTGCATTTCAAATTGTCTTACTATAGCGGCTCCATATGCAGTCATACCAGGCATAATACGCGGTATAACAACATCTAAATTATTGAGTGTATCTCCACGATATCGAACATCTGGTCGATCTTGTTCTATTTCTACATAGCATTCCGGATAACGAATAATAGCTACTTCATGTCCTCTTAATTCAGCTTCATGTTTTAATCTTTTTACAGAATAACCAGGAATACGAGTTATAATACCGATTTTCATACTATCAACTTTCTTTTATTGCTTCATATAGAGCAGTTAGTTTGTGGGAGCTATCAAATCCTGAAGTTAGCTGCGGAATTGAATTAACTTCAAGGCAGCTGTAGCCGAAAGACACGCTCTCATTCGGAATAAAATCTATTCCAGCCATTTCTCTTTTCATTATTTTACATATTTTTTCAGATAATGTCAATACTTCTTTCGATACCTCTTCAAGAGCAAGCCACTCCCCCTCGCCGCCTTGGGATATGTTATTAAGATGAGAGTTTTTGTGAATAGCCTTTCTTTTTAAAACTAGTTTTGGCTGAGCATTAAAACATAGTACCCGTAGATCGTGATCATTGTGAAGAAATTCTTGAGTTATAAATGTTTTTCTATTTTGTTGCTTAATAGGTATTTCTTCTCTCTGAGATGTAATCATGTAATTGTATTGACCCCTACTCGCAGCAACAGCTTTGAGTATATATGGAGGCTGAAAAGGTGACAATGCATTTACTGGCTGAAAATGGGTATTTGGAATAGGAATTTGCTCTAATGCTAGCTGCACCATACAAGAAAGCTTTGTAGTTGATCGCTGATGAAGCATCTCTTGATTCCAAAACTTGATATTATGATGCTTGAGGAATAATGCCAATGAATATGCAACGTCTTTATATGGAAAGATTGGATCGTTTCGATACCAGCCAAAAGTAATGACTAGATCAGGTTGGTTTTCAAGAAGAATATAATTTTTCCATCCTACACTTACATCCGAATTAATTATTGAGTAATAAATATCTTCCCAATATTTAAGTGTCACCTTAGGGGTATGTTTTAGAAGTGAATCATGTATTTTTTTTATGTCGTTCTTCGAACTATACTTGCTGCCTATGATGAGTATTTTTTTTGTCATAATATTTTTTTTCTTCCTTCGAGTATATCAACAAATTGAGAATACGTAGGGCTTTTTTCCTCTAATTTATCCCATAGCTTTATATTTGCAACAAAATATACTGAGTCTTTTAAAAAAACAGCTCCACTTGCATCACAGTTAGTCCCTCTAAAAACTCGTACACATTCATCAAAGGCATATGATTGAGCTTTTTGTTTTGAGTATTTTGAACCAATCATCATGATTCTCCAAAGTATTTCGTGTGTTTGATAAAAATCTTTTGGCGCATTCACTGCTCCACTTGCAATAGCGGCTGCTAAATATCTATATGAGCGAAGAAAGTAAAACTTCTTTTCAAGTAATTGTTCAAGAAGTATCGCAAACCCTTCTCTATCTGCTAATGTGCCTACTTTACCTCGTAATGCATGGCCAAGAACTTCATGAATGGCAATTTTTGATGCTGAATTCGATCGACGTAACTTATATTCTTTTCCAATAATAATACATTTTTTTTCATAATTAACTCGAGCTCTTGAGGCATCATGGTGCTTATAAACAATTCTCCATCCTTTTTGTTTGAGACCATGATTGTTCAATAAAAAATCAACTGAATTATATAGATTGAGGTTTTTTAATTCATTTAATTGTGGTTGACCTATATACTTAATGAAATACTTTTTATATGTATTAAATGTTTTTGCTTGGGGTCCGAGAGTATTTAGTAGAGTAATTGATTTATCACTTTTTAGATCCAGCATGGATGCTATTTCATACCAGAGCTGCGTATTCTTAGAAGAATTTTTAGATTTAAAATAAAAAAAATCTAGTAAGTAATAAACGTATTTTGTCTGTATTTTTCCAAATAATTCTTTATTAATTTTTATAAAATTCTTTTGATTTTTTAATGTATTTTCATCAATAAGCAGTCGCGAAGCTTGGTATAATTGTTTATCTCGAGGAGAAAATACGTCAAAAGTATTTGGTTGATTGGTTTTATATAAAAAATTAATTTTTTTTTGTGGGTTTTGTAAAAAAATTTTTTTTACTTCTTCCGTATTGATTGGTGTGATGTATTGATGAACGAGAGACATATACTTTACTCTAGAATACCTAATTCAATAAGAGCTTTAATGTGGCGGGGGTTTGTTATATCAAATTTTCCGATGACTCCCTCAGAAATAATGTGATATGTTTCAGGAATATTAATGATTACATTTTTTAGTTCAAAATGTTGTTCACTATCTAATTTTTGGTCACTAGATTCAATTAATAATCCGCCACTTATAACAGATTCCATAATAAGTATATTATATCAAAAAATAGAGTTAAAGTCAATCTATTTGTTAAAACCCAAAGATACCAGGTTTACTTTTTTCGTGGCTTAGTGCTTCAAATAGTTCTTTTTGCTTTTTAGTTAATTTTTTAGGTGTATCAACTACAATTGTTACAATGTGGGCGCCTCGTTTGTCACCTCTTATATGTGGCACGCCATGGTTACTGAGCTTAAAGTCAGTACCACCTTGTGTACCAGCAGGCACTTTCATCGTAACCGTACCATCTACAGTTTCTACCTCTATCTCTGATCCAAGTGCTGCCTGGCTAAAACTAATGTGTTCTTCGCTTAAGATGAGATCACCCTCACGAGTAAATTTCTTGTGAGGTTTGACGCGAATATGAACGTACAGATCGCCTTTTTCACCATCAGCAACTGCTTCACCACGACCACTTAGTCGAATAGTTGCACCGTCATCTATCCCTGCTGGTACTTTCAACGTCATTGACTGTTCACGCCGCTCAGTACCTTTCCCACGGCAAACAGTACAAACTTTTTCAGGAATTTTACCTTTACCTTGACAAGTTTCACAGGTTACCTGCTGTTGAATCGCGCCAAACATAGTATTCATGACTCGTATCTGTTGTCCGGCCCCTTTACATGTTTCACACGTTTTTAGTGAACTACCTGGTTCGGTCATAGTGCCTTTACAGTGTTCACACGTATCTTCCAAAGTAAATGATAATTTTTCTTCATAACCAAAAATTGCTTGCTCAAAAGTTAGTGTTACACTGGTTTCAACGTCCCGCCCACGCCGAACACGACTAGATTGTTGTGCACCACCACCAAAAAAACTCCCAAATATATCGCCTAAACCGCCATCGCCAAAATCAAAATGAAAGCCTTGACCATTTTGACCGCCAAAACCCTGAAAGCCCTCAAATGGATTACCGCTCGCGCCACCCGTCGAACCGCCTACTCCCGCATGACCGAACTGATCATAGCGTTGACGTTTCTGCTGATCTTTGAGCACTTCGTAGGCTTCGTTGATCTCTTTGAACTTCGCTTCATCACCCCCTTCTTTGTCTGGGTGATATGTAACAGCAAGCTTACGAAAAGCTTTTTTTATTTCATCAGCAGAAGCGCCTTTTGAAATGCCCAATACTTCATAATAATCTCGTTTTGCCATCTTATTCTATAATACAAAACTAGCACTCTAAATTCAAGAGTGCTAGTTGAATGAATAGGTGTCTTTATCGTCGAACGAGCTTGATAAGACCAAGCAATACGACGGCACCAACGAGTGCAACTAAGAAGCCGTATAAGCTAAAGCCTTCTGAGCCTGATGCTCCTGGTTGACCGAGTAAGTTGAAGATAAATCCTCCAACAAATGCGCCAACGATCCCTACAACGATATTAGCAAGTGTTCCCATACTTGCATCTGTTTTGTGGATCATAGATGCAATCCATCCTGCGACCCCTCCCATTACGATCCATGCGAATACATCCCATAAAGACATCTCACACACCTCCTTACTTATTTGCTATTGTAGCTTTATTATATACCTACCTTTTTTAAAAAAATACAGCTTTTTTATTGTTTTAGAGTGGTATCATTTATACTGAACATAGCTATGGAACACTTCTTTAGAATAATAGGGGCAATTATTGGTCTCTTGCGGGCGGAAAAGCGACAACTAGTTAATAGGTACTTTGGAGAAGTGGAGCGTTTTGAAGGTAATGCCCGGTCCATCTGCAGGCAAATTGTAGAAAAATTATGGGAAGGTGATTTTTATCGGACAAGTTTAGGGCACTATGACTTTTTCTGGATGAGAGATTTTGGCACGGTTGCTGAGGCTCTGATGAAAATAGGTAATGAAAAGGAAGTTAGACATACTTTAAAGTGGGCGATGCATCATTATCGAAAGGCCGGTGTGGTCAAATTATGCATCGACAAATCAGGGAATGTTTTTAATGCTCCCGCTCAAAGTATTGATGCATTGCCCTGGTTACTGCACTCACTTGTTGTCAGTGATTATGAACTCATTAAAGTTGAGCGTGTTTTTTTAAAAAAACAGTTAGCAATGTACTGTAAAACATTTCTCGATCAGAATGGACAAATGAAAAAAATGCACGTAGGTGAAATGCGCGACGCAGTTATATATGATCGTAGCGCTTATGCAGTGACCCTAATTGCACGAATGGCACGATGCGTTGAAAAACTCCACCTTGAAGGTTTTCCCTATCCCAGCGAAATATATAAGGAGAAACTGCTAGCGCACTATTGGAATGGAACGTACTTTAAGGCGGACTACGCGAGTGCAGCTTTCAGTGCTGAGTGCGCATTGATGCCATTTTGGTTAAAGGTGATTACAGACGATCAAAAAGCAGCAAAAACATTTGATTATATAGAACAACACAAATTAAATTACCCTTATCCACTCAAATATACGGATACACCTGAGGTGTTTAAATTTCGCTTTGGTATGGGCACTATCTTGATGCCAGATTATGCCGGCACCACAATTTGGAGTTGGCATGCAGCTTTCTATATAAAATTACTCAAAAAGTACAACCGACCTGAATACACAGAAATGCATCAACGATTTAGTCATATGATCGAGCAGCATGGTACCTTTCCGGAAATGCTCAATCCTGATGGGTCATGGTATTACGCCCCAATCTATAAAAGCGACCCGGGTATGGTTTGGGCCGCTTTATATATAGATTTATAGGTATTTATTTTTTCTCGTCGACGACTTCGCCTTCAACTGGCTCATCTTTGTCTTTTTTGTCATCGGTTTTTTCATCAGATTTTTCGCCATCTTTTGACTCCTCTTTTGCAGCGGCTTCATACATCTTGGCACCGATTGGCATGAGTTTGTCGTTAAGCTCTTTCATAGCCGCCTCAAGTGCCTCTTTATCAGCCGCGTCGTCAGCTTGTACTTTTTTGGCAGCTTCTATTGCTTCATCCAGTGTCTTCTGGTCTTCTTCAGAAATCTTATCTTTATTATCTGATTTCATTTTCTCAGCTTGATAAATGGTATTTTCGAGCATGTTGCGCGCATCGATTGCTTCGCGCTTCTTTTTGTCTTCATCGGCATGAGCTTCGGCTTCTTTTTGTGCTTTCTCGATGTCTTCCTTGCTCATATTACCAGAGTTTTGGATAGTAATTGATTGCTCTTTACCAGTACCTTTATCTTTGGCGGTTACGTTTAAAATACCGTTTGCGTCGATATTAAAGGTTACTTCAATCTGTGGTACACCGCGAGGTGCTGGCGCGATCCCATCGAGAATGAAGCGACCGAGTGATTTATTGTCAGCAGACATTTCTCGTTCACCCTGCAAAACATTGATCTCTACTTGAGGTTGGTTGTCAGCAGCGGTAGAATACACTTCTGATTTACTAGTTGGAACCGTCGTATTGCGTTCAATCAATTTATGCGTCACCCCACCAAGTGTTTCTATGCCAAGACTGAGCGGCGTTACATCAAGGAGTAGAACATCTTTGACGTCTCCCGCTAGTACACCACCTTGTATAGCAGCACCAACCGCGACAACTTCGTCTGGGTTCACGCCTTGCATAGGGTCTTTGCCAAAAATACTTTTAACTTTTTCGATAACTGCTGGCATACGCGTCATTCCACCCACCAGAACAACTTCATTGATATCACTTGCTTTTAACTTGGCGTCTTTGAGTGCTTTTTCGACAGGACCAGCGCAACGATCTACCAGTTCTTTGACGAGCTCTTCAAGTTTCGCTCGAGTAAGTTTGTATTCAAAGTGCTTTGGACCATCTGCATCGGCCGTCAAAAATGGCAAGTTAATATCGACTTCTGTCGTAGTCGAAAGTTCCTTTTTGGCTTTTTCAGCCTCATCTTTAAGACGTTGTAGGGCGGCATTATCATTCTTTAGATCTATACCGTGTTCTTTTTTAAATTGTTCTAAGAAATGATCGACAATACGATTATCGAAATCTTCACCGCCTAAATGGGTATCACCATTAGTGGCTTTTACTTCAAAGACGCCGTCGCCAAGTTCAAGTACAGAAACGTCGAAAGTTCCACCGCCAAGATCGAAAACAACAATTTTTTCTTCTTTACCTTTGTCCAACCCATAGGCTAAAGCTGCCGCAGTCGGTTCGTTAATAATTCGTTTAACTTCTAGACCAGCGATTTTTCCGGCATCTTTTGTGGCTTGTCGTTGCGCATCGTCAAAATAGGCAGGGACAGTGATGACCGCTTCTGTTACCTTCTCGCCAAGGAAACTTTCGGCATCAGCTTTTAACTTACTCAGGATCATAGCTGAAACTTCTTCTGGACTGTAGTCTTTATCGCCCATAGTGACAGCTACGCCATTGCCTTTTTTTACAATTGCATACGGCATAATATCAATATCTTTTTGGACTTCTTTATCGCTAAATTTACGCCCGATTAATCGCTTAACGCCATAGATCGTGTTTTTTGCATTTGTCACTCGCTGACGTTGTGCAACTTGGCCGACCAGACGTTCGCCTTTTTTATTAATTGCGACAACGCTCGGTGTGGTACGGTTACCTTCAGCGTTTGCGATAACTTCTGGCTTTCCAGCCAACATGTATGCCACTGCACTGTTAGTTGTTCCGAGATCGATACCAATTATTTTACCCATATCTTCCTCCTTATACGGATGTTACTTCTCATTTATTCTAGCACTCTATTGCTAATACTGCCAGTATAGCTAGTTGGCACTCATATGTCAAGAGTGCTAATTTACATTTTTTTATATCTGTTGAATTTCTTAAATTAATCTGTCAAAATAAGGACAAGCGTCATGGAAAGTATTTTTATACAACTCAGTCTTGTTATGGTCATTGTGGCGACAATGTCAATTGTCATGCGGATTTTAAAACAGCCTCTTGTTGTCGGATACATTTTATCAGGCATTATTGTAGGTCCTGCTTTTCTAGGACTCATTAAAGATCATCAAACATTTGAGTCATTTTCTGAAATAGGTATTGCTTTACTCCTTTTTATCGTTGGACTTGGTCTGGATATAAGCGTTATTCGTACAACACTTCGTCCTATTGCGACAGTTTTTATTACTAATATTGCGATACTCATATTATTCGGACTTGGCATTGGTCAACTTTTTCAGCTAAGTATCCAGGAGTCTATTATCTTAGGAATTGCGCTGATATTTAGCAGTACCATTGTTGTGATTAAGTCGCTCAGTGATAAAAAAGAGTTGCATCGTTTGTATGGTCAAATGACGGTTGGTATTTTAATTTTCGAAGATCTTTTAGCTGCAATCGTCCTGTTGGCGGTAGCGATTATTAAAGGGAGTGCAGGTACGTTAAATATATTTGAGATGTTTCCTATTTTTGCAGCGGTTCTCTTTATCACGCTACTTTTATATCTTGCGCATTCAGTTATCCTTCCTAAACTATCGCGCTTTTTATCTTCGAGCCAAGAACTGCTCTACGCCTTTTCCTTAGCATGGGCATTTGGTATTGCTGCACTGAGTTTAGGTCTCGGTCTGTCGATGGAAGTTGGGGCTTTATTTGCTGGTGTTTCGATGGCAACAATGAAGTTTGCTCAAGAAACTAGCAGCAGACTCAAGCCACTCCGCGACTTCTTTTTGATCCTCTTTTTTGTCGCACTCGGTGAAAAGCTTAATCTTACTCACCTCGTAAATTCAATTCCATTAGCCCTTTGCTTATCCATAGTTGCTCTCATGATTAAACCAATTATTGTCCAAACCACACTCGGGCTACTCGGATATACCAAGCAGGTTGGATTTAAAACAGCAATTCATTTATCTCAGATTAGTGAATTTTCGATTATCTTGACGGTGCTAGCTTTATCGAGTGGTTTGATACGAGGTGAGATCGTTGAAGCCGTGACGCTTACCGCTATGATTACACTCGGAATTTCATCGTATCTTATGCATTACGATGATCAACTCTTTAAACGCCTCATCCGTCCACTCGGTATTTTTGAACGTGAGGAAGTCAAAACTGAAAAAAAATCTTCCAAACACTATAAATTAGTGCTCATCGGATATCATAAAGGCGGTCATGAGTTTATCAACACGTTTCGCGATATGAAAAAACCCTACATTGTCATAGATTATAATCCTGCATTTATTGAGATTATGGATCGGCAACACATTCACAATATTTATGGCGATGCTACAGATTATGAGCTGCTTGATGAGCTGGAAGTCCATAAAGCTGATATTGTCATAAGTACCATTTCCGAAACAGCGGCAAATATGTCTATATTGAAGTATCTTCATAGACGCAATCCCAATATTTCGTTTATTTGTCACGCCCAGAATCTGACTGCAGCCGCTAAACTATATAATAATAATGCAGTTTATGTCATGCTTCCTCATCTCGTCGGCTCACAAAGACTCAGTGACTTTATACGACGACACGGTACAAAGAAAACATCGTTTGAATCATATCGTCGAATACAACTTTCGAGACTTGGTCGTTCAGCTCTAAAATAATTTACTGACGTGTAACCTTCACCATCGCGTGGCGAATAGGTTGTCCATCGTACATATAGCCTGCTTGAAGTTCTTCGGCAATAACTTCTTTATTGCCCTCTGCTTCTTCATCGAACTGAATTGCTTCATGAATTTCCGGATTAAATACTGTGCCTTTACGCGCATCTATACGTGTAATATGAAGATTATCTAGCGATGCATTGAGACTTTTATGGAGTGAGATAACTCCTTGAACCCACGTATCGTTTGTAAGACGCTTGGGTGCGTGTGAAATAGCGCGTTCAATATTATCAATGGTTGGCAAAAGTTTTAGTATTGTTGTGTATTCTCCACTTCTTTTTGCCTGTGATTTTTCATCTTCAACCCGTTTTCGATAGTTTTCAAAATCTGCACGAACACGCTGAAGATCTTGGACCGCCTCACCGAGTAATTGTTCTAGTTCTTGTTCTTTTTGAGATTTTTTACCCATTTATAATACCTCCTCTAGCATCGCTCCGGCATGACGGACAAGGTTCATAACTCTGCCATAACTTTGTCTTGTGGGACCGAGTATACCGATATAACTATGGTCAGAATACGGTGAACGAAAACGACTGATAATCAGGGTTGCTCCACTGCTTTTACCTATAGGGTTTTCTGCACCAATAAAAACATTGAGCGGCTCGTTCGGAGCTGCTTCACGCAACCATGGTTCGAGATTATCTAGTAGTCGTGCGATGCTTTGGATGTGATTACCGCCAGCAAATTCAGGTTGAGAAAAAAGATTGCTCATCCCGCTCATATATAATTGGCCACCAATAGTAGCTAGGCCTAAATTATGGGTTAGCTCTACAAGACTATCAACCGCACTGCGTATGGCTTGATCGGCTCGATCAGCGTGAGTAGATACTCGTGTCTCGATCGCTCTCGCACTGCGATCGATCGCTGGATGAGTGTTGTGCGATTCGGTCAGTTGATTAACGTAAAAACGATAGCCTTGATCAGTCGGGATTCTACCGGCTGAGGTATGTGGATGGGTAATCATCCCCATTGCTTCAAGCCGAGCCATTTCAGATCGGATAGTTGCACTTGAAACATGAAACAACTTAGCTAGCATGACACTACCGACCGGTGCTGCAATTTCAGCATACTGCTCAATGATGGCAATAAGTATCTGTTTTTGACGTTCAGTCATAGCTACATTATAGCAAAAACTAGCAGTCAACGTCAATGAGTGCTAGATTGTTTGTACATCATGATTACTGATATCATGCAAAAGTTTCATCGCACATCGGCGACCATACTCAATTGTTGCATCAGATTGAATGCCATTTTGAGCAATGGTATCTACTTCTTGAGCAGCAATTTCTAAATCATCATTTACCACAATGGAAAAATAAGGGTGCTGCAATACGTGTTTAATTTCTTCAGTTGCTGTATGCAAACGTTCCCGAAACTCACCGCTCCCGACATGACCCTCGTATCGTGATTTAAATCGTTTTAGCCAAATAGAAAAATCAGGAGGCAACAAAAAAATAGGTTTAGTTGTCTTGGGAGATAATGCAATATATTCATCAACGCCTTGAACTTCGATATCAGCAAGAGCAATTTTGCCATCAGATAGACACGTCTGAAACTCAGCCACACTTGTGCCATAAATATTTTGACGATGCACCCATTTTGCCTCAATAAATTGATGGTTTTCTATCATTTCTTTTGCCTGCTCTTTACTGATAAAATGATATTCTTGTCCATCTTTTTCTAAAATACCGTTATTTTTACGTGGCGCTCGCGTCGTATGCGAGACAATATCATGATACGTTCCCTTCTCTAATAGCTCGTGCTTTATTGAGTCCTTACCAGCACCAGTAATACCAACCAGTAGAATAGTCGTAATTTGATGTATGAGTGATATTGCCTCTTGTGTTGGTCGGTAATTCTCTAGAAGAAGCGTCAGTTCTTTATCCACGTAATTTATACCCTCGTTTAAATAACCAAGCGTTTATTGTGATCATGAGACCTGCAGCGACAAAAATTGCTACAAGCGCAATGTATGGGTTCGTATCTGACGAGCCAAGCATGCCATATCGCACGGTATTGATCATGTAAAAGATTGGATCGAATTGAGTAAGCGTTTTAAATGGTTCAGGCAAAAGTGAGACCGAGTAAAAGATACCACCGAGAAATATAAGCGGTTGAATAATAAATGTTTGATAAAAACTAATTTGGTCAAAGGTATCGGAGCGTACACCGACAAACACACCTAAACTCGCAAAGAAAAGGCCGCTACCCAAAAGACTGAGTACCAATACTTCCGGGTGTACAACAGGTAATTTAATCAACAATGAAGCAGTGATAAACGTTATACTGGCAATGATTAAACCACGAATAAATCCGCCGAGTGTATAACCAATCAGTAAATGCATATTTGAAACAGGTGAGGCAAGTTGATCATCAATTGCATGCATCATTTTTTGTTGCGACAACGAGGACGCATTATTGCTAAATGCATTCATCGACATCGTCATAAGAAGTAAACCAGGAATAATAAAAGCAACATATGGATGCCCATCAATCGTTTGGATACGGCTTCCTAGAGCTGCGCCAAATACACTAATATATAAATATGTTTCGAGTAATGGACCGAGAATTGTCTGTTTCGGTATAGACAAAAATCGATAACATTCTCGACGTAAAACAGTGTATAACCCAATCATTTTGCTTCCTTTTCATTTTTTGTGAAGTGCAGATACACATCTTCTAGTGTTTTTTGTTTATACTTCTTTTTCAAACTGGCTGTCGTACCTTGATCAAGTATTTTGCCATTTAAAATAAGGGCGATTTGATCACACAATGCTTCGGCTTCCTCAATGTAATGAGTGGTCAAAAGAACAGTGGTACCTTGTTGATTAATTTTCTTTGTATATTCCCAAAGATCTTTTCGGAGTTCCACGTCAACTCCTGCAGTAGGCTCATCGAGAATTAAAAGCTGTGGACGATGCATAAGTGCCCGCGCTAAAACTACCCGCCGTTTCATACCACCTGATAGAAACCTGGTACTCGCTTTTCTTTTGTCATTGAGCGCAAAAGCGTCCAGTAATTCGTCTATCCGCTGTAATCGCTCGGCTTTTGGCATGCCATAATAGCCGCCATGAAAATCGAGTGTTTGCTCAACTGTTAAAAACCAGTCTAGATTTATATCCTGAGGTGCAAATCCTGCTAGATGACGAGCAGCCTGATATTCCTGGACCACGTCTTTACCAAAAACTGTTGCCGTTCCGCTCGTCGGCATAACCAGTCCCATAATGCTATGTATTAGTGTTGACTTCCCTGCTCCATTTGGGCCGAGCAGTCCAAAAAACTGACCAGATTCAATAGTGAGGTTAATACCGCGAAGCGCTTTAGTACCCGATGGATATGTTTTTACCAAATTCTTAACATGTAATGCAGAAGTAGATTTTATCATGATATTCTTCTTAGTATACCATTATACTCGAGAGAGCTTGCTGAATAGCTGCTAGGACCCCCGCACCAAGCAGTACAACTAAACCGCAGCCAATAATACCGATAATGTACCCGATCAACACTACTAATACATCACGCAAAATAATGCCAATACTAATGATAACAACTCCTAAGCTCGGTAAGGTATCCAGTCCCGTAAATGGAGGTGCAAAAAAAGCAAACAAGGTAAAAATAATAATGAAAAAAGCAAGTTGTATTCGAAACCAGCGTTGCGGAATAAAGGAGCTCCCCCTCGCTCGTGATATTTTTTCAAAGAACTGAATGTATTTTATAAGAAACGGTAACATTTTTTTTAAAATAGGTTTAGGTAATTGTTTTTTTTGAAGTCCTTTTGGTAGCCATAGTTCTTGGCGACCTAAAAGCATTTGACTCGCTAAAATAATCACAATAACTTCTAGCGCGTGGACGACTCCACCAGTCGGCAAAGGCAACGCCGGAAATGCCATGAGTATGAGAAATACGAAAGCAAAACTGCGTTCATCTAATATATTCAGCAGTTCGCCCACCGTGTGGCTTTTTTTAGCATTAACCCATTCAGTTAATATTTGGCTAAAGTTTTTCATGTCTTTTTATTATCTGATGGATGCAGACTGATTGCAACTTACCAAATGGGTTGTGATATTTTCCACCAAAGTGATGGATGAGTGATCGCAGTATCTACCACGATCGGTTTTTGAATGCTTTTATAGCGAACCTGTCCCACTATATCGCCAGTTTTAAGCGGAGCTTTTAGTGGTCGTTGCTGAACCGATACATCTGCTTTTTGATTATTCCAAACGATATCTTGAAGGTGCTTGGGTAACTGACCAGTGGCCTGTTGACCCCAATGACTTTTTATACGTATGAGTGGAGTTGACGTCGGAATAATAGTCTCAAACCGTATATATGAATTACTTTTCTCTAAGATATCTTGAGCTTGGCGTATTGCCTCATCGACTGTGGGCGCACCCTTTATAGCTACAACGATTTTGACTGGCTGCTTCGCTACCGTGTGCTTGGCAATTGCCACGAACATACCTTTTGCTTCATTTGTGTTACCAGTCTTCCCGCCAATAATACCTGATTCGCCGAGTGACCAATTGGTATTATTTTTCCGTCCTGCTACCGGTAATTCGACACTCGGCTGGGCCATAATTTGTTGAATCACGGGGTGACGGCTCGCTGCCAAACCAATCAAAGCTAAATCGTATGTGGTACTAGTAGTAGTAGGAGAAAAGCCACTGGCATCCTCCCCTATTGTCGTTTGTTTGGCACCAATTGACCGTACATACTGTTGTGCAAATGTCCGATATTTTTCTAGCGAGCCAAATGCCCATATAGCCATACTATCGGCATAATTATTTGATGAGGAAATCAAAATACCCTGTAGCATTTGATACTCTGAGAGTTCTAAATCTGCTGCTACAGCAGTCGTTGAACCATCGCGAACATAATAACTATTAAATATATCAACATCTGCTTGATTTAATGTTATAACAGGCCCTTTTTCATTTATTTTAAGCGGCTTTTTTTCTAAAATAGCGAGAGCGGTGATTAATTTTGCAGTTGATGCAATTGGCTGTACGGTTTCTTGTTGATTTTTCTGAGCGACAACACCTTGTCCTTCAATTGCTATAGCAGATTCTCCGTTTTCAGGCCACATAAACGCTTGGGGTTGGGGTGCAGATGATGCACGATATACTACTGAAGTTTTTATTTCAGGTAATGGCGCGGTAATGCGCCACATGACATACGCCCCGATGCAACCAACGAGCAATAACAAAACAAAAGGCCATTTTTTCTTTTTCGTTACCATGTGTCGATCAAATGAGCGCGAATGATAGCTATGATACGGGTGATTTCCTGTTTTGTATCGACGAATTGGCATACCTTAAATTATACGTGACGAACCATCAGTTTCTCTAGGAAATCATATAATTCTTTTTTGACTGGTTGCTGCATTTTGAGGTTTGCTAGCTGTTGACTTGCCGCTGCGTGGAGCAAACGAATTTCTTTCTCAATACTATGACGCGCGCCTGATTCTTGTATCAGGTGTTTAATTCTTTGAACATCATCCTTAGATAGAGATGCATCACTCATGAACTGATTTTCTAGCCATGCTTTATCATCTGCGTGAACACGGTTGTGTGTTTCCTGTAACAAAACGGTGCGTTTTTTTTCGTATATATCTGACTCATTTGATTTACCTGTCTGTTTTTGATCACCAAAAACCCCAATTATATCGTCTTTCAATTGATAAGCTAGTCCGATGTCTGTCCCAAATTGTGTTAACTTTTTGATTTCACTGTCCGATACCTCCGCTGCAATAGCCCCACTTATAAGAGGATAGATAATTGAATATTCCGCTGTTTTACTTGTTGCTATATGACGCGCAGACACTGATTGAAGTTGCTTTAGTACGGCAACGGTATCCTCAAGCTCTCCGCCAATCACCCCGAACAATGCTTTATTCAGCTGCAAAATTAACTGATTTTTTATATGAGCTGAAAAATCAGATACCAATATTAACTCATTAGATGATCCGAGCAAAGCATCACCAGCTAACAGTGCAGTAGAAAGAGCGAGATGTTCACTATCAGATTGATATTTATTTTTATATATACCACTTATATTTAGGTGATTATGTCGCACATCGTCTCGATCAATAATGTCATCATGGATCAATAAACATGTATGCAATAACTCCCACGCAGCTGCGATAGGAATAATAGAGACTTCTGGGCTACCTTTGTAGCCTCGATAAGCAATGTCTACAAGATATGGCCGTAATCGTTTTCCACCATGACCAATATGAATGCGTATATTTTCCCAAAGCATTTCATAGTCAGTACCATATGAGGAAGCTCTTTTTTGTTGACGAATACAAAAATCATCAAGATATGTATTGACATTATTTCTTATGTCTTCATACGAGGAAGTGACTTTTGAAGAAGCTAACGGCATAAAGTCTATTATAGATAGCCTGCTATTTTTCTCCTAATGAGACAAGGGCTTACGTCGTTGAATGTATATGGTCGCCAAAGAGATGAAGATAATCAGTACAATGACTCCAAGCATAATTTTCTCACCTGTGCGTGCTAAAACAGTAGTTGCAGTATTTCCACTGCTTGAACCGCTATTTATACCGACTGCTGTAACTGTCGGAGCTGTGTAACCAGCTGCGAGAAAATTGTTCGGACTGTATATTTGGAGTAGCTCGATAGTATCAAAAGGACTAGAGAAGGTAAACGCACGCTGAATGTCAGTTAATCCATCGTCTTGAACAGTACCATTTCCTAAAAAGTAAGTGGTAAAGGTATTTGGCGGTGTGCTCGTCGTAAACCGAAACGTCGTTGCAATCGACTCTCCACTCGTCAAGCTCGTATCACTTCCAACATAGGTACAGAGCAACAGACTGTATGTACTGTGGTTATCGAAAAATGGGGCTAGACTGGCGGAGCCTGGCCCTGCCCATGAGCAACTAAGATCAGGGTTTGGCTGTGAGACGTAGGTTAGATTAGGCGGTAAAACTGCGACAAGAAGACTCGTTTGAAACGGATTGATACCAGAACCATCAAACACCGTTGGGTCTATTGCTATGGGCCCATTATTCGTTAGGGTAACGGTATAGTTCAGCGTTGCACCAGGTGCTACATCCTGTGGATTATCGAGCGTACCACTGAGAGAGATGTCAGCTACTTCTGTGCTTGCTCCGTCGTAATTATTGATATATTGAGCTGACATGCCATCAATAATATCTCCCCCGCCACCAACAATAGTTCCTATAGCCGAAGCATCTGGATCAAAGGGGCCGGCAGAAGAAGTAGACACTGAAGTAATTACATGATTCGTAAAGGTTGGTGTCGTCAGATCGACTACTGTGGCAGACAGTGTATAAATGACTGTTTGTCCGGCCGCTAGGACATCATTACCAGTGTGGGCACACGATACTAAACTATGATTTGGATGATTTGCGAGTAATGGCCCAAAGAAGGATGAAGACCCAGGTCCATAATCTTGACAGGTAATATTCGGCCCAGCAATGCCGCTGTATTGGAGTTGAGGTGGGAGAATATTTGTAAAATAGGTGTTCTGGCCGATCATAGTATTATTAAGATTTGAAAGATTAAAGTTATTGGGACCAAGATTGCTTATTTTAATTTCATATTGCAATATGTTACCGAGAGATTTGTCTAATGGGTTTAATAACCTTGTCGAGGTAACGAGATCGGACACTGTTTGAACCGTCTGTCCACTTCCCCCAAACTCACTACTTGCCCCAAAGCCGCTAGGGGTGCTGGGGTTTATCTCAGTGGCAGTCAGTGCGAGGTTGGTATGACCTGTACCTGCTAGGGTGGTAGAGAAGGCTTCGAGCCCACTACCAGTATGGGTGATATTAACATAGCCTACGTAGGTTTCACCTTCGCCAATAGTTGAGCTGTCTGGAGCGGTGTTGGAAAAGAATTCAATTCGATAGTTTCCGGCTGGTACATCGAGGCTGAAATCAATATCGGTGTTGCCTGCTGTTTCAGTAATAGTCGTGTAGCCAGGACTATTGAGCATACCGTTGGGGCCGATGTCGGTATCATTGGTGTCATTGACGTCATGAGTACTATTACCACCAAGATCAATACCAATGCCTTGATTGTTATAGATGCTATTTTGTAATACTGCGACACTCTGGGCGGAGTTGGTGATGGCGATGCCCACATTATTATAAGAATTGCGTATAATGTTTGACCGCACCAAAACGTTGTTTGAATTATCTCGTATAAGCACACCAGTGCCGAAATTCTCATAGGGAGTTATTCCATCGTCTATCACCCCAATATAATTTCCTTCTATTGAAACTTCCGAAGAAGCCGCTGAAGTGGCAGGAGAATTTCCTATAACAACACCACTGCCAGAATATTGTCCATTATTACCATCTTGCCCACCTACGACATTTCTGCCATTCAATGTTCCATCGCCAACTACTACTTGAGTACTACCCCCTACAAATACCGCCCCACGATAGCTAGATGGGTTCATAATGTTGTTCGCTAATACTCTGTTACCCAATATACTAAGCCCCACAACGTCTTGTGCATCAATACCTCCGTTGAAATTATGCATAACAGAATTTCCCGCCCCCAGGCTTCTGTCACCACCGATGACCGCATTGGTGACGCCGGCTTTAAGTAGAATACCAACAGTATTACCACCTTGATCAGATACGGCATCAGACCCAACTCCAATTAAATTGCCTTGAATTCTCAGATCGTTGGTGGTTTGCCCGCTAGTTGCGAGCGCCTCAATACAACTATTACTGCACCAAGATACAACGTTCCGTTGATTGGCCGCCATACCACCAATACGAACATTATCAGCATCTTCTATATAGACTGCTCCGTTCGCGGCGGGATCAGTTCTCCATAGTAAACCGGTTGTATCAGTGTTGACATAATTCCCAAAAAACTGAAAATTATCAGCGCCAATTGCTTGCACCGCATAAGTTGGAGATAGGTTAAGGGTAAGTCCCCGCAGTGTCACACCAGCACCATTCACTTGTACCGCACCACTCACCGATAAATCAAGCTCAACCCTCAACCATCCATCTAACGGCAACGGCGCCAACGCGGTATTCTCCTCCGCATCTCCCTGTGTGTAGCCATCAACCAGGACACTTTCGGTT
>CAZJUR010000001.1:99196-164279 GCA_964549525.1 uncultured Candidatus Saccharibacteria bacterium | reverse complement strand
CCGATCGGCTTTAAAATCGTGATGAATCTAACATCTACTCAACACTGCAAATATAACGATATTAGCGCCGATCGTCATCAGATTCGTGATATATTCATTATGCAAAATATTGAAGCATATGGTATGCTGTGAATATGCGACGAACCTTGAGCAAACGGCAGCTACCGGATTCGGCTTTGAAATATATTCTCGAGGGTCTTATCCCCTACACCGAAGCTAACTTGAAACTGTCGTTTAAGCCGCATCTCTTTTTTAACGACCTCGAAAATATCGAGAAGCAAAAGAAATTTAAAGCTGGGACATACCGAAATGTATTCTACAAAGCTCAGAAACAGGGGTATATTTCGTATTCTCGCACATCTGGCGTCAAAATTACCTCAAAAGGTCATCGTCTCCTCCAACCATTTACACCGAAACTTCTCCCCTATGGCGCACAGCTGATGGTGATATTTGATATTCCTGAGATAGAACGAAGCATGCGCTCATATCTGCGAAAAATTTTGCGAGAATGCCAGTTCGAACAAGTTCAGAAAAGCGTATGGGTCTCAAAATATGATAGCAAAGAGTATTTACAGGATGTGCTGGATGAATATGGGCTCAATAAATATGTGATTGTCTACGAGGCATTGGCGCTCAACAGATAGGCTAGCGGTGTTTGCCGTTGGATCTATGCTGAATTTCTTTGGCAATTTTCATATCGTGTTCGGCGCGCTTAGTTAGTGTCTCGTAATCATCACCCGCCCGCCACACCACCCCACCGACCGCTAGATCAAAACCAATATTATGTAGCTGTTGATGCGTGCAGAGAAAATCACGGATTTCTCCGGCAATACGTAATTTGGCATAGTCTATTTTTACTGCTGGATCAATTCCGTCAAGTTCACGAGAACCTTCCGAAGATTCAATCTCTCTTTCGGCATTTTCGTCACCTAAAATAATGACGAATTCATCTCCTCCGATCCGTGCGAGGGTGTCTTTTTGACGAATAACGGATTGAAGCAATGTGGTCATATCTCTAATCGCTTGATCACCTGCTTCATAGCCAAAATGATCGTTAATTGCTTTGAAATTAGTCAGATCCACCATCAGTAGAGCCTCTGGTTTGCCCGCGAGTCTAGCCATTTCCTCGAGTTTAGCATCAAGCCCACGTCGATTTAGCACTCCCGTCAAAGGGTCGTGATATGAATCATGTTGGTGTTGCTTTTTTTGTTCGATAAGTTGCTCATTTTGTTCGACAAGTTCACTGATTCGTTTATTTTTCGCGTTAATGAGCGCCGCAACCACGAGACTATGGCCGACATCACTCAGAGGTAATTTAGTAATAGCAGGAGTTATTTCTGTCTCATGAGATCTCAGTTGTGTCATATATATTATTATATCACAAATATAAAATAAAATCAATATTTTCCTCATTATCTGGTGTGGCTTGATATAATGAAGGCAATGGCTTCACTTTCAATTGGAATTATCGGATTACCGAACGTCGGGAAATCGACGATTTTTAATGCGCTCACTAATAATGACATCTTGGCAGCTAATTACCCGTTTGCGACCATTGAGCCAAATACTGGCATCGTCCCCGTACCCGATGGGCGGCTCGAAAAATTAAAAGAAATGTATGCGTCTGAAAAAGTCATCCCCGCGACGGTAACGTTTGTTGACATCGCTGGACTCGTCGCTGGTGCAAGCAAGGGCGAAGGTTTGGGTAACAAATTCTTATCTAATATCAGAGAGTGTCAAGCTATTGTTCATGTCGTGCGGGCATTTGAAGACAGTACGGTGATGCGTCACGATGAGTCTGAGGTCAATCCGACCAATGATATCGAGATTATTAACACAGAATTGATCTTATCGGATATTCAGAGTCTCGAAAACCATTTGCCGAAGCTAGAGAAAGAGGCTAAAGCCAAACCAGCCGTGCGTGCACAAGTAGAGTATTTAAAAAATGTACTCACTCACCTGTCGCAAGGTCTACCGTTATCTCACAAAGCTGATCTCGACCACGAACAACTGGTTGGGTTGCAGCTACTAACTGCCAAACCAGTGATTTATCTTTTTAATGTTGATGAAAACACACTTGCTAATTCTGAAAAACGCACAGCGCTTGAAAAATTAGTTGCTCCAGCTCAAGCTACATTTATTTGCGCCAAGCTCGAAGAAGAACTCAAAGGGCTTTCTCGAGATGAAGCACATGAATTACTCGAGAGTTATGGAGTAGCCGAAACTGGATTAGAGCAGCTCATTCACGCAGCCTACCGTACACTTGGCTTGCAAAGTTATCTGACCGCAGGACCCAAAGAAGTTCGAGCCTGGACGATCAAGCAAGGTTCGACTGCGCCACAAGCTGCTGGCGTCATTCATACCGATTTTGAACGCGGTTTTATCGCGGCTCAAGTCGTTGGGTATGAAGATCTCATTGCTGCTGGATCCGAAACAGCCGCAAAAGCTGCAGGTAAAATGCGAACCGAAGGTCGCGACTACATTATGCAAGAAGGTGATGTGGTAGAATTTCGCTTTAACGTTTAGGCTGCGTTTTGTTCTCGAACTTCTCGCGACAAAACTTCCCTCACCTGCTTTCGTGAAGCTGATTGATCTGAAGTCAAATCCAGTGCTAATCGTCCAAGTTTTATAGAGTTAAATCGAGCTGGTTGGAGTTCAAATTTTTCCACTGGTGTGACAGTCGGTATAGCGTACCGCCGGTTAGGCCGAAGTTGCGGATTTCCAGTACTTTCGAAATTTTTGCCGTGTCTGGATCGTTCGATTACATTTGGTGTATACATTTTTATTTCTTATTTAATGATAATACAATATTACACTAAATATATTAAAATGTCAATAGCTATATATCTCTTTTTAATGTATACTATGATTATGGAACTATCTTATGGTAAAAAAATCGACCGGGTAGTTGATTATATGAAACAACGAGGAGATATTCCTTCTCGGGCTCTTAATATACCGGTTAACGGTTTGAATAAAGCAGTAAAGATCGCACAGATGTCAAAACGAATTCATGATCTTAGCAAAGAACCGCCGAAAAAAAGCAAAAAAGCACTAGCCAAGAATAATCTACTTTGCTTTCACGCCTGGTAAAAGCACGTAAAAACGTTCACGATTGCCCTTTGAGCCAGTGACCTCACTATCGCGCTTGTCTTGAATAACAAAATAGTTCTTTACCCATGCTTCAAAGTCGGTAAGAATTTGCCGGCGAATTTTTTCATTTTTGATAATGCCTTTATTGACCTGATCTTTGCCGGCTTCAAACTGAGGTTTTGCCATTGCAATGACGAGTGCTTGCGGTGCTAGCTGTAAAATGGCTGGTAAAATCTGTCGAAGACTAATGAAGCTCACATCGATCACAACTACATCAATTGCCTCAGTGGTCGCAAAGTCTCGAATGTCTGTCTTTTCATGTAGCTCAATAGCAGGATTGTCTCGTAAACGGGGGTGGAGTTGATTTGTCCCAACATCCACCGCAATCACTTTTTGAGCCCCATGTTGCAACGCATAATCAGTAAATCCGCCAGTACTGGAGCCGACATCAAGAACTGTTTTATGTTTAAAATCAAGCTTTAGATCATCTGCTACGCTTGCCAGCTTTAAGCCAGCTCGACTGACATATGGCTGATTCTGAAGAAGTTTAATTGTGGCGTTTTGGCTCACCATAAATCCAGACTTTGTAATCACCTGCCCATTCACCAGAACATTTCCCATGCGAATAGCATTTTCAGCTTGCGAACGAGTCGGTGCTAATTTAAGATGCACCAGCTGAAGATCGAGTCGATTTAGCATGGAACTAATCTTTTTTTCGTTCGCGATATTCGCTAGTCGTCGTATCTACACTCACGATATCGCCTTGCTTGATGAAGGCCGGAACTTTAATCACGAGACCGGTTTCGAGCGTTGCGTCTTTCAGAACATTGCTGGTAGTATCGCCCTTTACAACGTCTTCGGTATACGTTACGGCAAGATAGAGATTTTTTGGTAGGACGACGTTTATAACTGTCCCATCAAAAAACTGTAGATCAACCTCATCACCTTCTTTGAGATATGGTGCAGCCTCTTCGCATGATTGAGCAGTAAGCGCAAATTGCTCAAAGCTTTCGGGATTCATAAAATGGTACTCACCTGCATCTGTATACAAAAATTGTACTTTCTGGGTACTAACGTCGGCTGGTTCGATTTTATCGGCACCTTTGAATGTTTTTGGTATCACACTACCATCAATCAAATTTTTGAGCTTAACATTCACGATCGAGCCGCCTCGTCCTAATACTTTTTGGGCGTATTCAATTACTCGATATGGTTTGCCGTCGATTTGGCAAACGGTACCTTTCTTGAGATCAGTCGGCTGATACATGATTACTCCTTACGCAGAAACTGTAAAAGGTAATAGTGCCAGGTGCCGAGCACGTTTAATCGCCACAGTCAATTGCTTCTGCTGTTTTTGGCTTAAACCAGTTTTAGTGCGTGGTTCAATTTGTCCATAGATATTGATATATCGTTGCAGGGTTTTGACATCTTTGTAGTCAAAGTAGTTTGGGTTGTCTTTTCGTGATTTTTTTGCAAATGCCATAAGTAATTTCTCCTTAAAATGGAATCTCTGAGAGATCAATTGGTTTATCGTCAATATCATCTATAGTGACGTCTTTATTCTTGGGTGAAGATGAAGGCGACGCAGGTGCTGAAGCGTCACTGTCGCCACTCGGGCCATCAAGAAACGTTACATCACTCGCTACTATCGATACGCGTGATCGCTTTTTGCCGCTTTCTTTATCATCCCAACTCTCCTGACGCAAACGACCTTGTACTAAACAGCGGCGACCCTTTGTCAGGTATTGATTGACGAGTTCGCCCAGCTTTTCCCAAGCTGTAATTTCAAAAAAATCTGTCTGGTCTTCAGCGCCTTGTCGATCAACTGCAAGACTAAAACTAGTCACACTTTTGCCGCTCGGCGTGGTGCGCATCTCAGGATCGCGTGTTAAGCGCCCCATAATAATAACGTGATTTATACTTTTTGCCATATGCCCTACTCTTCCTTTTCTTCCTCTTTATCTTGACGGCGTTTAGCCGCCTCAGCTATTTTCGATCGAGTCTTTTCGTCTATACTGACCAGCAGATAGCGTAATACTTCGTCGGTAATATTAAGAGAATTTGAAATTTTAATGAGGCTATCTGGATTGAGCTCGACTTCCATATGCACATATACCGCAAAATCTTCTTTCTGGATACGATATGCTAATTTTTTCTTGCCCCAATTGTGCTCATTGGTAATTTTACCTTTTTGACCAGTGATAATTGCACGAACTTTTTCAAGCGGTTTTTCAAGATCCATTTCTAGATCAGGGTGAATTAAAACAGTGAGTTCATATTCTTTCATAGTTACTCCTTTGGTGATGCTTATCCGTTAGTATAAGCTGAGTTTTAATATATATACTTATTTTACCACAAAGTAGTCAAAATAAAAATTACGCAGAATCGGTGCTATTAGCGTTTGGCAATGAAACAACGCACATCGTTACTCCTGAAGTTGCATCATATTGATAATATTTGCCGGCGTTCAATGTGGAAGAAAAATTTGGATACGTTCCACCGACGCTACCAGGTACTTCACATTTTCCATTCGTACTAAAGAAATAGACCATAAAATAGGGTGCATACGCGCCGTCTAAACGAGTTCGAGATCCAGCTTGAGTGACAACAAAAGAGATACTTTTCGCGCATTCACCATCAAAAGTATTACATTCTGTACCGACAGTCGGTATGTCACGCAAAATTGGCTTGAGATCTTGACTCGTATCCCATATACGACTCCAAAACGTGTTGAGATCAGTGGCAGAACCGCCATTTTTGGCTATGAAGTCATAACACGGCTGCGGATTATCGTACCATCCATAATTTTCAACGGTACCGAGACACGTTACAGCCGTCTGCTGCCCTGAGATGGTATTAGGGTATTTTCCATTCTTTAAGGCATAAGTTTCCAACGCTTTTTTGTATTCAATGACAGTTTTTTCAATTGCTCCTTTACGGACACTTTTAGTGACATTTTGGTAGCCAGTAGTGATGATGAGGGCAAGTGTACCCATAACTACAATGACAAGAAGCACTTCTATAATAGTAAACCCACGCCTATGCATATTGCTTGTGATTATAGCATAGTTTAATCTTCAGGATCTGCTTGGTTGAGATCATCGAGACTCGAAATGAGAACTTCACGTGGTCGCGCGCCATCAGCTGGACCAATGATGCCTTGCTCTTCCATCGTCTCAATTAAGCGTGCAGCACGCGCATAGCCGACGCGGAGCCGACGCTGGAGTAAACTCGCACTTGCTTTACCGCTATCTACCACTACTTTGATAGCATCACGGTATATATCGTCATCACCACCACCGTCGAAATCCATGACGATACCACCTTTACCGCTAAGCTGAACAGGTTGCTTGGTAATTTCATCATCATATTCTGGCGCGCGCTGCATGCGCAGATGATCAGTGATTTTCATAACTTCTTCATCCATCACCCATGCCCCCTGAATACGCTTGGGTTTATTCATCGATGGTGTCAGCAGCAACATATCTCCCTGACCGAGCAATTTTTCAGCCCCAATTTGATCAAGAATCGTCCGGCTATCTACTTGGCTGGCTACCGTAAAGGCAATCCGCGCAGGAATATTAGCTTTAATCAAACCAGTTATTACATCGACACTTGGTCGCTGGGTTGCAAGAACCAGATGAATACCAACCGCACGCGCCTTTTGCGCCAGTCGAACCACCAATGCTTCTACATCACGCGCTGCAATCATCATCAAATCTGCTAGCTCATCGATCACGATGACGATATATGGCATGCCTTCGTCTTTTTTCTTGGCATTGTAGCTGCGTATATCGCGCAATTTCTCTTCAGCCAGCAAGCTGTATCGCCGTTCCATTTCATTGACTGCCCACTTTAAGGCACTGATGCACTCTTCGGGTTTTGTGATAATTGGCGCCAGTAAGTGCGGTATATCCTCGTACGACGCCATTTCAACTTGTTTTGGATCAACCAAAATGAGTTTCATATCGCTCGGGCTATTTCGGTATAAAAGACTTGTTAAAAGCGTATTGATCATGACCGATTTACCAGAACCTGTCTGACCCGCAATCAGAAGATGCGGCATTTTATTGAGCTCCCCTATTACAGCTGTACCGGCTATATCTTTGCCTATCGCAAAACTAAGTGGTTCGCGTGAGCGATTCCAGGCCTCATCGCTGAGCATCCCATATAATCGTACATCCGCTGCTTTACGATTTGGTACTTCGATACCAACTGCTTTTTGACCAGGAATTGGTGCTTCAATACGCAGGCTTTGAGCAGCTAAATTAAGGGCGATATTTGTTTCTAGTTGGGTGATACGGGTGAGGCGTACGCCGCTCGGAGGGCGAAGCGTGTACTGGGTGACTTTCGGACCAATATTTGCGCCTTCCATTTCGACATCAATGTTAAATTCCTGCAAGGTGTCTTTAATAATTTGGGCATTATGCTGCACATCTCCAGCATCAGCGGGACTTTGCTTTTTCTCAAGTAGATCAATACTCGGAACTTCCCAGTTTGGATCAGTAAATGTCGTCAAAGCACTTTGTTCTTCGGCTGTTTTGTCTCGAGTTACGCTTCCTCGTAAACTAGATAATTTACCTGATTTTTTCTCGTCAGACGACTGGAGGATCGGTACTCCTTCGTTGAGCTTCAAATCCCCCACTGCGCGCGGTGGTTCTTTGGTTATATCAGTAGTGTTAGCCCGCTGAATTGTGCTGCGAATAGATCGATCGCTTTCTTCTTCGTCGCGTGCAAACAATCCTTTAATGCCATCAATAACGTCTTTTGGCGTCACGCGAAGCATGAATAAAATGGTAATAATGCTACATACTCCCAAAATCAGACCAGTAATTGGTGGTGATAAAATTGCCAAAAAGCCTTGATCTACCAGCCAACCTATAAATCCACCTCCGCTACCCTGTACAGCTGCATCCATATTTGCCGGTTCTGGCATAAAAAGTTGCATGATTGCACTGAGCCATACCACGAGTAACAGCGAAGCAATGTTAACAGCGATAGGGAGTTGGTTATCTTCAGCGCGAAAAATTTCAATAGCTACATACAAAAGAATTATGGGTAAGAGGTATGTTGTCCAGCCTATCGTCACCATACTGGCCTGGAAAATCCAGGCCAAGATTGGTCCGCCAGCCTGAAACATCGCCACCACTAGCAGTAAAGCAAATACAATCAGAAGAACCGCTACAACTTGCGACCAGAAACCCACAGGAAGTATATGCTGAGGACGAAGTGTTTTTGATGATTTCTTCTTTGTTTTACGCTTTGCCATTATCTATACATTATATATGCTTATAATAGATTAATTATAGCAAAAAAAACAACAAAATGCAAGTGTGACTGGCTAGTATGGTTTAAAATCTTGACGTCTCAAGAGAGGATCTACTACATCTGTATCTGGGACTTGGGGTGCAGGAAATTTTTTAGGCAGCGGTCGCCGATATGGCTGAAGAGCTGGTTTTTGCTGAGGATTTTTCTGCGACATGTTGCCTGGTTTAGGTGCTCCAGTATCATTGGTATTACCACCAATTTCGTTGATAACAGGAATAACGATCGGTGTCCGACGTGTTTCATCATACAAAATATGGGTAATTTCATCACGAAGTTCTTTTTTCAATACTTCCATGTCGGGTCGCCTACCGCTGTACACGCGAGCTGTTTTTTGCTTGAGGTATTGGCGAATTTTACCCATCAGCTCTTCGGAGTCGCGCAAATAGATAAAACCTCGTGAAATAATATCTGGACTTGTAATGAGCCGTCCACCGTGTCTTGAAACTGTCAAGACTACAACAAACATACCTTCGTTGGCCATATGAATCCGATCTTTTAATACAACTTCGGAAACTTCTGCGCCGCTATCATCGTACATCACGCCACCTACCTGAATACGTCCGGTTTTGGTTGCTTGTTTTTGCTGGTCGATTTCAACCACATCACCGCTATCACAAACAAAAATATTTTTACGTGGTATAGCACATTCTTTTTCTGCAAGTTCGGCATTGTGTACCAACATATGGAATTCACCATGAATAGGCATATAATACGTTGGGTTTAAAGCACTCACTAATTTCACATGGTCTTCATAATAACCATGCCCTGAAAGGTGAAGTGGACCGATGCCGGTTAAATGTGTTTTACCGTTTTGAATGACATCAGACCCTTCTCGCATCAATCCATCGACAGTACGTACAACATATTTTTCATTACCTGGAATGGGGTTTGAGCTAAAGACTACCACATCTGTATTTTTGATCTTAATGTGTTTGTGCGCCCCACTCGCCATGCGATTCAGGACTGCATTAAATTCACCTTGTGATCCTGTACATATAATTGTCACTCGACCATCGGGCATCTTAATAAGATCTTCCATTTTCACAACCACATCCTTAGGGATTTTGATGGTGTTGGTCTTGATAGCAAGCTCTAAGTTTTGAATCATGCTATAGCCCTGAAAGGCGACCTTTCTTCCATGTTTTTTGGCTTCATCTAAAATAAGCTGAATACGATGAATTTGGCTACTAAAACAACTAATAATGAGGCGGTTATTTTGGTATTTATCCATCACCTGCCCCATACTAGCTTGAATATCAAATTCGCCATGTGTGTGCGTACCATCAGATTCACAGTTAGTAGATTCGTTTAATAACATCAAAATACCTTCTTTAGTAGATATTTCAGTTAATCGCTCTAGGTCAAATTTCTTGCCATCAACGGGGTTTTCTTCAAAGCGCCAGTCACCGGTGTCTACAACCACACCAAGTGGTGTTCGTACGACGACTGCAGCCGAGTCAGGGATGGAGTGATTAACGCGTACTAGTTCGACACTAAAATGATTACCTAGTTGTGCACGTTCATGATTTTCGGGATTAAGCGCATGATACTGAGGCGTGAAATCAGTATCAGATTCCTCCATATTTTTTTGGAGCATACCGATAGTAAAGGTTGTGCCATAGACAGGCGCTGGAATCCGATGGATCAGATGGCGAAACGCACCGATGTGATCGAGATGCGCGTGAGTAAAAACTGCGGCCTTAATCTTGTGCTTATTTTGCTCCAGATAGCTAATATCTGGCACAATATAATTGATACCGGGATAATCAGCCCCGGGAAACAGGAAGCCCATATCCAGCACAATAATCTCATTTTCGTACTCGAGAGCCATCATGTTTTTCCCAATACCCATTTCACCAAGCCCACCGATCGGAATAATTTTAAGATGAGGACCGTTGGGATTTGGCTTGCGCTGTTTTTGCATTTGCATGCTAAATTGTTGCCCCTCATATCCGTTATAGATCGATTTATTGACCGGTATATCGATGACATGTTGGCTCGAACGTAGATTGACGTTTTCGCTGGTACGTCGGGCTGCACGTTGAACTTCACCGCGTCGTGTCTGTGTTTTAGCGAGTACTGAATTTTGTTCGCGTCGCTGATTAGTATTATTTTGACGTTTTGAAGTATCGTCAGACTGTGGGGTGGCTAATTTTCGTCCGCCCATATATTTTGTTCTCCTTTTGAGATATATTTAAATAATTGTTTATAATTCCTAAAATATTATTGTAAGACTGAGAGCTGTCACCTCTATCAAGTAGTACCATTATAGCAAATCTCGTTACTATTGTCAACTTATAGTCGGCTTAAAATAGTCGGGATGGTATCGAAATCTTCGATGAGTGTTTGGCGCATACCGCCATTATATAAAGCTGCTGCAGGGTGATAGAGCGGGAGAATCACCAGTTTTTTATCACCAAACTGGATTCGCTTTGGCTGGCCATGAATCTGACTAATCTTCATATCTGGTAAAAAATATTCCATGCTGTGGCGACCGAGCGTCACGATGATTTTTGGCTCGATAATTTGCAGTTGTTTCAAAAGATACGGCCAGAAGGCTTTCTTTTCTTCTGGTAGCGGGTCGCGATTGTTCGGCGGGCGGTATTTTACGATATTGGTGATATAGACATCTTCTCGTTTGAGATCAATCGTGGCCAGCATTTCATTCAGAAATTTCCCCGCTGCGCCGACAAACGGGAGGCCTTGTTCGTCTTCATTTTTGCCAGGTGCCTCGCCAATAAAGACGATGTCAGCATCTGGGTTGCCATCCCCCATCACCAGTTGTGTCGCCTGCTCACGAAGCTCGGGGCAGATATTGTTTTCACGAATTTTTTGCGCTACTTTTGCTATCTGCTCTTTTTTCATGGTTTCTACTTTGCGTCTTTAATGGATAAGCTCAAGCGGCCTTTTTCGTCAATTGCGTTCAGTTTGACGCGAACTTTTTGGCCTACTTTGAGGACGTCTTCGACATTCTCGACTCGTTTGTCGGAAATTTGCGAGACATGAACCATACCATCAATTCCTGGCAAAATATTCACAAATGCACCGAAATCTTTGACAGTTACTACTGTACCATCGTAGGTTTCACCAACTTCTGGCTCAACTGTCAGGCTCTTGATCCATTCTAAGGCTTTTTCGATTGCTGCCGTATCGACAGCCGCGACCGTCACAAGACCGTCTTCTTTGATATCAATCTCGGCACCAGTTTCAGAAGTAATTTTGTTAATAGTTTCACCACCTTTACCGATGATCGCACCAATTTTTTCAGGATTGATCTTGATTTTTTCAATACGCGGCGCATACGGGCTCAGCTTTTCGCGCGGAGCCTGTATCGTCTCAATCATGTGCTGCAAGATATGCGCACGGCCAACTTTCCCTTTTTGTAGCGCTTCAGCGAGCACTTCTACCGGTAGTCCATGTACTTTCATGTCCATCTGAAGTGCCGTGATACCGTTTTTCGTTCCTGTTACTTTAAAATCCATGTCGCCTGCGAAGTCCTCTGCATCTGCGATATCCGAGAGGACATATGGTGTATCACCATCCATCATCAGCCCCATAGCAATACCCGAGACCGGCGCTTTAAGCGGAACCCCAGCATCCATGAGTGCCAAGCAACTTGAACAGGTCGCTGCCATTGAGGTCGAGCCATTTTGGCTCATGATTTCGGTGACAGAGCGAATTGCATACGGAAAATCTTCGGCTTCTGGCAAAACGGCCGCCATTGCACGCTCAGCTAAGTAACCATGACCAATCTCACGTCGTCCTGGACTCCCGAGTCGTCGTACCTCACCAACGGTATAGCCTGGCGCATTATAGTGATGCATGTATCGACGTTCGCCGTCATTGACTTCCATCGTATCTACCATTTGTGCATAACTGAGTGGTGCGAGCGTCACGATATTCATACCTTGTGTCATACCGCGCGTAAAGAGACTTGAACCATGAGCACGCGGTAGAAAGCCAACTTCTGAACTGAGTGCGCGGATCTCGTCGAGTTTACGACCGTCAGGACGAATATTTTCCTCGACAATACCACGACGAACATCATCATGAAGCGCTCGTGTAAACGCTTCGTCATATTCATTATGGAGTTCTTCATACGCTATATCTTCATGAGATTCCTGCATAGCATCGTGAAATTCCTGACGCAGCTGATTGATCAAATCATTACGTTCTGGATATGAAACACGTAGATTTTTACCTAATTTACCTTTGATCCATTCAGAGACTTCTTTTTGGATTTTTTCATCTGGTAATACTAGTTCATATTTTTGTTCTCTGGGTTGGATTTTTTGGTATAGTTCTTGCTGCACGCTGATAGCTGGTTGCATCTTTTCAAACGCCCACGCAAGAGCATCTACCACTATTTCTTCTGAAACTTCTCTGGCGCCTGCTTCTACCATCGTGATACCACTAGCTTTACCTGCTACAACTAGATCAATCTCACCATCACGCAGTTCTTCTGGCGTAGCAAACGCTTTAAACTCTCCATTAACACGCGTTACCCGCAGTCCGGCCACTGGGCCATCAAACGGTGCACCCGATAACATCAGAGCGCTTGAGGCTGCAATCATAGCGATCATATCAGGACGGAAGTTTGGATCCATCGATAGGACGCTGGCGACACATTGCACTTCCTGGCGATAACCTTTAGGAAACAGCGGACGAATCGGGCGATCGATCAAACGACCAATCAAGATTGCTTCGTCACTCGGACGACCTTCGCGTTTAATAAAACGACTACCGCTGATCTTGCCAGCTGCATACATTTTTTCTTCATAGTCGACTGACAGTGGGAAATAGTCCATACCGCTCAGTGGTTTGTGACCGACCATAGCAGTACCGAGCACTACAGTATCACCGTAGGTGACCAGTACACTGGCGCTGGTGCGAAAACCGACGCGATTGACTTCTAATTTTAATGTTTTACCAAAAAACTCAGTCTCTACAGAGACGAGCCCTTTGCCATAGGGGTTAATAGTTGGCATAGTTTCTCCTTTATATTACGTGCGGAGAGTAACAGGTGTAAAAACTTATATAAGTTCTCGCATCTATCACCGTCCGCTTATGTACTTTTATAGTATATCATTCGTGAGCGGCTTTCGGCTATATGATTGTAAGGATACGCGCCTACCCTATATCGCGATTTCGAAAGTTTACCCACGCGATCATGAGCGACAGCACTGTTACGCTCAAGAGTATGATAAAATTCTCTAGTTTCACCCCATCGCGTACAATTTCAGCCGCAGGAAAATAGTGAAGCAGTGAAATCACTTCATAATCTTTCAACCAATCAACTGCTTGGGCAAATGTTGTCAAAATAAAACTTCCAATAATGATGAGTATGCTTATAAAACTAGCAATCGACCGTCTTCCGGTTGCCATCCCAGCTGCAAAGGCCACAGTGCCATACGTTACCATCACCAGCCACGTCATACCAGCAAGGCGAAGTAGTACGAAGAAATCAATCGTTGCATCCTCAATAAAAGGCGTGATGGCATAGACCCCTATTACCAACGATAAGACCGCCACCAACATAATCGCGACTAGAGCAAGCCACTTTTCAAAAAATAAGCGAGTTCGACTAATGGGCAAACTGAGAATAGTACGTAATTCACCATCTTCTTCTTCGCGCACACTAATGCCTAAAGCTAAAATTATAGCCATTATTCCTGCGATAAGTGGCACGCGAATATCAAATAACTGCGTGGCAATATACGTGTCAAACTGTGCAAGATCGGCAAGATTGCCAATCAACCCCTTAAAAGCGGCTGGCATATTCTGTAAAAGTTGGTCAATGCCTCCGTCTGGACGCATTGCCGGAAAAAAACTTGCCATTAACATGGCAATCGCCAGTAAGCCCAAACTCCACCCTAATATGAAAAATCGCTTATCATATATTGTTTTGAAAAAAACTGAGCGCATCATAATGGTTTACCTTCTTCATACATATCTTGAAACGCTGTCTCAAGATCAAACTCTGTGATCTCTATATCGATTAATTTATGTATGTTAGCCACCCAATGCTGTAGATCTACGGGCGAATGTTTCCAATTAAATTCAAGTATTCTATTTTTGTCTGCATCAAGCTGTTTTTTTATATTCTCAGCACCAGCTGGAGGACGCAACTGCTTATCGCCTGTCACCACCCGAACTTGTTTGCCGCTCTTTTGTAATAACTCGCTCGCGGCTACATCTTTGATTACTTTGCCACTTCTCAGTAAAATAATTCGACTACAGACATCTGCTACTTCGTTAAGATTATGGCTAGACATAAAAACCGTAGATCCTCTTTGCTGTTCTTCACGTACTAATTGCAAAAATTTTTCTTGCATAATTGGATCAAGTCCACTAGTGGGTTCATCAAGTATAACTAGTTCGGGATTTGCACAAAAAGCGGCTATTAAAGCAATTTTTTGCTTATTACCGCGCGAAAGACTCCCAATCTTTTTATTCAGCTGCGGTTGAAATATTTGTTCAAGCTGTTGCAAACGTTTTGTGGTATCTATATTTGCTACGTTACTCACAAAATCAATGTACTTCGCCCCTGTTAAGCCGTTTGGGAGTTGCATATCTCCAGCAGCGTAGCCAATTTTTTTATGAAAGTGATGCGCATTTGAGGGAGTGATTTTTTTGTCAAAAAGTCGAATTTCTCCGCGTGTGGGGCGTAAAAATCCCAGAGACATATTGATCGTAGTACTTTTTCCGGCTCCATTAGCTCCAACAAAACCGACAATTTCACCTCTTTTAACAGAAAAAGAAATTGCATCGACAGCGTTATTGCCAGAATAACATTTTGTGACATCAACCGCTTCGATAATCATATTTTTAGTATAGCTCTTTTTTGATAGTACAGTAAAAAATATTTTGCGATTACAGCAATAGGAAAGGTTGTTTTATTTTCTCAAGCCAAGATCAGAAACAAGTTTTTTATATGCAGCGAAATTTTTATTTTCAACATACTTCAAGAGCTTTTTGCGTTTGCCTACCATCTGAATCAACCCACGACGAGCCATATGGTCTTTTTTATTGACCTGAAGATGTGCAGTAATTTCTTTGATACGCTCAGTTAATACCGCCACTTGAGCATGGGGTGAACCAACGTCATCTTTATGTTGCTGCGTCTTCTTTACTGCCGCAGCTCTCTTTTCTTTACTAATCATTAGAATAAGACTATAGCAGATGCTGGGATTTTTTGCAACTACTTACATCGGAAGCAAATGGGCATTTTCGATACCATACTTCCCTACATTTGTACGCCTAAGTTCGCTGCAATATGCTCCTGTCTCAAGTTTTGTACCAATATCTTCGGCTAAAGTGCGAATGTATGTTCCACTCGAAACATGTGCATGAATCTTGAGTAATGGATACGAATAGTCGATGAGACGAATTGAGTAAATCTCTACTTCTCGCTTCGGGATTGAAACTGGTTTACCTGCTCGAGCAAGTTTATATGCGCGTTGTCCGTCGATCTTGATAGCTGAGAAAATTGGGGGCGATTGGGTAATACGGCCCTGAAACTCTTTGAGACAAGCGGTAACCTCTTTACGAGATGGAGTTTGGGCATCAATTATATGTATTTCTCCCTCAGGATCTCCAGTGGTACTTGTAGCTCCAAGTGTGATGGTAGCTTCATAGATTTTATCAAGCTTGGAGTAATGCTGTGCTTTTCTACACTCCTTGCCCACTACTAGTATCATTAAACCCGTAGCAAATGGATCTAGCGTACCAGTATGGCCAACTTTCATTTTTTTACCAAAATGCATGCTCAGCATTTTCCGTACTCGCGCTACCACACCAAAACTTGTCATATTTGACGGTTTATCAATGAGAATAACACCATCTTCAATCAATGGTATGTGGGATAATGACATTATTGGCGATTAGGTATCTGAAATTGCGTGGGATCTTGGGTCGCTGGCGGTGGAATAGGAGCTGAAGCATTTACCGGTTCGGGTGAAGTGGATGGTTGTACATCAGGTAGTGGTGGTAAGGTTGAAAAATCTGGTAATGGTGGTGGCGGAGGTAGTGGCAGTGAATTGCCGGAAGACTGAGGTAGGCTTTCTCTTTTTTTCACATCTGCTTCAATATCTGCTAAAGTTTGCCCGCTAGGAGATGGAGTAGTTTCTGTTGGTGGTACTTCCTTTTCAGATGATTGAGATAGTGGTTGAACAGTTTTACCTTTTGTAGAAACAGTAGGTGCCGGCTCTTCATCATGGGTCATAATTACTTTATTTTGTGCAGAAAGTTGATCCTGAATCGCAAGATCATGCGCTTCTTTTGAGGTTGCACTAAAGGTACCACCCATAGTTGGCTCTTCGTTTGCTTGACGGCTACTAGGCAGCTCAGGAGTATCATGAGCTACTGATGCTGCTTCATGTGCTTCTTGAGTAGCCTGCTCAATTTCTTCTTTAAGAGTAGGCGCCAGCTCTTTTTGAGGAGTTTCATTTAATTTTGTAAGAGCTTCGTCGAGTGCCTCTTCACCAGCTTGTTGCTTAATAGTACGATCGTGCTCTTCGATAGTTGCAGACTGAACTTGTGGCAAGGATCGAAGCTCAGACTCAGTAGGTGGCGTTACTTCTTCCTCAGATTCTTCAAGCTCACTACTCTCTTCCTCCTGATGAGAAATCTTCATTTCTCCCAAATCTTTTTTCTTTGATTTAGTATCGCTTTTTTCATCTTCAGTGCGGAGTTTGGCTGAAGTGGGCGCAGAGTCTTCAGTATTTTCTTGCGATGTCTCATCAGACGCATTGTTATCTTCGGTTTCCTCTGGAGAAGTTATTTCCGAAGACGCTTCAAGTTGCGCAGAGATGAGTTGCTGATTAGCGCCAGCAGCCATGAGCTGTGCGGCCATCGTCATAGCTTTAGGGCTAGTATGGTCATTACTAAATCGATTTGTGGCCGACACAATACCTGTTAAAAGAGCTGTGGCTATTTGTTCGTCAAGTAAGCCGCTCTTGAGAGCTTCGCTGATGGCTACCAGCATTTCGCATAAACTACTGGCTGATTGGTCTTGCCAATCGATCGAGCCAAGCTCACTCTTCTGATTTTGCGAGGAAAGCGTGGCTACTGTGGCATCATGGAGAATTTTCCCGTGTGCTGCAATGGCTTTATCTAGTTCTTTTTGGTTTTCAACACCGAGTGCTAATACGAGTTCAACATTAAAGTCACCATGCGAAAACTCGAGATCATCCTCATTAATACGGGTCCGGTATGGCGTAATAAAAATACGCACCACATCATCTTCAACCCGATATCGTAGTCTATCGGCTTTTTCTTTATCGAGAGCAATAATAAAATCACGCAAACTATCTACTGTGTCTTCGAGTGTTTTGTCTGGTTCCAAAAACTGAATTGCAGGTGGTATTGCCCCACTAAATACGGCTGTAGCGTGTTTATCAAGTTTATTGAGCATCAAAGTTAGCCCAATTGCAGCCGATAGTTCATCTACAGATGGATTAGTACTCACTGTCACCAAAATATTGGTCGAATTTTTGATTTGTTCGACTATCTGTTGTTTTGGTGAATTAGTGTCATTCATATGTGTTTATTTTTTTATAGAATACTCTCGTGTCAGTTTATCATAACCTTTTTTATTCGGTCAAGCAATTTATGGTAAGCAGATCTTTACAAATACATCTATCTTCGTTATAGTAATAGTTAAATTGATTATTAATAGTAAGACTGAGTAAAGGAATATAAGTATCTACTATGCCAATTATTAAATCTGCCATTAAACGCATGAAACAGACGGCAAAACGTCGTGCTCGTAATATTGAGCTGAAACAAAATATCAAAAGCGCGGTAAAAGCGTTTAAAGCAAAACCGACCAGTGAAGGCCTCAGTAAAGTTCAAAGTCAATACGATACTGCAGTAAAAAAGAAATTGCTAAAAAAGAATACTGCCGCACGTCGAAAGGCTCAGATTGCAAAAGAAGCTAAAGCTGCTGGTGTGAAATTAGCAGGTGCTAAAAAAACAGCTCCAAAGAAAACGGTAGCGAAAAAACCAGCTCCTAAAAAGTCAGCCCCAAAGAAGACCGCTCCAAAAAAGAAATCAGCATAAATCTTATTTTTTAAGCAATTTATGAATACACTGCTCAATAATCATCCAGGCATCGCCTGAAGATTGCTTGAGTTGCATATCAGTCTGCGTCAAAATACGTATGATCTCATCGGCTGAATGAGTAGTGAGTTGTTTTGCAGCTGTAGTCATTTTCTGAAGTGGATATGGATGAACATTGAGATCTTTTGCTACTTCTGCTGCAGATGCTTGACTCGCTGAAAGCGTGATGAGAAGGAAAGTTTGCGACACCAGAAGACCGAAAAACATGTGAGGATCTTCATTTTCTTTTACTGCTTTCATATGGTGCAGTCCTCGCTGTGTATCACGCTGAATAATAGCCTCAATCAAACCAAATACCCGCGCTTCAGGCTCATCGTCAATTACGTTTTCTATGGTCGACTCATCAATTTTATCAAGCAATAACACTTTTTGTAGCGCATAATACAATTTCATTTGATGGCGACCAATACGATCTACTAAAAGTTGTGCATGGCCACGAGTAAATGAGGGATTTTTCTGAGACCCGCTCCTTTGGAGCCATGATATAAGCTCCCCCCCTGAAGGCTCTTTACATTCTATTACCGTATGATTTTTTTGTAATAATTTGTATGTTTTAGTACGTTTATCGACTGAATCCTCTAGCAGAATGATGGTATTATCTGAAGATGCACTCCAATACATCGCTAGCTTTTCCCACACCGCCGCATTATGCGAAAGCTGCTTTATTATAATAGTGCGTGACTGGGAAAAAAGAGATATGCCAGTAAATATTTGCGCCAAATCATCTGGCTCAAGTTTGTCGCCATCGATTTTCTCGAGTGAATTCGGTGAAAGATCTTTGATGTGTTTTGCAAGTTCAACTTGTTTTGCATAAAAATTTTCGCCATACAAAAGATATATCATAACGTTTGCTCCTTCTGACAATTAGTACAAAGGTGTGTTCCACGTCCAGCAACTTTTATTTTGATAATTTCTTTCCCGCACTCTGGGCATGTTTGCCCATCTTTTCGAAAAACTCGTGCAAAATCAATATAACTTCCCTTTTTGCCTTCTGCATTGACATAATTACGGTCGGTACTACCGCCCTTTTCGATCGAAAGATTCATCACATAACGAATTTCTTCATACAGTTTTGTAGCCTGAGCAAGACTCACATGTTTCACTAAAGTTCTCGGATGAATCTTTGCGCCCCATAGTGCCTCATCAGCATAGATATTGCCCACGCCAGCGAGTACTGTTTGGTCTAATATTGCCGCTTTGATGCTCGTATTTTTACGTCGCTGCAATCGTTCAAAAAATATGTCTGCTGTGAAATCATCTTCGAGCGGCTCTGGACCAAGCTTCTGTATAAATGGTACATCTTCAATTTCAGCCGTCGGAATGAGTTTCACCCAGCCAAATTTTCGTTGGTCATTAAAATATAAGTGAGAACCATCGGTAAATTCTAGCGTCACTCGAGTACTTTTGTCGGGGAGTTGTGTGATCAAACTATCATTCGGATGCCCCGCCCCAAATCGTTCATGACCGATATACACGAGTTGTCCTGTCATTTTCAAATGGATCATCAAAGAGTATTTGGAACTAAGATCAATCAATAGTACTTTTGCTCGACGACGAATAGCAACCATCTCAGCTCCAACTAAAAATTGTGAAACAGATGTCGGATCATTTGGGAAACTTTTATCCGTATCGTATGTTACGTGCGCAACTTTTTTATGCACAATCAAGACTGCCAACCCGCGTTTGACCGTCTCCACTTCTGGCAGCTCAGGCACGTAGTAGTTCCTCTAATTCTTTTGTCATTTGACGTAAATTGCCGTAGACAATCCCCTTCATACCAGCCGCATCAGCGCCCGCGACGTTTTCTGGTAAATCATCGATCATAATGCACTCATTGACATTCGCGCCAATACGCTCACTCATGAGTTCATAAATTTGCGGATGTGGTTTTGTCACTCCTTCATCACCACTCAAAACAACGGCATCAAATACGTCATGTAATTGATGTTCGTCAAAGAAATTTTGAATCCATCCTCGTCCAATATTACTTAGTAAGCCTATTTTATAGTTTGGTTTTAATGTTAATAAAAAATTATATAGTGGCTCGTTAAATACATGATCACCAATCACGAATTTTTTCATCTCTTCTGTTGGTCGGCCCGATAATTCCGATAATTTTTGTACATACTCATCTGGGTGTATATGACCATAGTTGTATTGTAAAAATAAATCATCAAATTCTTTTTGATTATCGATGAAATGTTCTGTAAGCAAGTGCCGAGAATGGATATACAACACCCCAAAACAATCGAAAATAATTGCTTTTATCATCGATTGTCTCCTGAGCCGCTCAACGCGCCGCGCTGTTTTCGACTGGCTAATTTTTCGATATTTTGAGCCGCTACAGTCTCTAAATCAATCTCAAAATATTTCGCCGTCATCGCAATATACCACAGCACATCACCCAGTTCTTTTTTAATATCCTCAACATCAAGTGTTGAGATATCGCCGCCATTATCTCGATACATTTTTTTGATCTTTTCTGTAATTTCACCAGTCTCGCCTGATAAACCTAAAATAAGTTCAATAAATATATGTGGGTCTGAAAAATCCGCTGTTTTTAATGCCTGTTTTTGATACTCATTTAACTGCATAGTTACTCCCCTTTATTCACACGCGCCTGTCTTCTCTCTCAAAAATTTCGCAAAATCATTATTACCTTCGCAAGTATTCTTTTTTACGTTTAATGAGTCGCCAGCCTGCGTTTTTATGCCATCGATTTTGCGATTGGTATCATTCACAAATGAAACGACTTGCCATAATAAAAATCCACAAATAATTATGGCAATAACGACGAGTGATCCAAAAAATGAAATCCAAAAATTCATAATTTTCATTTGGCGAACCAGTTGTTTTAAAAGCTGCTCATTCATACCTCGCTCCATTTCTTGCCGATACTGACATCGACTTTTAGTTTCACGCCGAGTTTCGGATAAATATGTTCCATGATTTCCTGCACGCTAGCTGCTACGTTTTCAGCAGTTTTTTCATCGCATTCCAGCAGAATACTGTCGTGAATTTGTAGTAGCTGCGTCGCACGATCGCCAAGTTTTTTGTCAACTGCAATCATCGCCATTTTCGTTAAGTCCGCCGCCGAACCTTGGATCGGCATATTAATGGCGGCGCGTTCGGCAGCTGAACGTACAACAAAATTACTCGACTTTACATCTGGTGTCGGACGTCTTCTTCCGAATAAAGTTTCGACATAGCCATCGGTGTGAGCTTTTTCTCGCAAACTATCCATATAGTGTTTGAGCTTGGGACGAACTTCATAATACCGCTCAATAAATGATTTACTTTCCGCAAAATTCATCCCGGTACCTTCTGCAAGTCCATGCACGCCTTGACCGTACAAAATCCCAAAATTGACCGCTTTTGCCTTGTAGCGCATGTCTTTCGTCACATCTTCAGGGGCAACACCAGCAATTTGTGAAGCTGTCAGCACATGAATATCTTCGTTATTATTAAAGGCCTCGATCATTGCCTTATCGCCACTCAAAACCGCTGCCAGTCGTAATTCAAATTGTGAGTAATCTGCACTGATATATACCATACCGTTGCTTGCTATAAAGCCTTCTCGAATCCTGCGCCCTAATTCAGTTCGCACCGGAATATTCATAAGATTTGGATCAGTGCTACTCAGTCGACCAGTGGCTGCACCGTCTTGGTTAAAGGTCGTGTGAATACGATTATGTTTATCCGCAAGTTTTGGCAATGTATCTACATACGTATTTTTTAATTTACTGAGTTCTCTCACCTGCTCAATAATTTCTATAATCGCATGTTTGTCGCGTAATTTGTCTAATTCTTTTATGCCAGTCGAGTAGCCGGTTTTTCCTTTTTTAATTCCTGTTGTCGGGAGTTTTAATTCTTCGTACAATACTTCAGCTAATTGAAGAGGGCTCGCTAGATTAAATTCATGCCCTGCCATCTCATGAGCAGTTTTTTCTAATTGACTGAGTTGATCGCCAAGTTCTCGGCTCATTTCTGCAAAAAAGGACGGTATGATCGAGATCCCGGTGTGCTCCATCCGCGCTAAAATGGGAATTAAAGGTAGATCTATATCTACTAAAACTTGTTGAACACGAGGTACGTCGTTTAAGGCTTTTTGTTGCTCACGCACTGTATCCCATAAAGCAGCAATCTCTAGCCGGCCGTCATCTTCTGCTAAATCCACACCTGCAATATCGGCTATATTTGTGGCGCGTCGTGTTGCATCTAATAGAAAAGTAGCTTGACGAATATCATGAACAACAAGTGGAAGTTTTTTGGCCCCACAGATCAATAGCTTTTTGAGAATATTTTTCGTGTCATACCCTACAATTGATTGTTCAGACAAAATTTCAATTGATTGTTGTACCGAAACTTGTACCGCTGTTTCAGGTGAATAAGAAAGCAAAAACGTACCATCTTTTTCCGTGACAACAATGTGTTCAGCCATCATAAGCTGGACCTTCTCTACTTCTGAATACGAGACAATCTTTGCTGGGGCGAGAGCCTGTACTGATGATTGAACGCCAATCTCATGCATCTCGTCGGGCAAATTTCGAAGCAGTGATCGAAACTCTAATTTTTCGAGCATTTCTCGCAACTTGGTTCGATCTAAACTGCGTACATCCGTAGCTTTAGGATCAAATTCTACCGGAGCATCGAGCCAGATTTGGGCAAGTTTGCGACTCATAAACGCACTATCTTTACCCGCAATAAGTTTGGTCTTGAGAGATCCCTGTATATCGGCAATATGCTCGTATATACCTTCGAGCGTCTGATAATCTTGCAGTAATTTTGTAGCTGTTTTTTCACCAATACCCGGTACACCCGGTATATTGTCGGAACTATCGCCTTTCAAAGATTTTAAATCAAGAAATTGCGCTTGCTTTAATCCATATTTTTTTTCAAAAGCTGCAAGGTCGAACTCTTCGATCTGCGAAAAACCTTTTTTTAGCGCATAAACATGAGTGTCATGGTCAACAAGCTGCAGCATATCTAGATCAGAGGTAATTAAAATTGTTTCTACTCCAACCTTATTTGCTTTGGTGCTTAGCGCACCCATAATATCATCAGCTTCATAATCATCGCACTCATATAGCGGCCAGCCAAATGCTTCTAATAGCTCATGCAGAATCGGGATTTGTGCATAAAAATCTGGCGGGGCGGGCTTTCTTCCTGCCTTATATTCCGAATAGATTTGTTTACGCCTACGAATATTGGTCTTTGGCTTATCCCATGCAACTGCTACATAATCTGGTTGCAACTTCTTATACGCTTCAAGTGCCAAGCTCGCAAAACCGTAGACACCTCCAGTGGGTGTGCCATCTCGCAGCGAAAGATTTGGCATCGCATAATAACCACGATAAAATACACTCTTTCCATCAATCACCACGAGTCGTTTCATACTACTCATTATACGCTACCATCAGGTATAATACAGATATGACAACACCAAAATTACTTTGCTTCGTGGGAATGCCGGGAGCAGGCAAAAGCTCATGTGTAGATTATTTGAAAGAAAAAGGCTTTCCGTCGGTTTATTTTGGGGGAATTACCCTCAAAGAAGTTAAAAATCGGGGTCTTGATGTGACGCCAGAGAACGAAAAACTAGTGCGCGAAGATTTGCGTCGGTTGCACGGCACAGATGCCTATGCAAAATTAATTGCAGAAGAAATTGATCATTTAGCTGAGGCAGGTCAACATGACATCGTGGTTGACGGATTATATAGTTGGAGTGAATACAAATTTTTCAAAAAAAAATATGGTCATAATGCTATCATCATTGCCATTGTGGCGCCGCGAGAGCTTCGCCACAAACGTCTTGAAAAACGAGCTGTCAGACCATTGACTCCTGAAGAAGCCAGTGCCCGCGACTATGCAGAAATAGAAAATCTCGAAAAAGGCGGCCCAATTGGCAACGCTGATTATACGATTCTAAATGACAGAGACTTACCATATGTCATCGAACGACTTGATGAGCTATTACAAAAAAACAACTCTCGAAAATAGACTATTTTAAGTATTCGTGTAGTTTTTTGACATCTTTATTTTTACGAAGCTTGGCGAGCGCTTTTGCTTCGATTTGACGAATACGTTCACGCGTTACGGCAAATTCTTGTCCAACTTCTTCTAGAGTATGATTTTTACCATCATCAAGTCCAAATCGCATGCGAATAATTTTTTGTTCACGCTCACTCAATGTGCCTAAGACATCTTGAATCTGTTCTTTGAGTAATTGGTCGGCTGCGCTATCTACTGGACTAATAGTGTCTTCGTCTTCGACAAAATCACCGAGCACAGAATCTTCATCTTCACCATCTCGCCCCACGCCTGCATCAAGAGAGTGAATATCTTGTTTGATCTTTATGACATACTCGACTTTTTCTGGCTCCATTTCTAATTCTGCGGCAAGTTCTTCGATCGTCGGCTCTCGGTTAAGGTCTTGAGTCATGCGTCGTTGTGTACGGAGCAGTTTATTAATGGTTTCAACCATATGAACAGGGATACGAATCACGCGAGCTTGGTCCGCAATCGCGCGAGTAATCGCCTGTCGAATCCACCAGGTAGCATAGGTGGAGAATTTAAAGCCTTTATCGGGGTCAAATTTTTCCACTGCACGGAGAAGGCCGGTGTTACCTTCTTGGATCAAATCGAGAAAATCGAGTCCTCGCCCGCTATAGCGTTTTGCGATAGATACCACGAGGCGCATATTAGCTTCTGCCATTTTGTCTTTAGCCCTTCGGTCGCCTGCGACAACTTTTTGAGCTAATTCTAGTTCTTCTTCTGCATTTAAAAGCGGAATTTTTCCAATTTCCCGTAAATAGAGGCGCACGCTATCATCAGAAACATCGTCTGTGTAAGATGTTCCAACTAAATTTGATGCTTCTTCTAGTTCTTCATCGGCTAAATCTTCTTCTTTTGGCTCTTCTTCTTCAAACGCGTCGGCGATCATGTCATTATCGAGTAGTTCATCGTCGATAATATGAGCATTATCATCATGTGCTGGGGTAGCTGATTTTTTTGGCACTATTTCATCTCCTTAATCAATATATTCAATTGGTTTCGTATGTTTTCAGCAGCGACATCATCATGAGCATTTTCTGCTTGCTGAAGTTGCTTGGTTAATTTTTCTTTGTGTTGTTGTTTCGTTTCATGTTGTATCAGCTTGATGAGTCGAGCTGTTTCGTCATAGCGATCGAGACTACTCCATGCTCCATATCGTTCATCCGCTTTAAGTACTGCAATTTTAACATAGGTTTCAATCTTTCGCAATGCTTGAGGTAATCTATCAGCTAGTGATACGTCAGGGTGCTTCTGTAAATATTCCAATAATTGTTTTGCTTCATCATCAATCAATACATCTTCTCCAAGTTCTACGAGAAGTCCACGCACCGTAGGGTCAAATGCGGCAATACTTAAAAGTGTGTCGGTTGTCTGAAATGGTGCTTTTTCATCTTTTTTTTCATACGTTGTATGTCGAAGTGGTGAATTTTTTTGAGACGGAACATTTCTGAATTTAGCAATTAAGGTCTCGTATTGGACATCAACAATTTCAGCAACACGACGGATGTAGTGATCTTTTTCTACTTCATCTACGAGAAGTCCGATGATCGTAAGGCACTGAGATGTGTACTTTTTTTTGCCTTCAGCAGAGGAAAGATCGTAATGTGATTGGTAAGTATCGATCACCCAGTCCACTGCCGGTACTGCATCATCAATCGCTTTTTTCCATAGCTTGATATCTTGCTGAATAAGCTCGTCGGGATCTTTAGTGCCAGGCGGCATATCTACAATACTGAGCTCCATATCCAGCTGTTGAGCTACACGAATTGCTCGCTCAGTCGCAGCAAGCCCTGCTTTGTCGCTATCGAAAGCCAACAAGACGCGAGGAGCAAAGCGCTTTATAATTTGTAAATGATCCTTAGTGAGTGCGGTACCAGCTGTCGCCACAACTGAGCAAGCATTCGCCTGGTGTGAACTGATAACATCGATATTACCTTCCACCAAAATAGCGGTATGATCTTTCCGAATAGCCTCTTTGGCTTGTGAGAGACCAAAAACATGTCGAGATTTATCATACAGTAAGGTTTGTGGGGTATTTAAATATTTTGGTGCTTTTGCGTCTTCGCCGAGCAGTCTTCCCGTAAAGCCAATTACATTGCCACTGTCGTCCATCAATGGAATGATAATTCGTGAGCGAAATAAATCACCACCTCGTCGGTTGGTGAGGCCTGCTTCCTTGATTTCTTGAGTTGTATAGCCTTTTTTAACAAGAAATTGAACAATTGCATCTACTGTATCAGGCGCAAAACCCAGTCGAAAATTTTGTACCGTTTTTTTCTGCAATTTTCTTGTCGTAAAAACATAATCAAGTGCGCGCTTGTTTTTGAGAAGTGTTTGTTGGTAATAAATTGTGGCAAGATCAAGCAGATCATACAGTCGCTGCTTTTTTTTGCCAAGTGATCGATCCCCACTTTGATACAAGCTCAGATCAACGCCGGCTTTTCGGGCCAAAAGTTCTAGTGCACCCCGAAAATCAAGTCCTTCAATTTTCATAATAAAGCTAAAGATATCTCCACCCGATTGACTACTGAAATCATACCAGACATGTTTATCGGGGCTCACCATAAAACTGGGTGTTTTTTCACTCGTAAACGGACTCAATCCCTTTAAACTCCGACCAGCTCGTTGCAGTCGAACGTATTCTCCGACGACATCTTCAATATTGAGCCGATTACGCACCTCTTCTTTTGCGTCTTGCATAGTTAGATTATAGCACTCTTTACCTCTGATAATGTTTGTGGTTAAATGAATACTAACTATGGGTCCTGATTATTACGTATCCCCTGCTCCGCAGTCACGAGTTCCATCGCGAAAAATACTCTTGCTCGGCATCGGACTAGTCGCTGCAGTAATTGTTGGCGTAGGTTTATTACTTGCTGGCGGCGGAAAAGATATTTCAAAGGAACTTCAGCGTTTGACGATACGACTGTCGACACTTCAAGCTATTCTCGATAATACCGAACAGACACGAAATATCAAGAATGAAGAGTTAAGTCGTCTTATCTCAGAATTTAGTATTAATCTAGCTAGTGACACTAATACAATCACCCCGCTCCTGAGCGAAGCAGGTGTACCAGAGAACGTCGACCCTAAAGTACTTGCGAGCGAAACAGATACTACGGACGAGGAGTTAGAAGAAGCTGCCCTCAATAATAAACTTGATAGTGCCATGAAAGAAACTATTCAAACTAAAATCCGGTCTATTCGAATTTTAATGGCCGAAATATACCCAAGTGTTAAAACAGCAAATCTTAAGAAAGCACTCGAAACCTTAGATACAAACTTATCAAAGACAACGGAGCGCCTTGAAAAAATTCGCGTTTAGTCAGGTTACAAGTTCGTAGCTGTGACGGACCAGATCGAAAATCTCGTCTTGGCTCAACTGCCCAGAACAAATAATGGTATTCCAGTGTTTTTTGTTTAAGTGGTAACCCGGCAAGACTGATTCATATTTTTCACGAAGGTTGAGCGCTAATTGGGGATCGCATTTTAAACTTACTCGCACCGGCTTTGAACCTTCGGAAATCAACGCAAACATTTTACCCTTTTCGTCGCCAACCTTATATACCGCTACATCTTTACCAAATGGGTAGTCTAAAATTGCACCACGCATCGTCAAAATATATTGTTCAAGTTCTTTATGCGTCATATTTTTATTTTTTTAAGATAATATTGAAGCTCTTCTATCGAGCCACGAATATCTGCAAGTGCGCGATGAGACTCAGGCTTAGCAAATTTTTTTCGGTATTTACCTTCAAAAACAACTTTCCAGGCACTAACATCGAGCATCCTGTAGTGCAGTTTTGATGCCAATTTTGACCACTCGTTATCTATGAACTTTCTATCTTGATGAATCGAATTACCTGCAAGTAAAACTGGTTTATCTCCGCTAAAATGTTCGTCTAAAAATTCGCACAATTCCTGCTCCACTTGTAGACTATCTTTGCCGTGTTCATTTTGAGCGATCAGTGCATCTCGAGCTGAATGATGAGTTTCCCAGAATTGTCCGATCATTCGTTCGTTTATAACACCGTTATCAACATGCACCACTGCTTCGTAGGTGGCAATTTCATCAAAGTTCCAGTTAGTAGCTATCGCTGCCACTTCTAAAATTTGATCTTTTGCTGGCTCAAGACCGGTCATCTCTAAGTCAATCCACAGTAAAGCTGCTCGTTGTGTCATATGGATTATTATACTAGTAAATTGACAGTAAGTACCTGTTTATTTAGTCTTTTTTCTTATCAGCGCGATCTAGTTTGGCAATATGGACAACTTGATAAATCACAAATGCCGTGGCCAGTAAAGTGATGATTGAACTAAGGATTGCACCATACCCAATTGCAACTTCGGGCTGGTCTTTTGATTTTTCTAAAATAACCCATTTGAGACTATTAAGATCTACGCCTCTGGTTAGTAATGCAACGATCGGCGAGATCAACTCATCGACAATGACTTTTACACTCGCACCAGCTGCTGTACCAATCGCTAGACCAACAGCTAGACCAATAACTCCTTGCTCCCTCACGAATGTAATAAACCCACTTGCATGTTTTGTTGCTATTTTACGTGCCATCTAAAAACTCCTTCTTTATGAGAAGGAGTATACTATATTTTCGTATGAGGGGAAAGGTATGGGTGCTGTGCCGTAAAAACAGCACAGCACCCAAGAAGATCGTCAGTCCACGTAGATATACCGGCCCCACCGCTCGCCATTCTGGTGGCGGAACGGAACTACGCGCAAGCAGCGATATTTGTACTTGAGGCTGAAAAGAGCTTTCCGCCATTGCCTCCTACTGCCCTTAGGCACGTGAATGCCTAATTCGTTTACCAGAAGATATTCCCAGTTAGGAGCATCAACTGGTCCTTTTCGCTGAAGTCCGCTGACAATCATGTCGCGCATCGCCTCGCGTTGATTGCGCTGGGGCGACGATTCGCGTGACCTAATCATTACGATCAAGTTACTCACCTCCCTGGTGAGAGTACACCCGACACAGGTGGGAAAAGGCGGGATTACCCCTTCCTGAGATGTGTCGATTTCTCAACCTATCTCAGCAAGGAATAAAAAACCTTACGGGCCGCTCCGGCTGACGTAAGGTTTTATCTCGATTAAATTGTCAAATATTCTACGTCAGCATACTAGTTACTCACGAGGAGTACACGCATAGTTTGTTGGACCGTAAAATAAAACTTACTCATGACCGATGTCGATTATACACCATGCCAAAAACAGATGCAACTCACATGGTATTTGGCGTATGAATACCAAGAATGGCTAGACCACGCGCCAATATATCGCGATACAATTGTACGATCGCCAAACGTTCTGCCTCTCGTGAATCGCCAATGATACGAGAATTTTCATAAAAACGATTAAATTCTTGGGCTAGTTCATATAAATAGTGGCACATGTGATGCGGTAAAAGTTCGTTCACACTCACTTCGACTACATCGGCGTATTCACCAAGTTTTCGAACGACAGCTCGCTCGTTTTCATCGAATACTATGTCTTCTAGGTTGTCAGCTGTTTTTTTGGATTTTTCCAAAATTGAGCAGGCTCGGGCGTGTGCATACTGCAGATATGGACCACTATTTCCCTGTAAACTCACTGCCTCGTTAACATTAAAGACCACATCGCCGCCCACTCGCACACGTAAAAATTGATACCGCAAGGCGCCGGCGATCAACTCATCAGTTGGCGTGCCGCCGCGCGCTTCAATTGCTGCTGCTATTTGATCAAACAGCCAGTCAATCTCTAAGACATCACCGCTTCGCGAACTCATTTTTCCAGTCGTTAGTTTGACTGTACCATGTGAAATATTCACCGTCACGTTTTTTAGCTCCGGTAAACATAATTCGGCCGCTGCTATCACGCCCTTAAAGTAATCACGCTGTTCTTCTGCCGTCACTATATAGCTTTTTTCCGCCTGAAAATCCTCGTGTTTGAGTTCCATGAGTCCAAGATCACGCGCACCATACAGCCCACGACCCCTTGAACTAACAAACACATTATCAAATGAACCATGTTTACTTCCTTCAAAAATATACGCTCCATCGCTGTGCTTAAACACAGCTGGTGTATATGTTTTGACAGTTTGGACCCCACGCGCATCGGCCTGGCTTTCAAGATAGCGTTTTTCGATCGGTTTATTGCCGAGTCGAGCGACAATTGCGTCAATCTCCTCAAAACTCCAACCTTTAACAACCTCGTAGATTTGTTTATAGGTAGGATCACCTAATGTAAAAGAAAGTTGAGCCAGATGATCGATTTTCGCTTTTGTCGCATCATCGGCTGCATAGGCTTTCGCGCCGTCAGCATACATGCGGCTCATAAAGGTATTGCGCTCATGTTCGGAAATTTCTAATAATCGCGACGGATCGCCGCTACAATATTTGAGCAAACTATACATGCTTTTGCCGACGTGCGCCCCCACATCGCCATGATAACTCACGCGGTGAACGGTAGCTTCGCTCAGATCAAGTAAATTCGCTATCGTATCGGCTAAAATTGCGTTAAAGGCGTGCCCGATATGCATGGCTTTAAACGGATTGGGATTGTTAGTTTCAATCACAATTTTTTTATACTGACCGCCAATTTCTGGTAATGTGGCTGCTTCCTGAGCAAGTGCACTATCACTCAACCATATATTAATAAACCCAGGACCAGCTACCTCAGTTTTCTGAATTATACCCTCGGTAAGTTTTGCCAAAATTTTCTCGGCAATTTCACGTGGTTTTTCTCCGACAAGTGGCGCGAGCTGCAGTGCCACATTTGTCGCATAATCGCCAAATCTGGACTCTGGGCGTATCAATTTAATCTCGATTTCGTGCTCAAAACACTCTTGTACAATCTGCTGGAGTAGTTCTCGGAGTTGTTTCATTGTTTTTATTATAACAGAGGTATTATTTTGAAATACTTACAAGTCCTACAAACAGTGGGTGCGGACGGTTTGGCCGAGAACGGAACTCCGGATGGGCTTGAGTCGCTACAAAATATGGATGGTCAACAGCCTCCGCGAATTCGACGAGTTTTCCGTCGGGTGACTCGCCGGTGATCAATAATCCGCCCGCTGTAAAATATTTTTCATATGTCCGATTCACCTCATAACGATGGCGATGACGCTCTGTAACCTCTGTCGCCCTATACAATTGAGCCACTTTTGAGTTTGGTTGCAGTTCTGCTACATAATCACCCAGTCGCATCGTCCCGCCCGTAGCCTCTTTGCCCGCTTGATCATTCATGAGATAAATGACTTGATGGGGCGCCGTAGAATCAAGCTCGCCACTAGTTGCATCCTCAACTCCCCCATAACGAGCTGCAGCTATAACAGCGACCTGCAGACCTAAGCAAATCCCTAAATATGGTTTTTTATGTTTGAGGGCCCAAGCAGCAGCGGCTATTTTACCCTCAACCCCGCGTGTACCAAATCCACCCGGTATTAACAATCCATCGTAGCTTGCAAGCTGGTCAATATTTTCAGCTACTTTTTCAGCGTCTATCCAGGTGATTTGCACGCCAACACCTTCGTGCCATCCAGCAATTTTTAGAGATTCAACTACCGAGTAGTAGGTATCTTCGTTGTCTAAATATTTTGCCACAATACCGATCGAGACCTGTCTTTCATATTTTCTTGAGACCATAGCGTTGATCTTTTGCCATTCTTTGATATTAGAGGGAGTACTGGTGAGACTCAATTTATCGACGAGCAGTGTATCAATGCCGTGTTTTTCTATAGTCAGTGGCACCTCATAAATCGAGCCAGCGTTTGGAAGATTAATAACTGATTCTATCGAGACGCCGCCAAACATACTAATTTTCTTTATAACAGATGGATTAGTCGGTTCATCGCTTCGTACGACGATAATATCAGGCATAATCCCGAAACTTCTGAGATCACGCATGGCGTTTTGGGCGGGTTTGGTTTTAAATTCTTTACTAGCACTTAAATACGGCACATATACCACGTGAACAAACGCACAATTTTGATGACCGACTTCTGCCGCAAACTCACGAATGGCTTCGATAAAACTCAATCCTTCATAATCTCCCACCGTTCCACCAATCTCAACAATATGAACATCACTCCCCTCGCCCGAGTGGAGAATTTCTTTCTTAATAGACGTCGTGAGGTGTGGCACAAGCTGGACTGTTTGACCTAAAAATTTACCGGCTCGCTCATTGTTGATAAGATCTCTCAGTAAGCGTCCAGCTAAAGTTGCACTAGACTGAGTAACTTCGATATCTAAAAAGCGTTCATAGTGGCCGAGATCAAGATCGGTCTCTGCTCCATCCCGTGTGACAAAACACTCACCATGTTCGGCCGGGTTTAAGGTACCGGCGTCAACATTCAAGTATGGATCACATTTTTGTACAGAGATAGTTAGTCCGCGTGTTTTTAAGACCGCACCAATCGATGCGGCCGTAATGCCTTTACCTACTCCAGAGAGTACGCCCCCCGTGACAAAAATATATTTACGTACATGAGGGGTATTCATGTAAACCAATTATATAAATCTATGAGAAGAATTACAACAAGGGAGATATGTTGCTGGGATGAATGCTTCCATGCACCCATCCCAGCACCAAGTTTAGTACACCACGCCGACTGATCTTCGACGATTGTAGCTACCCGAAATTGATGCCGGAGCAACGGCATACCGGATAGTCGAAGTTGAATCTTCGAGCAGTGCTTGAAGACCGCTGAGATCTTCTTTTGAGGTGAACTGATCGACTTCCTTCGTCAGAAATTTCGAGATTCCTGCCACTTCGGCGTTTTTTCCCTTTGAAAGTTGCTCTTTCAAACTTCGAAGGCAAGCAAGTCGAGCTTTGTTCAGCTCATCAACCTGCTGATGACTTAATCCATTAGGATGTTTGCCCATCTCTCTCCCTTGTTGTGAATGTAAAGCATCAGAAAAATCTGACACACAATATGAAACTATACACTTGAAAAATTATTCTGTCAATAACTTATAATAAATGACATGAGGAAGAGTGGCCGAGTGGTTGAAGGCGCACGCTTGGAAAGCGTGTAAACGGGGTAACTCGTTTCGGAGGTTCGAATCCTCTCTCTTCCGCCAGTTAGAGGAATAGTTGTCTTATTTACATCATTATTTTATAATAAATATAATTGCAAAACTTATTGATTAGCAGTATAATAACAGATAAATTAACTATTAATCTAAGCTTCGAATTGCGAGAATCATGGCTAAAAAGACCCCACCACCCGTGATTGAGCTGGTTGATTTGCGAAAAAGTTATGGCTATGGCGATGCCGAAACACACGCACTCAACGGCATAGATCTCACCATAAAAAAAGGTGAGTTTGTTGCTATTATGGGCCCAAGTGGCTGTGGTAAGACCACCTTATTAAATATTTTAGGTTTACTCGATACTGCTACAGAAGGTGACTACAAACTTGACGGTACACCTGTCCGGCGCATTAGCCAGTCTCGACGCGCTAAAATTCGACGCGACTCGATCGGATTTATTTTTCAGCATTTTAATCTTCTGCCTCGCATGACAGTGATTGAAAATGTGGCATTACCCCTGATTTATGCAGGACATAGTATTACAAAACGCCTGACAGCTGCAAGTAATGCGCTCAAATTATTTCACTTATCTCAGCGTGAATACTATATGCCACATCAATTATCTGGCGGGCAATTACAACGTGTAGCTATTGCTCGCGCGCTTGTCAACCAACCGAGTATTATCTTGGCAGATGAACCAACTGGTAATCTGGATAGCAAATCAAGCGAAATTATCATGCAAGAATTAAGTGATATTCACCAAAGAGGTAATACAATTGTGATGGTGACCCACAATTCCCGTCTTACTTCTTATGCGGATCGAATAATTCATATGTTAGATGGTCAAATCGATCGAGACACTGCTATTCACCCACCAAAAGAGGAAACTACCAAAAAAAGACCTCTTTCACGAAAAAGTTCTACAAAGAAAGCACCTAAATCACCCAAAAAGACTAAGAAACCGGTAGCAAAATCTCGAGGTAAAAAGACATGATTTTTTATACCAATCTCTCGATTGCCTTTGAAGCATTAAAATCGTCTCGCACCCGAACATATCTAACCATGCTTGGTATTATCATCGGTATTGCGGCAATTACTTTTATCTTAGCGCTCGGCGATAGTATAAAAAGTGCCATTTCTTCTCAAGTACGCGCTCTTGATAACAGCATCATTATTGTGCGCCCAGGCAGCCAGCAAAAAGGTATTTTTAGTGAAAAAGGTGTATTAAATTATAGTCCTTTGAGTTCATATGCTGCTACCACCTTAACCGAGCGTGATGTTGCTACCTTAAAAGAGTCACCCTCTATTCAAGCTGTCGCGCCATTTATGTTGATTAATGGATTAGTAAAAGGTAATAAAGCCGAGAGCAATGAGGCCACCATACTAGCCACCTCGCCTGATCTCCAAAGCAGTCTCAAGCTTGATATGACTGAAGGCCAATTCATCGATGCCGAAACAAACCGCGAGACAGTTGTCATAGGCAATCAACTTGCGATTGATTTATTTGGAACTGATCGCCCTATTGGCGAACGACTCAAAATACGCGGTCAAGATCATACAGTGATTGGTATTTTACGACCAAATAATGGCCCCATTGGCATTAATGGTGTCAACTTAAATTATGCTGCAATTATCAGTCTCGAAGAGGGTAAAAGCTTCAATCAAGGTATTGCCCAAATTCAACAGATTGCTGTTACACCAAAGAAAAATGTATCTCTCCAAAATGCCAGCCGAGAGATCGAAACAGTACTTTTAAAAAATCATAATAATGAGCGTGACTTTACTGTAGCAAGCGGCCAAGAAGCTGCTAATATCTCAAAAAGCTTTTATGAATTTATAACCACCTTAACCGCCATAATTGCTTCAATCTCTATCATTGTCGGCGGTGTGGGAATTATGAATATTATGCTTGTTGGAGTGGCAGAAAGAACTCGTGAAGTCGGAATTCGAAAATCAATGGGTGCTAGCAACCGACATATCTTATGGCAATTTTTAATCGAAGCCTTAATGATGAGCTGCGCCGGTGGTTTGATCGGTGTTATTGTAGGTTATATTGGCGCCAGTATTACAGCCTTCGTACTTGGCTTTTTACCTGTATTTACTTTTCTTACTTTTGCGATTGCCTTTGGTATATCCGTATTAGTAGGTGTTATTTTCGGCCTTATGCCCGCACTCCGAGCCGCCCACAAAGATCCGATCGAAGCGCTTCGTGAACATGGGTAGTTAGTTGTTTAGGTCTCTAAGCTAATTCTTTTTTTAAACGCTCGATTAAATCAACTTGCGTTGGATCAATACCATTTAAAATCGCCAAATAAATACTGACAAAGTCAGCCAGCACCGCGCCCCAGAGCATTTGTGCAATCACGCTCTCGCCTTGTAATTCTACAGAAATACTTTTTGGTCGTTGACCGCTCAGAAGCTGATCAGATACTGAAAAACGTTTTAATATCTGCGGATGCTCAAATCCAGATATCAGATCAAATACCACGAACGGCTTTTCGACCGGATGAGATGTCCAGCCAATAAATTCATTATGGTTAAATTCGGGTAATTCATTACAAAAAGCGAGGTTCTTTGCATTTTCATTAAAACTAATTTTCCACTTATAGCCAATGGGGGCCATTCTCGAACCGCTATAAATAACTGCTGTTTTACCGGCCGACTTTTCTGCTAGTTGCTTCGCGAGATTATCTACCGTCGGCACATCAGCCCCCCATTGCTGCACTTTTTCGTCTAGCCATTCTGAGACCACGGCAATTTCGTCATATTTTCCCTGACATAATCCATGTATTTCAAGCAGTTTTACGAGTGCGCGCAGATTGAGACTAACGGCCATTCGAGGCTGGAAACCTTGAGACAATTGCACGAACGGGTAGTTTTTTTCTTGAGCAATATCTATGAGTTGACCTCCCGCTGATATAACGGCAATATGTGCCCCTTTTGCTTCAGCTTCTTCAAGTGCAGCGAGTGTTTCTTCGGTATTTCCTGAATAGCTACTCGCAATCACCAGTGTTTTTTCATTGACGTAGCCCGGTAGATTATACCGTCGTACAACTTCGAATGGTACGGAAAATTTCACCCAGCTTTTCACCATACCCGCTGCAAGGGCAGAACCACCCATTCCCGCTACCACGATAGAATCAATTTCACCTGGCTCCTGAAAATTCACTACTTCAGCGTTCCATGACGCTTGAGATGGCTGTGCTGCGGCTACCCCCAGAGCATCTTGCGGGTCTTTTTGAGCTATGCTATTAAGATCATCGAGCATATATTCTCCTTCAAACTACTTGCATCTATATAATAGAATACAGTATAGTAGAAACAAAGCATAAACAATTAGAGATATAACAGGGGTGGGCATGAATATTCAACCAACAACTAATCAACCAGTCAGCGACGATAACGATCTTGCAAAGGTTCTATCGGGCGCCGAAGGACAATTACCAGAAGCACCAAAGCCTGAAGAGGCACCAGTCGAAGAAACACCGGCTGATCAACCAGTCGTTGGGGGAGATAATCCATTGACTGGGACACCGATCCCAGCAGGTCATGAAGAATTAGAAGAAATTAAAAAAGAAGCGCTCGAAGAACTCAAGCCCTTGATCGATAAGCTCCAGGTTACACCAGAAGAGAAATTTGATATTATTCTCCTGATTATTCGTTCTACAGACGATGAAGAACTGGTCGGTAAAGCCCACGAAACAGCGGTATTAATCGAAGATGAAACCCGAAAAGCTCAAGCACTACTCGACATCATCAAAGAGGTCGATTACTTCGCCAATAAATAAGTAGACATAAAGTATATTAAAAAGCACCTCCGAAAAGGTGCTTTTTAGATGGCTTTTGCTTTTTTACATCATTCCAGGCATGCCCATACCGCCACCACCAGCTGGCATTGGTGGATCTTCCTTTGGCACTTCTACGACAAGTGCACCCATAGTAATCGCGGTACCGGCGATAGAAACGGCGTTTTGAATAGCTTGGCGCGTTACCGCCACAGGATCAACCACTCCAGCTGCTTTTACATCGATCAAACCTTTTTCGGGATTATTGACATCGATCCCCTGTCCAGCTTTGGCAGACTCAACTTGTGCGAGTAGTGCATCGGCATTGAGACCTGCGTTTGCTGTAATCTGTCGAAACGGCTGTTTGAGCGATGCTTGCAAAATACTTTTACCAGCATTAATGGCATCAACACCTTTGACATGAATATTTTTCGCTACCTCGATCAGTGTGACGCCACCACCTGGCACAATTCCCTCTGCAAGAGCAGCTTTAGTAGCTGCTACCGCATCGTCAACCCGGAATTTCTTTTCCTCAATCTCGGTTTCAGACGCACCGCCAACTTTAATGACAGCGACCTTACCGCTCAACGCAGCAGCACGTTTATCATACTGCTCTTTATCATATTCACTTGTCGCATTCGCAGCTTGCGTAGTGATCTGCACAATCCGTGACTCGACTTCGCTCTGTGAGCCAGCTCCTTCAATAATGGTTGTTTCGTCTTTTCCGACGATCACTTTCCTGGCTGACCCGATAACATCGAGTCCCACATTTTCAAATGTCATGCCGAGATCTTCAGAAATAACTTGCGCACCGGTCAGCGCAGCGATATCCGCTAGTACTTCTTTCCGACGATCTCCAAAGCTTGGAGCCTTGATTGCTACCGTGTTAAATGATCCTTTCAATTTATTTAAGATCAATACTCCCAGTGCCTCACCTTCTACATCTTCAGCTACTAGCACTACATCTTTTTTACCAGCTTGCGCAAGCTTTTCAAGCATCGGAAGAAATTCTTGGACACTCGAAATCTTTTTATCGGTAATGACAATTGCAGGTTTACTATACACTGCTTCTTGACGATTCGTATCTGTTACCATAAATGGACTGACATAGCCACGATCAAAGGTAAAGCCTTCGACAACTTCAGACTCCATCTCAAGACCTTGACCCTCTTCGACAGTAACCACACCGTCTTTTCCTACTTTTTCGATTACTTCGGCAATAAGTGTACCGATACTTTCGTCGCCGGCTGAGATAGTTGCCACTTCTGCAATCCGAGTCTTTTTGCCATCAACGCTTTCAGACATTTTTTCTAAAGCTTTTAGGGCATCTGCTCCTGCCGCTTCCACGCCCTTACGAAGCTCCATCGGATTATGTCCAGCTGCGATCAAGCGGTTTGCCTCACTCAAGATATTGTATGTCAATACAGTAACGGTGGTTGTCCCATCACCTGCTGACTTATTCATTTTAGTAGCAGCTTGTTTGATTAACTCCGCGCCGACTTTATATCCTAGTGTTTCGTCATCAACTTCCGGCAAGTCGACGCCTTCCGCGACCGTTACCCCATCATGCGTTACAGTCGGATTGCCATAACTTTTAGATATGACAACATTTCGTCCTTTTGGCCCCATTGTTACTTTTACCGCATCATAGAGTGCCTTTGCACCGCCAAGTACACGTGTCCGAGCGTCATCATCATAAAATACTTTTTTAGCCATTTTCTCAATCTCCTTTCTCTGTTACAGTGTCGCGAGGACATCTTCTTCTTTAACGATAATATATTCGGTACTATCAACCTTAAGTTCAGTTGTAGAATATTCTTTGTAGACAATGCGATCGCCTTTTTTAAGTGACGTAACTTTAGGTCCAGTTGCGACTATTTTGGCAATGACTGGTTTTTCCTTCGCATTATCAGGCAAATACAAGCCGCTAGCCGTTTTATTACTTGTTTCTTCGCGGACAGCCACAACCCTGTCGCCGAGCGGTTTTAACGCATTACTCATGTGTCATCCTCCTATCTTAATTTCTTTCAATAACTCTATTGTAATAAAAAAAATTAGCACTTGCAAGTACCGAGTGCCAATTTCATAAAAAATATGGACAATACGCTATATTATGTGTTATAATATAATTACATGGGAAAAATTGAATCTAAGACTACTGAAGCCTCAGTTCAGGCAATTTTTAATGCGATACCTGAAAAGGGTGACAAGCTAGCCTTTCGGATAAATGACGACCGGTTTGACGAAGAAGCTACTAATAAAACCGATAAACTTATCGTTGAAATTTCTTTACCACTTGGTCAAACTGCTTGTCATCTTGAAGGAACACTAGAAAATGGCCAGCAACATTTTACGGCAGATTTTACCTATAGTGAGAGCACTCTTGCAGACGGTAGAATTATAATTTACGATTAAATTACATAGGTATTACCGAGCGGATTTGGTGATTTTAGAGGAACCTTTGCGTTTCTTTGTATTCGATGATCGATCTGCAACCTTATCCCTCAATTTACGCCAATTTTCAAGATTCATACCTGCTATATCATGTATTCTTTCAACCCTCATCTCATTTGATCGTTGCGGTGACGGTATGTATACTATCTCATTTTTTAAGAGCGACCTAGAAAGTTCTTTGATGTCTAGTCGCAAGGCTAGAGACCGACTGTCAACTTTTCTGTCTCCAGTTTTAGCATCGCTTACTACGGCTGGAGTACTTAGTACAAATGCTCCCAACTTATGACGCCAATTTCTGTTAGAATTTTGATACCATGCCAAGCTAACTTCACCTACTCCCCTGCCGGCAGCGGTGTTTTCGTCATACCATACAGGGACCCATCCATCTTTATTGATAGATGCACCTTTTATGGATGTGGCGCGTTTATCATTTTGCCAGTAGGCACGTGTTACTACCAGCTCTGGAAATGCTGCACTCAGAAGTTGCTGAGCAATAGAAAGGGTATCACCAGAAGACTTCACTTCATCTACAATCATAAGGCTCTGAGGTGATTGATTATTTTTCGTACACCTAAGAGGCATATTCCAAACTTCTTGATCAAAATTCTCTTCAGTGAGTGTAGTTATATTTCCATCTTGATCTTGCCTTTTATCATCAACGAAGATACCTCGTATCCAACCAATTTGTCGTTTAACTGGAGCTGCATCTGTACCGATAGAATTAATATCAAATTGGCCAGGTACTCCTGAAGCAATTTCCTTATTACCAAGTCCTGACGCACGTAACCAAGGGAATCTATCAATATTAAGAAACCAGCTCTGTGGCTTGTCGGCGATAGATCCATCTTCATTTCGTGAAGCTAATTGATCCCATAGTTCCTGTACCATCCACGAAACAGGACGGGCTGATTTATCGAGCCATAAGACAATATCTGGTTTCTGTGCGCATGGTATATCTTTGGATTCTTGTTTGGTAAAAAAAACCGTCCCTCTTTTTTCAAATAAATCCTGGTCTATACTATATACATTGTCTCTTGGAGGAATTGAGCCATCAAGTCTGCCAATAATATAATCAGTATTTTTTACATACTCCTCGAGCGTTCTCTTACTATCTAACCCTTCTGTAGGGGTATCGAGAATCTTATAACGCGGGAACTCTTTTTTCATAGTAATTGCATGTTTATCTTACGGGTGAATGACTATTTTATCATTATATCATATAAATGATTTTTAATCAATACATAGAATAGAGGAATATTTATTTTTGAAGAATGTTTTTAACTACTTCTACGTCATTCCAGGGCAATTTCTCACCGTTAACGATACGAAATTGCTCGTGCCCCATGCCTGTTATAAGTATCGTATCACCTTTCCGTGCGATAGATATGGCTTTTTGTATTGCTGCTTCGCGATCAGCAACTTCTTCGGTCTTAGCTTCTCCCCCCTTCACCTTCTGAATCCCCTGAGAAATATCTTGGCGTATCTTTATGGGATCTTCGTTGTAGCTTTCTTCATCAGTTAAAATAATTCGGTCAGCCTTTTTTGCCGCAATTTCTCCCATCAAAGGCCGCTTCAAGACGTCTCGGTCTCCGCACGCACCAAACACCAAAATTACTCGTTGTTTGGTCATTTCTTTTGCAGCTTCAATGAGTTTTTCAAGTGCATCGGGCGTATGGGCATAATCTACAATTACCTCAAATGGTTTATCGCTGGAGACTCGCTCAAACCGACCAGGTATTGACTCTACATTCGCTATACCATCGGCAATTGATTCTAGTGACACACCCAAGACATATGCAGCAGAGGCGGAAGCAACGTAATTATATACATTGTATTTGCCTGGAAGATGAGAACCGAGTGCTAACTGTGTTTGATGATCAATAACAACGGTCGCTTCACTCCCCTTTTTGTATAATTTCACTTTCTGGATACGAGCTTCTGAGTCAGTATGAACACCGTAGGTGATTTTATGTTTAGTAGCATCGAATGCATTATAAAAATCAAACCATTCATCATCGCGATTCAGCACAATATAGTGCGGTTGCTTAAGAAATAACAGTGCTTTGGCACGAGCGTATTCCTCCATCGAATGGTGATAGTCGAGGTGATCTTGAGTTAAATTAGTCATAATCGCGCACTCTATAGGGACAGTGTCGAGTTTGTGCTGGTGAAGGGCATGAGAGGTGGCTTCAATAATGACATAATCCACTTTTTTCTTGCTCGCCTGTTTGAAAAAGCGTTGCATACGAGCTGTCAATGGAACCGTTGCGTTCAGATCATTGATTGATCGCTCCCCTGCCATTTCAATCACCGCAGTACTAAAGAGTGCCGTAGTATATCCAGCAGCTTTTAAAATCTCATTGAGATAATACGCTGTTGTCGTTTTACCATTGGTACCTGTCACCGCAATAACTCTCAGGCCCCGTGCTGGATAGCCATACCGTGCTGATACAGCATGGACGCGCATTTTCCTATAAAATGACTCGATGCCTGAAACACTCTCTTTCGGCAGTAGTGTACGGACTGTCTTTGCTAAAAACTGCTTCATATAATCTATTATAATGGATAGATATGAAGATTTTGGGAATCGAAACAAGTTGTGATGAAACAGCGGCAGCGGTTGTCGAAGATGGAACGCATGTACTCAGTAATATAGTGCATTCTCAAATTGAAATTCACAAACAGTATGGTGGAGTCGTACCAGAAGTAGCAGCACGATCTCATATTGAAATGATCAATCCAGTCATCCAGCGTGCTTTAGATGAAGCCAAAATTACATGGCATGATGTCAATGCTTTAGGAGTAACATTTGGGCCGGGTCTGCTCGGCAGTTTACTGATTGGCACGCTTGCAGCCCGGACGTATGCGCTCACAAAAAACATTCCCCTCTACCCTATCCACCACGTCACGGCACACGTCTACGCAGCTTTGCTGAGCGACACTGCTTCATCACCTGCTTTCTCATTTCCCCTCTTATCATTAATTGTTTCTGGTGGCCATACCCAAGTAGTTTTGTTTTTTTCACATGAAAAATATCGTATTTTGGGTCAAACTCAAGATGATGCTGTGGGTGAAGCGTTCGATAAAGTAGCAAAAATGTTAGGGCTTCCCTATCCAGGAGGACCTGCTATTGCGCACGCTGCCCAGAAAGGTGATCCATATCGTTACAACTTACCCATAGCACGGATGAAAAATCCATATGACTTTTCATTCTCAGGCCTTAAAACAGCCGTTCTAAGGGCTATTCAGAAAGAAGTGGGTGTTGACCATACATTTCCATCTTTTGTGCTCTCAGAGCGTCTAACGGCCTCTCAGCGCTATGATTTTGCCGCAAGTTTCCAGTACACGGCTATTAAAACGTTACTCCAAGCTACAAAGAAAGCTTGTGACGAATATAATCCTCGCACATGCGTTTTGGCCGGTGGTGTCGCAGCAAACACTTTACTCAGAGACGAATTGCAGCAACATTTACCTGTACCCGTATTATTGCCGGCTCTCCCCTACTGTACAGATAATGCGGCTATGATTGCGGGTCTAGCTTATTATCAGTCTCGTCATGCTGAGGCGATAGACCCGTATAAGCTGGAAGCGGTACCCACTATTTCCATGTAATATGATATACTAACAGTAGTAAAAATATTATTTTTCACGTGAAATATTACCATGACATCATTATCTAAGACCTATGAACCAAACCAGTATGAGCCCAACACATATGCGCTATGGGAATCGTCGGGCGCTTTCGAGCCGACAGGGGTAGGGGAGCCATATTCCATAGTTATGCCACCGCCGAATGCCAATGGTGACTTGCATTTAGGACATGGGCTCACTGCTGCTCTACAGGACATTTTGATTCGTTATCATCGCATGAAGGGGAGAGATACTATTTATATTCCCGGAGCCGATCATGCTGGTTTCGAAACATGGGTGGTTTATGAAAAAGAATTAAACAAACACGGTAAATCAAGAGCTGATTTTTCACGTGAAGAACTCTACACTCAGGTGTGGGATTTCGTGAGTAAAAAACGGGGGAGTATGGAATTACAATTACGTGCTCTCGGCGTGAGTGCAGCGTGGGATCATCTGGTCTTTACACTCGATAAAAAAGTAGTTTCTACGGTATATCAAACATTTAAAAAAATGTGGCAAGAAGGCTTGGTATATAGAGGGGAGAGGATCGTTAACTACAGTACAGCCTACCAAACAAGCTATGCCGATATTGAGGTAAATCATAAAACAGTTAAGGGCACCTTATGGAATATTGCCTACCGTTTGGCGGATGGAGATGGTGAAATCGTAGTAGCCACCACTCGACCAGAAACGCTGTTAGGCGATACAGCTGTAGCCGTTAATCCTACAGATCAACGATACGCCTCACTTATCGGTAAAAAAGTCGTTGTCCCGATCGTCAATCGAGAAGTTCCCATTATCGGTGATGAGTCGGTCGATGCATCATTTGGCACTGGCGCAGTCAAGATTACCCCTGCACATGACCCAAATGATTTTGAAATAGGTAAACGCCATAATTTGCCTCGTATCCAAGTAATTGGTTTTGATGGCAAGATGACAGCAGAAACCAAGTATTATGCAGGTTTTGAGATTGACGAGGCTCGTAAGCGAGTACTAGCCGCCTTAGAGGCAGATGATCTCCGAAGAGGCGAGAAGACTATTGAACATACCGTTGGCTTTGATTATAAAAGTGATCTACCGATTCAACCGTTAGTTAAAGAACAGTGGTTTATAAAGGTACAGCCTTTTGCGGAGCGCGCTATCAAAGTCATCGAAGATGAAGAAATCATGTTCTTTCCAAGTGGAAAAAAGAAAGTGATTCTCCAATACCTACGAAACCTTCATGACTGGAACATCTCTCGTCAAATTCCGTGGGGTATCCCTATCCCAGCTTTTCATAATGTAGAAGATCCGACTGATTGGATCTTCGATGAGCGGGTTCAGCAAGAAATTATCGAAGTAAATGGTAAACGATACAAGCGAGAAGAAGATACCTTTGACACTTGGTTTAGCAGTGGTCAGTGGCCATTTGTGACAACAGATGTTCTTCAGCAAGGTGACTTGAGTCGATTTTACCCGACAGATATGATGGAAACTGGCCACGATCTCATTGATCGATGGGTCGCTCGAATGATTATGCTCGGTCTTTACGTGACAGATCAAATACCGTTTAAGCATGTGTATATGCACGGCATGGTGTTAGATGAAAAAGGCAAAAAAATGAGTAAATCAAAAGGTAATGTCATCAATCCTATGGACTTGATTGCTCAATTTGGCTCAGATGCGCTGCGCATGGGAATTATCGCAAATCGATCAGCCGGACAAAATCAAGCTTTTGCTATCGACAAAGTTGTGGCTGGAAGGAACTTCTGTAACAAACTATGGAATATAGCGCGGTATGTCGAAGGTAAAGTAGGGGAGAATACGCTTCTCGAGAAGCCATCTGTTCAGTCACTTGCTGATCATTGGATAGTAGCTGAACTTACCCGAGCAAAATCGTCTGTCGAACACTACATAGCAACCTATCGTTTTGCAGAAGCTGCTGATACGGTGTACCACACGATATGGCATTCAGTGGCTGATTGGTATATTGAGGCCACTAAACGAGAAGAAAATATCTCTCTGATGGCATGGGTGCTGGATAGTTGTCTGAAAATTGCTCATCCATTTGCACCTTTTGTAACCGAAACCATTTGGCAAGCTATGGAACGCAAAACTGGGCTGCTTATTTCTGAAACGTGGCCAGAAGATATGCCTACCTATAGTGATATTGCTGCCGGCGAGTTTGGTCAACTTCAAGAGCTAATAGGAGAAATACGCTACCTTACGAAAGAGCTAGGGAAACGAGACTATCATCTTCTCTATCAAAATGATTCATTGATAGAAGAAAATGCTGATTTACTGATGCAATTTACTGGCTTACAAAAGGTAACAAAGACCTTAAAGCCGCATGGTCTACGTCTGGCAGTACCCCATAGAGAAGTGTGGCTTGAGGTTGACGAAAAAACATTAAAAAAACATAAAGACCATTTAGTCAAGCGAATCAAGAAGGTAGAGGAAACTATCTCTCAGCTCGAAAATCGCCTTCAAAATGAAAGCTACGTTAAAAACGCCCCAGAAAATCTCGTCAATGACTCCAAGCAGCAGCTCAAAGATCAGACAGCCCTCTGTGGTAGGCTACAGAGAGAGCTTACTATACTTTAATTACAGGTGATGATAGGGAAGACCAGCCCGTATCGTATATGCACGATAGAGCTGTTCTACAAGCATCAAGCGCACAAGTTGATGCGGAAAAACCAGTGATGAAAGCGACCATACGAAGTCTGCGCGTTTACGCACTACGTCTGTAGTCCCGTACGCTCCACTGATAATAATTATCACCGAACGAGAATGTTCAATGGGTCGCTGGATTAAGCTGGAAAAAGCGGGAGAATCTATCAGCTCCCCTCTTTCATCAAGAAGAATAACGTAATTATCGTCTTTCAATCGCTTCAAAATACGCAGAGACTCTTCCTGAGGTGCCTGTAGATGAGTTTTTGAAGACGGAGAGATAATCTCCCATTTTATAGAAAAAGACTGTTTTAGACGTTTCTCATAGTCTCCTAGTGCATGAGCAATGCCTTTATCGTGCTTTTTGCCTACGGTGATAATGGTGATCATATAAGCGTCAAACGACTATGCATCTTTGTCAAGGCATCATGGTCAATAGGTTCGTCCATTCGTACTTTGTTCCAAAAATCTGACGCCGTTTGGCAGGGGATTAGGTGAACATGCGCATGTGGAACATCAAAGCCTTCGACTTTCATGGTTACGCGAGGAGATTGTAGTTTTTCTCTGATATGTAGCATTAATTTTTTGGCCGTTGTCATGAGATGTAGATAGGTAGTTTCTTCTACATCTTCTAGCTTATCGACTTGTTGCTTTGGTACGACCAGTATATGGCCGGGCTGAACAGGATGTATATCAAGAAAGGCTAGCACTATGTCATCTTCATAGATCTTATAAGAAGGTATTTCACCTTTGATTATTTTTGTAAAAATCGAGTCATTCATATTCATATTATGGCATATCTCTGTTAAAATAACATGAGCATGGAGAGGTGACCGAGTGGTTGAAGGTACCGGTCTTGAAAACCGGCGTGCCAGCAATGGTACCGAGGGTTCGAATCCCTCCCTCTCCGCCACGATCATATGTGGAGGAGTACCCAAGTGGTTGAAGGGGACGGTTTGCTAAATCGTTAGGGGGGCGCAAGCTCCCGCGAGGGTTCGAATCCCTCTTCCTCCGCCAAAAAAGATAGATACTAGTCTATCTTTTTTTGTGTGTCAGTTAAGGAGCTTATCAAGCATAACCATTCTGATATAATGAAGTTATGGAACCACAGACAGGAGGAAATTACTGGCAGGGTGATCAAAATCAGCCTGAATTGAATAATATTTCACCTCCTCCAAAGCCTCAGCAAACTCTTACCTCAGATAGTTCTGAGGAATATATTACCCGTTGGCAAGCCTCAGAATATGTTGATCATCAGAGAGATGCTTCGTGGTTTGCTGGCCTTGTAGCTATCGCTGCATTACTTATCATCGTTGATGTTTTTTTCATAAGAGGATATATCTTTTCGATCCTCATCATTGTCATGGCAATTACCCTTATTATATATTCGCGACGACCATCACGTATCATTGATTACGCTTTAAACGAAGAGGGTATACTCATAGGGCAGCGATTTCGCGCGTTTGATGAATTTCGAGGATTCGGAGTTATTCAAGATGGAGGGCTATTCTGTGTGCGACTGCTTCCGGTTGCTCGGTTTGGACAAGAGGTGACAGTGTATTTTCCAGAAGATCAAGGAGAAGTTATCGTAGATACGCTCGGAGCATATCTGCCGATGGAAGATATCCATTTTGATGCGGTTGACCGACTCCTGCGTCGATTGCGTTTATAGCTCTATCTCTGTTAAAATAAAGACTGCAGACTGCGCCCGTGTAGCTCAGTGGATTAGAGCACTGGTCTTCGGAACCAGGTGTCGTAGGTTCGAATCCTACCGCGGGTACCATTTTTAAGGATTATTTTGACAAGAAAAACGACTTATAGAGGTGTGAATTTTGGTGGCTGGTTAGTATTAGAACGGTTTTTAACACCTAGCCTCTTTCGTGATACGACTGCGCAAGATGAATATAGCTTATCTTTACTCGGGAAAAAATATACAAAGCGCATTGCGTCGCATCAAAAAAACTTTATCACAGAGGCTGATTTTCAGTGGTTAGCTACCCAAAACGTACCACTGATTCGCATACCAGTAGGTGATTGGCTTTTTGGTGGCGAAGCGCCCTATATTGCTTCACACAAAAGACTGGATTGGGCTTTTGATATGGCTGAAAAATACAATCTTTCTATATTTCTTGATGTTCATGGAGCAAAAGGTGGTCAAAATTATGCGGCTCATTGTGGGCGAAAAGATTGTGGGGAGTGGATCAATACCCAAGCTTATCAAGATCATACATATGAATTTACGATAAAACTAGTGAAACGATATAGAAATCGCGCAGCTTTTTGGGGAATTGAACTATTAAATGAGCCACACTTTAGATTACGTGATATAGTAACTTTTTTTCGCTACTACCATAAGACAAAAAAAGCTATCCATGCGATTGATGATACTATCCGAATATATATTGGCGATTGGTATATGCCATATCTAGGACTAACAGTTGCACGAATATTGGGAGTAGGTCTAGATTGTCATTTTTATCATGCTTTTGGCGGCAAGAAAGCCGCTTCACAAAAAACTATTTTTAAAAAATTAGGTCGGTCTCGACGCTTTATTAAATTTGCCTCGAAGATTAGCCCTCTTATGATCGGGGAGTGGAGTGTTGTGATGGGCCAAACACATCGCCAACTGCCATCGGATATGCTCAAAAAACAATGGCTACAAGAATACGGTGCAGCTCAGTTAAATGCCTATAGTCAAGCTCATGCATGGTGTTACTTTAATTATAAATCAGAGGGTGGAGGAACCTGGAGTTTCCAAGAAATGGTGAAAACAGATATTTTAGATCTGTAAATTTGTGGCGGAAGAGGTGGGATTTGAACCCACGAAGCAGCGTAAACTGCTTACACGATTTCGAGTCGTGCGCCTTCAACCAGGCTCGGCCACTCTTCCCTGAATATGCCGGATTAATTTTATCAAATTCTCGTATTTCTTTTACTCATACAGTGTTTTTATCACGATTCTAGAGCCGATCGTAATGAGAAATGTGACAGTTTTTATAGAGATTACATTGGTAGGTGAATTTAATTATTTTATATTGTTGCGTGATACTATATTGTTTCCAGAAGAAGCAGTATCAACTGAACGTGCTAATGCAGCCACCCAGATTGTTTGAATACCTTTTTGCCGAAGCGTTTTGGCAGCATACGCGAGGGTGGCTCCCGTCGTGACAATGTCATCGATAATCAGATGTGGTATAGTTTGATCACACTGTATACGTGCTACAAAAGCACTCTTGGCTTGAAGTTTTCGCGTCGCTTTCGATGCGCCGACCTGTACTGAAAAATCTTTTCTTTCTAACATTCTGCATACTGATATATGTTTATTTTTCGTAAGATATGTAGCTATCATGAGCATATGATCATAGCCGCGCAGGCGAATGTGCTTAGGTATGGTTGGGATTGGGACGATATGAACAGGTGAATTAAAGTGGGGTAGGGTGTGATCAAGCAATTGAGCAGCCACCCATAAAGCCCGCTTGACCCGATGAAATTTGAAATCATCTATCAGTTTTTCAAGCTCACCGCTTCTTTCGCCTACTACCCACGCCTGTGAAAAAGGTGCTTTACTACAGCTACTGCACACTCCTCGCATGCTCGGTTTTTTGCATATTATACAAGTCGTTGGTGACTCGGATATGATGTTAAATTGACAATTATTGCATAATGGATCGCCTAAAGTATCACAACCATAACAGTGGTGAGGAGCTATATAAGCGAGCAAACGATCGATCATTGTATTTTTTACGTTTTGGGGCTTGAAATTATGGATTTTTAGTAACTTGTTAGCTATAATGAGTCTTAGGACACGAGATGTCAATAGAAAAGTGGAGGAGAACACTATAATGGCGAGAAATAAAAGTACTAACGACGATCTATTGATCGAAGACGAGCTAGCGGCAGCTTTTTTGAGTGAAGAAGAAGATCAATCGCAAGCTCCACAAGAATCTCAAGATGGTGGCAATGAGAGCTGGGAAGACGACGATAGCGGTGTACCTGGTCAATTAGCAGTTGATGTGTATGAGACCGAAGAAAAAGTTGTTATCAAAGCCCGTACTGCGGGGGTTAATAAACAAGATCTAGACGTGAGTATCTCTGATGGGATCTTAACTATCAGCGGCACACTTTCTAGTGGGGACGATACTGATGCAACACAATGGCATATCCAAGAATGCTATTGGGGCGAATTTAGCCGTACACTTGCGCTACCAGTACCAGTAAAAGAAGATGAGGTTGAAGCGGTTTTAAAAGACGGCGTACTCACCATCACTTTCACTAAGGTCAAACAAGAACAAGCTAAGAAGATACAAATTCAGTAAGAAATTTGAAGCATTTAAAATACACCCAGATGGGTGTATTTTAAAAAATTTGAATCAGTATAAATTATTTTATTGAACAACACTACCATTTTTGCCTAGCTGATCTATTACGAAATTGACTGCCGCATAGGCTAAAAAGGCCACTACAATACCAATGATGGCATAGAGAATCGTATTCTTGGCGCCAGTAACGGCATTTTGATCACCATTACTAGTAACATATCGCAAACCACCAATCACCAGCATAATAACTGCTACAGCACCAACAATAAATAGTAATATATTAACGATTGTTTTAAATATTCCATTACTACCCGCAATCTCGGTTGCTTGTCCAGTTCCCGCTGCACAATCTGCCCCATTATTTAGACCTGCTACACCTTCACATGTAACATTAGCAGCAGAGGCTGTACTAACACTAGCTATCACCCCAAATACACATAAAAGAGTGATGACACTTGCGTTTAAGATGGTAACCCTTTTTATTTTTGATAAAAGTGATGTTTTCATTTATTTTCTCCTTTTTGAGACTTATGCTTATATTTATAACAAAATTACTACTATTTGTGAAGTCTTTTTTTACTATTTACATTTTTGAGCACCGGCATATCGTATCAGTGCTTTTTGATCCGAACTTAGGTACCTACAGTCAATCTCCTCTCTCTCGGCTAATGGTTTTGGTTTACATTTTTCATCATTTCCATCTTTGATTTCTTTAATTTCATCTAAACTCTTTCCTCTACAGTCAACTAATGGCTTGGCGCCTTAATTGAGCTGTGAAACAACAAAGTTAACGGCTGCATAAGCTAAGAATGCTACAACAATACCAATGATTGCATATAAAACAGTATCTTTGGCACTTTTAACTGCTTGTTGGTCGCCATTGCTGGTAACATATTTTAATCCCCCCACGACAAGCATGATCACAGCTGCCGCTCCAACAATAAACAATAAGACGTTCACGATGGAGCGAATAGTCCCAGATAAACTTCCCCTATGTTCGTAACATTTTGTATTGTCGGGCGACTTACCGTCTTTAAAATACGTTTCATTTAATTTTTCTAACTCTTCAATTTCCTTTTGAGATTTATCGGCTTTACGATCTAGTTCATTCTTCCGTTTTTTTATCTCTACACCAGATCTTCCAGATGATCTGTCACAGGTCGAAGATTTTACATCATCAAGTGACACCTTTGCCTGCGCTAGCGGATCTAGTATAAAAATACTACTGGCAAAAATCATGATACCGATAATTAATAAATAAATTTTTCTCATCTTTTATCCTAACTGTGATAGCACAAAATTAACGATTGCATAAGATAGAATAGCAATTACTAACCCGATAATGGCATAGATAATGGTATTTTTAGCTTTGCTCGCAGTCTGAGGATCCCCGTTACTCGTGACATAACGGAGTCCAGCTACAATGATCATGATCACGGCTATCATACCAGCTAAGTATAAGAGTAAATCTATAATATTTTGAATTGTTTTTGAGACGCTAGGTCCCTTATCGGTATTTGTATGACAACGCGGTTTATCATCACCATCTAGTTTTTGCCATTTACCTCCGCCGCCCACACAGGCTTGTTTGGTTGGATTAGGGCTACAAACACTTTTTGCGCTGTCCCAATCTCCGCCAATTTTGTTGCAATCATCCTCAGTACTGGCGAAAACTTGAGTTTGAGAAAATACGGTGGCGAACATTATGATGAAAGAAACGAATACAACTTTTTTCATGGTGATGGGGTTACCTGTCCTAGTATAAAGTTAACAATAGCGTATGAAAATACTACCACTACCAAACCAATAACCGCATATATGATCACTTTTTTAGCTTGGTTTGCTTGATTGGCATCGCCATCAGAGGTAATATAGCGAATTCCGCCAATTACTATCACGATGACTGCAGCAACACCGGCCACATATAAAAGTATATTGATTACATCTTGAATTGGCTTATTGAGTGCATCTTTATTGGCGCCTGATCCACCTGACTCCTGAAGACCCTCCTCGAAACCGGTTTTAGCCTTTTGGTCTAAAGCAAAAGCTGGGAGGGTAAAGCTTGCTATAACTAACGTTACTGCTAGGAGGTAAAATTTATATTTTTTCATGCCATTCTACGTAATTTGGTTAATGATAAAATTGACGATCGCGTAGGCAAGAGCAGCCACCACAATACCAATAATGGCATATATAATCGTATTTTTAGCTTGGGACACCGTATTGGCATCACCATTCGCAGTCACTAGGCGCAGTCCAGCTACCACGATCATAATGACCGCTGCAACACCAACAATAAATAGTAGTATATTCGTGATTATCCTAATTGTATCCGTTACTTTAGAGCTACTATTTGAGTCGCCTCCACCGCCAGAACCCCTTACTCCATTTTGAACTTCATCAATTGTGCTTGCACTTACTGGTACGTTGCTATAAGCCACTGCAAAAGTTGTCACAAGGAGCATCGTTGCAGTCAACATTTTAGAAATTTTTACTATATTCATCACAATCTCCCCACCACAAAAGCAACAATTCCATAACTCATAATTGAAACTACGAGACCTACAATAGCGTATATAATCGTGTTTTTAGCTTGACTAGCTTTAGCTGCGTCACCATCTGAGGTGATATACCGTAGCCCACCCACGATAATCATAATCACTGCAATTGTCCCTGCGATAAACAATAAGATACTAATCACTGTGCCTAGTATGCCGCTTATCAAGCTAGGATTTGTTTTACAGATTGCCGCATCATTACCACTACACTCTGAGATACTGGAATCGGCAGCATATACATGTGTCGACATCACCCCGATACAAAAAATTGATATTACTAAGTAAGTGTATTTTGAATATTTCGTAGAAAAATTTTGTAATATTTTCATATTTTTAGTTCGCAATCCATTGTATAACACCAGTAATTATAAATGCAGAGCCGATTATAAGCAAACCTATAGCAGCATATATAATTCCTCGACGAGCAGTAGCTACCTTCTGTGCGTCGCCGTCAGATGTTGTGATCATAATTCCACATACAACAATTATGATTACGGCTACGACAGCAGCTATACTATAGACTGCATCTAGGATACCGGCAACGATCGATTTTTCAGTTTTTTTACTAATTTTTACTTCACCAGCTTCTTCACCAACATCAATTTTTGTTGGTTTTGTTGTTTTAAGATCGGAGCCAACTTCGCCGCCACTCCACTGAGATGGTTTTGGTTCCTCTGCTGGAGAGCCCCCTGGTCTAGTAGTCGTATCGGATGGTGAAGGGCTGCTTTCAGAATCGCTTGGACTGCCAGATCCACCAGATCCATCGCTCGGAGTGCCAGAGTCCGATGGACTATTATTCGATCCTCCGGGCTTAAAGTTATCTATAGCGGCCTGACATAAATTTACACCACCACTATTAATGCCAAATGTTGTTATTAGGCGACCACAACTCATTACACCAATATCTTCTACAAGATCTTGCTGTAGTGCTTTGCATTTATTATAGTTTCTTTTGGTCGAGTTTTTACAACCCTCTTTAATCCTAGCTAAACGGCTGTTATTTTCACGATATTTAGAATAATTCGCTTCACCATAAACTATGCCACTGCAAAGTAAAGTATTGAAAAGAACAATTGTAATAAATAAAATATTTTTTTTCATAATGCACCCTTAACAAATGCGACAATTGCGATAGCAGAAAGTGCAATTAATAACCCAATCAATGCATTGCTAATTGTTTTTTTTGCGTTTGAAATTTTCGACGAATCACCAGCTGCTAAAATATATTGAAACCCTCCCCATATGACTAGTCCAACTGCGATATAGCTACTAATTCGAATGACTATGCTAAGAACGTTTAGTATAATAAGAATAACGTCATTCATTGGTTCTTCTTGACTAATTTCTATTTCGTCTGTATTCTCCCTACACAGTCCATCATTCCACCGAGGAATACCAAGAAAAGTTGATTCGGTATTGCATTTATCTGCATAGGCCGTAAAAGATATATTGAATGACAAGAAAATGGGTAAAAATATGAGAATGATAATATAAATTTTTTTGTTCATTTAATTTTTAAATATTCCTCCTGGGACGATAAAGTTGATAATGGCGTACATGCCAGCTAAAAGCACAAGAGCAATAATAGCGTTTACAATTACTGAAATTGCTTTTTTTGTTTGACTAACTTCGGCGCTATCTCGAGCAGTCATATAGAGAAATCCCCCGTATACAATCGCACCAACTACTATCACGGTCACCAGTGCTGTCATCCAATTCACAATCGTTATGAGTAAAGAAAATATAGGATTATCTGATCCCCCTTTCTTTTTGTCAACATCTGACGCACAATTAAAATCGAAATAGGTAGCTACTCCACCACATTTATTTTCACTACTGCCATCTATGCCACTTTTTACTTTTTTAAACTTTTTTCTACATGCACTTTTAGTTGCACTACCGCCATATTTTATATTCAGGCAGCTGTTTGCCAATGCTTTGTTATCTCTTGCATCTTCTTCACCTTTTTTCTCTGCCGCTGCACGAATGACTGCACCATAAGCACTGAGACAAGCACTTTTATACGTCGAGCCTGGTGGATTTTTACTACAGTCGGTTTTTTCATTTGTATTATTGTTTTGTACATCTGCCTCTCCAGCAGACTTACCAATATTACGTGCAACCTGTTTTTTGAATCCATCACGACATTCTTCTCTTTTTTTAGATATTTCTGAGGAGCTGCCCTTATATTTATTGTCACATTGTGATATTTTGTTATATGTTTTTGAGCCTCCTGCATAGTCTGCCCCATGGGCTGAAGGTGTCTGAGGAGTGTCATTTGCAACCGCATGTACTGATTGCAATGATATGACTGAACAGTACATTAATGTTGCTGTTAGGATATTTTTTTTTGTGAAAATGCTGTTTATTTTATACATTTGATATAAATTATGCACAATTATACTGTTTTTTGCAACAAATCTTTTGTGAATCAAAAAAAAAAGATATACTTAAGTTAACATGAATCTTTTACTAAAATGTGGGCTCATAGTGATTGGATTAATATCTATTTTATCTATTTCAATCACATTCACCGATAGTGCTTCTGCCGCTGGTTTAGTTACCCCTGCTACTAATGGAGGTGGAGGTGGAGGTGAAACACTTAAAAAGCAAGGTGTCAATGTTTTAAAAAAAATAGCTGATGAATGTAAAAACTTAGATGACTGGAGAGACGGTAGTTGTGATTCTTATCAAGCCATTTTAGAGGATGAGCTAGAATGTGGCGATGGAAGAATGTTTAAATCAGCAAATATAAAAACCGATAGTCGTGACGAGAGTGTAACTGAAAAAAAATGGTTTGTAGATCCTAATAAGTATTCGGAGTGTTTAAAGGCAGCTGTAGGGTATGTGGACGCAATTTCACAAGAGCCACCAGGCCCTAATTGTAGTTCCATGAAGCATACGCCAGAAGGTGGCGACTCGGATAGCCCTAGCTGGAAAGAATGTGAAAAACTTCAAAATAAGCTTTTCTCAAGCTTGGGTTGTAGTAAAAGAATGTTTAAACCTCTTGAAGGACAGGATGGATATTATACGTTCGATCCCGGCCCTGTGGGTCTTTGCCAGACAGAAAATATTAAAGCAGCAAGTTCACTAACTTTGATCGGACCAGATGGACAAAAAGCGACCTTTAATGAAGATGGTGGCATCGATAAAGTTACTGATAGAAGCGGAAATGATATAACTGACAAAACGATATCCCCTAGTAGCTCTAATGCTTCAGGAGTTACCTGTCAAGGCGGAGCAATGGGATGGCTATTCTGCCCCATGATTAATGCGATGGCGAGTGCTGTCCAGGAATCTGCTAAATTAATTGACAAACTAATGACGGTGCGCTTCTTGGCCACAGAGGGTCCAAGTAATGACATCAGAAAAGCGTGGGGCTCATTTCTTGGACTAGCTAATATACTCTTAATTGTCGCATTTTTGGTAATTATTTTTTCTCAAGCAACTTCTGCTGGTTTATCGAACTACAATGTTAAACGAATGTTACCACGATTAGTTGTAGCTGCAATACTCATGAATATCTCATTCTATATATGTGCTCTTTTTATTGATTTTAGTAACATTGTTGGAGCATCTATTATGGGCTTCCTGCTGGGAGGCGGAAGTGTAAGTGATTCAATTGTCCAAGCAACAGGCGGTGGCGGACCATTTATTGCTGGCAAGATTGTAGCAATTGCTGCCCTTATTGCACTAGCATTCTTCTTGTTTGTTCCACTAGTATTGAGTATTATCACTATCTTGATCGTATTGATTGGAAGACAGGTTGTATTAATGTGTCTGGTGCTAGTATCACCTCTCGCGTTTGTCGCGTGGTTACTTCCGAATACTGAAAAATGGTTTAAAAAATGGCTAGAGCTATTTGGACAACTATTAATTGTATATCCGGCAGTTATGCTCATGTTTGGAGCTTCATTGTATTTAGCCAAATTGCTAAATGGTGGAGCAACGAGTATCGTAGGTGGAGGTGATGATACTCAAGAAGTCCTTCAACATATTATTGCATTAGTTGTGCTATGTGTACCACTCTTTGCACTACCTGGTCTATTAAAAGGCTCGAGCTCGATGTTAGCTAAAATTGGAGGAGCAGCCGATCGCGCAACACGTGGTATAAACTTAGATAAAGGACTGGATAAAGTAAGAGGAGGAGCGATGGGTGCAGGAAAACGTTTACCTGGTGTACGAAGTGGTTTTGAGATGGGCCAAGATTGGAAGCAGGGGAGAGAGAGAAGAAGAGAACAGGGTATTTTAAGGCGTCGAAATGATCGTCTTACTGGACGTGGAAGGTTTGGAAGAGTTGGGCAAAAAATTGGCCTTAGTGCGGCAGGTGGTTTTACTCAAGAAGGGAGAACGAGCGCACTAGGATCTGGTGTAGCTGGTTATCAAAAAGATCAATCAGAAGTAGCGCAAACCGTAGAACTTTTACTAAATGGCAGTCGAGCGGCGGCTGAAGCAGCTGTGAGAGGTAAGGGAGCAGTAGATCATGACGGAAATGCACTGGTTGGTTCAGACCTTCAATCTTATCGACAATTTGAAATGGCTGGTGGAGTAAAGACTCTAGCAGGTGCACGAGCTGCCGCAACTGTACTAGGTAAAACAGGCGGTTTAAATGCAAGTGTCATCACTGATTTGAGCAAAGAGGGAGTTCATTCGCAAGCTGATGGCGCAGAGTTTGCAGAACATGTTAATGAAGTAGCGAGAAATGCAGGTATGGATTATTTGGCAGAAAATACTGCTGATGATAGAGGTAAAATAGTTTTGGGTGGACAACGCGACGCGACTGGTGGAATTGGGTCTGTATTAACAGAAATACAGGGCAAAGGCTATGGGGGATTGGCTCGACAAAGTTTTGAAGATGATAGTGTTTTGTATAATGATCCTCGTACAGGGGCAAATATATCAGCTCAACAAGTAATTGGCGAGCAGCTTGCAAAAGATTTAACTGATCCTGTAAAATCTAAATCTACACTGAGAGAATTGGCTAAAATGGATAATCGTAAAATTTCTGCAGCAGCGATTGCGCTTCATAAAGCAAACCCAGGAATGTTTGCTCATCGAGATGATGCTATTAGCTATCTTGCAGCACAAAGAGACACTGCTCGAAAAGATAATCCTGGAATTTAAAAAATATTATTATATTTATTGACTTTTATAAATATTTAGTGTATAACTAATATAGTAGCTTGGTGGGAAACTACTATTTGCAAAGGAGCAGAATGATTGCTGATATCTTTCAGTACATAGTTGTGCCTCTGGTAGCAATCGGATCATTATTCTATTGCTCGGTGAGAGCATGTCGCGAATGGCGAACAAACCGCGATCGAGCAATCTTGCTCATTTGCGGAGCATCCATCTCATTTTTTATTGGGCTGTTCTTCTGGCCGGGTGAAGTAGTGGAATGGATGCTAGTGGATGTGATTCTAGCCAATCTTGGCTACTCCATCCTCATCGCTATCATGATCGCTACTCCGATAATCTATCGATGGTGGCGCTCATGACCATACCCCTCGCTAGGCAGTATGTCTGGCGAGGGGTTTTCATTATTATAAATCTATCACATTTTTAGAGCCGGTCGTCACTAAAACGTGATAGATTTTTCGTTTAAATTATGCTTTTTAAGTTCTAGTCGTTATTGAGCAATGAACTAACATACACCTACACTTCAGGCTACACATAGGAACTGCTATAATAAACCATAAGCATGGCAGTATATAAAGTTCCACAGGACGTGGAGGCCGAAGACAAACTCATCGGGCCGTTTGGCTTCCGTCAGTTTATCTATTTAATGATTGCAGCCTTTGGATGTTTTATTGCATTTTTAATGTATAAAATTTCACCATTTTTAGTCGCTGTCCCACTGCCAGTTGTTTTTTTCTTTTTAATGATTGCTCTCCCGCTTCGGAAAGATCAGCCGACTGAAGTTTATTTAGCTGCAGTAATTCAGTACAATCTCAAGGCAAAAAAAAGACTGTGGATTGCCGATGGCGCTGTTTCGACTGTAGCCATCACCGCACCGAAAAAAGTGGAGGATAGACGTACTAAAGATTTAAGTGAAGATGAAGCGGTTCAGCGACTCAGTAGCTTGGCGCAGCTTATGGATACGCGCGGCTGGGCAGCGCGAGGTGTTACTAACCCGCAAGTAAACAGCACGGGTAACATACAGTTTAGCGACGAGATCATCGCTGAAGCTGCGAATGCGCCTGACATATTAGACGCTGATGCCAAAAATGCCCAAGCGCTCGACAGTCTCATCACCGAACAAGAAAACATCAAGCGAAAAGAGGTGATGGACCATTTAGCTCAAGCCAAGCTTGGTGTTGCGGCTACGCAAGCCACACCGACCGAATCAATCGCCGTAGAGGCGCCTAAACCCGCAGAAGATTCAGGCATTACGTTACCAAGTACGGTTTCTTACCAACCGTACCCACAAATGCACCAGCATGTCCTCCAGCCAACGTCAATCCAACAAAAGGCCAAACCGGAGCCGCAACCGCCAGAAACCACTAGCGAGATCGTCCCATCTCCTGATACAATAGAACTTGCGAAAACACCTTTTTCTGTGGCGACTATCGCGAAGGAAAAACACCGTCGTGAAGCAAAAAAACATCAGGAAGAGGTCGAGATAAAACTTCATTAGTTTATGATGAGGTGGGTCATCTGTTTACAGAGACAAAAAGAATAGGGGTCCGTATGCAACCGCAACAGCCACAACAATCTGCACCGCCAACCGCACCTCCCGGAGGTGTAGCTCAAACGAGTGCTGGCGCACAGGGCAGCCAGCAAGCACCACCCCCTAAGCCAAAACGCAACCCAAATAGCGCCCAAAATGCTCTGTTGATTGCTGAGCTTCGTGACAACATGGTCATTATGGCAGATGGCAGTTATCGCGCAGTTATCACCTCTAAATCAATTAATTTTGACCTCATGAGTTCACGCGAGCGAGAAGGCGTCGAGTACGCTTATCAAAGCTTTTTAAACTCGCTTACCTTTCCTATACAAATTTTAGTTCGTTCCCAGCGAGTAGATATCGCACCGTATCTTGATCGGCTGGAAAACATTCGAAGAGGTCTCGATAATATGCTACTTGGTGTGCTGATGGATAATTACATTGACTTCATGGATCGACTAGCTCAAGAGGCTAATATTATGGACAAAAGCTTTTTTGTCGTGATTCCGTACTACCCAGCGGGTGACTTAAATAGTGCCGTCAATTCCAGTAAAAATCTGTTTTCAGCTCTGTTTAAGCCACAACAACAAGGTGATGTGAAGATAAATGAAGACGCCTATAATAAAGCGAAAGACGAACTGCAAAATCGCGTTAATACCGTTTTGACAGGGTTGTTTCAGATGGGAGTGCGATCGGTACAACTAAATACAAAGGAGCTTGGTGAGTTGTACTACAACTTCTATAATCCAGATACGGCAGTATCGCAACCGCTCGGTAACTTTGAAGAGGCCACCAATACGTATGTACGTAAAGGGCAGGGCGAAGCTACGCGTCCACACCTGACGGAGGGAGTGTAATGGGCTTATTTGGCGGTAAAAAACCAGATCCAATCGACGTTGCTGCTCAACAAAGAGCTCGCGAGCAGGTGGAGATTGAGCAAGAATTTTTAAAAGGTGTCCGCACGTTACGCGACTTGATAGCTCCCAGTAGTCTTGAGATAAACTCCAGTTATTTTCGTTTGGGCACAAAGTACGGTCGAACGCTGTATGTCTATGCCTATCCTCGCCAGCTTTATACCGGCTGGTTAAGTTCGATTATTAATGCTGATGAAGTACTCGATATAGCCATGTTTATTTATCCTGTCGAGAGCCAAGTAGTCATGAAAAATCTGCGCAAGAAAGTGACTCAACTCGAGGCAAGTATGTCTATCAATCAAGAAAAAGGTCGTGTCCGTGATCCGGCGCTTGAAGCTGCAATTATGGATGCGGAAGAGCTACGAGATCAGTTGCAGCTTGGTGCGGAGCGCTTTTTCCGCTATGGACTGTACATTACGCTCTATGCTGATTCGCTTGATGAAATGAACTTTATGCAGCACAAAATTGAGAGTACGCTTGGTCAGCAGCTGGTGTTTAGTAAAGTAGCGTCTTCTCAGCAAGAGCAAGGAGTACAAAGTACCTCGCCGCAACTAGCTGACCAGCTTCAGATTCGTCACAACATGAACACCGGCGCGATCTCGACCAGTTTTCCTTTCACAAGTGCTGACTTGACCCAAGAAAAAGGTGTCCTCTATGGCATCAATATGCACAATAATGGGCTGGTTATCTTTGATCGCTTTACCTTAGAAAACGCTAACATGGTCGTATTTGCAAAATCTGGAGCCGGTAAATCATTTGCGGTCAAACTCGAGGCAATTCGCAGCATGATGATGGGCACAGAGGTTATCATCATTGATCCAGAAAATGAGTATGAGAAGTTGGCTGAAGCTGTTGGCGGTAGTTATGTTCGAATGAGCCTTAACTCAGATGTACGGATCAACCCCTTTGATCTTCCGAAAGTAATTGATGAAGATGACGATGCCGACGACTCGTTACGCGCTAATTTGATCACGCTACACGGATTGATTAAGCTGATGATTACCAACGCCGCCGTACCACTCACACCTACCGAAGAGGCAGATCTTGACCAAGCATTGATAGATACGTATGCTCGCGCTGGTATTACCAGTGATCCGCTTACTCACCAATCTGACCCGCCGACCATTAACGATTTATATGACACCTTGCTTCACATGGGTGGCAGTGGTCCAGAGATGGCGCAACGGCTGCGTAAATATACAGCCGGTACATTTGCGGGGATTTTTAGCCAAAGAAGTAATATCGACATAAATAGCACTATGGTGGTCTTTAATATTCAAACACTCGAGGAAGAGCTCCGGCCAGTCGCTATGTATATTATCCTCAATCATATCTGGAACAAAACTCGCACGGATAAACGACGTCGTATGCTAATCGTTGATGAGGCTTGGCAATTAATGAAATATGAAGATTCGGCTAATTTTATTTTTAGCCTCGCCAAACGTGCGCGAAAATACTACTTGGGTCTTACAACTATCACTCAAGACGTCGAAGACTTTATGTCGAGCAAAATGGGTCGTGCTATCGTAGCAAACGCCTCTATGCAGCTTCTTTTAAAGCAATCGTCGAGTGCAGTGGATATTTTAGCTGATGTCTTTAAGCTCACCGAAGAAGAGCGGAAGCGCCTCAATAATTTCCCAGTCGGACAAGGTCTGTTTTTTGCCGGCCAAAACCATGTGCATATTCAGGTAGTGGCTAGCCCCACTGAGCAGAGTCTCATAACTACTGATCCACAAGCTATTTTAGAGGCTCAACGTGCTGCTGAATTAGCTCAGCGAGCTGAAGCAGCTGGAGAAGTTGACGTGCGAAAAGGGTATTTATCTGAAGGTGAAATTAAACAATAACAGTCTGAAGTATGGCAACCGCTGATCAAGAAAATGATAAGTTAAATCCCGCGAAAAACGTAGGACAAGACGATTTTGATAAAAAAATTGATCAAAACTATGGTCCTCGCGATCAAGCTTCAACTCCTGGTTCTCCTAGAACACAAGATGATGTTTCAGATAATTTATCCAGTAGAGAAAATGATGCGGCAAGTGTAGGTTCATCGGATGATTCTAGTGAGTCTTCAGACCTTCAAAACAAGGAGGCTTCGGGGGATGCTGGCTGGAAAGATAGTACTTCTTCAAAAAGTAGAGGTAGTTCAATAAAAAATAGTCGTGATTTATATAAAAAAGGAAGTTTAGTTTTTGCCAGTGTAGGATTAATATTTTCATTTGTTGGAATTTTGTTTTCAATTATTATGATGGCGCTTGGATTGATTAATTTCAAAGAAGTACCATTTGGCAATCTGGGAGAAAGAATGCGAGATGTTATGGAAAGAAGAGCAATACGCGTACAAGCCAAAAAGTTTAACCGAGATCTAACGACTGGCTGTGGTGTTGTAAAGGTAAAATGTCGCTATAAAGGTTTTTCTGATAGAGAAATTAAAAAATTTAACAGAAGAAACGGCGTAAATGGATATCGGCTTGAAGTAGATACGAGTCGTAGAAGTTTAAACCCACTAAAAAAACCGGTGAGGTTAGTTAAAATTGATGCAGGGAAGTTTGATCCGACTGATCCATATAAAGAAATTCCTGGCAAAGTGGTTGCTTCCAGCAAGATAAGGCAGGTGCTTCGCACAGACCCAGCTCTTCGTAAATCCATGAACACGTTTTGGAAATCTGAAGCAGAGGTATACGCGGGACGTGCTGCAAAAGGTGTCTTTATTCGTACAAAAACTTTTTTGGGAAAACGAGTGCTTAAGGAGGGTGTTGGTAACACCGATGAAGAAAAAAGTAAAAGTAATGCACGTCAATTAACCCGAGAATCTACCTCCGGTGACTTGTTTGATGCTAATGTTTCATCTGGACTTGATGGATCTACTGGTGATCCGGAGCTAGATAGGCAAGAAAACGAAAAAGTTAAGGGTATGACCGATGATGTACAAGAGGCAACCGAGAAAAGGTCTGAGGAACTGAAAGCTGATAGAGATAACTACGAGAAGTCTTTGAAAGAACCTGAGCTAGGTACGCCAGAACATGAGGCAATGCATGCTGAGAGCTCAGAAAAAATTAGAAACAAGGGTGGTGGAATATCAGGGTTTTTTAATCCAAATCCACTTGCATCAGTGCAGGGATTTTGTACGGTAAAAATGCTTGTCGGAGCAGTGAATAGTGCACGGTATATTACCCAAGCCACTCAATTAATTAATTATAGTATCATGTTTGCGAGTGTAGCCGATCGTATTAAAGCCGGAGAGGCAGATGGTAACACTTCCGCTCAAATAAGTACTCTTATGAACATGTTAAATTCAACTGATAGTAGTGGGAAGACAGCCTTTGATTCATTTGGTTACAATTATGCTGCGACAGGTGCGATTAGGCCAGGCAAAGACGAAGATATTGGGAGATATCAAAATGGTGGTGAACCACCTGGTCTGTTTGGAGAAGTCGTTCAAGCTTCTGTTGATGAAATTCCCGATAAAATATGCAAAGTTGCCCTGAGCACAGAAGCCACCGTTATTGGCATAGGTCTTTATCTTATTCCTGGTGCAGGAACGCTAGCTGCTGCTGCCGCCAAAGGTGTCATTAAAGCCGCCTCACAGGGTATCACAAAAACACTTACCAAAAAGATTGAATCAAAAATCATCAAAAATTTTATTAAAAAACAAATTGAAAAAGGAACGGCGACTAGGGCGGGTGTGGAAGCTGCTAAATTTGGGGCTATGTATGCTTTTTATGATCTTGGTGTCCCGCCGCTTGTAAGTGGTATCTCAAGAGCCCTTACGCGCACTATTGTAACAGGTGACGAAACAGGACGCGACGTAGGCAATGCTGCTATTTCTGGAGTCGGTGCGACGATTTCACAAATTTCAAAAGCCCAGGGCATGCAACCTATTAATGAAACGCAGGCAACAAAGTGGAGTGAGATAGCGCGCGCAAACCAGCTTAAGATCGCAAAAGAAGAGGGTGTTAATCAATTCGATTTTTCTAATCGATTTTCTTTTGCTCATAATTTTGCAATTGCAATATATCCGTCCCTAACCGGTTTTTCAAATATTACATCTATTGGGAATAAAGTTGCTTCTATTAATTCACAAGCCTTTTCTTCTATAATTAACGTAGCGGGAGCTAGTAATGAGGGTGCTGCGTATAAATTTTGCGTAGATAATAAATTAAAAGAAAAAGATGTAGCGGGCGATCCATTCTGTAATGCTCAGTATGGTATGGACCCAACTATTTTAAGTGGAGAAAACTATGACCCAGAAGCAGTTATTGATTATCTAGTAGATAAGAGTTTAATTGATGAAGAAGGTAATCCTGCAGGTGAATTTACAGAATTTATTGAAAAATGCATTAATACTACTACCCCTCTGGGTGATGATGAAGATATGTGTACTAAAAAAGATAGTCAAAACTATACAATGATGAGACTGTACTGTATGGACTCCAGCGTAGACGTCGATATGAACGATGGCGAGGGAATTTCATGCGCTCCAGAA
>CAZJUR010000001.1:39973-99096 GCA_964549525.1 uncultured Candidatus Saccharibacteria bacterium | reverse complement strand
CTCCAGCGTAGACGTCGATATGAACGATGGCGAGGGAATTTCATGCGCTCCAGAAGTATCCAATATCACCACTTCTACGCCTGAAGATAGCACTGGCTTAACTAATTTGCCCTCAGGAAGTGCCCAAGAACTCGCTCAACAAATTATTGATTCAGATAATATTACGATAGCACCGCAGTATGAAACTCATGTTAGAAATATCTCAAATGGCGATAATAGCTGTCCGCTAAATAAAGATATTTTAGGAATAATATTAGCTATATCAGAAGATTTTAAAATAAACATATCTTCACTCAATCGATCTTGCACTGGCAACACGGCAGGTGCTGGTACAGCTAGTAAGCACTGGCAAGGAAAAGCAGTGGATATAGCAAGTATAAATGGCGTTGCTACTACAGGAAGAGATTCTGACGCTATAAGTGTAATAAAAAAGATTTCTCCTTTACTACCAAGTGGTAGTGGTATTGGACAAAAACAATGCGGAGCTACCCCTGAACTAGCTGATGGAATAACTACTTTTAATGATTCGTGTGACCATCTACATATTCAGGTGCCATAGATTAAATATATGAATAAAATAATAAATAAAACTATGTACAGGCTTACTTTAATACTCATCCTCTTATTGGTGTCATTTTTTAACACCATCCCCGCTCGTGCGGTTTCGGACTTTTTTTCAGACTCAAACATCCAGTTTTATGACCCAAATGCATGCGACCCAAGCGGTGGAGATACATCAGTCGCACAACAAAACAGTCCTGTTCCAGCTGGTAAAGTGTATATCTTGGGTGATTCAATTACTGAAATTGCTAAAGATAAGTATTCTGAGTTATTTAGTTCTAAGGGATGGACCCCTACTATTGAGGGTTTAAGCAGTCGTCATATTGAACTTAATAACCCGATTCCAAGTGGGTTAGAGCAAATTCAGAAAGATAAAGACATTATTAAAAATTCAGAAGCTGCTGTTATCGCATTAGGGACAAATGATCAGGGATATTCTTCTGAAGAAATGGAGTCAAAAGTAAAAAAAACTGTCAACAAAGTAAGGTCTTTTAAACCAACTATAAAAATTTACTGGGTAAATATTATGGACACCAGAAATTACACTCGCTCTAAAAATCTCAATAAAGCCATTGCAAGGGGGGCGGGGGACAGAGCTGATGTAATTGACTGGTATGGAAAAGCCAAAAGTAGTGCAAATCTTTCGTCTTTTAACGAAGGAGTTCATCCAACAAAAACTGAAGATATCAAGCTACTTGTTGATGTGGTGTATAATTCAGTAGCAAATGATACATCACCAGATAACCCCGAAGGTGACGGCACAGCGCCTATAGGTGGTTCGGCAGATGGTATAGAGTCATCAGACAATTCAAATGTATCAAACGATACGCTTGAGGGTCACCGGCTACCTGCAGTAAAAGGTGGCACTGGCTACGAAGATCCTGTAGATTCGGACGGGAAACTGATAGCTGAAGGTGTTGATAGTAAAATATCATTCCCTCAACACGTAGCTACTGGTCAATCTTATCAGGATTATTATGTAACTATGAGACTTCCTTATGCAAAGTGGTCGTGGGATGCAGACACAACAGCTATAGATAATGAGGAGTTAAATTGGTATTCGAGTAAGCCGCGTAAAATTATTGTAACAAACTCAAGAACAAATAAAAGTATTATTGCTGTGCTTGCAGAAACAGGTCCTGCACCTTGGGCAGGTGCAAGGGGAGGTCAAAGTGCAAATGGCTACTCATCCCCCCAGCGTTATACTCCTAAAAATTATACGGGAAGAGTTTCAGGTCTTCCGCCAAAAGCCATAAAGTCTATTGGTGCAAAACAAACAGAAAATGGGAGGGGTGATACATTATATTACGCTTGGGCTCCTGACCAAAACGCCGAACCAGGACCAACAAATTTACGAGCGACAGGAGATGGAATAACTGGGGATGGTGGAGAAAGCGAAGGAAATACTGCGTGCTGTAATACACAGTCTCCTAACACCGAGACGGCAAGTTTTAGCGGAAAGGATAATGCAGAAAAAGCAATTAACTTTTTTGTTTCACAGGGTTTTTCAAAAGAGCAAGCTGCTGGAATTGTTGGAAATTTTATACAGGAATCGGGTGTAAATCCTGAGTCTGTAGAAATTGCTTATAGCCGCCCGCCCCATCGATCTTCTACCATCCCACCCTCTACCGGACCACAAGGACAGCCCGGTTATGGAATTGCTCAGTGGACGACACCTAGTAGAAAAGATGGTCTAAAGAGGTTTTCCGATAGTATTAATCAGCCAGTTAATTCACTTGAGACTCAGTTAAAGTGGGTAATGGAGGAAATGAAGAATTTCAGCGGTCTTGAAGAGGCAATTAAAAACATTAAAGGTACAGGTAAAGCAGTTGTTGAACAAGCTGCTCTTAAATTTCATAATGTATACGAGGGGTCATCTGATAACGCTTCTCAAATAAGAGAAAGAGTAAATTCAGGATGGTTGGCTCTGCGAAACTTTTCTCCTACGGCTGCTTCAGGTGAACCAACCGGTTCATCTGGATCGAATGTTTGTGTCTGTGGAGATACGACTACGTCTGACACTGGTTCAATAAGTACAAATATTCAAGGGGTAATAAAAGATGCTGCAGGTAAAGCAGGAGGAGAAGCTTCTGTATCAATTGCTTCAATTGATGGTAGTTTTAAAACAAATACTAGGGGTGATACCCAAAAAGAAACTCGATCATCATATAAAGCCTATGTCGCATATGGTATATTAAAAGCAATTGAATCAGGCAGCCTCTCTTGGGATAAAAAAATATCTGGCCAAACTGTTGAGCAGCATATGGAAAAAATGATTGTAAACTCTGATAATGATTCTGCCGCAATATTACGAAATAGATCTGAGTTTGGTGGCCCAGATGGGCTTACGAGAATCTTACGAAACGAAGTTGGATTAAGCACTAAAACGAAGATGGGTTCAGGTGTAGGTGGAGCAGAAGATGAACGTACAACTTCTACGGCAAATGATTATGTGAAATTTCTCCTTCTCCTCTACAAGAAGAAGCTACCTGGTGTATCAAGAGAAAGCTACTACGAAAAATTGATTGGGTACATGAAAAGAGCATCCACAGACGGAGGTAGTGGGCGAGATGGTATTGTTAAGGGGGTAGGAAATGGATTGGAAGTTGCCGATAAACCTGGCTGGTCCCCGAGTGATGGTCCTGCAACAAATGATGTAGGTATCGTATACGAAAAAAGCAAACCCTATGTTATCGCAATTCTTACAAGCAACCCTAGCCCTAGTGGATGGTCTGGTGTATCTGATATAGCCAGAGCCGCGCATGCTGCTATTTCAGAAAGTGGTCGATCGAGTAACAGCTGTTCTGGTGCGGGGGGGGACTTTAGTTCTACTATCAAATCTTACGCTTGGCCTGATTATCACTCAGCCCCTTACTTAAAGAGAATGCCTGCATGGGCGGCGGTTGCAGATGACCCAAAATCCCACTATGTTGGCGGGGCGGTAGGAGGAGTAAAGGGTATTGATTGCGGTGGATTCATAACGATGACGATGAGAAATTCAGGCTTAGACCCAGAATATAACCCAGGTAAGGGGCCGACGGCAGGTAAACCTTCGCAAATGCAATATTTGGAAGAAAAGTGGAAAAAGTTAAATATAAAATCAACCTCTGAGCTTCAAGCTGGAGATGTGGCAATTAATTCATCTCACACCTTTATGTATGTTGGGGAGATAGATGGATTTAATCAAAAATTTGCATCTGCCTCATATTCTGAACGTGGTAATGGTAGAGCACCAATGGCGGATAGTGGCGGTCAGGCAATTGGAGCAGGTTTTAGTTGGTATAGAAAGGAGTAGTTTATGAATATTCGTGATTTAATAACTAATAATCGGTTTAAAGTATTAGGTTTATTAATTGTTACTATAATGTCTATGGTTTTTCTATCGAACTTATCGAATCTAGGTAAAAATAGGGTTACATTAAGGGTTATACCGGAGGAATCAAGGGTTTCAATAAACAATAACGTAGTTGATAGTGATGTTAAATATTTAAAGAAAGGCTGGTATGAATTCAAGGCTGAAGTAAAAGGATTTAAGAAAGATACTCAAAGATTATATGTAAATAAGGATGTAACTGTAAATTTACTTCCAGAGCCAAACTCCGATCAAGCGTATCAATGGTTGAATAATAATCCTTCTATCCAGCAAAAACGTGAGGAAATGGGTGGAATGCGCGCAGCTCAAATAGGCGAAAATTACATTAAAAAAACCCCTATTAGAAAACTAATCCCGAGAGTTGATATGTATGCTCCTTATGCAATGGACTATGGTGTTGAGGGAAATAATTACGATACTTTTATAGAAATTCACGATAGCTCACCTGTTGGGAGAGAAAAAGCATTGCAGTGGATTAGGCAACAAGGATATAACCCCGGAGATTTAGACATCCGTTACTTAGATTATAATAATCCTTTTTCAGGAGGTGAATAAATATGTTTCTATTAAAAAAAATTAAATATCTTATCATATTCTTTTTATTCACACTTGTAATAATAGGTTTGATTAACTACGTCTCTCAACAAGATTTAACTGTATACTATGATGATCAAAAAATTGATAATGTCAGAATATATAGCGACTATATTCAGAACGAAGAAAATATACCAAAAAACAGCGTAGCTATTGCTGATATTAAAAGTAGCGGACAAAAGATAAGGTTACAAAAAAAACACTATATTATTAGATATTCAATAAAAAAGGGTTATAGAAACCCGGATATAGCCATCGAATTAAAAGATAAACCACTCAACCGCACCATCAATCCATATATGGATGAAAGTAGTTTAAGCGTAATGTTAGATAAAGAATATCCTATCATATATCAATACTTAGTAACTAAGTATGGTGAGAATAAAATTAATAATTATACTGTTAAAAAGGGTAAATTATACAGAAATGGTAATTGGTACGGAACAACCCTACAATATAAGGGTGATGATAAAAACATTGCAGACACCTTACGAATAATTTTATTAAAAAAAGATGGTGTCTGGGTGGTTGCCTCAGAAACTCCTCAGATAACTATTTATAAAAAAAAGTACAAAAATATACCACCTGATATTATCGATGATGTAAACAATGCACAATATACCCCTATTTTAGAAAAATATGATACATCAATGTATTAGATTTAACTCTTGAGTGGCATAATAATATGCTGATAGCCAAGTGACTGGTTAGTAGACGTAACAACACACGGTGAAAGTTTGCCGCTGAATTGAAATGTCACCTCATCATCATCAATAACATTAAGTGCGTCTATAAGGTAACGAGAATTTAATGTAATAGTACCTCCACCTGTGATTGTGGCGGCTGCTTCAGATGTATTTTCACCTAATTGAGAGGCGATGGAGTGGATAGAAATAACACCTTTTTTACTATCGGCTGAAATTGTAATACCACCTGCACTTTCTCGTGCAAATAAACTAGCAATTTTTACGATTCTACTGAATTCATTTTTATTAATAAGAATGGTAGTTTCTGAAGATTGCGGGATAAGCTGCCGATAGTCAACATATTCCGCGTCAATAAGTTTGCTGGTAATTTCACTTTTTTCTACCCTAAAGCGCGCTTGGTTTTCATCAAACAAAATCGTTGTTTCGTCGTCTTCGGTGTGTATAAGTCGTAAAACTTCTTGAAGGCTCGTGACAGGAATAATCGCTGAAATATTGTCTTTTTGTGGCTGAACTTTACACTCAGCTAATCGATAACCATCTGTTGCAACAGTATAGAGGGTGTTGCGATGAGTATGAAAAAATACACCAGTCAACATAGGTCGGGTCGTATCAGAGCTCGAGGCAATTATTGATTTAGAAATAATACTTTTAAGCGAGTTGTTATGTAGGGTGAGGGTAATGGCTTTTTTCTCGTTGATTATAGGTAGTTCTGGAAATTCATCCACACCAAGTCCATTTATTATTGAGCTATGTTTTTCAGTTTTTATGTGTAAATGTTGGTCTTTTACTTCTAGGGTGACGGTATCTTTTGGGAGATTATGGATAAATTCGGTAATTAATCGAGCGGGAATAGTAATAGAACCTTGTTTAGAAACCTTCGCACCAATATATTCTGTAATAGCGATCTCGAGGTTTGTAGCGGCAATAAATAACATATTATTTTCGGTTCGGAGAAGGATGTTATTAAGAATTGGGAGCGGTGTTTTTGCACTAGCAATTCGAGAAACGTTTTGCAGAGCGCGGTTTAAATTTTCTTGTGTGACAACTAGCTTCATAATACTTCTCCTTTTTTATATATAGTTATACTAGTAGGTGGTGTGTAAAGTGTGTAAAAATCAGTAATTAATAGAGATAAAAATCTCCAACACCTCGTGGAAATGACTTGTAAAAATAGTGTATATACCTGTGTTGAAACTCTAGCTAGTAATTTTTTTAATAAAAGCTGTGTGTAAAATGATATATATTTCCACAGAGTATTTCTAACCTCTTGCACACTTTTTTCACACATCTTACACATATAATTTCTCCCTAATTTCAGCGACATTTTCCCGAATAGAATAGTCTAATTTAATCGAGCGAGTAATTTTCTCCACTGAATGCATAGCGGTGGTATGGTCCTTACGACCTAATTCTTCCGCTATTTTTGGGAAACTGGCGTGTAGTTCACTACGAAGTAGATACATTGCAATTTGACGAGGTACAATGATATGTTTGTCACGTTTAGGACTACATATATCTGTAATATCAATTTGGAAATGTTGAGCAACTTTATGAATGATATGTTTTGGTGTGAGGTGGCGTGGGCGAGCTTGCTGTATATTACCAAGCAACCCTTCGGCAGTTTCTAGGTTTGGTGGAATACCCCTCATCTCGCAAAACGCCAGTAATTGGTTTAAAGCTCCCTCGAGTTCACGAACATTTGTTTTGATATTATTTGCTAAAAATTCGACTGTTTCACGATTTATATCCATACCAGCAGCATGTGCTTTGGTTTCAAGTATGACGCAGCGTGTTTCAAAATCTGGTAATTGTATATCAATTGCCATACCCCACTCTAATCTGCTACGTAAACGGTCAGTAATAGTTGGGATTTTTTTTGGCGGTTTATCAGAGCTAATAATGATTTGTTTATTTGCTTGATGGAGCGAGTTAAATGTGTGAAAAAATTCCTCCTCAGTAGTTTCTTTACCAGCAATAAACTGAATATCATCAACAATTAACACATCAACACTACGATATCTATCTGAAAAATTACCTTTTTTAGTACGGAGAAACTGAATAAATTCATTTACAAATGTTTCGGTGTTTATATACAAAACCTTTTTACTAGGATGCTTGTGGGTTATTTCATTACCAATCGCTTGAATCAAGTGTGTTTTTCCTAGTCCAACTCCGCCATAAATAAACATCGGATTGTATCTTTCACCCGGTTTTTCTACAATCGACTGCGCAACCGTATACGCTAAATCGTTTGATGAACCAACCACAAAACTATCCAGACGATACTTGGGGTTGAGTTGGGGAGTGACGGTGTTTTGGGAAGAGTTGTGACTAGGTGTTGGGAATACGGCTTTTTTAGATTGTCGATCTTCAGTGATTACTTTTCGGTGAGAGGTGATAATAAATACAATTTTCTGTACATCAACACCATTTTTTTGTAATAAAGACGCTATTTGAGTACTAAAGCGTGATTCAAGCTGTTGTTTAGTGAAAATATTCGGCACAGAAATAGTCACCACTCCATCATCAGACACACTATGCAACTCAGTTTTTTTGAACCAAGCAGCATATGCAGCACGCGAAATAGATAATTCAATCTCGCCCAACACTGCTTGCCACAGTGAATGCTCTACTGGCACACTATCACTCCTCGCTTTTATTGTAAGTACTTACTACTATACGATATCAGGCACTTTTTCCACAACCACAAACAATTTGAGTGAAAAAAAGTGTTAAAGGGGTCAGTTTTTACACAGCGTATATATAACAGATGAAAACCTGTGGAATAGAACATTCGAACAGTGGAAAACTAGACTGACTCTTTGATTTTGTGTCAAAAAATGCTACAATAACTACCAATATGCCAAAAAGAACACACCAACCTAAAACACGTCGCCGTGCTCGAAAACACGGTTTTCGTGCACGTATGTCGACAAAAGCTGGAAGAATGGTACTGAAAGCTCGTCGCTTAAAAAAACGCTTGAAACTTAGTATTTAATCAACACGTATAATAATAAGTATGTTGTCACATAACCACCGATTTCATGGACACGGTAGCCTTCGGTATGTGTATAGAAATGGTAAAACAGCTCGAGGGAAGTATGTTACGCTTCGGTACTGCAAAAATACACGTCGTGTTCATACCAGGTTTTCGGTTGTAGTATCAAAAAAGATTTCAAAACGTGCGGTAATACGCAATGCAATTCGCCGTCGTGTGTATGAAGTAATTCGCTTAAAACTCGATATGATACAACCGAGCTACGATATTGCTGTAATAATAAATGATCTTTCAATCATAAACTTAACCCCCAACGAACTGCACGACTCGCTTTTATCTCTTCTGGAAAAAGAATTACTTTTACAGTAAAATAAGAGAAAGACAAGAGGAGACCCATGAATATATTTGATGTTTTTATTGTGCAGCCAATTTTCAACGCATTACTATTTTTATATGAATATACTGCTAATTTTGGTATCAGTATTATTATCTTTACTATTTTTGTAAGACTTGCGCTATGGCCGTTACTAAAAAAGCAGCTTCACCAAACACGACTCATGCGCCAAATCCAACCAGAACTAAAAAAAATAAAACAAAAAACAAAAGGGAATCGACAGCTTGAGGGTCAAATGATGATGGAGTTATATCGAGAAAAAGGTATAAAACCATTTAGTTCTATCTTTATACTCCTTATTCAGCTACCCATTTTTATTGGTATCTATCAGGTTATTAATGTCATATCTAATCACCAAGATCAGATTGCGCGCCACCTCTATAACTTTGTAAAAGAGCTACCACGTGTTTCTGAAACGCTTGCTGCAAGCGGGAAGCACTTCAACGAACAATTTTTGGGATTATTTGATCTTACACAAGCCGCAATCAGTCCAAAAGGCTTTTCTATAACACTTGCGCTCCTTGCCCTCGTAGCAGGCATAGTTCAATATGTCCAAACCAAACAATTATTGCCAAAAAGCGGTGAACAAAAAAAGCTCCGAGATATTTTACGTGAGGCTTCACAGGGTAAACAAGCGGATCAATCTGATATTAGTACGGCAATGGGCAATCAAATGGCAGTTTTGATGCCAATCATGTTGACTGGTATCTCGCTCTACCTACCTGGCGCAGTGGTATTGTATTACGCAATGTCCAGCTTTGTCGCTGTTATTCAGCAGCATTTAGCCCTAAAGCAAGACGAGGAGGAAATGATTGATTTGGTAGAAAAACCAGCAAAGCAAAGAGAAAAGCGCGGTAAAAACGGAACAGTCGTGCGTATAAAAACTGCCAAAGAAGCACAGTTGGTCGCAAAACCCCGCAAACAGAAGCGCCGTAAAAAGGGGAGTAGATAATGGATAGAGAACATTCAGCACTATTTGCAAAAAAATACCTCGAAGACCTCTTGTCTTTTTTTGGGGTTAATATAGATGTCAGTACTCATGTGAGTGATGACGTCATTGAATTAAAGATTCCCAGCACGCATCTAAACGGCTTTTTAATCGGCACTAAAGGTGATACACTTCGCAGCATACAATATTTAGTCTCAACTACCCTCAAAAACAAACAAGCCGAACTGTATCGAACTAATATTGATATCGCAGACTATAAAGCCCACCGAGCCGAACGATTGATAAAAAACCTCCAAGATACCTTTCAGAAAGTCTTACAAGATGGCGAATCACAGGCGCTGGAACCAATGAATCCGGCAGATCGTCGTGTGGTGCATCAAGCCATGCAAGAATACCCCGAGCTTGAAAGCCACTCTGAGGGTGAAGGTCGTGATCGACATATCGTTATCTCTAAGCGGTCGTAAGCGCTTACATGGCTAAAACACCAAAGCAGGCAAAAAATCGTGCATTTTGGCCACGTATTGGTAATTTTCTGAGATCTCGCACCTTTTTTATATATATTCTCATAGCCTTCACTATACAAATGGGGTATATCGCTTACAGCACAAACTATCCCATGCTGTTTGACGAAGAATATCATCTAGGTATTATTGATATCTACTCGCGCCAAGTCAGCCCTTTTATTACAAGTCAGCCGCCCGAAGCCGCCTTTCATGGTGACATAACGCGCTATGGGTCATATCTATTTCACTATGTAATGAGTTTTCCATATCGATTTATTACATTGTTTACTAACGATATTCAGGCCATTGTCATAAGCCTTCGTTTTATTTGCATCGCTCTGGTCGTATTAGGAATGGTGATGTTTCGATTATTTCTACTTCGAGCAGGTGTATCAGCAGCAATAACACACAGCGCGCTTGTCATTTTTACCCTTATACCGCTCGTGCCGTTTGCGTTGTCTCAGCTTAATTATGATGCATTGGCTTTTATGGTAATTCCTTCTCTGTTATACGCGGCATTACGAACGACCGAAAAACAAAAAAATTATTCGTTGTGGTTTGTTGCACTCACAGCACTAGCTTTAGTCGGTAGTCTGGTTAAATTTACTATTCTTCCGATTGCGTTTGCAGCGGTGGTGTTTTGTGTAATGAGTCTCTATAAAAACACTGGAATGAATGCGCTGAACTATCTTATAGCTGACTTAAAGAAAGCTCATCGGCTAATCACTGTACCGCTACTCGTTATCGTGTGTATCGCGGCGGGTTTATTTACTGAGCGGTATATTGTAAATATCATTCAGCATAGAAACATTGAGCCAAAATGCGATCGTATACATACCAGAGAGGAGTGTATGCAATACACTGTGTGGAGAAGGGATACTACCTGGAAAGAGGCGAACGATGCTAAGCAGGTGGTTCGTGATAATCCACTTGTTTATACCACCGGATACTGGGCGCCACACATCTTTAATGATTTTTTTGTAGTGGGTGCATTAGTCAACCAAACCGATAAACCACTTGAACTCCGTCATTTACCGAGCGGACCGGGTAGTTTACAGGCGAGCGCGGGTAATCCGGTACTTCGCTATAGCGGATGGGTTATTGCAGTAATCTCACTTTTTGTTGTCTGGCGATACTGGCGTCATATACCACACAAAAAACTGATCGCTCTTATAGCGCTGGTGTTGATAATTTACACCACGAGCTTGTGGATACGAAATTATACCGACTATCTTCGTATTGGTGCAGGGACAGCGGCACAGGGGAGGTATTTTATTCCTCTACTTATTCCGATTCTAGCAGTCGTAGGTCTAGCCCTAGCGTCGGCACTCCGTAACACAAAAAACAGAGCTATCATACTAACGATTTTTCTTCTTCTCTTTACACAAGGTGGGGGGGGTGGAAATTATATTTTATACAGCAATCAGCGATGGTATTGGCAGGAACAGCGTCAGACTATTACCTCACTAAATAATTCACTGAGAAAAATATTAAGAACGGTCATTCCTTTCTAGTGCAGCCAAGTATACACTATGCGTTTGCTCCGCCATGGTAGCCCATGAGTATTTTTTTACTTGCTGGTAGCCGAGTGTAATCAACTTATCACGTAATTTTTGACGAGTAATTATTTCATTAATTTTTTGTGACATATCTTCTACACTCATTGGGTCAAAATAATGTGCAGCTTCGCCATATACCTCTGGTAAGCAGGTCGCGTTTGAGCTTGCTACTGGGGCGCCGTGTGCCATTGCTTCAAGTCCTGGTAGCCCAAAGCCTTCCATGAGGCTCGGGAAAACATACACCAGACTGTTTTTATAGAGGTAGGATAGCTCTGCATCATCAACAAAGCCAGTAAAAACAATGTTTTTATAGGTATTTTCTTGTACCCATTTTTCATTGCGAGAGGTGAGTGTATCCTTTTTGCCAACAAATACAAGACCGAGATCTGGGTGCTTATCCAGGAGTTTTTGGTGTGCTCTTATAAGACAGCGTACGTTTTTATAGTCACTTTGCTGACCAACATACAAAAGATATTTTTTAAAGGGAAGACTTCTTTTTTTAGCCTTTCTATCATTAATATCAGCAGCTAGGTGTGTTTTTATAAGCTTATTTTTGTTTAGCTTATAGCGTTTTATAATTTCTTCCCTTGTATAGTCTGTAGGTACGATTATTTTTACAGATTTATGCATTATCCACCAGAAGACAAACCGCCCTACAAGTTGCTTTAAATGGTAGATTAACCAATTTTTATCAGTATTATATGTCTTTAGGAGTGTAAGATCATGTACAGTTGTGATAGATTTTTTAAAATAGAGAATAGGCTGTTGCGGCATACAAAAATGCACCAAGTCTGGTTTTTGTTTATAGAGAAACCACGCAAATCCCAACTGTTCATTGAATGAAAAGTTATCATAGTCGGCGACTTGAACGACAAAATTTTTATTTTTTGGCACCCAATACATAACATCTTTTTTTTTCACGAGAACAGTGTAGTGGTTTGTTGTGTCAATATCCTGCAAACAGGTGAGAAGCCGCTCAATATATCTCCCAGTGGAAGTGTTAATAATACGTGCGTCAATAACTATTTTTTTCATAGGTGTCTATATTATATAATGAAAACAGAAACAAAGGAGGAACTATGGCGGTTGAAACAGGAATAGGGTCAGTTGATAGTTATGAAGAAGGTTTTGGGGTAAATTGATCACAAGCTCTTGCAGGTATGGCCAGGCATTCGCACAGCATAGGTTTGAGCTGGCAGAAGGGTTGGGTGTAACTGTCGATCAATTACATAATATGATTCCAGAAGAGATTGATTCAGCACTTGCTCAAGTTGCTAATCAAAAATAAAAGTACCCATAAGATGCACAGTAACTGTTTTTTCAAAGGAATACTTATATTATAATAACTAGACAACATTCAGACTAATCAGAGAGGGTATATAAATTAATGTCAAAAAGAGCGCTAATTACAGGAATTACAGGTCAAGATGGAGGGCACCTTGCGAAACTACTTCATGAGAAGGGTTATGAAGTATTTGCCACTATACGTGGACAACAAAATCCACGAAGAAGGATTACGGAGGAAGAGTTTCCTTATGTGACATTAATTGAAGCTGATCTTCTTGACCCTTCATCTTTAATAAGAGCGGTGGCACACGCAAAACCAGATGAGGTCTATAACCTCGCAGCAGTTAGCCATGTAGGATACTCATTTAAAAATCCACAACTTGTTGCAGATATTACTGGCAAGGGTGTGCTAAATATGCTAGAAGCAATAAGATTCAATGATCCTGAAAATAAAATTCGATTTTATCAGGCATCAACTAGTGAAATGTTTGGTGGACTAGAATATAACAGGCCAGAAAAAGGATACAACGAAGAATCTAGCTTTCACCCGCGTAGTCCCTATGGAGTGGCAAAACTTTATGGTCACTGGATTACAAAAAATTATCGAGAAAGTTATGATATGTTCGCTGTATCTGGCATTCTCTTTAATCACGAAGGAGAAAGAAGAGGAGTTGAATTCGTTACTCGTAAAATAACTAACGCAGTTGCACGTATAAAATTGGGTAAACAAGATCACATCGAACTAGGTGATTTGTGGCCAAAACGCGATTGGGGCTACGCTGGTGATTATGTGGAAGGAATGTGGAGAATGCTCCAACAAGATTCACCTAATGATTATGTACTTGCGACAGGCGAGACGCATTCAATTAAAGAATTTCTTGATCTTGCCTTTAAAGAAATTGGGATAGATGACTGGAAATCATATGTAAAACAGAATCCTGCCTTTATGCGACCTGCTGAAGTTGACCTGTTACTTGGTGATCCATCTAAGGCTGAAAAAGAATTAGGTTGGGAACGAAAAGTTGACTTTCCTGGTCTAGTGAAACTCATGATCGAGCATGATCTCAAGGTAGAGTCATAGAAGTAGTGTCTCGTCTTTACGAATCTCTGAACACTATTAATAAAAATACTCAAAGGAGAAAGCAAGACATACTTGCAGATGTACTTCGCTCTATAGAGCAGGGAGGTTAACTTGTTCATGAACAAGACCTTGACCGTCCATGGGGTGGTTTTTCCCGATTTCCTACTTCTGATGCATACATGTTTCTCGATGAATTTTTTCCAGATCTTGATAAAAACAAGCTAAGACTGGGAATAAGGATATTGAACTTAGTCCAAAGATACTTGTGACACTTCCCGAGCAGAGACTAAGCTGGCAATACCATCATAGAAGATCTGAAGTGTGGAGGTTTTTGACGAACGGTGCATATAAAAAACTCCTACAGATACCGAGCCGGCTGATGCGGTGGACGTTCGGTCGGGTGAATTGGTTATATTTGGACCGGGCGAGAAACATAGACTTATAGGAGCAACAGGTATGTATGCCTTTGTGGCAGAAATTTGGCAACACACTAATCCGACCCAACTATCCCATGAAGAGGATATTGTGAGGGTTCAGGACGACTACCCCAGACATTAAATGAATCCACGCAATCTTTTAATGTTTTTTCTAAAGTTATTGCTGGCTTCCAATTAGTGTCTTTATATATTCGTTGATAGTCACCATAGATGTCTTTTGGATCATTTGGTCTTATATTATTTAGGTTTATCTTGTGAGAAATATTTTGAGTATCTGTTATCTCTTTTAATAATTGTAGGATTTCCTCACCAGAGTAACTTTTTCCTGAACATATATTGTATGTTTCGTAATTTAATATCTCAGCTTCAGCAAGAAGTGAGTATGCTCTCACAACGTCTCGTACATCTGTATAGTCACGACGTGTCTTAACATTACCGGTTTCTATATAGTCAATTTTTTTTCTTTTTACGTTTGCTAATTTATCAAGTAAGTCAGGAATAAGAAAACCTGAGAGCTGTCCAGGGCCAATATGATTGAAAGGTCTCACCGAAATACAATCAAGCCCTCTGCTACGATAGTAGCTTAGCTGGTTTTCGTTGAGAATTTTACTTATAACGTAAGGTGAGCTGAATGTAATCTTAGAATCCTCTTTTAAGGGCATTTTTTGGAACGGACTGTATACCGTACCACTACTAATCGAAATTATACGAGGCTTTTTATTTTGTTTTAGATAGAATTCACACATATTAGTAACGATGGAACTGTTCACTGATATGTATTCCTGGGGTTGTTCGAAAGATGCTCCAACAACTGCCAGAGCTGCAAGGTTGATAATGGCGTCTACATCATTAATTTCAGGCCAAGATGTACCAATGTCTTGTTGTATGTAACTTTCTAATAAAGACCCTATTTCAGGGTCAATGTCCTCACTAATTCCGACACCAATAACGGTATGACCTTTTTTGGTTAATTGATGAGTTAAATGCTTCCCGACAAATCCACTTACACCGGTTATTACAATTCTTTTATTATTCATACGTGTAGTATTATAACACCTATTACAGATTGCTTTATTTAGGTTTAGAAACTATAATAATTCTACTAATGAATATAATTCATAAACTTCGTGATCGTTACAGCTACTCATTAATACTTCTTCGTCGTCTTGTTATTGTCGATTTTAAACTTCGTTATCAAGGTTCCATGCTAGGTTATTTATGGTCGCTATTAAAACCACTGATGCTATTTGCTATACTTTACGTTATTTTTGTACATTTTTTAAAGTTTGGTGCTGATGAGCCACATTTCGCTGTTTCACTTCTGTTGGGTGTTGTTTTATGGAACTATTTTGTTGAAGTAACTATGGGAGGTGTTACTGCAATTGTAAGTCAAGGCGATTTACTAAGGAAACTCTCATTTCCAAGATATATTATAGTAGTTGCTGGTTCATTCTCTGCACTTATAAATTTGGCGCTCAATCTCGTAGTGGTCATTTTTTTTATGATTATAAACGGAGTCGATTTTAGATGGATAAATTTGCTTGCTGTACTCCCTATTATTGAATTCTTTATTTTCTCATTATCAATAGCATTTTTCTTAAGCGCATTATATGTAAAGTTCCGTGACATTAACTATATTTGGGAAGTCGTGCTTCAAGCTGGATTTTATGGTACTCCAATACTCTATCCAATATCACTTGTAGTAGCTGTTTCGCCGTTTGCTGCAAAGATTCTCTTATTGAACCCCGTAGCTCAAATAATTCAAGATACAAGAGCGTTACTAATTGAGCCAACAACCATGACAATTACCGATGTGTACGGTACTTCATACGCACGCTTTATACCTTTATGTATAGTTCTTGTCTTGACTGTGGCTGCAGGGTATTACTTTAGAAAACGCTCTCCTTATTTTGCGGAGGAGGTTTAGATGCGTAATAAAAACCCAGCCATTCAAGTGAAGAGTGTTTCTAAGGATTTCAAAATACCCAATCAAAATGCTGATTCTATCAAAAGTCTATTTACAGGTTTTTACAAAAAGAACACAAAAAAGAGATCTCACAATCAACACGTGTTAAAAAACATAAATTTATCTATAATTAGTGGAGAGTTTTTTGGTATTGTTGGGCGTAACGGAAGTGGCAAGAGTACACTACTAAAAATACTTGCAGGGATATATCAACCGTCAAAAGGTTCTGTAATAGCACAAGGAAAAATAGTTCCATTTATTGAATTGGGTGTTGGTTTTGATCCAGAATTAACTGGCCGTGAAAACATTTATTTAAATGGTGCATTGCTTGGTTTTGACAGAAAAAAAGTAGATTCCATATACGAAGATATAGTAGCTTTTGCGGAACTAGAAGGCTTTATGGATCAAAAACTAAAGAACTATTCGAGTGGTATGCAGGTGAGGCTCGCATTTTCTGTTGCCACTCGTGTAGAAACGGACATACTCATTATTGATGAGGTGCTGGCGGTAGGTGATGCTGATTTTCAACGTAAATGTTTTGATTATTTTAAGTCAATAAAGAGACAGAAAAAAACTGTTGTTTTCGTGAGTCATGATATGAGCGCAGTGCGAGAGTATTGTGATCGTGCAGTTCTTATCGAGAAATCGGAAATCGTTATGGAGGGCAAGCCAAGTGATATAGCAAATGAGTACAGTAAGTTATTTATTGAAAACAATCCTATTAAGCATACACAAGGAGAGCATTGGGGTACGGGTCAAGCCAAAACCGTAGATATTAGAGTTGAAACTAATAAAAAATCAATTATCATTCACCAAATAGTTAGGTCAAATATTGAAACGATAAATCCTGTAGTAGGCTTTAGAATATGTGATTTAGAAGGAAAAGAGATATTAGGTACAAATAGTTATGTTGAAGCTCAAAAAACCGGAACAATTAAACCAAGTAAAGAGAGTATTTTTAAATGGGAACTCCCTAATATACTAAGCGACGGGACTTATAGGGTTGACCCAGCGATCTTACTTGAAGATGCTATCACAGTTTGTGATTGGTGGGATGATGCTATTCGATTTAAGGTACACAAAGAAAGACACCTTCCATATTCAATAGATCCTGGATTTAAACTATTGGTAGAAGATTGATCTTATGATTGTTGAAAAAAGTGAAATAACCTATGCACAATATAATGAAGATATCATTCTTTCTGCTTTACTCTATGACGTTAAAAAAGGTTTCTATGTTGATATAGGTGCTAATTACCCAGTCATTGATTCAGTAACAAAATCTTTCTATGAAAAAGGATGGCATGGTATTAATATTGAGCCACTTGAAGAGCTATATGCCCAGCTTAAATCTCAAAGATCAAGAGATATAAATCTTAATATAGGCATAGGAAGTAAGAATGAAGAAAAAATTTTCTATGAAAATGTAGTAGAGTCTGGACACTCTTCTTTTTTAAAACAAAAATCGCTTGAAGGGGGAAAGCAACTTTCTACAAAAAAAATTAGTATCCAAACTTTAGAAAAAGTATTAGATGAATATGTCAAAGATATTAAAATTAACTTTATGAAAATAGATGTAGAGGGGTTTGAGTACGAAGTAATAAAAGGAAATAATTGGAGAAAAAATAGACCAGAAATTATTTGTATAGAAGCGAATCATATAATAAAAGATTGGAGATCTATATTAAAGAAATACGATTACAAACTCTTTATTATGGATGGTCTTAATGAATATTACATTGCCCGAGAGTCGTGGTATCGTACTAATGGATTTGCGGAACGAGTTATTGTACTTGACTACAATTCACTTAAACAACACCAATCAGAAACCCTGAAAGATGAAATAGAAAACTATAAAAGAAATATTCAACAGAGTGATAAACTTATAAAACAACAAGCTGATGAACTGGAAAAGACTAACAAGATTGCTCAATACAGTCTTCAGGGTAAAAGTTATAAAAAAAGACTGAAGTATGCTTTATACGGACTTAGTCTCGGCTGGCTAAAGGATAAAAAAAACACCCATTCAAGTAAGGAATAAATGGGGTTGCATTTAGTTTGAGAAAATGTAGTCGACAGTTTCTTTACCTGTTTTATCCCAACTAAAACTATTAACATGATCTCTACCAAGCTTTGTTATTCTAGTAACTTTTTTCTTGTCTTCGAGCAAAGACACTACCGATTTGTAAATACCATGTCCATTAGCTTCATCTGTGTAAATGGCAGCATTCCCGGCTATTTCTTTAGTTGCTGGATTATTATAAGTTATAACAGGTGTGTTGCACTGCATAGCCTCTAATATAGGAAGACCAAAACCTTCATAGAGTGTCGGGAAGACAAAAGCAAATGCGTGTTGAAATGCTACGCGTTTTTCATATTCATCAACCTTCCCCAGTAAGTGGATTTTGTCTTTGTATGAACTAGCCTCGATTGCATTTTTTGTAATAGTGCTAATTTCGGTACTGTTTGGTACAAATTCATTACCAGCAAGCACAAGATCAAAACTAATACCACGCGCATTTAGCATGTTATGAGTAAATACTATTTCATGAACTTCTCGTCTTGCGTCAGTTCCTCCAATGAAAAACAAGTAACGTTTATCCATTTTCTTAATTTCTTCCATACTACCGAGCCGATCTGGTGTTGTGGTTATTTTTGAAAATGATGGTGCAAGGTAAATAGTTTTAATTTTTTCAGGTTTAATATGACCAAGGCGAATAATGTCATTGGTGGTAGTTTGAGATATACTCACTATTTTATCTGCTCGTTTAAGCGTCTTTAATCCCTTTTCGTAACGACGAGAGTGGTAGTATGCTCTTAATGATAATCTAACTCTGTTTCTAATACGTCGCTGTCGTTGATTTGCAAACCTACTCCAGTGAGGTATATACATATTTTTAAAAAGTAAAGGAATGAGATCGTATGAAATAACCACCTTTTTTATCCAGAATGCTCGTGGTAAGTTAAATAAAAAGTCAGGTTGAATATAGATGTCTGGTCGTTGAATGATAACTTTCAAAAATACAGGTTCAAACAACCCAACAATAAATTTTAATAATTGGAATGGTTTTTTACTAAATTTCTTTTCAGTAAGTATGATTTCTTTATATTGTGAATTTTTTAACGGTATATTTAAATCATGGAGAGGGTTAGATTTGTTGTATCGGATAATTATATATTCAACAGAATCATTCGGAAAGTATAGGAGAATATTAACAAGGTAATTTCCGATACCACGGTTTTCATGTCCTACCTGAAGAGGTCTAAGATCTAACGCTACGCGCATTATGCGGCCTCCTCAAGTGATTTTAGAAAAGAAGTAGCTGCTGACAACGCATCATACTGTCTAGCTTGTCTATAGCCGATGTCTGCGTCAAGAGGTTTTCTAAGGACCTTTTCAATTGCATGAGCTATTTCTGTGCTATTGGTTGCTTTTACCATCTCTGCTCCTTTACCTACTGCTTCAGGAAGAGAAGAGTTATTAGTTGATACCGTAGGTGTACCACAAGCAAGTGCTTCAACGGGGGGTATACCAAATCCTTCATAGATACTGACATATGAAAATGCGCTTGCACCAGAAAATAATGCAGGTAGATCTTCATCAGTAACATAACTAATGGGCTGAAGAATCCTCAATCCCTTCATACGTAAATGTTGAATCTTAGTATGTATTTCATCATCATTCCAGCCCTTTGCCCCAACAAGAAGGAGGCTATATTTTTCTTGAATTTGAGAAGGAAGTTTTTCGTAAGCATCAAGTAAGGTAGTTAAGTTTTTGCGTGGTTCCAAATTTCCTACGAAAAGTATATAGTCCCCAAAAATACAGTACTTTGCTTTAATTTTTGCTATCTCTTCACTTGAGCGTTTGTAAAAATCTCTCATTTCAATAATAGGGTAAACAATATCAATTTTATTGTTATCTAATGTATATTGTTCGCTAATCTCTTTTTTACTATTTTTTGAAATAGTAATAATACGTCGCGATCGTTGAACCGACTTATTAACCTGATCTACAAGAAATTCCATATTTCTCTTATCTCCATATTGTGGGTATTTAATAAAAGATAAATCGTAAATAACAGGTATAACTGGACTCCTAAGTGTAGGCCATGAACTGTAGTTTGGAAATACATATACTTGTTTCCCATACAAAAGATCAATAGAAGGTAGTTTACCGCTTTGCTTAAGACCATTAACTATACGAGATGAAATGGGCATTTTTCGTACTGAAAAATTCTCAAATTGGAATCGATTAAGCTTATGTGCTTGTCGCGCAGGAGCACCCAATGTAATGGAAAAATGATTATATTCGTCACGCTTGAGAAGTAAGTCAACTGCCTTTAGGAGAGACGCAGTATAGTGCCCAATTCCGCTAAAGTGCTCCATAGTAAGAACATCAACGTCAACAAATACTTTAATTTTTTTTGTCATGTGCTCGATTTATTATAACTGAAAAATCATTGTAAGACGTAGTAAATGTAAACTGTTTTGAATTATTATAAGCTGATTTTCTTAATTTATCATATTCCTTTTTATTTTTAAGTAAGTCAACTATTGCCGCTGCCATGGCTTGAGGATTTGCTATGGATAATTTACCAGTTTTATTATGAATCACGCTATCATTTAAGCCACTCACATTATAAGCTATTGCTGGTGTTCCTTGTGAGTTTGCTTCAGTAATAATAAGACCCCACCCCTCTTTTGTGGAAGTTGCAAGTAGTAGGGTTGCCTCTTTCATTAATTGCTTTTTTTTCTTTAAACTTACACTTCCGATAATTTCAATTGCATTTTTGTGTCTTGAGAATTCAATATATCTTTGTACCTTCTTTGCGTAAGAGCCCTTATTGTTACCAGCAATTTTCATAGTGAGGGCTGGGGTCTTGTCTCGTGCAATCTCAAATGCTTTTATTGCATCTAAGGGTCTTTTCATTGGCCTTAAAGCACCAAAGAAGAGAATTTTAGTACTTGAATCTTTTGTATATAAAGATTTAACTGGCTGTAAATCCATACCAACACGAAATACCTTCACTATGTCTGAATTAAAACCATAACCTGCAAGTTCAGCCTTTGTACTTTCTGATTCAGTGACAACAACTTTATACCTATTTCTTAAGAAGTATAGGTAGAGGGGTTCAACCAAATAACCAATAAGAGACAAGGGGAATATCATTTGATAAAACCACACTTTACGTGCTAATTGATAAGCAAGAAGTATATGTGTGAGGTTTTTTTCGCGAATGACTGTAGGGGTAAAGAAAGGTATAGTATTCATCTCGTCGATAACAATATCTATCGAATTTTTTAATTTATTTTTGTAGTAAAAATGAGCCTTATAGTAAACGCTATATCGTCCACCCACTCTATGTACGTGTACTCCTTCAACTATTTCTTCTGATAAAGAATTAGCATATTTTGCAGTTATGAGGTGAACCTTGTGACCGTGTTGAGCCAATCTAACCCTTAAATTATGGGATACAACCTCTGCACCGCCTGCTTGTGGGTGGCCTATGTCTTTCCATGAAAACCAGACAATTTGCATGATTTATGACTCTTCGTCAATTATATATAAGGGCCTATTTTGTGTTTCATGGTAGACACTTTCTATATAAAGAGCAAGTAATCCCTGACATATTAATACCACGCCAATTAAAAAGCTTATAAATACTGCTAAAATAGCTACACCTGTAATTTGAAGACTGAGTGGATCACCGAGCAAGTATTTATTAATAGCCATGCCAGCTAAGGATAAACCAGATATCAATGAAATTACAGCACCAAGGAATGCAATTAGTTTTAAGGGTCTGGTTGATTGACTGACAATAGCATTTAAGGCAAGTTTTATGCGCTTGCGAAATGTATATGTAGCTTCTCCTGAATGTCTTTCATTCGCATCAAAAGGAATTTCTACTTTTGAGAAGCCAATCCAATCGATCAAATCTCTGGTTACACGATTACGCTCAGTAAGCTCATTAACTGCATTCATTACTTTTCGGTCTATTAGACGAAAGTCTGTTGATTTCGTATCAGTTTGTTTACCGCCTGCAATGCGAAGAACAATATAAAAGGCAAACGACGTAAACTTATTAATAAAACTCTCACTCTCATTTGAAGCGCGTACTCCTGCAACGATGTGGTGACCTTTCTCGTACTCAATCAAAAATCTTTCAAGCATTTCTATTGGGTGTTGACCGTCTGCATCAATCATCAATGCAACATCACCACGAGCCCCTCGAATACCTGCAGCGGTTGCTGATTCTTTACCAAAATTGCGAGAAAAAGATATGAAACGGGTTAATTTATCGTTACTTGAAAGATTTTTGATAACATCGAGAGTAGTATCAGTACTTCCATCATTTATGTAAAGGATTTCATATTTATAATTATTTTTTTTGCAATAACTCGTAACTTTATCATGATGCCACTTAACATTTGTAGATTCGTTATATGCAGGAATTACAATACTGATTAGTGGTTTAATTTTTGTCATGGGTCTTTATGATGCCTCTCCAGTTTAAATCAATGTGAATCCGTTACTAAATTATATCAGATTATAGAGTTGTAAACAGGTTCATAGGTTGACAGTATGCTCTGCAGCTATATAATCTGTTGTTATGATTAAACTTATTAAATCCACATTTTTTAATGAAAACAAAACAAAACAACAGCTTATTGATTTTATAAGTAATGCTGAAGCACTTAGTTTTGGTTCTGAGTGTGAAGCATTTGAAAAATCTTTTGCAAAATGGCAAGAACGAAAACATTGTGTCTTTGTAAATAGTGGGAGCTCGGCAAACCTTGCTATTGTTCAAGCAATGCTTAACCTCGGGAAACTAAAACCTGGTGATAAAGTAGGAGTTTCTGCATTGACATGGTCGACAAACATAATGCCTCTTATGCAGCTTGGTTTACAGGTGGTCCCAATTGATGTAGAGCTCGATACTCTTAATGTTTCATCTAAAAAATTTGTTGATATTCTTTCTGGACATAATGTGAAGTTATTATTTATCACTAATTTGCTTGGTTTTTGTGACGATATTGATGAGATAAAGAAAATCTGTCAAGAAAGAGCAATTCTATTACTTGAGGATAACTGTGAATCATTAGGAACTGTTTATAAGGGCGAAAAACTAGGTAATTATGGACTTGCAAGCACTTTTTCTTTTTATGTTGGTCATCATATGTCAACAATAGAGGGTGGTGCAGTATGTACGGATGATGACGAAGTTGCAGACATGCTTCGACTAGTCAGAGCACATGGATGGGATCGGAATCTTGCTGAGAAACAACAACAAGCAATACGCGATAAACACAATGTTAATAGTACGTTTTACTCCCGTTACACGTTTTATGACTTAGGGTATAACTTGAGACCCTCCGAAATAAATGGTTTTATAGGAAATACCCAAATTCCACATCTGAATGAAATAATCGATATTCGAAAAAATACCTTTGAAAAAATTGCTCAAGTGCTCTACAAACAAACTGATCGTTTTTATCCTATTAGGTATGACCACATAGATCTTATTTCTAATTTTGCAGTTCCAGTTATCTGTAAGAGCAGAGAAATTCGTGATGAATTGGTTGCAAAATGTGATGGTAAAATTGAACTTCGCCCAGTAGTGGGGGGTGATATGACAAAACAACCGTTCTTTAATAAATACGAGACCACAACACTTACTGACTCAAATGCAGGATTGATCCATGAACAAGGACTATATTTTGGTAATAACCCTGATTTAACTGAAGATGAGATCAAGATAATCTTAGATATTTTTACTACATAACCATGAAAGTCGGCATACTAATCGACAGACTAAATGTTGGTGGTGTCGAAAAGATAGCATTAGAAGAGGTGATTGCTCTAAGAAAACTTGGCGTAGATGCTGAATTGGTTGTGCTTCGCAAGAAAGGTGTAGTAGATAATGCTTTTGAAGATCTTCGAAAAGGTGTTCCTATTACTTTTCTCGATGAACGCTTTTTTGGGTTTTTTAGAATATCTTTTTCCATACCATTGTTTCATTTTTTTTCAACATTCCACGTTACTTATCCATTTATTCTTCCTTTTGTTGTTAAGCGCAAAAAATATGACTATTTAATAGTGCATGGTAGCTATACAATACTTTCAGCTATTGCACTAAAGAAATTTCGTAAGATTCATTTTTCTTCTTTTATATGGGACCCAACAACATACATTCTTGACCGTGTTTATAAAGAAACAACTCACCCAACTATCTTTAGGGTTCTAAGATTTTTTGCCTCTCTTTTGGATAAATTTATTATTAATAACTCTGATCAAATATTAGTTGGAGGAGATGCACATAATGAAACAATTCAAAAAATTAATTCAAAAAAAGTAATAGACACAATTTATCCCTCAGTACACCCAATCAGTCAACCACATAATAAAAAACAGTATATACTTATGGCTACTGCATGGAAACGAGGGAAAAACCCTGAGTATATTTTAGAGCTTGCTCCCTATATAAATAATCTACCTATAAAAATGGCTGGTAAATGGATTGACCCAAATTATAAAGTTGAATTTGAAGCAAAAATAAAAAAGCATAATCTCACGGAAAAAATTGAGCTCATCGGAGAAGTAAGCGAAAAGAAGCTCAGTTCCTTATATGCAGAAGCATTATTTGTACTTCAAACCAATGATGATAGAGGATTTGGAATGCCTGCGCTTGAAGCAGCGGGTAAAGCGACAACATTTATTATTCCTAAAGATCAAGGTGTCTGCAAACTTTTTAAAGACAAAACACATGGGTATTATACTAAAGAGAAAGATACAAAAAGAATCATTGAACTTATCGAAAAGTTAACAAATAACCCTGATACTGCGGTCAAAATGGGTAAAGTAGCTTGGCAAAAAGTACTCGATAACTATTCATGGGAACAGCACGCAGAACAACTACTTGAAGTGGTAAACAAACATACTACTTAGCTGCACGTATCGAAACTTTCCAAAAGCCATACAAAGCAAAAATCAATCCAATTGAGGATATTATGCACAACCAGCTTACTATTTTTTCGGTGGTCCATGATGCATCTATAGTTATCACCAAAATACTACAGGCTGTACTCAGTAAGACGGGAATTGAAACTGCCCAGTAACTCCTGTATACCATAAAAATAAGACATAGAGTTGTGAGCATAAGGTAGATAAATTTATAAATTATACTTAAAATTGCAAGGTTTATTAATCGTGGATCACTATAGCTTGAGCCAAGTAGTATTTGTAGAGTTTGTTGACCGTATACGTACATGATAAAACAGGTGATAACACTGATAAGTCCAAACACAATACTTAATTGATTAAATTTTTTTATATTTGTTTTATGTTTCTCTAATTCAAGTCCAGAAAGGAAGGGCCATACAAGTAAAGTGCCTACAAAAAATACAATGCGACTGATAATGTACATATCTGTGTATAACTCAGCATCATCTCCCCGAGCGCTCACAATGAGGAGGTCAAGCACAAGAAGTATATTAATTGCGAGTGCGGCAAGAGAAGCAGAAATAGTATAAATTAGTAGTTTTCGATCAGACTTTTCTCTGTAAATACTGAGTTTATGTAGCAGGATAGTAGATAAGTTTGGCAAATTATCACCTCGACAGATAATATAAGTTGCAATTGTAGAAACGAGAGACGAAAGTGCCATAGCTGTAAGTGCCAATAACCCGTTTTTTGTAATTACCCCCACAGCAACACTCACTAAAAGTTGTAAAAGTGCGGCTCCTGCTATAAGTAATCCTAGCTTAACTAATTTTTGTTTTCCATTTAAATACCCTGACACGACTGACATAACAAGAGATAGTGCAAGCATGAGACATATTGGTATGAGAAGTTCTGCAGGTAGTTGGAGCTTTTCAAGAATGAGGGGTGAGAGAGCTAGAAATACGATGATAATAACTACAAAAATATGAGCAAGAATAGTTTGGAGTCTTTCTACTGTTGCTCTTGCACGTTTTTCTGATGAATCCTTAGCAAGTCCTATTGTAAGCGCTACAATAGAAAGCATAAAAGAAGAAAGTTGTGTAAAAAGCGCGAGAGCAACTGTTATATCCACAAATTCATTTGAAGATAAAACACGGCTAAGAGCTGGGTAAATTGCGTAGTTACAAAATGACGCAAATCCACTCAGTGCAATAAAGGCAAGTGTAGATTTTTTCATCTTTTCTAGTGTAGCTGTTTTAGGATAAAAATGTTAGAGGCTGCACTATTAGTTAGAGGAGCTAGTGTATAATAATCCAATATGACCAAATTCGGAACATCAGAGGTGATGCAGCAAGGATTAACCATAGTTATTCCTACTTTTAATGGTTCACGATGGTTAAAAAAAACAATAACAGAACTACATAAAAGTATAAAGAAAGCAAAGCTTAAAAAATTTGAAATAATTGTTGTTAATGACGGTTCAACCGATGATACTATAGAGGTGGTTAAAAACATTGCAAAAAAAACGAGGCTCCCACTGAGAGTTTACACACAAGTAAACGGTGGAAGATTTGTGGCGCGGCGTACAGGTACGAATGAGGCTCGTTACCCTTACTTATTGTTTGTTGATACAAGAGTCTTTATTGGAGAAGAATCACTCAGCTACCTATTGAGTCAACATGAAAATGACTCAAGCAAAGAAGTATGGTGTTCTCATGTTCGAGTAGATACCGTAGGTAATATTTATGCACGCTTTTGGGAGGCAATAGCATATATTGCGTGGAGAGATTATTTTTCAAATCCACGGGATATCTCATATGGAATTAATGATTTTGACAAGTACCCAAAAGGAACTACATGTTTTTTTATAAAAAAGTCGATACTTACTAAGGCAAACGAATGGTTTGAAAGAAACACCAAAGACCTAAAAGATTCGAACGATGACACGCTTCTTATACGACATATAGCTGAGAAGAATAGTGTCAATATAAGTCCACATTTTTGGTGCTTGTATCACGCTCGATCAAAATTTTATCCATACATAAAACATGTATTTCACCGGGGAAAAGTATTTGTTGATGGTTTTTTACGAAAAGATGGAAATACATACTTTTGGCCACTTGTGCTTTTTCTGATTCTCACTGCTTTAATGGGTATTTTCTCTCTTCTACAACCTTGGATAGTAGTGTTATTTCTTTTTGTCTTATCTATCGGATGGGTATTGGAACTTATCGTAATTTTTATGTTAAAAGTCCCAATTAAAGATGGTCTAAGCTTGTGGCTTCTTTCACCTATTTTTACAGTAATATATGGACTTGGAATATGGACGGCATTTATTCGAATCCATGTTATTAAAAGGTTTCAATCATAATGAGTAAATATAGTAATATTTTTACCATATTAAAAACAGTAATCACCAAACTTAACACTACAAAATGGTTTTATGCTTTTGTTATAGTAGTATATTCATTTTTCATTTTGTTTTATATGGGGCCAATCACATGGAATTGTGGAGATTCATTATCGGGTATAGGGGATAGCACAGGAGGGCCAATTTGGAGATCAAGTATGGAGCCAGAACAACCTTTATTGGGTGGTCCTCAAAAGCAAACAAATTACCCTTTTGGTGAAAGCTTATATTCGCCTGTTGGCTATGCCAGTATTGCTCAAACACTTACTATTCGTGGTTTAGATAAAGTAGTTGGTCCGGTGTGTGCTTACAATTCTTTTAATATTATTAGTTATTTCGCGACAGCTCTAGTAATGTTTGCCTTTTTGTTATATCTGCTTAAAAGCAGATGGGTAGCTCTTCTTGGAGGGTATGCTGTTTCATTTACTCCCTATATACAATCAAAAATAGGAGGACACCCTAGTTATGGCTACGCAGCACTATTAATCGGTGTTTTTTGGGTGACACTTCATATTATTAAAAGACGTCAGTATCGATATGGATTTATACTTGCTAGTTTACTTGCACTATGCGCGTATTTTGATCCCTACTTCATATTACTATCTGTTACAGTTATGATGCCAACTATTTTTGCCTGGTTTATTACAGTATTCTACTCCTATATTAAACACAGAAGTAAAACAACTCATTTTACTCCTACTCTTAAAGTATTTATAGTAGCTCTTGCTGCTTTTATCGTTCTTATCAGTCCCCTCATATACGTAAGAATTAATGACGCATCCTCAATTAATGCATCCACTGGACCAACGCGTGCAAATGTAGCTGCCACAGCAGCACTATGTAGTAATAAGCCATTAGATTATCTCATGCCGGACCCATATAATATGCATCTTATGTCATGGTTTGGGCTAGGATATACAAAGGCTAATATCGAACATCGTAACTGGTGTGGACCTGGGGAAAGTAGAGTTTCAATTAGTTTAGCTGCTATTGTAACAATAGTAGTAGCATCAACTACCTATCTCTTCCGTAGGAGATATTATGCAAGCAAACCAGCAATTCCTAATATGGAATATAAAACTGAATTAATTATTGTGGCAGCAGTGCTTGTGATCTTATCTGCATTTCTACTTGGTCTTCCTCCAGAAATAAGAGGGGTTATTACACCATCGGGAATTGTGATTAAATTAACTGAGACGTGGCGAATCTTTGCAAGAGAGTACCTTGTCCTTAACGCATTTGTGATCATCCTATTTTCTATTGCTTTCGTTTATCTCATTTCACTTTTAAGAGCTAGGTGGAAAAAATCAATTCCTTTCATATTTGGAATAATTTGGACTATCATTATTGCTGAATACCAGATATTTACTCCTTTTAGTCCATTTAACTTTACATACTCACGGGATGTACCGCAGATCTATCGTGATATTAAAGTAAATAAAGATATTAAAGCCCTTGCCGAATACCCGATCGATCGAATGGGCGTTGAAAGTGATGTGATTGTTTATTACACCACTATGCAGTATGTGCATAAAAAGCCTATAGTCAATAGCGCACTTATTAATGATCCCCGTGAAAATTTCCATGTGTCTATTAAGGATTTGTCTGACCCACAAACCATCCCTGCTCTTCGGAAAATCGGTATTAAATATATTATTATTCATGGGGTATCACCTAAAGATATTTTAAAGGTAACTGATCAACTTGAGATAGTTAAAGTAGAAACGCCTAAAGTATATGGTATTCAGTTATTAAAAAAGGCAAAAAACAATACGATAAATTTAGCACGTATTAAATCGGGGACTACAATCGACTATACAGCTGTTATTACAAATGGCTATACAATTAATGCGAATATTATGAAGTCACCTATTAATACGGAGTATGAAGTACTACAAGGTGCGAAACTAGAGGCCGAAACAATTACTAAAACACGGCTCAATAGAATCATAACAGTTTGTTTTGATATAAAAACAGCGGGGGCTCCCCAGAACGTTACTTCATTAACGATTTTAGTAAACGGAAAAACATTTTCACGCTATAATATAAATGAACAAAGCTACACTCCCGTGAATCTAGACATAAATGACGGGGATGTAATTTCATTAATAAATAATGGTGGATTTAATATGCGTCTTAATAATCTAGGTTGTAAGTAGAGAATTATTGTCATTGATTAACTTTTATCCCATAACTAAGACCAATGTCGTTAAACCACGTTTTACCCTCTGCTAAAAGATTAAACCGTTCATTATACAGGCCTGTAGCATTTGCTGTAATCCAAAACTCAAACGTACCAATACCTCCAGGTGGTACAGTATTTTCTTTCATGACATTAGGTCGTTGATTATTGAGCCAACCACTTGTATTACTAAAGCTACTTTCTCGTTCGTTTGGTCTTGATGTGCCAACTCTAATCGGATGAGACCCAGAGTTAGACCAACTTACGTTACCCGTATTTCTAGCAGTAAAGCCTACGTATACACGTTCTCCTACCCTCAAGTTGGTAAGATTTCTTGGTGTCGTCTTAGTCTCATCAGTAAATGCATATTGAGAATTCCATGCCCATGAGTAAGTATCAGGAACGACCCCTATCCCATAACTAAGACCAATGTCGTTAAACCACGTTTTACCCTCTGCTAAAAGATTAAACCGTTCATTATACAGGCCTGTAGCATTTGCTGTAATCCAAAACCCGAAGTTTCCATATTCACCCGGTCCAACTGAAGATTCTTCAAGCTGGGCAGGTCTAGAGGGTGACATCCATCCACTGAATGGGCTAAATACACTGCTTCTCTCGATAGGATTTGCGGTTCCAATCCTTACGGGGTTTGGTCCACTATTTGTCCATGTCGCAGTGCCAATATTCTTTGCACGAATACTTACATATGCTTGCTCTCCAAGCCTCATTGATCCAAGATCTCTTGTGGTGGTTTTGTTTGCGTTGGTGTATGCACTCTGACCAGCCCATTCCCATGAGTATGGCTTGCCTAGTGTGTCGCCAAACCAGTCATTATATAGGCGCCAAAAATTACGGTTACCATAGGCACTACAACTGTCACCCGTTCCGTAAAGGTTATTAAGTGCAGCTTGATTTGGTTGATAAGGTGTGTAGTTGTATAGGCCAGCTGTCGCACGATTCTCGATATATATGGTTGATGAGCCACAGGAAAGATTAGGGCTCCAGTAAATAGAGTTGTTCTGATATGGTTTATGCCTATATGATCCAGAGTTCGCAACATAAACTTTAAATTGTCGCGCGGCATTATATACTTGATTGAAGAATCCATAATATTCAGCATCACACGGTGCGGTGTCGGGGCAACCATATCCCATTGCGCTTCTATATTGGATGCTCCAGGGCCAATCGTCACTGACGAGGCCTTGTTCTTTTTCAAGCATAACAATGAGAGATTTAGCATCGATACCGCAAGCGTTACTAACTTCGTATATAATTTGAGCGGACGATTTTAATCCTGATCCTATCGAACTGCAATATCCGTTTGCGCTTTTCCCCTGAATATTCATCGAGTAGTCTTTTAAACAGGTGAATGGAGTAGAATAACCTCTCGAAGCTGCATATTGTGCTCTCGTGGTACCAGCATAAGGTTGGGTGCCCCAAGTATCACAAGATGAAACTTTAGAATTGAGAAAATTTTGAATACTAGATGGACTTAAGTCACTTATACGATAAAAAATTCCATCGTCAATAATATGACCTGCTCGCCAGTCAGAGCCTGAAACGGCGGAAGCTGACTGGGGAAAAATCAGCAAATGAAACGAGATAATAAGAATAAAAATAGACAATATCTTAACGAATTGTGACATTTGCTTGTGCCTCAGCTTTTTGTTCATTATTATAATAAGTGACTTTTAAACTCCAAACTCCTAATTTGGCAAACTGTACTTCCGATATAGAACTTTGGCATATATTTACTTGTACAGCAACCTGGTTAATTACCGGCTTGTCACCATCGGTAGTGTAACTGAAAACACATGTACCTTCACCATTTGTTTGTGCGGCAGCTGTGACTTTACCATTTTCTTGTGAAGTTGACAAAATCGAGATCGACAAAGTAGAGCTTTGGGGTATTTGATCGCTTGTTATAGTTTCTGAATTATTCGGAAGTCCAACACCAGCACTGTTTTTTTGTTGATTTTTTTTCTTTTTTGATTCAGCTATATTTTCCTCAGTGGACAGTCTCTCATTAGCCATTTCTTTATCACTGTTTTTTTGTTGATTATAAAGATAAAACACGCCTATTCCTACGCATATTAAAAGAAAGATTACTCCTATAATGTAGAACGGTTTTTGAATCTTTTTTTTGGAAGAAAGAGACTTCATTTTGTTATTATCCTTTTTGTTTTATTCTAGGCTGTTAGTTATAATATACCACACAAACTATTATTAAACAATATCTTTCTAGATATAACTAACAGAGGTACTAATGATCATACTTATTGTCGCAGGGGGGTCGGGAACACGATTATGGCCGCTATCTACCCCAGAATATCCAAAACATTTATTAAATATTACAGGCGATAAATCGCTACTTCAAAATACACTTGAGAGAGCAAAGCACATTACATCAATAGATAAAATATATATTTCTACCGAAACTGGTCATGCTCACGAAATTATAGAACAACTACCTGAAATAGAAAAAAGTAATATTATTATCGAGCCTGCTCGTCGCAGTACTATGCCATGTATAACAAATGCACTACAGATTATCGCAACAAAACACGGTGATGATGAACCGATCGCTAGTATTTGGGCTGACCAACATGTGCGAGCGATTGATGGATTTGTCGATACTTTTCAGTATGCAGCTGAAGCATCTGTAAAGCATAGTCGAATTGTTCTGGTCGGTATTGAACCGGATCACGCTAGTACTAAATTTGGGTATATTAAGAAAAATGGTCGTATTGATGGAGAGACGTTTTTACACTCCGTTGACGAATTTAAAGAAAAGCCTGATTATCTTACAGCACAAAAATATGTAGAATCAGGTGAATATTTATGGAATGCGGGATATTTTGTGGCACCATATAAAGTATTTCGTACACGTATTGAGCAATATGCGGACGCACATTGGAAGGAGCAGCTTGCAAAAATTAAAAACGCATCTCAGAATGAGGCAAATAAAATCTATCTTAATTTTAAAGATGAGGCAATTGATACTGCATTGATTGAAAAAACACCAGATTTAATGGTGGTACCGGCAAGTTTTGACTGGATGGACGTAGGAAGTTTTGATGACGTTCATGAGGTTACACCTCAAGATGAAGATGACAATAGTTCTGTTGGGAAAAAGAATATTATCATGGACAGCCGCAGCGTCTATGTCCGAAATGAAGAAGAAAAGCCCGTCGCAGTCATTGGTCTTGATAATGTAGCAGTTGTAAATACACCACATGGCGTATTGGTAGTCCGCAAGGACTTAAGCCAAAAGGTAAAAGACGCAGCCAACAAAGCAAAGGAGTTGTAGAATTGAAACGAAAAATTATTGCCTTTGATCTTGATGATACCCTCGCTATTACAAAATCTCCTATGAGCGATGAGATGTCAATTTTGCTAAAAGATTTGTTGGGAAAATATGAAGTCTGCATTATTTCCGGTGGAAAGTTCGATCAGTTCAAAATCCAAGTTATTGACCGACTCCCAAGCAATACACAGAATTTAGAGAAATTACATATCATGCCAACATGTGGGACAAGATATTATTGCTATGAAAATGGTAATTGGAAAATGCAATATTCTGAGGATTTATCAACGGAAGAGAAAGAAAAAGTCATCCGAGTTTTAACAGAGCAAGCAAAAGCACTTAAGGTCTGGCAAGAAAAAACATGGGGTGAAATTATTGAAGACCGTGAGAGCCAAATCACGTATTCTGCACTTGGCCAGCAAGCGCCACCAGAAGAAAAATATCGTTGGGCAGCTAAGAATCAAGAGTTAAAGCATACGCTTCGTGATTATGTTGCGGAACGTTTACCTGAACTCGAAGTACGTCTTGGTGGGTCAACTTCACTTGATATTACGAAACCTGGCATCGACAAAGCATATGGTATGAAAAAACTACTTGAAAAAACAGGATATACAAAAGAAGATATTTTATTTATTGGTGATAAGCTTGAAGAAGGTGGAAACGATTACCCCGTAAAAGCATTCGGAATAGATTGTATAGCAGTCAAAAGATGGGAAGACACTGCCTATGTAATCAAAGGTATTTTGGGGGCCTCCCAATAAACAACTATCCATCAATAAATTTACAAAAACAGACCTATAACATACAATTTGTATATGCGTAAGCTTTTTCTGTTGCTATGTATTCTGGGTGGAAGCTTGCAATCTGTCAATGCATTTGGGAGTTCTGCTGGGCCGGTAATTTTCCAGCTGCAGACACAAGGCGCTACGAGTCAAACAAGCTATAGTAGTATTGAATATATTTCTGTGCGTAACGATTCAGCGCAAGACGTTGACGTAACAAATTGGTGCATCGTGTATGCTAGCTCGAGTGATGCAACCCAGACGCAATTAACTTGCCTCACCCCGCCAAGTACAACTACCAAATTGTGGTTACGAGCAGGCGGCTACATAACGCTATCTACCCAAGAATTTATAACTTCTCATCCAGGATTTGTGCCAGACGCGATATTTAATGCAGGTATTGCTGCTTCAGCTGGACACGTAAAGTTAATAGATGCTCAAAAAAACAGTATCGATAAGCTTGGCTGGGGGAGTGCCGTTAATCCCGAAGGTCAAGCCCATACTGCGCATACACCCGGGACTATTTTAGAACGCACGGGAGCTGACAGTGATAATAACAAAAATGATTTTGTGCAAACAACCCTTACAATTTTACCGACAAGCGATCTATATGAAGAAGAAGTACCAGTTGATATATGTCCAAATACCCCTGAACTTGATCTCATGGTGCCGATTGGCTTTATGAAAGATACCGATGGAAATTGTTATGAAGACCAGTGTGATAACGTAGCGGGCTTGCAAAAAAACCTTCCACCTGGTTACTACAAACAAGACATAGATTGTCATGTTATACTTCTGCGCGTAAGTGAATTACTGCCTAATGCCATTAGCTACGATACCGGAAAAGAATTCATTGAGCTATTTAATCCGTCGGCATACCCCGTTTCTCTCAGTGGTTACATGCTACAAATTGATACAAAAACAGTTTCCTTACCAGATTATCAATTAGCACCAAATGCCTACGTAGTCTTAAGTGATACTCAAACGACGATTGTTTTACCAAATACGAGTGGATCAGTACGATTGCTCGGACCAGATGGGGCGGTTATTGATGAGTCGTCACCATACACCAATCCACTAGATAATCAATCATGGTCACTTATTGATGAGATTTGGCAGTACACGAATCAACCAACACCCGGAGTAGCCAATATTTCGATGACACTAGATGAAGCGAGCGGTGAAACACCAGATGATACGACGGTTATTACCTGTCCAGCTGGAAAATATCGTAATCCGTTAACAGGTCGCTGTAAAAATATAGAGGCACATTCACTAGCTCCGTGTGATATTGATGAGGAGAGGAATCCGGCAACGGGACGATGTCGCTCTATATTTAGTAGCATTGGAGGACTTACCCCGTGCCAACCTGGTCAGATTCGTAATCCAGAAACGAACCGATGCCGGAGTAGTGTTACTGCCGCAGCTGCTAACCTTACGCCATGCCAACCAGGACAGGAGCGTAACCCCGAAACAAATCGCTGTCGAAAAATACAAACGGCAGTTAGTCAAAAACCGTGCCCAGAGGGTCAAGTACGAAATCCCGAGACTAATCGATGTCGTAAATCACCTACCGACACCGTGCTGCAAAATATTACGGATCATACAGCTCCACAGGCATCGAGCGGATTTGGTTGGCTTCTTACCTCAAGTGCGGTTGCTGGATTTGGCGGGTATGCACTGTGGGAGTGGCGAGTAGAAGTACTAGCGGGAATTCGTCGTATCCTTGCTTTTTTTGGTAAAACACCTCCAGAACTATAAAATATGACTATGCAGTATCATACAGAGCTAACCTTTGCGAAGGATATGGCGAAACGAGCGGGGGGGCTAATGAAGCAGTTTTATCGAGCAGATCAAAAAGTTGAAGTAAAAAACGATAATTCCCCAGTAACGATAGCCGATAAAACAATTAATCAAGAATTAATCAGTCGAGTAAAAGAGCGGTTTCCTGATCATGGTGTGCTTGGAGAAGAAGCAAGCTGGCATGAAGACCGAGATATCGTCTGGGTATGTGATCCAATAGATGGCACTGTTGCCTATATTCTGCATTTGCCGACTTCAATGTTCTCACTAGCGCTGGTCGAAAACGGTAAACCAGTTGTTGCAGTAGCGTATAATCCATGGACTGATGAACTGTACTCAGCTGTACGTGGCTCGGGGGCGTATCGTAACAATACACCCATTACTGTATCAAAAAAAACGTGGGGCCCAGGCGTTCATCTCATGGGTTCAAGTGGGGGCAAACTAGAGCCTGTTGATAAAAAACGTCAGACCTTAGAAGCACACGGGTTTTATGTTTCAAATGTACATGGAACCGTTTTCAAAGGCTGCCTAGTCGCAGAAGGTTCCATAGATGCCAGGAGCTTTATGCACACAGGAGCGCATGACGTGGCGGCGGTATGTTTACTTGTTGAAGAAGCTGGAGGAAAAGTAACTGATCTTGTTGGGAAAGACCAGCGTTATGACAAACCAGTCAACGGGTGTGTGATGAGTAACGGAATAGTTCATGATGAATTTTTAAAACTGGTGAACTCATGAGAATACTCGGTATAGATCCAGGTACAGGAATACTCGGTTTTGGGGTTATTGAGTTTAAAAACGATAAAGCAAAAATCATAGATGCTGGTGTTATCAAAACGCCAGCTCACACACCTCTCGACGAAAGACTCGAAGATATTTACGATAGTTTAGGTGAAATTATTCAGCAGACCCATCCAGATAGTATGTCGATCGAAAAACTGTTTTTTGCTCAAAATGTCACGACAGCAATGAGTGTGTCGCATGCGCGTGGTGTTGCAATGCTCGCGGGTAAAAAAGCAGGACTCATCATTGCTGAATACACACCACTACAAATTAAGCAGACGCTGACAGGTTATGGTCGTGCTGATAAAAAACAAATGCAAGAAATGGTGCGTGTTCATCTTCATCTTAAAACTGCACCCAAGCCCGACGATTGTGCTGACGCCCTTGCTGCCGCCATTACGCATTACCTGATGAGCAGAGTATAATAGATGTATGATTGCGCAAATAACGGGGAAAATTGTCGATAAAGATCTTGATCATATCGTTGTTGACGCTGGCGGTGTGGGTTACCACATCCACGTCACCATGCATGATGGCGAGCAGGCACAACTACAGCAAAGTGTCACCCTTTTTACCTACCATCATATCCGCGAACAGTCGCAAGACTTATTTGGATTTCGAGATAAAAGTGCAAAAGAATTATTTGTAAAATTATTGACTGTTAAAAATGTTGGCCCTAAAGTTGCGTTAGCTATTTTAGATACAGCAGCAGTAGATGTAGTGCGACAGGTAATTGCAGGTGGTGATGTTAAATTTCTGCAATCTGCGAAAGGAGTTGGTAAACGAGCTGCCGAGCAAATAGTGGTTGAACTGAGAGATAAGGTCAATATTGTGGTCAGTGAAAATGCTGAGCAGGTTGTTTCACGTCGCGGCATTAATCAACAGGATGAGGCTTTCCAGGCACTTGTTTCTTTAGGCTACTCAGAATTAGATGCTCAAGCAGCCCTAGAAAACATCGAACAATCGCTATCAGTTGAAGAAAAAATACGAAAGGCGCTCCAGCATGGCAATTGAACGAATCGTAGATACTGTTATTCATGATGAGTCGCCCGATGAGCAAGCGATCGAGGTGAGTTTGCGACCTAAAACTTTCACCGAATACATTGGTCAAGAACGACTCAAAAAAAATCTAAAACTAGCTATTGCTGCAGCAAAAAAACGTCATGAACCATTAGACCACATATTGTTATACGGGCCGCCCGGTCTCGGTAAAACTACTATGGCCACCGTTATTGCTAATGAGATGGGAGCAAATATTCGTGTTACCAGTGGTCCAGCCATTGAGCGAGCAGGTGATCTGGCTAGTATTTTAACTAATCTTCATGAAGGCGATATCTTATTTATTGATGAAATCCATAGATTAAATAGGAGTGTAGAAGAAGTACTTTACTCGGCTATGGAAGATTTCAAGATAGATATTGTTATAGGTAAGGGGCCAGCTGCTCGTAGTGTGCGTTTGGATGTGCCTAAATTTACGGTGATTGGTGCGACTACTCGCACTGGCAGTATTGCGGCACCCTTAAGGGATCGTTTTGGGCATATTTATAGATTAGAATTTTATACGACCGAAGAAATAGCCCGCATTATTACACGTGCTGCTCGTATTTTAGAAAGCGTTATTAAAGATTCGGCAGCATCGATGTTGTCACTACGAGCCCGATTGACACCTCGTATAGCAAACAGACTTCTTAAACGAGTGAGAGATTATGCAGATGTAAATGGTGATGGTATTATCGACACGACAATAACCCAGAAAGCTCTAGAGTTACTGGAAATTGATGAGGCGGGTCTTGATCCAGCCGATCGCCAGATGTTGCTTCATATGATCGACACATACGGCGTCCAACCCGTTGGTTTAAACACGATTGCGGCACTAACCGGCGACGAGGTAACTACTATAGAAGATTTTTATGAACCATACCTGCTTCAAATAGGATTTATTGAACGCACACCACGCGGTAGAAAAGTAACCCACAAAGCCTACACTCATCTCGGTAAATCGCTGCCGGACAGCAACCAACCAAGCCTGATATAATAGCACATATGAAACCTCAAGATTATACGCAACCAGCTGCTTACGATACTGAAGGTAGACCACTATATCTTCATCCTCCCACAGGAGCTGATAAACAGAAAGATACCAACGCACGTCCACATACAGACGTTGAAGTCGTTCAGGTTACAAGAGCAAATGATCCAGTGCCGGTTACGGTATCTGCTGACATGCAGAGACGTCACGATGAATCAATGCGGCTCTATCCATTTTTAAATCTCAGTGATGGTGAATATGTAGTTTCGCATGTCCAGCGTCATCCTATTGCGCTCTTTGGCATCTGGCTAGCTATGGGAATAGTAATAGTATTTATTTTATTTGCCTGGTGGTTTATTATGACAAATCCAGGAGGAGAAAAACCGCTATTAACCGCCCAAGCTGCCGGTTCGGCTAGTATGATTGCTTTAGGTTTAACTGCTTTTATGGGAATGATTGGGTTGGTGGCTACGGTAATATTTTTTGGCAATAAATTTTTTGTTACAAATGAAAGTGCTATTCAAGAAATACAAACTAGTTTACTTGCCAAAAAAGAGCAGACGATTAATCTAGAAAATATAAAAGACGTAAGCTATACACAATCTGGTCTTTTACCACAGCTATTTAATTACGGTACTATCCGTTTATCTACCGAAGGCGATCAACAAGAGTATGTCTTCACATATGTTAAAAAGCCAAATTATTATGTTTCTCTTATGAATAATGTCGTCGAAGCTGTCCAATATGGCCGACCAATTGAAGACGCGCTGAAAAAAGTTAAACCAGAGTAGTACTTACTCAGATTTTTTAATATAAGTAGCTTCTTTTTCCAGAGGGACGCGAAGCTCAAATCGTTGGCAGGTAGTTCCTTTGCAATCTAGTCCCCGGTAGGTGACCTTATATTTTTTATCGTCACCAATAAGCTTGAAGTGAGTAGGATCGATATATGGTAGAACAGTAGGGTTTATTTGAGTGGGGTAATGATTATTTTGTAAGAAAAAGGCATTTTTCAGTCCATAATACATAGCATTAACGGCGGTTTTACGATCTTGATCGCGTCTCGTTGCATCAATAGTATTTTTTTGTACTATCACTAACGACGCAATCACCAAAACTACCACAAGTGCACTGAAAAGTTCGATCACCGTGAAGCCAGCGTTTCGTTTCATAACTTCAAGTATAGTATAATAAACATATAAATCATAGGGGAGAAGATATGGCAGATAAGGCAAAAAAAGTGACCGAAAAGATCGTAGATGATGGAAAATCAAAAGCATTGGGACTTGCGATGGATCAAATTACCAAACAATTTGGTGATGGATCGATCATGAAGCTCGGTGAAGCACACAAAGCAGATGTTGAACTCTTGCCTGCAGGAAGCCTCAGCCTTGATTTGGCACTCGGTGGTGGATATCCCAAAGGGCGAATTATCGAGATTTATGGTCCAGAAAGTTCTGGTAAAACTACTCTCACGTTGCACGCTATCGCAGAAATTCAAAAGCAAGGCGGGACCGCAGCCTTTATTGATGCTGAACATGCGCTTGATCCGAGCTATGCAAAAAAACTTGGTGTTGATACAGATAATTTACTCGTGAGTCAGCCAGACAATGGCGAACAAGCATTAGAAATTGCTGAAACATTAGTCCGCTCTAACGCGGTTGATTTAATTGTAGTGGACTCTGTTGCGGCGCTCGTACCACAAGCTGAAATTGACGGCGATATGGGTGATAGTCATATGGGATTACAAGCGCGTTTAATGAGCCAAGCACTTCGAAAACTAACGGGTATTATTAACAAAAGTAAAGCAACAGTCATCTTCATTAATCAAATTCGTATGAAAATTGGCGTCATGTTTGGCAATCCGGAGACGACAACTGGCGGGAATGCGCTTAAATTTTATGCTTCAGTGCGTCTCGATATTCGTCGTATTGGACAGATTAAAGTTGGTGAAGAAATTATCGGTAACCGTACTAAAGTAAAAGTGGTTAAAAATAAGATAGCACCGCCTTTTAGAGTAGCCGAATTCGATATTATGTATAACGAAGGTATTTCACGTACCGGTGACGTTCTCGATCTCGCTACCGAACATGGTGTAGTGGGTAAATCAGGTGCATGGTATGACTACAAAGATGGCAAAATCGGACAAGGTCGCGAAGCCACCAAGCAATATCTCAAAGATAATCCAAAAGTACTGGCGGAAATCGAGAAGGAAGTTCGCAAAAAGGTCGCTGAAGCTGAAGCGTAAACAGATCTAGCAGCTCGGCGGAAAAAATGAAAATTACCAGTATATCCGCGCAGCGTAAGAATCCTTCACGAGTAAATATTTCCGTTGATGGCACATATCGGTTTAGTCTTGATATTGCACAAGTAGTCGAGCTAGGACTCAAGAATGGACAAGAAATCGACGATGAGCAATTAATAAATTTTGAGCAGGAAAGTGAGTTTGGCAAGCTCTATGCGCGGACGCTCGAATATTGTCTGATGCGGCCGCATTCAGCTCAAGAAATACGTAATTATCTCTGGAAAAAAACATTACATAAAAAAGTAAAAAATAAGAAAACAGGTGATATTTTAGATAAGAAAGGTATTCCAACAGATATCACCGACAGAGTTTTTGAACGTTTAAAACAAAAAGGCTACATCGATGACGAAAAATTTGCGCGTTTTTGGGTAGAAAACCGTAATCAGCGTAAAGGTTCATCTATAAGAAAATTAAAAAATGAATTACGAGCTAAAAATGTCGAAAATACTATTATCGAAACAATCATCACGCAATCTCATCGGAATGATACAGATGAACTCCAAAAAATTATTAAAAAGAAGCAGTCTAAATATAGCGATGAGAAAAAATTTATTCAATATCTTATGAGACAAGGGTTTCGCTACGAAGATATATGCCACGCTCTTGCACAGGAAAGATAATGCTTATTGTTGCATATACCTATGTATGAACCTATAGTAGATCATCAGGAATATGTCAGAGAAACGATTAAATACTCCGCAAAGTAACAGGTCTATTCATAATAATCTCAGCCTTCTTATGGCAGATTATATGAAACAGTTTGATTTTCTCGAGATCGCTGCCTATGATCAAAACAATATGTACCACAATGTCTCAACAATATCGGCTCAAGCCGATCCAAAACCACGTGAATATGGCGACCAATTAGCGCGAGGAGTGTGGAAAAATTTTCAACCAACCATTATAGAAGGCTTCTTACAAAGACCGGATGTACTTGATGATGTAGAGAAAAAACTCAAAGCCAAAAAACAAATTGCCCTTATTACTACTCACGAGAACCTGACTGATATCGCCCAAGCCGCATATGGTCTTAACCATGCTCTTTCAGTTACAGGCCGGATACCTTTTGAAGAACTTGTCAGCCATAGCGATATAATTTTAAGTCGTACGCTGACAACCTTACAAGCCAAAGTAGGCGATGTTGAGATTGATGCGATAGATCTAGTGCGGATGCTCGGTACAATCTATTTTTCTTTTCCTAACTCACAGCGCATACGAGAGGGCAGTAATGTGAGTCAGGATATTATCGATATGCATAACCAAAAACTGAAAGAAGTGCTTCAAAATCGTGTTTGCGAATCTGATACAATTGGGAGAATATTGTGTGTGGCTGCACCCGGCACGGGTAATATTATGCGTGACGATGAAATTATTATTCCTCGCATAACACCAGGAACTGAAAAACTTATCACACAAGATCTTGATATAGAATATTATTTACGAGTAGATATATCATATAATACTCATGAAAAAATCTGCTTACCTAATTTTTTGCAGCCAATCGAACGAATCGATCTTCATAATGAAATGATACAAAATGCACACACACGTACACGGCTAACTCATATTCCGACGAAATATGAAGCTGAGTAACCTATCTATTGTCTGTGGTCGCAATGTCGGGAGACGAGGGTTGACGGAAAGGGTTGACGAAGACATCACGTGAGTAGGAGGCTTTATTTTTTATATGTGCTTGCTCAACAACAATGTGTGTGTTTGAAATTTCTACAATTTGCTTTCGATGAATCAACAGCCGAGATGTTTTAATACCCTGTAAAAAGGATGGTTTAACGTGTAATTGTTGAATTAAAAAAGTAGTCGGTTCAAACGAATAGTCAGTTACTTTACCAAGCATCTTTTTTTGGGTATCAACTACTTTCATACCTGCAAGTTCAAACTGAAGCTTCAAAAGATCTTGCAGTTTTATGGCATCCTCCTCCCTCAGTAGTTCATCAACCGAATCAACAATAAAGCCCATAGAGCTCATTTCACGAATATCCTGTGTCAATAAATACATTTCTCCATCATTTGATCGAATATCCGCTAGTGTGTGTCCAACAATCTGTAAATCTGCTGGGTTGATAATAGGACGTACTGTTTTCGCGATTTGACGACCGGTCTGTAGACTCATGACTGGCTTGTGATAGAGCGTTTTACCTAAAATTAACATAGCATCATTTAATATCCTACAAAAGGATTGTAGCGTTTTGTTTTCGCATCTTCAATGATGCGATTAACATATTGTTGATTATCAATCGTATCTTGGCTTTTTTTCAGAGCATCGACACGGTCAAGTGTCTCGGTGTCAAAACCAACAAAAGTTGATTTATTTTCATTACTAGTTGAAGAGCCAATAATGTCATTGACACTTAATACAGCAAAGCCTACTCCTAATAACACAAGAGTAATCACTACAGGAAAATGATACTTAGCTATCTCCTGTAATATGCTTCTTTCTTTATATAACGATTGTTTATGAGCCATTATTTTTCCTTGTATAAATTGTAAGCACTAACTGTAATTTTTCAAGCATTGTCTCTTTAGTGATGTCATTCCGTTTGGTTGCCTCTGGGCTTAAGGACACCTCTTTTAGCTGCACACGCATCACGTTATTCTCGAATAATTGCACTAACCGAAGATAATTATCGTAGCTCATATTGTTGATAGAGATACTCACCTCGATCACTTCGAGACCAGCTGGAATAGGTGCTGCTTGCGTAGTTGGTGATGGAGTTGCTTGTCCGGTACTAGGCGTAGGTGCGGGTGTACTAGCAGTCGGTGTGGTACCAGGTTGGGGCAAACTAGAAAAAGCATAGCTCGATATTCCATTGCTTGGATCAACCGCTTTAACTAAAACACTTAAATCTTCAATAATTTGATTTTGATATTGGTATTCCTTAATTTCTCCGATAAGTAGACTAAGTTTATCGATTTTTGATTGGTTTTTTTGAATATTTTCTTCTTGTGTCTTTATATCTTGCAGATCTTTACTTGTGGAATTTAATGTTACTTGAAGTGTCTGAAGATCACGTGCTTTTGTTTTCAGCGAGCTACTAAAGAAAATAAAATCAGCTACAAGAAGTAGTATGATAAAAGCAAAACATGCAATAAGAAGTCGCTCAACGAAAATGGGACTTAGTTTTCTGCTTGACATGAAGCATTCCCTTTCACATTTTTTGAACTATCAGGTAGAATAAGTGGCATATTATAGGTCGATGGTGATTTGCATAACTTTGCTGACATGGTGATTTGAAAAGGATAACTAGCATATATGCCAGCTATTTCATTGCCATCTCGTTTGGAATTAACGATATTAACATTGGTAAATACATCAGTACTTTTTTCCAGAGCAGTTTTTAGTTGTAAGATGACTTCCTCATAAGTTGAATACTGGCTAGTGGTTTTGCAGCGAAAATTATAGTCTGTCTGTACACCAATACTTTGCTTGGTAAGAGAAAGTGTTTCGAGTATGCAATTACCTGGTATTGATCGGGATATGGCTACAATAGGTTTAGTAAATTTCATTTCATTGTCTAGAATAACTTTTGCAACCGACAGGTCATTTTTAATTTTTTTAATATCTTTTTCTGTTTTACCATATCGGATAGCTCTTTGAGAAGTATTTTCAGAAATTTCTTTTTCTATATTATTTTTTTGATTCTCTAAATAGAAAAAGGTTGCTGCTAAGATAATATTTATAGCAACAAATACCGCAGCCATCAGGAGAACATACCGCAGCCATATTGCATTTCGACGAGCCGCACGATATTGTTTTTTGGTGGATTTGTCCAGCAAATTAATCATTAAAACACCTCTTCTGGTTGAACCGAAGCAAGACCTGCTACGGTAATATACCGTGATTTAAACTGGCGTGCAGGTTCTTCTAAATTACCAAAATTAAGGATTTGCCAGGGACTTGCAACTCGTGATGGCATGAGGAGTGAGTTGGTGAAATAATCTCCCAATCCCGGTACATTTGATCCACCTCCCACTACAATGACTTGTTCAATCTTTTTTTCAGATTTCATACGCTCACGATAGTAGCGAAGGACTTTTTCAATCTCAGATACAATCTTCTTAAGGCTTGGCTCGATGGCTTCGAGGATTTTTGTTTGACGAGGACTGACGTTGAGGCCATGCTGAACTTTCAGTTGATGAGCGTTCTCTAGAGGAACTTTTAGTTTTTTGGCAATATCAAGTGTTAAGGTATTGCCACCAACAAGCGTGCTACCATTGATACGAATTGCTTTATCAAGAACCGCAATATCGGTCGATGCCGGGCCTATGTCGACAATAACCGTTGGTAAAGTACCATCTTCTGTGAAAGCCAGGAGACGCGAGATAGCATTCACACTTGGTTCAACCATAATAACCTCTAATCCGGCATTTTGCGCTCCATCCACGCAAGAATCCATAACTGCTCGTGGAATTGCACATAACTGGATGACTAGATTATCACCTTCTTTTTCAATAATTTGATGATCAATGTAAAGTTGGCTGATAGGCACGGGAATATACTGTTCGACCTCAAGGGCGATAGCATTCTGAACGTCTTTGGCGCTCTTTGCTGGCAAAAGAAATGTACGATTATATGTTTTATAAGTAGGTAGGCCAAGTATGGTGTGATTGCTGGGTAGTTTACCAATTCTTTTGGTTTTGAGTAATTCGATAATATTCTCAGATAAATAATCAGAATTACCTTCGATAGCCCGAAGTGATTGTGCTGGGTCAAGATCAACAGAACCATATCCCGTAACGGTTAATCGTTTTGCATCTATAGCCATAACCTTTATGCTTGTCTGGCTTATGTCGAGACCTATAATTGGTTGATCTTTAAAAAAAAATTTAGTCATTGTGCCCACGTTTATCTGTCACTAGTATATTAGCTCTTGATGTTCTGCGCAATGCTTGCGATTGGACCCATCACGCTTGCTGCGATCAGTCCCACCATCGAACCCATAATAAGAATCATCACCGGCTCAATAATTGAACTCAAGCTCTCGAGTACAACATCGACTTCCTCCTCATAAAAATCCGCTACTTTGATGAGAACTGTATCTGTTTTACCGGTTTCTTCTCCTACAGCAAGCATTTGCGAAACAATATCGGGAAAAAGGCGGTTATTTTTCAGTGTTTCTGACAGCTGTTTACCGTTCTTTATTTGCTCAATTGAGTTTTTTAACGCATCCTCGTACATAACATTTCCTATCGCGCCACTAGTGACATGGAGGGCTTCAACCACACTTACCCCAGCACCCATTAATGAAGCAAAGGTACGAGAAAAACGAGCAATACATATTTTAATAATAATATTCTTAATAACTGGTACTTTTAATAAAATACCATGAAAAATACGCTTGCCGCGCGGTGTTCGTATAAATCTCAGAACTGCGTAGATAAGAGCTCCAAACAGGGGCAAAATAATAAACCACGAGTTTATTAAAAAATCACTGAGCCCGAGCATTATTTGTGTTAAAAAGGGAAGTTGCGCGTCCTCTCCTCCGAGATCCTTCAGGATTTTTCCAATCTGTGGAATAACAAAGAGCATAAGACCGAAAAACGATCCGATAGTAATAATGATCAAAATAGTAGGATAAGTCATAGCCCCTTTAACTTTTTTTCTGATGGTTGCTGACTTTTCTTGCTGAACCGCAAGACGACCTAATATTTCATCCAAAATACCTGCTGCTTCACCGGCGCGTACCATATTAACGTACACATCATTAAAAACATGTGGCTGTTTTTCAAGAGCATCGGCAAGGCTGAGCCCACTCTGAACATCTTGCGTAACAGCTGAAACGGCGTTATGAAGAGTTTTATCTTTACTATCCTGCAAAGAATTTAGTGCTCGAAGGAGCGGCACACCAGCAGCGATCATAGTAGAAAGCTGTCGAGTAAAAATCACAAGCGAAGCTGTTTTTGCTTTTGGCTTAAATACGCGATCGATCAGACTATCTAAATCACCGCTTTCTTTCTTATCTTTTAAGACAATAGGTCGTAAGCCTTTTTTTACGAGCGCCTCAATGGCAGCCTCGCGTGAGGCGGCTTCAACAACTCCATCGATAGGGCTGCCGTCTGCTTGGGTTGCTTGATATTTAAAATTTGCCATATTGGTTATTCTCGTGTCACACGAAGCGTCTCTTCAATACTGGTTTCACCCCTTAATGCTTTAATCAACCCATCCACTTGCATTGTATCCATACCTTCTTTTATTGCCTGTGTCTGGATATCACCGCTAGTTGCATTACTCACAATAAGCTTTTGAATATTTTCGGTGTTATCAAGTACTTCATAAATACCCATACGGCCCTTATATCCTGATTTAGAACATTGATCACAGCCTTGCTCACCAGCTTTAAATAATTGTACAATATCCGCCTCAGTTGAGCCGTAAGTCTCACCCAGTGCTTCGCCAATTTTTTGAGACGTGGCTTTTAGTTCAAGCTCGTGAAGATGTTTCATGGCTGATGCATCTTTTAAGTTAAAAACATCTTTAATTTTATCTTTTTCTTCCTGAGAAGGATTGTAAGGCACTCTACAATGGACGCAAAGTCGCCGCACTAAGCGCTGTCCGATAATAGCACGTGCTGTGCTGGCAATCAAAAAAGGCTCGATACCCATCTCTAGGAGGCGCGGCAAGGCTGTAGCAGCGTTATTGGTGTGTAGTGTGCTAAATACGAGGTGCCCAGTAAGTGCCGCCTGTACCGCCAAGTCAGCTGTTTCACTATCTCGAATCTCACCAACCATAATAATATTAGGATCTTGACGCAAGAGAGAGCGTAGTCCACTTGCGAAAGTCATGCCCGCTTTGACATTAACTTGTGTTTGATTAACTCCTGGAATTTTGTATTCTACCGGATCTTCGATAGTGGATATATTAACTGCCGAGCTATTTAACATAGATAAGACACTAAGTAAGCTGGTTGATTTACCTGAACCGGTCGGACCTGTTACTAAAATAATGCCATGCGGCTGTAGAATCGCTCGCTCAATTGCACTCAGTGAATGACCCCAATAGCCAAGTTTTTCTAAGCTAAGTGCCTTATTGCTTTCATCGAGGATACGCATAACGACTTTTTCGCCATCGGCGACGGGGAGAGTAGAAACACGCAGCGCGTACGTGCGCCCCGAAACGGTTATTTTAAACCGTCCATCTTGCGGGACACGACGTTCGTCAATTTTTAAATTAGCAAGAATCTTTATGCGACTAACCAGTGCGCCCATGACATTTCGTGGTAGGCGATTTGCTTCGTGCAGTACCCCATCAATACGATACCGTACCTGTATGTATTCTTCTCGCGGCTCAATATGGATGTCACTGGCAGTTGCGCGTATAGCATATTCCAGCAAAAGGTTAACAGTTTGAGAAATCGGTGAATCTTCTGCTATATCAGAAGCAGCAACATCTGATTGAGCTTTATCTTCATTTTGTTCTTGAACCGCGATTACATCACTCAGCTCTTCAGCAACATCACCTCTATAGCCATCAAGTGCTTTTACGATATCATCTGACGTAGCAATATAAACTTCAACATTACTTCCGAGCTGTTTTTTCAAAAAATCAAGCGCTAGTACGTCATCTGGATCTTCCATGGCAAGTTTTACCTTGCCCTCCTGCGAGTCAAAAGCAACAGCGTTATATTGACGAGCAATACGCTCGGGGATCATATTGAGTACAGTAGGTGAGATTTTGGCAGCATCTAGTTCAATAAAAGGAAAGTGCGTATAGTCGGCGTAGAGCTTGACGAGATCAACAGCTGTCACAACTCCTTGATTAATCGCGACATCTTGAAGCGGACGGTGCGTGCGCTTCTGTTCGTTTTTCAGCTGTCCAAGCTGTTCTTCAGCGAGCTGCCCACCCTCTATTAGTAATTTTTCAACTATCGCATCGGATATCCGCATAGCTTACTGTTATTATACTTCATCTGCTGTGATTATGCTTGTGTTTTACCGATGACAATATCGTATGATAGTAAGATGAAGCGTTATACTATTTCATCCCAAGAAGAAATGCAAAAATGGGGACAGGAATTTGCTCAAAGTCTTGTTACACCATGCATCATTGAATTAATTGGAGATCTCGGAGCTGGAAAAACTACCTTAGTGAAAGGTTTAGGGAAAGGATTGGGTGTAAAAGAGTCGATCCAAAGCCCTAGTTTTACTGTTTTTAATCACTATAAGGCGTCGAATAATCGATATGTACATCACTATGATTTTTATCGTCTCAGCGATCCAGGAATTATGAAGCACGATTTATACGAATCGATTAACAACCCCGAAGCTATTACGGTCATCGAATGGGCGCAATCTGTTCAAGCTATCTTACCGCTGCGACGGATAGTGATAAAGATCGATTATGACGAGGAAGAAGACACACGGGTAATATCCTGCGAGTCTTTGTTAGAAGAAACAGAAGGAAGTGTGATATGAAAAGTGGTTCCTTTATTTTTCTTACTTGTCACTGATATTTTACCGTGCATCTGATCAATAATAATTTTTGAGACATATAAGCCAATCCCAACTCCCTCATAATCATAATGCATCGTATCTGTCCCGCGATGGAATTTGGTAAAGAGGTGAGGTAATTCAGCATCATCAATCCCACTACCGGTATCTGAAATAGTTAATACACATATGCCATTTTCGAGAATACCTGAGAAATGAACAGTTCCTTTCTCGGGGGTGAACTTTACGGCATTATCGACAAAATTGGTGATAGCACTTTGAAAATGTGCTTTATTGATAAGACAATGTGCATCCTTAAGCTTAAATGAGGATATAAAATGAACTTCTTTCAGTTCAGCAACTGACGTATAATGACGTGCAATCTCTTCTAGTATTGGCTGTATGTGGATAGGATCTCCGTGTGTTAAAGCACCGCCAGATTCAATGGTCGAAATTGTTATCATATCTTCAGTTAATTTTGTTAATTTCTCAATATTTTTCTCGATAATTTTTAAAAACTCTTTTAACTTTTGATCAGCATCAACTAATTCCATCATCTCCAGGTATCCATTAATAACTGTGAGAGGGGTGCGTAAATTGTGTGAAGAGATCATAATAAACTCATTTTTCATACGATCTGTTTCTTGGAGAGCAATAATATCTGCTTTCAACTTATCAGCCATTGCGTTGACTGATTCTGCTAAATCATTGATTTCATCATTTGTCTTCACGGTTATTTCTTGATCAAAATTACCGAGACTAATCACGCCCGCTAGGCGGCTTACTTCACGAACCGGTCGAATAAATATGATATTAAAAAGCGTGTAAAAGGTACCAATCCCAAGAATAGTAAAGAGGAGGCCTAATACTAAAATAGTGATGGTCAAGTTTCGAATATCCCGCTCGATACGCAAAGGGGAAATTTGATATACCAATGCATAGCGATATTGGCCAGAATTTTCAATGTATGGGTCTATAATTTGGGTAATAACACCGCTTTCATTATAGGAATACCTCGTGTCAAAACCTTGCAACTCAGAAACATCGATAGTACGTCTTTTCTCGTTACCATAGCGATAAACTACTTTTCCTTCCGTAGTAACAATGGCTAGTCCTTGTAAATCAGTATCCAACTCGTAAAATTTTTTCGTTTGCTGAGTTATACGAATTGTTCCCGAGTCCTTAAATGATAAATAGGTATCTCCTATCGGACTGGTTGCAAGTGTAGCGAATGCTTGAGATTTTTCATTGAGGCTCTCTTTTGTGGTGGCTGCTTGCTGACGAATCAAGGTACTAGCAAGCACAGCAAAAAGGATCAAAAAAAGCACCATTAGAGTAATCATAAATTTTGTTCGTATACTGAGGTTTTTCATGATGCTTATACTTATAGTATACGTGTATATTGCGTTGCAGCAAGAAACTCCGCTATACTGATGCATAATATTAAGAAGGACTGATATGAAAGTACTCCTGGTTGAAGACAATAAAGATATAACTGCACTATATAAAAATGCTTTTGAAAAACAGGAGTGCCAAGTCTTTACAGAAGAAAATGGCTTAAATGCGATTAGCGTTGTATCGGACATCTCGCCAGACCTTATTTTGCTCGATCTTATGATGCCAGAAATGGATGGTTTTGAGTTCTTAGAAGCTTTAAAAAATAATACTTCAATGAAGCCAAATATTATTATCGCCAGCAACCTTTCGGATCAAGAGAGCATCGATAAAGCGATGACATATAATGTCATTGGCTATCTAAAAAAGAGCGATTATACTCCACAGCAAATTGTCGAAAACGCCTTATTGCTCTATCGTAAATCACTCCTATGACTATTCTTTTACTAGATACTTCGCATGAAATTTGCCATTTCTTTCTTCATCACAATGGAAAGCATTACACGCTAACAAACTCTGCAGGTCGAGAACTTTCCAAAAAAATTTTTACTATGCTTGAGGATTTTTTAGGAAAACATACGCTCTCATACGAAGACATTGAAGGGATTGGTGTCTTTCGTGGCCCGGGTAGTTATACTGGCCTAAGAATTGGCCTCACGGTTGCCAATAGCCTCGCTGATAGCCTACAGATACCTATAGTAGGTACACATTCAACAGACTGGCAAAAGAAGGCAATCGAACGATTAAAAAGGGGTGAAAATGATCAGATTGTTTTACCAGAATATGTTAGTATTCCGCATATAACATCGCCGAGAAAATAATACCATTTACCATTTGAAGTGATGTATAGTATGCTACATATATCATGAGCGCCATCGAAGCTACAGTTTTTGATGAGGTGCCTACCAAGCCTCTCCTTTCGGAGAGTGTTTTTTTATCTGAGAGTCTTCAGGATAATAATATAAAATCAGTCTCACTTCTTCATCGAAAAAAACTGAAAGAGATTGGTAGCAGTACCTGTCGCCGAGTGTATATGGAAGATGGTAAGCAATATGATGTTACATCTTATGAACCATTGAAACGGGTTTCTGATATTTCCGTTACTATGACGACACCGTGGCTGACTGAACCAAAAGGCTTTAATGATCATATGGCTCGTAGTCTCGTAAAGCGCGGCTTTCCTGTCGATCTTGTAAGTGCAGAGCGCAACGTTGAACTGTTGCCAAATATTCATGCGTCGGCACGAAACCAACTCATGATCGCTGGATATACAGCCGATCAACAAACACGTGACCCCCACAAGTTAATTGTCATGGGCGTATCTCGTGCAGCCATGATAGGCTTTAGTGTTACAGCTCAAGCCCGTGACTTGAATCGCGATATAATATATGGTGACTATATTGTTCCTTGCTATCCAGAACCCCCAACAACCTCACGTCAGCTAGCAAAACTTGCTCTATTGCCTTTTAGTGAATCAGGAACCGTGCGACATATTGTTAAGTTTCCGTCATCTGCTTTTCGTCATTATCCGTCAACCTTTAGTGTTGGTCCAAAAAAATGGATTAATCATCTTGCGCTTATTCCCAATCTTTTAAGTGGTGCTGCTGGCGACGCTGCCAAACTCATTGATCAGCACGCACAGGGGACAGTCCTGGCGTTTAAAGGTGATCTCATGAGTCAAGGAGAGAACTGGCAAGAAATTTTTGCTGATCATCCTCATATGAAGGTTATCTTAGAAGACGGTGGTAGTCATTTAAGTTGCGCAACTACTTCGGCGATAGATGCATGGAAACAGCGTGTAGACACACTTGCAGCCGAATTATCTCATCGAGATGTAATTGACTTGCCTAAAAAGGCTGTATAGTCGTACAATAAAAGAGGTAGTTAATTCATTATTGATGATTCCCTTATAGAGAGAAGAAACTGATCAATGCGAGAAACCATACAGTTGACTGAAGAATAATTATTGACGTTCTCTGCGTCTTCGTTTCCGTATGCATCATGATTCTCTAGTGGAATAGAGAAGGAGAGTATATGTTAGAAGTAGTCATCGCCCTTGTAGGTGCAGCAGTTGGTGCGGGAGGATTTTTCGCTTACACTAAACAAAAAGGCAGTAGTGCCACCCAAAAAGCCGAAAAAGAAATCTCACGTGCTAAAAACAAGGCTAGCGATATTATTTTAAAAGCAAAAGATGAGGCGCTGAAAGTTACTGAAGATGCAACCAAAGAACTCAATTTGCGTCGTAAAGAACAGCAAAAGACCGAAGAACGTATCGTACAACGCGAAGAAAGTTTAGACAAAAAACTCGATCAACTCGATAAGCGTTCCGAAAAGCTTCGGGCCTCTGAAGATGAAGTAGAAGAACTAAAAAACGAAATTCGTGCTATACGTACAAAGCAGCAAGAAAAGCTCGAAAAAATCGCTAAATTAACCAAAAAAGAAGCCAGCGAACATCTCCTAAAGATGACCGAAAAAGATATCAAGCAAGATTTAGTTGGGTTAGTATCTAAGCTGCAAAAAGATGCCGAAGAAGATGCGGAAGAACGCGCCCAGATGATTATCTTGACCGCTATGGAGCGTATGAGTTCTGAAGTAACTGCCGAACGAACTGTTACTGCACTCAAACTTCCTGATGATGAAATGAAAGGCCGTATTATCGGTAAAGAGGGACGTAATATCCAGGCCATTCAGCGTGCTACTGGTGTCGATATTATGGTAGATGATACACCGGGCATGGTAGTGCTATCGAGTTTCGATCCGGTGAGACGACAGATTGCTCGTGTGACAATGGAAATGCTCATGAAGGACGGACGAATTCATCCTGGACGTATCGAAGAAGTAGTCGAAAAGGCTCGAAAGCAAATAGATAAAGAAGTAACCCAAGCAGGTGAGGATGCAGCACGTGAAGTAGGAGTGGTAGGTATACCGAAAGAAATGCTCCGCTTGCTCGGTGAATTAAAATTTCGAACGAGTTATGGACAAAACGTTCTCAAACACTCTACCGAAATGGCACAAATTGCTGGAGTGATTGCTGAAGAAATTGGGGCAGATGTACGAACGACCAAAATTGCTACTTTACTTCATGATGTAGGAAAAGCCGTTACCCACCGCGTCGAGGGAAAGCATCACCATATCGCTGCAGAAATGGCTGAAAAGTATGGTCTCAGTAAAGAAATTGCTCATGCGATTGCAGCACATCACGACGATATTGATGCGACTACTCCGGAGGCATTAGTTGTACGCGTTGTTGATGCTATGAGTGCCGCTCGACCTGGTGCGCGCAATATTAGTGCTGAAAACTTTGTTGAAAGAATGAAAGAATTAGAAAATGTGGCAACTACTTTTGATGGCATTGATAAAGCCTACGCTATATCAGCCGGCCGCGAGGTGAGAGTGATGGTCAAACCTGAAAAAATCGACGATCTTTCAAGCATCAAATTAGCGCGTGATATCGCGACCAAGATCGAAAGTACTATGCAATATCCTGGTACGATCAAGGTGAATGTCATCCGCGAAACCCGTGCAATCGAATTTGCGAAGTAGCAATCTATACCTTAATGACAAAATACCGTCCACTCGGACGATATTTTTTAGCGACTCACACTTTTTAGAGGTGGAGTGCCCATTTTGCAATAGCAAAAGCAATCGCCAGCAAGACAACGAACAATCCTAAGCCGATTGGTGACCCCCAGCTAAACCACGATCCCCACGCTCGCCAATGCTGGTAATTATCCTTGCGGAGTTCTCGCCACATTGCGACATGCTCGTCATTGACTTTTTTTAAGTCTGCCATTTTAGCTCCTTATGTAAAAGTTAATATAAAGCGCTAAAGAAGTTATGGTACCGCTAGATTTTTGCAAGTGAGTAGCGATCACTTAATCTATTATTAAACGGATTTACTTCATTCATTATATTATAACACTTATTAATGTACGAAGGAGTATAATAAAGGTATGGCAGATATCACCTATAACGACGTCACAAAAGCGGTCCAGCAAGGGACTGGAAATCTTCATAATGATGTCAAAACAATTCTCAATAACACCAGTACTATTGCAAATACGACACAGAGTTCTTCTGGTAACTCTGATCAAATGATTCAAAACATCCAGAATACAATGCAAAACATACAGCCGCAAATCGAGCGTATTCATAATGAAGTTTCGACCAACTCAAACGTCAACCTCGATCAGCAAGTTTCAATGATTCAAAAAGATGTCCAAGAGACGAAACTTCGAGTTGAAAATATAGAGAAATTTCTTCAGCAGATCTCTATAGATTTACAGCAGCCTACCTCTGGTAAATAAATGTTTATCTGATATAATAATGTACAGCACTTTTTCGGGGTGTGGCGCAGTTGGCTAGCGCGCGCGGTTTGGGACCGTGAGGTCGAAGGTTCGAGTCCTTTCACCCCGACCAGTAATTTTATTCCAAATTTCCTACTACAGGTAGGTCTTGTAGTACACTTGTGCCGTGTGGTGATTCTTTAATAACCAAAGAAAGATCTTTGCCGCACTGAGCTCTACCGTTGGAGGGTATATGTTCACCATTTTGCCATTGAGGATTATTTGTCGCATCATAGACCTTACCAGAGACGGCTACCCAGCATAGTTCACCATTGAGTCCAGTTTTTTGTGCGAGTGATTCCTTCGTGATTAGTGATAGTTTTGTTGGAGAGATAGTTGTTTGACGTGTTGCGGGTTTCACTGCTTGATTTTCAGGCTTTATATAGCGTACGATTTGCCATCCGACAACGAGCAAGGTAAAAATAATTATAAAACACCCTACATAGCGTATAAGTTTTTGAGTATGTGTTATATATTTTGTAGCTAATACTGCACATAAAAGTACCGCTTGCATCGTCCAAACCCAAAAATACCAAGCGGAGTCCGTGATAGGACCGAGTTTGTACCCATGTATGACGATTGCCAGCATAGCAGCATTGTTGGCATGCATAATCCATTGCCAAATTGGTTTATGTTCTAGCCACTTCTTACCTTCAAATGCTAAAAAGGCAGCAAGCGACACAATACCGAGCAGTATAAAGAATAACGCACTTGTCCCAAAGTATTTTTGGTAACTTCCTGGTGGGAAGCCAAAATTATTTTGGAATAGATATGCATTAATAAGAATAGGGTGAACCAGAATTGCAATGAGTACGATCCATCGTGATACGCCATATTGCCATCCAGTTGATTGCTTCGGCCAATACCGGTGCTTTAACCAATCGCTGACATAATGAACCCACATTAAACCATAGGCAATGATAGCAAGTAAGATACTGATAGAAAGTTCAAGTGGTAATTTAGTATTTTGTTGAGACCATGCTGTAATAGCTAAAGCTAGAACCGTAATATTTAAGGATATAGTGATTACAGCTAGTTTTTTAAACCTATCCAAACCTAATCCTTTTTATACGCTTTCCAATAGTATACACCCATACGTTGGTTGGCAATATCTCGGGGAAAAACGTATGAATTATCTTCCACGCGGTTATCTTCGAATGAAGAATTTGTGTTTTGATCCATAGAGAAAATTTCCTTTGCATCTGCTATATTACATGCTTATGCTTTATTTATAGCATAAGCTAAAGAGTATTAAAATATCTACTTGAAGCGAGCTTTCCAGAAATATACACCAAGTTCACTATTCGGTGTATCTTGAGGTAGCACATACTGCTTATCTGCATACCATGTTAAGTTGCGACTATATAATGGTATGATTGCTGTTTCATCAAATATTTGTTGATGAATATCTTTTAATAACCGGAGTCTCTTGGGTGTATCAACCGTAGCAGATGCTTCAGCTAAACGACTTTGAATTGAAGGAGAAGGATATTGATTATCGGCAAAGAGCACCCCATCTATAACATCTGCGGAGTCAAAGGTATCACTTCCATATGCATAGTAGGCAAGATCTGTTTTCGATTGACCTACTTGATTTGCCATTTCTTCTAGACCTTCTACTTCTCGACCTTTTAGAGTTATACCTGCAAGGGCTGATTGTCGAATTACTTCTTTGATTAATTCACTTGGAGCTGCAGGTGAGTAGATAAAGTCGAGAGTGACGCCATTTGGGTAGCCTGCTTCACTAAGTAACTGTTTTGCTTTTTCGATATCTTGACTAACTTCAGGAATAGCTGGGTTGTAGCCAGGAATTAAACTAGTCACCAATTGAGAAGATTGTTTAGCAGATAATCCTGTAGCCTCAATAATTTTTGGAACATCAAGTGAATACTGAAGCGCTTTTCGTACTTCTTGTTTCTGAAGTGGACCAGGCTTATTTGTCACAGGAGCTAAAAAGGTAGTGGAGTAGCTTGTAAAAGGAATTCTATACATCTTTTTCTTATCAAGTGCTGGAATATTACTCGGCAAGAAATCACCAGCTATATTACCTTTACCTTTTAACAATAAATCAGTTGATTGTTCATCAGAATCTGTTCTTATTAAGGTCAACTCTCGTGTTTGAACGCGACCACCATGATAATCGTCAAAAGCAACTAACTCAATCTTGTCTTCAGATGGTTTGGTACCTTTCTTCAGAGTAAAAGCACCGGTTCCATAGACTGGACTGACTTCGCCATTTCCTTTGGCGTCAATTATCATGAGGAATGTTAATTTATTGAGTAATACCGGGTCGGGTTGAGATGTTTTAATCTCTATTTGTTGAGGATTAATGGCTACGATACTGGCAATGGAATTAAGATAAACGTTATTAATGTACTCATTCTTCTTCGCTTGTTCATAACTATACACCACATCATCAGCTGTCATAGTTCTACCGGTATGAAACTTCACATTCTTCTTTAACGTAAATCTCCAGGTTAATTCATCTGGATTGGTCCAGCTGGTGGCTAGCCCTGGTACTATATTGGTTCTATCTTCATATTTTACTAGCGCTTCAAATAGTTGATGATTCAGGGCAAATGCATTTTCAGTTTCCATGGAAGCCGGGTATAGCTCATTTTTTGCGCCAAATGATATTACAGTTAGCTTGGGAATTTCTTTTGATGTAGAAGCCGGTTTTTTTATTTGCTTTTGTGATTCTAATGCAAGAAATACTAGTACAGCACTCATTAATAGCAAAGCAATCATGAGAAGAGCTATAAAAACTTTTTTTGATGATCGATTTGGGTGCGATGAATTACTTTCCATAAATTTCTCCATATGTTATTGATGTACTTTCCAGAAATATACTCCCATACCTGCGACGGGCATATCCCTTTTAATGTTGTAATTTTTATCCATGTACCATGTTTTTGTTCGGCTAAAAAGTGGAATCACAGGTAAATCTTTATTGGCAAACATGTTTGCTTCCTGTAAAATTTCTAATCGTTTTTTTGGATCTGATGTTTTACTTGCTTCATCAATCAAGGCTTGTAGCTTATCTGATTTATATGTTCCTAGTTGAGACGTCGTTGCATTTAAGATATCTGCTCCGTCAAAGGTATCACTCGCATAGCTTAGTATTCCCAGCTCTACCTTACCATTGATTATATTGTCAATATATTCATCAAACCCAGTTTGAGGTGTGTTTTTTATTCTTATGCCAATTTCATTCAATTGTTTCGGAAATTCTGTCTTTGTCATATTATAATATTCACTGACATCTGGAAATTCTATCTCAAAACCATTACCATAACCAGCTTTTATGAGAAGATCTTTAGCTTTTTGTATATCTCTATCAACGAGTTTTATTGAGGGGTTATAGCCTGGTATAGCCTCTGCAATAAGCTGAGAATAAGGAGTGGCGGAAATATCATTTGCTTTAATGAGAGCAGGTACATCTAGTGCATATTGAATAGCTTGACGTACCTCAAGCTTTTGTAATGGACCAGGATTAATGGTATTTGGTACCAAGAAAGTAACTGCAGTATCAGAAATTTCACGCTTAATAAACCTTTTCTTGTCGAGCAGATCAGATGATTTAGCGTTGAATTCTCCAGCAATATTAGCCTTTTTTTCCAATAGTGCGTTAGCTAAAACTTTATCTTCCTCAGCCTCTATAAAAGTCAGAGATCGTGTCAAAGGTCTACCTTGGTGATAATCGTCGAAAGCAACCAATTCTATTTTTTTTGCAGATGGGATAGTGCCTTTTTTCAGAGTATATGGCCCAGTTCCATTTAACGGACTAGGCTCAGAACTTCCCTTTGAATCAATAATATGCATAAAGCTAAGTTTATTCAATATAACTGGATCGGACTGAATGGTTTTAATCTCAACTATTTGTGGTGATATTTTTTTTACACTTTCAATTGTATTAAGATATAAGTCATTTAAAAATTCATTCTTCTTCGCTTGTTCATAACTATACACCACATCATCAGCTGTCATAGTTC
>CAZJUR010000001.1:0-39873 GCA_964549525.1 uncultured Candidatus Saccharibacteria bacterium | reverse complement strand
GGTTAATTCATCTGGATTGGTCCAGCTGGTGGCTAGCCCTGGTACTATATTGGTTTGATCTTCGTATCTAACAAGAGCTTCGAATATTTGAAAGTTAAATACATAACTATAATCAGATGATACTAAAGATGGATATATTTCATTTTTTAAACCTTGATTAATAACTGTAAGCTTGGGAATTTCTTTTTTAGGATTTGGTTTTTTTTCAGATATAATTTTGGGATTGGTTGCGAGCAAAAACCAAGAGGCTAGGGCGCCAACGATAAGCAGAATTCCAATAAATGCCAGCGTTTGTATTTTAGTTTTTGGTTTTGACTGAGATTGAGGAGAGGGTGGTAGATGCGTAGTATTTATTTTTTCTTTTCCTTGATCATCATTATCTACTTCATTCATGTCGTTATATTACCCATACTATATTTAGTAAATCATGCATACATTATAGTTTGTAACCATAAGCAATGTCAAAGTATATTCCTGAAATGATATAATTAAGATATGAAAACACTTCCTTATCCTGCGCCTGATTTTTCTCTTCATACTGATAATAGGGTTATTCAACTGGTTGATTTCAAGGGACAGTGGCTTGTTTTATATTTTTACCCTAAAGATGATACGCCTGGCTGTACGATTGAGGCATGTAGCTTACGCGATGCTCGCGATGAAATCGTAAAATTAGGTGCGCAAATTGTAGGAGTTTCAAAAGATGAAGCCAGTAGCCATGAGAAATTTAAAGCCAAACATAATCTCAATTTCACTCTCGCTACTGATCCAGACGGAGTAGCTATGAAGGCCTATGGAGCTTGGGGTAAAAAAATGTTCGGTCGAGAAGGGGTGCTGAGAAAAACTTTTATTATTGATCCTAATGGAAAAGTGGTGAAGGAATTTGGACGAGTAACTCCACTCGGGCACGGACAGCAAATTGTAGAAACACTTAAAGAGTTGACTTCATCTTAGCTTTTGCGATAGTACGTAAAGAATGAAAAAAAAATCTTTAGACTCTCAATCCTCCGCTTCTCCGCTCAGAAGAATAAACACGTTTCTGACGATACTCATTCTTACACTAAATTTCTATACAATTTCATTGCCGCTTATTCCGTATTTTCAGCAACTGCTCAAGCCAAAAATTAATACAAAAATATATGAAAAAGGGTCGGTATCTGCGCAAATAAAAAAAACTAATACGCTCGTCATACCATCTATCAAATTAAATAAACAGATTTATGAAGGTGAAACATTTGCTACCGCCAATAAAGGAGTGTGGCGCTTGCCGTATACCAGTACTCCCGACAAACAAAGCAATACGGTTCTCGTAGGGCATCGTTTTAGCTATGTCCATCCTGAAGCAGGTGTTTTTTATTCTCTCGACAAAGTATCTTTAGGCGATGATATTTATTTGACGTATCAGAAAAAAATATATCAATATACGGTGAAAAACATTCTAGAAGTAGAGCCAACCAAAGTTTCTATTGAAAATCCAACAAAAACACCAGTACTTACTTTATATACCTGTACCCCCTTATGGACATCCACTCATCGCCTCGTCATTCAAGCACACTTAAAGGAGGTATATAGCGCATGAGTGAAAAAGTTCGTTTCATAATACTCTCTATTCTTTTGATACTGAGTATTGCACTTTATATATACGTCACTCAGTCGAGCGAAAATACTTTATTGCAACGCTAACTAGCGCGGTCGAGTCCGAGCTTCTGTACGAGCAAGATCAGCTATGGTATCAATCGTTGAGAGATCATCAAGAGAAGTTACATCATACTTTTTTTGAAGTGCCTGTAAAATCAAAAAATCTGCAATAAGCGGATTTTTCGGAAGAAGAGATCCATGGAGGTACGTACCGATAACATTTTTATATCGCGCACCTTCATGTGTATCCCGATCATTATTTCCGTTACCCGCCGTAACCCGTCCCAGTGGTAACTGTATTTTGTCGAGATAAGTGAGACCACTATGATTTTCATAGCCAATAATATCACCGAACTGCTCACTATGCGTCGTGATATTGCCAATTAATCTCTTTGGGCCTGCATGGGTCTCTGCGTTAAAAATTTCTATACCCGGAATAGTTGTCCCATCTTTTGTTTTAAAAAAACGTCCAAATAATTGGTATAATCCGCAAATCATAAGCATAGGTGTTCCATCTCTAGCCAGCGCATGCAGTCGAGAGCCAATTATTTGTAAATCATCTTTGATCTTCATCTGACCGGCATCCTGACCGCCCCCCCCAGTGATAATGTCAACATCTTTAGGTAATGCTTTGCCAGGATGATGTTCGAGTAGGTGAACATCATACCCCCGCCACTCAAGACGTTTTTTTAAACATAAAACATTGCCATAGTCTCCATACATGTTCATTTCAGTAGGATACAGCTGCAAAATCCGAATCGGTGATTTGGTCACAATACTCGCTCCATCTTTGTTAGTTTCGCCAGTTCTTTACGGATGGCAAGCATGGCCGTATAGGTGCAGTAAATTTGTTTTGGTCGAGCTGTTTCGTGAATAAATATATCTAAAGCGTGGGCAAGATCTGGTTTTATAAAATCATAGGTAATTTCATCATATGTTAGCCGTAGTGCCATATCATGAGCGCGAGTGCCGCTGAGCATTCTAACTCCATCTTTCAGTGAATCAAACGGTACATCCCATAACCAGCTCATATCACGGCCATCAGCATAATCATCATTTATGGCTATCATAGTGGCTACATCTTTAGCAGCAAAAGAGGTGAGACCGAGTCGAAATCCATTAGGGTTTTTGACCAGTATAATTTCAACTGGTTGATTATCTATCATCACTGTTTCACCGCGGCCAAATGCCGGAGTAATTTTTGAAAGGCTATCAAGTAATTTTTGGACGTCAAATTGCGTGTCAAGTATGGCTTGGACTAACGCAATCGCCCCAGCGGCATTAAAAACATTGTAGACGCCTTTTAACATAAGCGGGGTGTGGTAAGAAGATTCATTCATTATGAACGTAGCACCTGACGTATCCATTGACTTTAAAAGTACCGAAGCATTTATCTGATCTGTAGTCTTTTTTTGTGTACTTGTAGAATCGTAGAGTTCATCATCAGAAGGAAAAAGCGCTTTCAGTGATCTATCAAGTCCGAAAAATATTGTTTTTTGAGATGGCAGGTTTTTTGAAATACTCACTAATCGACTATCTTCTCGATTTATAACTACTTTTTTGGTTGTGGCTTGCGCTATTACGCTCAGCATCTGTGCGGTCGTGTCAATTTCTCCGAAGCGATCGAGCTGATCACGCATTACGTTCAATAGCAGACAATATGCTGGAGGTATTTCTTTCACGAAATGAACAGCGTGTGCTTCATCAAGTTCTAAAACGGCAATATCATCGTGTAATTTACCCCTTATTGTGCTTTTTTCAATCACACTTGAAACAACGCCGCGGCTAAAATTACTCCCAGTTGCATTTGTTAAAACTCGTAAACCCTGTGACTGGAGTAATTCTACAACCATTTTTGTCGTAGTGGTTTTGCCATTTGTACCACTAATGATGACAACGCCATACGGTAAATGGGCAAGTGAACGAGCTAAAAATGAACTATCAATTTTTTCAACAATGAGACCGGGGAGAGCAGATCCGCCGCCACGAATACGAGAAAGATGTCGGATTGTTTTACCTAATAATACGAGAGGTGCTTTGGGCATATATCTATTATACGTTAGGCAAGGTAGTGAGATATAGTAAAACGTACTATAATAAAAGCTATGTTTATAGTGGGCATGATTTCCTGGTGGTACACAGCTGGTTGGAAGCAATATGGCAGAAAACTTCTTGAATCACTGAGCGCCAGTGAAGATTTTTTTTCAATTGATAGTTTAGTCCGTAATTTATTTGCACCATTTAAACAAATTTCAGCGACCGGTTATGTGGGTGGAACACTTCAAGATAAAATACGTGATTGGTCCGATAAACAATTTTCTCGTTTTTTTGGAGCAATTATACGTCTTTTTCTTATCGTTGTGGGCGGTGGATGGCTTATTATTCACAGTATCATTAATATATTACTCCTGATTATGTGGCCACTTATTCCCATACTGCCTTTGATCGGTTTAATGCTAATAATTTTCGTAGGAATACCATGGAGCAGGTAACATTTAACTATCACTCACCTCGTGCGTATGCTGCACGTCAGGCAAGATCATTTTCTCAGCCAATCCTGATCGGATTATTTATCGTCATGGCTACAATCCTGTTCTGGGGAATTATTCTTTTAGTATTTGGGTTATCACTCGGCTGGCTGGTGATTAGTTTCAGTGGACCTGTTTTGGCGCTATATATATACGTCAAAATGTACCTAAGACCGTTACCGCCAATAAACTATAAAACAATTGACAATTGTCTCGATGGCGATGTCTTAGGATATCTTACAGAAAAATCAGCACCAGCGGATATTGGTAAAGCAATCATACAAGTAAATGGTGGTCAATTTTTTGCTGCTCGATTTGGTATCGGCTCTACTTTTCTCGGTGAGCTTGCTTCTGCTGATCCGCACGACAGTGATCAGGTATGGCAAGAGGCAATCAAACTGCAAAGACAGCTCAATTTACCCACAATTTCAGCTGTAACTCTCGTCGCAGCGCTTGTGCGCACCCACCCAAACATGCAGCAAGTTTTAAATCACCTTCATCTTGAACAAAACGATGTGGTTAATGGGGTAGTATGGTATCACCATATTCAAGATCTGATTGCATTTCACAAGAAACCGAAACGAACAGGCGGTATCGCACGAGACCTGGCATTTGGGTACACACCACTTCTCAAGCGATTTGGTATTAATATTAGCGAACAAATTAGCGTCAATGGATTACTCGGGGCGGACCTCGAAACGCATCAAGATGCTTTGGGTCAAATCATTCAAACTTTTAGTAGTAAGGGACGACAAAATGTATGCCTAATCGGTCCAACAGGAGTCGGTAAAACTGAGCTTGTTCATGCATTTGCGGAAAAGATTTTGGATGCAAAAAGCTCTATATCAAAAGACGTTAAATTCCGTCAAGTTGTTTTGCTTGATCCCAGTTCATTGATTTCTGAAGCACCTGGTCGTGGGCAGATCGAAAATCTATTAAATCAAGTATTGGTCGAAGCTTATACCGCAAAAAATATTATTTTATGTCTCGATGATGCCCATCTTTTTTTCGAAGACGGTGTCGGCTCAGTTGATATCAGTAATATTTTAATTCCTATTTTAGAAGCTGGAAATGTGCGAATAATCCTGACGATGGACGAACAAAGATATCAACAAATTCTTCAACGTAAACCAAGTCTCGCAAATGCGCTTAATCGAATTATCCTACCTGAGCCAACTGAAAATGATACTATTAAAGTTCTTCAGGATAAATTGATTATTACAGAATTTTCTCACAAAGTGACTTACATGTATCAGTCACTTCAAGAAGCCTATCGTTTAAGTGAGCGATACGTTCATGAACTAGCCCAACCGGGAAGAGCCTATAAATTACTTGAATCGGCTGCTCGATATAGCGAGCAAGGTTTAGTAACCGCAAAATCTGTTCAAGATGCTATCGAAAAAACACTTAATATTAAAGTAGGTGTCGCTCGTCATGATGACGAAAAAAATAAATTACTCAGTCTAGAACAAGATATACATAAACGAATGATCAATCAGGTTCGAGCAGTTAATGTGGTTAGTGATGCGCTTAGGCGAGCCCGTGCAGGTGTACGAAACCAAAATCGCCCAATTGGAACATTTCTCTTTTTAGGTCCAACAGGAGTCGGTAAAACCGAGCTAGCTAAAGCATTAGCCGAAGTCTATTTTGGTGGCGAAAACAATATTGCTCGGATTGATTTAAATGAATATGTAAAGCTTGAAGACGTCGAGCGATTAATTGCCGATGGCGGCGAAGATCCAAATAGCTTGACCGCACAACTCATGCGACAGCCATTTAGTGTCGTTTTGCTTGACGAAATCGAGAAAGCTCACCCAAATGTTTTAACTGCGCTTTTACAGGTGCTTGATGAAGGGATTTTACGTGATATCAAAAATAGAGAAGTCAGTTTTCGTGACGCGATCGTAATTGCTACGAGCAATGCAGGAGCCGAACGTATTCGCCAATATATTGATGCTGGCCATGAGCTAGAACAGTTTGAAGATCAAATTGTGAATGATCTGATAGATAGTCACGCGTTTAAACCAGAATTTCTCAACCGTTTTGATGAAATTGTCGTTTTCCGACCACTTACTAAAGAAGAACTTTTGCAAGTGATCGATCTTATTCTCGCTGGTATAAACAAAAATATGGCGCTGCAAAAGATCACGATAGTCGTAGACGATGATGCCAAGAAGTTACTTGTTGAAAAAGGATATGATCCGAGATTAGGAGCTCGACCAATGCGACGAGTTGTACAACGAAGTGTCGAAAATCTTATTGCTAAAAAAATGCTCACCGGCGAAGCTCAACCAGGCTCAACGATTCACGTAACTTTACAAGATATTGAGGCTAGTGAGAGTAAAGAGCCGGTCAGTAATCTTACGCAAGTGTAAACATGGCGCCCCGGGTAGGATTCGAACCTACGACCTTGAGCTTAGAAGTCTCCTGCTCTATCCAGCTGAGCTACCAGGGCACATTGTTGGCGATTTTATGGTGCGGGCGGCGAGAATCGAACTCGCATCACATGCTTGGAAGGCACGTATATTAGCCATTATACGACGCCCGCAATAGACGTTATTATAGCTTATTTTCTCTGTTTGGAAAAGCGAAGACGTCGTTGTTGTTCGAGTTGTTCTTCGTGCAAAATTCTATTTATTCGAATAAGATCAGCGATGATAGCCAACGCAAAACAGAGAAATGCGGCCGACAGTAAAACCACGCCTAAAATCAAAGACTGAATGTGATTGCCTGGCGTATAACTGACTAAAAGATAAAAATAACGTACAAAAGGAATAATTCCGAGTATGAGTAGGATAGTGCCAAGCGAAACAAAAATAATGTTTGGTTTGTACATCAAATACGATCGAATAATTGCTGAAGCACTATAAAAAACATGTTGCCAAATATTTGAAAAGAGACGTGATTCGCGTGTTTTTGGGTTTGTTTTGACTTTGATGTGTGAAATTGCCATGCGCTTATGACCGGCTTGAATAATCGTTTCCATGCAATAGCTAAATTCGGTCACAATGTTTAATCGTATCAATGACTCACGTGAATAAGCCCTGAAACCACTTGCCGCATCTGGTAAATCTGTGTCAGCAGCTTTATTAACGATCCAACTACCAAAACGCTGGAGAAGTTTTTTATACCAACTAAAATGCTCAATCAAATGAGTCTGTCGATCAGCAATGACAATATCAGCCGATCCATTAATAATTGGCTGGACAAGATCAGTAATTCTATCTTGAGGGTATTGATTATCGCCATCGGTATTCACCACAATATCTGCGCCAAGTTCTAAAGCGTAGTCAATTCCATCACGAAATGAACGTGCTAAACCGCGATTTGTTCGATGTGAAATAATATGTGTTACCCCGTGTTTTTTTGCAACTTCAACTGTTTTATCGGTCGATCCGTCATCGATAATAGTGATAATAATTTCTGAAATACCACTTATTTTTTTCGGAATTGACGACAAAACTGCTGGAAGAGTCTTTTCTTCGTTGAAGCAGGGGATTTGAATAACTAATTTCATAGCTTATATATTATACTAGAACAATGACAAAAGTTGACTATACTAACTTGCGAGCACGACCAGAAGATGAAGATTTTTTCCATAAATATACCGAAGAAGGGCAGGGAAAAATTGGTTCAAAATTATTAGATGGTTATTTTCGCGCAGTCCATGAACTCATAGAAGAAAGTCTGACGGTCGATGGTCAAGCACTTGAAATTGGCTGTGGAGCAGGTTTTTCAACGAAGCGTCTTCGCGATATGCTGCCAACTCATGTAGAATTTGAAGCGTCGGAATATGTAGAGCATTTGTTACCACATGCAAAAAAGCTTAACCCACTGGTACATATATATCACGATAGTGTATATGACCTTTCAAAAAAAGATCACAGTGTCGATATGGTTTTTTTATTGGAAGTATTAGAGCACCTCGATCATCCAAAAGCTGCCCTAAAAGAAATTAAGCGGATCGTAAAACCGGGAGGGTATATTATTCTTGGGGTGCCACGAGAACCCCTATGGCGAATTCTTAATATGGCGCGCCTGAAATATCTCAAGGATTTTGGCAATACGACTGGTCATCTGAATCATTGGTCAAAAACTTCCATTTCAGATCTTATATCACGAGAATTTGGACAAGTTGTTGCTGTCCGATCGCCTCTCCCATGGACTATTGTGCTTGCTCAGAAAAAAATATGAAAAAAAACCTCATAAAATTTGTTGAGATTAGTCTGACGATAGCGCTACTCGTTTTTGTGTATATGAAAGCTCAGGAGTTTGCTCATCTAGTCGAGTGGCAAAAAGTACCAGGGGCTTTCTTAGAAATACTAACTGCGTCTATGTTTTTCTTTTTGGGGTATAGTGTACTATCTTATCACTGGTTGCTAGTAGCGCGAGAAATTCAACCATCAACTCCTCGAAAGCAACAATTGGCTTTTTTTGCATCCCAACCTTATAAGTATCTTCCAACTAGTCTATTCACTCTTTCATTTCGCGCAAAATATGCAAAAAAACTCGGTATGAATGTTCGTGAAAGTAGCTTGGCTCAACTTATTGAAAATGCTAATATGGTCGGCTCATCTTTACTCTATGGAGCACTGATATGGATCTACACAATCGACATATGGCTTGGTCTTTTATTGACAGCTACAATAGTCATTATTGGAGTAATATTGTGGCGACATCATCATATTAATATACGATTAAAAGGCGAGCATTTAACCCTACATATGCGCTGTTGGCTAAAGGCGATTAGTTACTGCTTTTTTGCCTGGACACTTGTCGGGATTGGGTTCTTTATCATAGCATTCGGAATTGATGGCACGCCACGTCTACTATCAGCTATATCGGCATCAAGTACAGCAATTGGGTCTGGTATGCTAGCTATTTTTGCGCCAGGTGGTATTGGTGTTAGAGAAGTTATTTTCTATTATTTTGGTTTTTCGGCCAGTGTGATTATCATTTGGAGGTGTATCACATTCGTGATTGATATTATTATAGGTATTGTTGCTATTGCAATGATTCGACGTTATCGATAATTATTTTTTTTAGTTTAGTTTGAAATAATATAACATCGAAACGTTTCGCTCTTTGAACAAGTGTGTTAGTCGAAAAAAATGTTTTTTCTATTGCTTGCATTGCGTGCGTTACAGCGTTGATAGTTTGTTCTTCAAAAAAAATTCCGGACACGCCATCTTCTACAATATCCAAAGCCCCACCTTTTTTATATGCGACAATCGCAAGACCGGCAGCCAGTGCTTCAACTGCTGAAATACCAAAGTCTTCTTCATTAGGAAGAAAAAAATATTTTGCCTGGTGCGCGTATTGAATTAACTCTGCATCACTCACTCTGCCTACAAATGTAATGGTCGGTCCAGCCATTCTTTTCAGACGTGCGGTATCCGGCCCTTCTCCAATCACTGTGAGTTTTTTTCCGAGTTTATTGCACGCCTGAATTGCGAGGTCAAATCTTTTATAGGGAACATGCCTGCCCCATATAATATATCCATCTCGATGTGATGTAGCAGGAGATGCAATAAATTTTTTTGTTTGAACAGGAGGGTGTATGACACGTGCAGTCGCATTATAATATTTTTTTATCCGTTGTTTCGTTACCTGCGAATTAGCAAGCCACACATCGACACCAGCTGCTGCTTGCAAATCTTTTTTTCTCATCCATCGTACGAAAAAAGGTATAAATGGTCGGACGAATAACGTGAGAAAACCAAATGAAAATTCCTTCCTAAACTCCTGATAATGACTCCAGTAATAGCGCGTTGGTGTATGACAATAGCAGATATGAAGTGCGTCTGGACGTTTTTTTATTGCTTTTGCTTCAGCACTACTACTCGATATAACAAGATCAAATTCACGAAGGTCGAGACGACGAAACGCATAAGCTCGCAAAACAGGAAAAAGAGTATGTTTAAACTTAAAGGTACTTGGAATTTTTTGTAACCATGTTGTTCTAATATCTCGATGATGGAACGCTGACATTTTTTTGTAATCATATACACTGGTATAAATCGGTGCATTGGGGAATAATTTTGCAATTTCAAGCACCGTTGGTTCAGCTCCACCCATGCTCGTGAGCCAATCATGAACAATTGCAACGCGTAGATTATTTGGCGCCATGTTTTGAAATAACAACCCAAATTGTCTTAAATAGTATTTTAATATCTAACCAAAAACTCCAGTTCTGCGCGTAATACGTCTCGAGTTCAATCCGTTTTTCAAAACTGAGATTACTCCGACCCGAAACTTGCCACAGGCCAGTTGCACCAGATTTAACGCTGTGTAATAAACTAGCGTGCTGTACATATCTCATTTCCTGAGGCAGAATTGGTCGAGGACCAACTAAACTAAGATCGCCTTTTAGCACATTCCATAGCTGGGGAAGTTCATCGATAGAAGTCGAGCGCAAAAAATGACCAAAACGAGTAATGCGAGGATCATGTTTAACTTTGCGATTTTTTTCATATTCACGTGCTAAATCTTCTCTTCCCATCATTTTGAAATCATCTCCAGCATCTTGCTTACCATACTTTGGTGCCATAGAACGGAATTTATATAAAGTAAATTTATCTGAATAACGACTGAGCCGAGTACTTTTATAAAATAGTGGACCGGGATTAAAAATTTTCTGCAAGATACCTATGAGCACCAACAATGGGCTAAGCACAACCAGTAGGAATGACGTAAGAATAATATCCACGATACGTTTTGCTACTTCACCCCAGCCGATAAGAGGTGTCTGAGATACAGATATCATAGGATAGCCCAAAAATACATCAACAGTGTTTTTGCCCGTATAAAAATCAGACTGGCCTGGAATAAAATTATAATCTATATGATTAGACTGAGCAGCACTCAAAATTGCATCGTTTTTATATTGCTGCTCATATAAATCAGTTTGAATAATGGCTGTAATATGTAGCGGTTTAATAACATTCAAGGCTCTTTCTACGCGCGGATAATAGGCAATATCTCGCTCTGGCGGAATAAATTTTTTTGGTCCGCCAGAAAAAGCTGATATATGATAACCATTATGCGGGCTTTGGGTCAATTCTCGTAGGAGATCTCTCGTCGTATCTGAATTTCCAATAACTAAAAGACGGTGGGCACCAAACCCTTGATCGAATAACCATTTTCGTAGCGTATGAATAAGTAAACGAGCAATGACAAGCAACACAAAAGATCCCAAGAAAGCATAGACAGCTACTAATCGTGCCGGAAAAACCGGTTTTCCAGTCACGTATTCATACCCAATTACTAATAGAATACCGATGAAGGAGCCTATAAATAACTTTAGCGTTTCGTTAGTTCTATTATTGCGAACATTGCGGTCATATAATCCTAGTGCACCGAGTGTAATAACCCATAACGGAGCAATGGAGAGAAATGTAAAAAAATAATCTCGGCTGGCAATTTCTTGCACAAGTGGGCGAGGATCAAATTGTACTCGTATAATATACGCGAGTGTAAAGGCAAGGGCTAACACCAATAAATCGACTGCTATAAGAACAAGGCTATAAAAAACATTATTTCGAACGTGCATATATATTCCTAATGATGTCTATTGTATCATTATTATATGCCTCAAACGTACCTCAAAAGAAGTCTCCAATTTCTTTTGGTGTTCATTTTCTTCTTTATTTTTTTTCATGCTCCAATTAGCGTGTGGCTAAGTAGCATATGGCCGGAACAAAAGCTCATCATTAAAGCGTGGAAAGAAATATTAATCCTGTTAAGCGCAATTATTCTATTTATTATATTGCTCATGAAAGGAAAGATATCTTATATCTATTATGATAAGCTCGTTGTCTGTCTGATTGCATATATTGTTTTGCACATTTTACTAATCACTATCTTCGGCGGTTCAGTACAGCAAATCATTGCAGGTCTTATGATCGATCTTCGTTATATTGCTTTTTTTGGTGTGGTCTATCTTGCGGTCAAATTTATACCCACCCTCAAGAAAAATATTCTCACCACCGTATCAATCGCCGGTTCTATTTCTCTCATATTTGCTCTTCTTCAGCTCAGCGTCTTGCCGAAAGATATACTGGCTTCAATTGGCTACAACAAAGATACGATCCAGCCCTATCTCACCGTCGATCGAAATCATGATTTTATTCGTATCAATGGAACATTACGCGGACCTAATCCGCTCGGTGCACTGGCAGCAACTGGCTTTGTTTTTGTACTTGTATACACGCTCATGAAACACAGAAACAGATCAATACAAAAAATAATTGCAGCAGGTATATTATTTTGTTTATCGCTTGTTGTTTGGTTTAGTTATTCACGTAGCGCACTGGGTGCGGTGTTTATTTCAGTCACCAGCGCGGTTATTTTATGGCACGGTAGCAAGATGCCAAAAAAGTTTTGGCTTATTGGATCATCTATCATACTAGCGATGATCAGTAGCCTCTTTTTTTTCAGAGATACATCTTTTGTCCAAAACACCATATTCCACAATAACCCAAAAGACAGCAATCAAATCAATTCTGATGATGCGCATGTTACCTCACTAGGCGATGGCTATCAACGAATGCTCGACCAGCCATTCGGGGCTGGTATTGGATCGACCGGATCCGCTTCATATTTATCTGACCAACCACTTGTTATCGAAAATCAATACTTATTTATCGCACATGAATCTGGCTGGCTGGGGCTTGCGCTATTTGGAGCTATTATTTCTATAATATATAGACGTCTGTATAAAGTACGACGCCATGATTGGCTCGCAATGGCTGTGCTATCAAGTGGGGTTGGCTTATTTGCGATCGGACTAGTTCTACCCGTATTTGTTGACGATACCGTCAGCCTTGTGTGGTGGGGACTTGCTGGTGTCGCTCTCGGTTTTCAAGAAAAAATAACAAAAAAGAATAGACAATCATGACCAAAAAACAACGACAACTCCTCACGTTTATAGAAGGATTTATTGCTACCAATGACTATGCGCCAACCTACCGTGAGATTATGACCTCGCTACAATATCGTTCTGTATCGACTGTGGCTATTCATGTTGATAATCTTGTACGGCTCGGTTATCTTGAAAAAAAGGATCACTCAGCTCGGTCTTTGAAATTAACTCAAGTTTCTCGTAACCTCAAACAGCTTGATTGGTTGCTACGAAAAATAAACCAAAAACTAGCTTTATATCAGCAAAAAAACACTTCCCAAAAACAATTCCACCAAGAAATAGAAGCAATAGTACAGACACTCACCTTTCTCGACTATCCAGATGCTGCAAATGCTATCAGAAAAAAATACGGACTCGATAGTATAGATAAATTATGATATATTTATAGCTATGAATACCCATAAAAAAATTCTTATTGCTGATGACGATGACGGCATTGCGAAATTGTATACCATTTATCTTGAAACCAAAAAATATCACGTTAAACAAGCTCAAAATGGTCCAGAAACCTTTGAATTAATCCAATCATTTAAACCAGATATCTTACTACTTGATATTATGATGCCTGGCCTAAGTGGTTTAGATGTTCTCAAACAAATTCGCTCTCAAGCAGAAACAAAAAATCTACCGGTAATTATCTTTACAGCCTTATCTAGTGAAAAGGAAAAAAATCAAGCTTTTGAACTAGGTGCTAAAGATTACATCGTTAAGTCTCAGGCTGTGATGAGTGATGTAGCCCACGTTATTGAAGCAAATACGTAGAGCTATTCACGCCGCAACGCATCAATTGGATTGATTTTTTCGGCGCGTTTTGCCGGAAAATACACCACCATAAGTCCCACAAGAATCATAAATACGATCATTGCTAAAATAAGCCACGGTGGAAAGGCAAATAAGGTAAATGATTCAGTGACACCGCGACTCTGAGCCATATTATTCATAAACATATCCACTATAAAAGCACTGACCATAGCAAGTAAAATACCGGCAATAGAACCAATTAAAGATAAAACAACCGCTTCTATGGTAAATAGCAGTTTCATGTCCTTATTCCTACCGCCAAGTGCTACCATTAGTCCAAGTTCTTTTGTGCGCTCAAGCAGTGATATCGTCAAGGTATTAAACATTCCGAGTACAGCCACAATCATACCGATCGCACCAAACCCTACAAGCATAATAGTAAAAAATTGAAAAATTTGGTTAATTTGTTCAATGGTATCGATAGGTGATGTCGTTTCAAACCCAAAACTCTCTATTTGCTTGCGCAAGTAGGGGATTTTATCGCTGCTTTCGGCGACAATTTTTACCTGTGAATAGGAGGTAATTCCTGCATTTTCAAAAACAAAATTAGGAATAAATACCTCGGCTCCTTTTCCTGAATCAACTACACCAATAACGGTAAATACTTGATCGATTGCTTTTTTATTTGATTGAGAAGAGGTTAAAGGAATACGCAAAGTAATAGGTTGATTGAGTATTTTTTTCTTATCTTTTACACCGATTGCACTCAGCGCAGCTTCATTAACGAGCGCTACTTGTGCATCACTTGTCTCAATTAATCGCCCATGACTGGTAGCAATATTTGAAAGCTTTTGAAAATTTTTATCGACACCATACACAACAGTATCTATTTCACTACTGGTATACGACAATGCGCCGGCAAATGAAAAAGATGATCCGACTTGGGTAACTCTTGGTAAAGAAGATATACGTTGGCGGTTTTTATTATCTAACTTTACAATGGTTGAATTTGGGCTGGTTACTTCAATAGAATTGACAGATTTACCTCCAATAACTTCTTGTGTGACGAGTTCACGAAGCCCTATACCGAAAGAAAGTAAGAAGCAAATTGCCCCAATTCCAATTATCACGCCAAAAACCGTCAAAAAAGTCCGCAGTTTTTTGTTGACCAAATTTCTCCACGCAATGTAGGTGAGAGTAAAAAAGGGAATGGAATTGTATTTAAATTTGGTTGACATGGTGTTTAATCCGTGTAAGTTCATTAATTCTTGTACGAGTTGCTTCGATCAGCTCATCAGTTGTTTCTTTAATCGATCGACCTTCCATAGTCGTTACCTGACCATCTTCAATATGAATGAGACTATCAGCTAGCGGCAAATATTCCATATTATGAGTGACTAGGATAACTGTTCGTTTAAATTCATCCTGTGCTTGTTCTAATACTTGCATGACTTGAGCGCCATTTTTACTGTCTAAACTACCTGTTGGCTCATCGGCGATAATAAAGAGAGGATCATTAACTAGTGCACGTGCTAGCGCAACACGTTGCTGCTCACCACCCGATAGATTGATCGGAAATTTGTTTGCGTATGAACCCATATTGATACGCTCGAGCGCATGCATAGCAAGTGCCTTTGCTTTCTTGCGATTATAACCCAGAAAAAAGAGTGGCATGGAAACATTTTCAAGGACATTTAGACTTTTTACCCAATAGTTTGTTTGATACACGATACCGATTTTATTTGCACGAAAATGAGCAATTTGATCTGGTGACAAACTATAAATATTTTCATCATTAAATAAGACTGTTCCTGAACTTGGCTTTTGAAGACCACTGAGAATGTTGAGGAGTGTTGATTTACCACTTCCGGATGCCCCATAGATAATCGTAAATGAATTTTCTAGAATTTTACAATTCACTTTCTTCAGTACAGGAATATTTTCATCTCCAGTAACAAACTCTTGATCAATATCCGATACAGAGATAAAAACTTTTTTTTCCACCCGTATGTCTCCTTTAATACCCAAACACTCGTTTAAGTGTATTAAAGACAATGGTTAAGATATCATCCGAAGCTCTTCCAATAATGGCAGACTGTGTCTCACCTTTGCTGGTGTTGTTGGAACGATCTTTTGAAACCGGTTGAACGCTATAGACGCGTGACGTAGGTAGATCAGACACAATAACTAAATGTTCTGTTGAGAGATCATTATCTTCCGCAGATTTATTGTTAAATGATGTAGCCCCAGATCCTTCGGCATAGGCAACTTGACTCGTCGCAGGTTCGTCAGTTTTCCACGATATGATGACTTGACCTCTCGCTTCGGCCCCAGCACCGCGAATCGACGACTCGACAGTAACATCAGTTACTTTCGGCGGACGAGTGTCTAGAGCCGTCTTAAAGGTTTGCTTATCTGATACGGCTAGATTACCATTTGCATCGCGAGATTGGGCGATTAACGTGTAATTACTATCATCGATGAGATCCTTAATAATTACCTCATGCTCGGTAGTGAGTTTAGAGTCCTGAATATCGACTGTACCATCATTCACACGACCATATGTCACCGTACTATTTGCTGCCACATTAGTAGTCCATGTGACTTTTTGGGTGCTGGTCGGTTCACCTTCGATAGGCTGGAAGCGGAGGTTAGTTATTTTTGGTCGAGCAAGTGTTGTAAAGGAGTAAATACTACTCTCATACTTATTATTCTCATTGTCATAAGTAATAAGTTTGTAAAAGTATTTGGTGCCATCCTGCAAGCCACTGAGCGATGGCGAATAGGTGGATTCAACTGGAGATGTATTTAAGCTAATAATTCCACCAAATGATTCGGACGAGCCATAAATTATATCTACTTTATGAGCCTGTCTTGAGGTGAACTGAATAGCGGCTGAAGATAAACCGACATTACTCACATCAACTTCTTTGAGAGATGGAGCAGGGGAGGTGCGGAAAGTGAATTCTTGTGAGACACCTGTATTACCATCTTCATCGGTCCATTTCGCTACGTAATAATAGGTGGTACCAGCACTCAAATTATCCAGCTCAATAGTGTGAGCGCTGACTTGTTGTGACGAAGAAATTTCTGAACCGCTATATTGACCACTATTCGTTCCAATTGCAATTTTAGAATCGCTCGGACGATCAGTACTCCAGCTAATACGTGCTTTACGCGTGGTAATATTACTGACTTCCGGTTCGGCTACGATAGCGGCTGGCGAGGTGAATTTACCGGTCGGTGTTTCACTCACAACAGTACTGTCAGCTCCACAATTGTTTGTGCTATCACAGGCTTTGACTCTGTAATAATACAGCTGCTGACTTAATCCCGAGTCAATATAGGTGGTACTTGAACTACTACCAACTGGGCTAAACGATGTATTGTCTGTTGATCGATATACTTTATAATTTGCAATTCCGGCACCGACATTTGATGGGGCATCCCATGTGATAGCCAGACGCCAATTACTTGTTGATTTAACCGATACATCTACGATATCAGTATTAAGCGGAATACCAGGCGAAGGTGTGTTAGCCGTAAAAGTAGTACTGGCATAATTGGCATAATTAATATTACTTGATTCATCGCGTGCAACTACGTAAAAGGTATTAGTACCTGGTTGAGTGGCATATGGTCCAGCTCCTAGTGCAGTGACACCACCGGAAGTGTACGTACAGTTACTGGCAGTCGGTAATGTATTGATCGTGTAACAATACGTAATTTGGTTGGCATTTCCGACGTAGGTAGTGGGTTCGTCCCAGTCAAATGAAAATGAGTTCGTGGTGTTTGTAGTTGGTGTGGCTGCCAGTGAAAGTGGTTCCGACGGTGCGCCGGAAGTGTTTAATTTAATAGCGGCAGTCACTGGAGTAGAGGATACGTTGCCAGCAGCATCCCACGTACGAAAATACACTGTATTGATTCCATCTACTAAATTATCGTAATCTGGTGGATCCTGTGTGGTATAAGATCCGTCGTTTATTAATAGATCACTATTATCACCGCTTCCTGTATGATTTTCTCCATACCATGTTGTATTTCCGATTTTATATTGGAGACCTGCGAGACCGGAATGACTATCTGCAGCTGCATTTCCTCCCGATGATGGCCAGGTGAGCGTTACATCTTTAGTGTTGATAAATCCGGACGGGGCAGTAATAAAGGCAGGGTTTGATGGAGCGGTATTATCAAATTTATAGGCAAATTGTATGGCTGAAGTTGTTGCATTTCCAGCATTATCTAATGCTTTAATGCGCAAATAGTAGGGTGTGTTACTCGTTGTCATGGGTGTCTGAATGTAACCTGAGGTTGCCAAGTCGACATTCAGAGTATTTACGAGAAACTGACAGTTGCCACCAGTAGTTTGTGGACTATTACCGAGCAAACCTTTTGTGGTGACTGGGTCAGCCGTATTGTCCGTACCGAGATATAAACAGTATCCTTTAATACCCGATTCATTATCAGCTCCGGCGGTCCAACTAAAATATGGTGAAGAGCCATTTGTCCAAGCATTTGCAGCGAGAGTACTTCCGCCCTGCGCTTTCGAGGCCGCGATCGAAGATGCGTTCGTAGTTGGTGTAAATAAGTCTGAAGTAGCATTAACAGTGACATTATTGAGCTGTACACGTTGATCGCCGTTACTCATCAAAATTGCTTGCCATTTTAGACCATTAAAGGTAACAGGGAAAGTAGCAATATGACTAGATATATCAGCGGCACTGTTGGCTTGTGTAATGTTATTTGAGGTTTGCCATGCTGCTCCATCCCAGTATTGCCAACTCGCTCCATCATCCGATGATAAACGATAAACAATCGTTCCTCCATTGAGAGTTTCGGAGGTTGTAAAATCATCCCAATGCCATACGCCACTTTTTCTGATAGCTGTATTGAGAGTAATTATTTGTGATGTTGCTGAGTACGGCTTTGACGTAAAGCTTGTGCGTGCGTTATTACTAAAGCGGAACTCATCAATCGAGCCTGCAAAACGATCACTACCAGTTCCATCTCGATAACTACCATAGCTTGTACCCACCAACAGAGGAAGAGAATTATCAACTGCTGTAGCGCTTGTATTAGCTGAAGCGTCTTCAACACCATTTATGTAAAGCTTCATAGTGGCTCCATTAAAAGTAGCAGCTACATGACGCCAATTTGTGTCAAAGCTAGCAGTTGAAGATTCGATATACGCATTATTACCATACGAATAAACCTGAGCATCTATCGACCCTGAATCACCTAATCCTGCATATAACTTTCCTTTAAAAACATTTAGAGCCCGAATAGATTCAATGGTGGTACTCCAGCCGCCATTAAGATTATCACCCCCAACTTGCTGCCAAGAACTATCATTCCATTTCCATATATGGCCAGTATTTGAGCTATAACCAAATCCTACAAATAGCTCGCCATTATATACAGCCATTGAGTTTACTCGATAATAATTTCCATCCGCCCAAGAAGTGTTAACACTATTTCCGCCAATTCGTGTCCAGCTCGTGCCGTTATAGCTCCAAATACCTGGATCACGATTAGCATCATCTGATGTACCAGCAATTAATTTGCCGTTATAAACACCTAATGAAAAGATTGCAGTGTCGGCACTATTCCAGCTACTATTGATACCATCTCCACCAATTTGTACCCAGTTTCCGGTGCCAGTCCAACACCACACATCAGCTTGATTAGCGCTCGTTCCAAAGCCTGCGCAGAGCTTATCGTTGTAGGGAATAATTGAGAGGGGACCACTATATGCACCATTAACGAGTCCATTTACATTCCCTGTGCCACCACCCTTATTTGTCCACGTCGAGCCATTATACTCAAATATATATCCAGCCGTGCCAGCTCCAAAAACTGCAGCATAAAGTTTTCCATTCCACGTTGAGAATGAAGAAACATAATTTGCCACAGCCCAACTACTATTAACCCCATCACCACCAACTTTTATCCACGTGGTTCCATCCCATCGCCACACCTCTCCATCACCAGATGTTTGTCCTAAACCAACATACAATTGCCCATTAAAACTAACCATTGACTGAACTGCTTCATATATTCCATCAGCACTATATGGCCAGCTATTATTAAATCCATTTCCACCAACCAACTTATAGGAAGTACCATCGTATTCATATACGAGTGCCGTGCCTTGTAGTGCACCTAGTCCAATATACTGTTTGCCACCATGAGAAGCCATTGCGGTAACAGTACCCATATTATAGGGAGACCAACTGTTTCCCACGCCAACTCCTCCTACCATGGTCCAACTACCGCCTGAATATGACCATTCAGTAGCTCCCACGCTATGGTATACACCAGCTAGAAGGCGATTATTTACTGAATCATATTGCAATGATTGAACAACTGATGCGTTAAAACCATTGTTGACACTATCGCCACCAATCTTCGACCATGTAGTCCCATTCCATTGCCATACCTCGCCATCACCACTACTTGCTCCAAGTCCGACATACAAATTAGTGCCGTCATTAGTAATCGATTGAGCTGCTTCATAAGTAGTGTTCGCCCAGCTGCTATTAACCGCATCTCCGCCAATTTTCGTCCAGGCTGTTCCATTCCATCGCCATACCTCCGCATCACCAGTACTTACGCCGAGACTCGCATAAACATTTCCGCCAAAAGCTGTTAAACCAAAAACAGATTCATATGTGGCATCAGCCCAGCTGCTATTAACCGCATCTCCGCCAATTTTCGTCCAGGCTGTTCCATTCCATCGCCATACCTCCGCATCACCAGCGGTTAGACCAAGTCCAGCGTATAAATAGGTGCCATCAGAGGTTAATGTTTCAACTTTTTCATAGGTTGCTGCTGCCCAGCTACTATTGATTCCATCCCCACCAATCTGACTCCAGCTTGTACCATCGTATCTATAGACGTCTCCATCTCCGGCTGTATCCCCAGTAGCAGCAAAGAGGGCACCAGAATGTACAACAAGTTTTCGAACTGCTTCATGCGAACTTGTAGGTCCTACGCCATCACCACCAACTTTTGTCCACGACGAACAATTGGTTGTGAGTGAACATCGCCAAACCTCACCATCGCCTGCATTTAAACCTAGACCTGCATACAGATCTGTTCCCCAGACAGCGAGTGCGTACACACCTTCATACGTTAAAGCATTCCAGCTTGAATTAACGCCATCACCACCAACTTTTGTCCAAGTCGTACCAGCACGACGCCATACATCGGCTGAACCTGTAATTAGAGAAGTACCTACGTATATATCACTACCGTTTGTGACCTGTGATTCAATCACAGATGCTTCTGTGTTCCAACCGCCGTTTTGACCGCGACTATCAGTAGTTCGGGTCCATGTATTGCTACCGGAATTCTGTACCTCATATGCGAGTTTACCGGTGGTATTGTCGAGGTACATTTTTGAGGAGCCTTTGTCAAAAATAGTCTGATAATTATTGGCATTATTGTTAAAAGTCGTGCTTGGCTTAATCCATCCCTCGACTGTCTGTTGACTGCCTAAAGATAGGGAAGAACTGTCTGGAATGGAGACATTCTGAGTTGTCCCATTCAGCATTAAGGCATTATTCATGGTACCGACACTCCATGTAGGACTTCCTGAAGTTGTACCAGTATTACCGTTTGGCGAACTATCAGCAACTGACGTACCACTTGTTTCATTAAAATGGTATAAAGCGGCGGTATTGGCATCAGAAGTATATTCTTGTGCTTTCATCCGTACCGCATTGCTATTAAATTCGAGCCCACTGTCGATTGTATAATCTGACGGTGTATTGAAGTTCCATGTATCTGTTAGATCAGACAATGCCTGTATTCGGGTATAAGTAGAAAAGAGCAAAAAACTGACCGAAAAAAGATAGACGCCCAAGATGCCATAGTGGACATGTTTGTGTTTATTCCAGGAATGCCACTTATTATAGTGACGATTTTTTTTCATCAGATAATGATGCGGCCGTCGAGCGAGGTGGTGATGGGAGTGCTTAGCAATTTTAACGGAGTATTTTCTTAATTTTTGGGAACTATATCGAAAAACGCGATACATAAATCGGATTATGTGGTGTGCATTTCGATAATACTTATTCACGTGTTTTATTTCCCTATAACGTATACCCCTTACGCTTTGTCTATGATTATAGCACAATTTTTATCTTGAGCCACTGTTTAGATCAATAAAATTTCGTTGACGCTTGCAAGGGAAAATTATATACTGTATCAGTGTATTCCGGCATAGCTCTCCGCTGTACAGCGGAGGTAGAGCGTTTTATAATAAAGCTATGTTTTGGGTGTATGCTTTGTACAACATAACGTGCAATAAAATATACATTGGCCAAACAATCAACTTGGATCGACGTATATCACAACATAATAACCATATCTTTAAAGGTTACACAGCTCGGTTTGAGGGTGAATGGGTACTGATATATAAGGAGTCGGTAGCCACTCGCTCTAAAGCCCTGAAGAGAGAAAAGCAACTCAAATCAGGTAACGGAAGAGCGTACATAAAAACATTTATTCCGGCGTAGCTCAGCGGTAGAGCGTTCGGCTGTTAACCGAAATGTCGCTGGTTCGAATCCAGCCGCCGGAGCCAGAAATTTTGCAACAGAGGTAGACCTGGTTCCTAGACCAGGTCTTTCTTTTTTTGTAAAGCACCCCTGATCTGTTAAATAGTTCGAACCTAATCGCTCAATTTGCCAAATAACAAATAAATGTTGGAACCACAGAAAATGGCTGATTTTAAGCCGTTAACACCTAAGAAATAGTTCCAAAACTGACCTGTTTTCCTATGAGGGCTGAGCAATCTGAAACTCGATACAGTTCCATGACCTATCCATCTGTGCCTCGTCGGCCTTATAAACAGAGGTAATTAACTTATTGTTTTGGTATGATTAACTTATGACTGAAATAAAACTAGAAGAATACAAGCAGAAGCTTATATCTGATTTTCCTGACCTCCAAATAAGTTCCGTGAGATTTATTGGCTCCGGCTGGCATCATGATGCTGTTGAAGTGAATGGCAATATTGTCTTTCGTATTCCTCGCTTTGATCATGTTTCGGATAATACCGACGAAAGCGTTGGTTATGAGACGGCAATTCTGAAGTTGCTTCGTGGCAGACTTAAAGTAGCTATTCCAGGCCCACTCTATGTTGCCAAAGATATGAGCTATTTTGGTTACCCAAAGCTCGAAGGTGAGCTACTGGCCGATAAATGGGATACTTTGAGTAAAGATGAAAAAGATAGGATCATTGAGCAATGGGTAGATATTATAATTGATATCCATAAGACCATAGATCTCAAGACTGCCAAAGAGCTACACGTGCCGTTATTTACAGACCCAGCCGACCCACTTAATGAAATGGCATGTAAAATCCATGAGGTTAAAGACCTCGATCCGATAGTTTACGAGTTTGCCGATAAAGTACTAGCACTTAGTGACACGATTGGCACAAACCCTATTCAAGATACCCTAATTCATAATGATCTCCATTTGTTTAATATGTTGATCGATCCCGTCACACATGAGCTAACTGGTGTTATAGACTGGACTGATGTTTGTATCGGTCCGCTTGAGCGAGAGTTTTGTTGCTGGGAGTGGGAGAAGGGTGATACCTTAGTAAAATCTGTACAGCTCTACCAAGAAAAAACCGGCAAAACAATTAGCCTTGACCAGGCTCGATTCTGGAAGCATATAGAAACAATCACCGATATCGTTGAAGCAGCCGAGAGCAATGATCAGAAGAAGATAGATGAATCGGTCGATATTATTAAGTACTGGATGGCAAATGAATCCTGAAACAAAGCTAACGCAGGCACAAGTTGAGCTCATATGTACGACACACGGCATTCCGTATAGCTCTCATGAACGTATTACCACGGGCTTTAGCCACGAAGTGCACCGACTGAACGACGATCTTGTACTCAAAGTCTTCAACGCCACTATCCCTAAAGTCTTCAATGCTGAGCTGGCCATGCTTGGTAGTGACCTCGCTTTTCCGAAGCCAAAGCTCATAGCCAGTGATGATGGCACACTCGTAGGGCGCAGTTATATCATCATGAGCTATATTCCTGGTTCACCTCTTGGTACGGTTTGGCACAACGCAACCGACCTTCAACGCGAACATCTTATTGAGGCTGTGAGTAATGCCCTACGAACGATAAATATGCTTGACCCTGATCGCCTTGGTGGCGATAGCTTTACATCATGGCCTGATCAACTTCACTCTCGAGGAGAAGCCCTTGTCAGAGAACTGCTTGCAGATCAGAAGATAAGTAAGGAGCAGGCGGATAAAGCGTTGCACACATTACAAACTGACAACAAGTACTTAGTAACGGACAAGCTCCACAGTGTCTATTGGGATATTCACTTCGATAATTTCATCGTCAACGATAAGTTCGAGCTTCAGGCCATCATTGACCTTGAAAACACCGAACGTGCAGCGATTGACTACCCTTTATTTGTTATCTACAAACAAATAGATAAACCACACAAATATCTTCGCGAAGATCACGAGCAGTACGCAGATAAGGCAGATTACGAAAAGCTTGAGAGTTGGTACCAAAAGTACTATCCCGAGATGTTTACCTTTGAGAACCAAGCCAAACGAATTAATTACTACTTACTACTCGATACCTTGTGGCTCTGTAAAGACTGGTGGCAAGGAAAAGATGTGCATGAGGATCTAGCTCGTTATACTGCTGAGTAGTCTCTGCATTTGCTATCATTACAGTATGCAACTACTCTCACTTTCCCTACCTGAATACAAAGTTGACACTGAACCTGACCATAAATCTATCGGAAAGAAAATCGACGATGAATTAAAGAAGTGCTTCATGGGTCACAGTATCCTGGTACGTGGCATCGGCTCTCAAGAACATCCCGATAAAACGGTTGATGAACTTATTCAAACTATCGCAAACACAGGCACTGATCGTTATGACTCTCAGCGAGCTGGCGATAGATATGAAAATATACAGGGTAAACACATTGATCTCTTTGCCTTTCCTGCGCATGTTCAGCAAGACCTTGAGGTAGGCGACCAAGTAGTCTATGGGTTCTACCATAGCGCCATAGGCATCCATGGCCGCCCAACTCGTATCGATATTCTCACTATTTATAATGCTGATCAATTTGAGGTCGTCGAACATCAATATGAGGGGCGTGACGATGTGAAGCGAGATGGCTTTGTTTTCAAAGATCCTGCGCGCAAACAAGAAGCAGTACTCGGAATTATTAAGCTAACCTAGTCTGCTTTTGCTACACTAAATCCATGAATTGGTTTCAAAAGAGACTAACAGAAGCAACTCCACTGAAGAGTGTCACACTCACTTCTCGAGGACGTCAGTACAAGATCTATTTCATTAACCCTGCCGTAATGGAACTTAACCAATCATTTGGTCATATTGTCGGCAGAGATATTTATATACGATCAGATCTTCCAAAAAGTGTAGAACGATTTGTCATTCATCATGAAGTCTATCACTTAAACGACACACACACCTGGCTTGGGTGGATCGGTAAAGAAACAAGGGCTAACCTAGTCTGTGGTATAAACGATCCTATAGGACTCATTGCTACTATTAAAGCGAGTCTAACCAAGTTACGCCTGAAGGCTTACTGGAATGTCCTCATCCATAGGGGGATAAGATAAGTGTAAGTATTGGGTCGGAGGGGTCACTAATTGGATATATTTGACACAGTATGATACTTATGTTAATATCAGTTTAGCAATCAATCAAGGAGTAACAATAAGATGATAAGAATCGCACGAGTAAAGTAGTCGCACAAGCGTCTTTTTTCGTATGATTCTTTCCTATTAGTTTAACTTCCTGTAAAAAAGCCGAGCACTTGCGTGACTACTCACCTAAATGCTCGGCTTTTTGTTTGGAGAAGACTATGTTAAATCTGTATAAAATTACAAAATCATATAAAGATAATCTTGTTCTCAAGGATGTTACTTTATCGGCTGGTCCAGGTGAGGTAATTGCTCTCATTGGTGCAAACGGTGTCGGCAAGACAACTCTACTAAAAATACTACTCGGTGAGGTGGCTCCTGACGATGGGCAAATAACTAACCACCATGATGTTGTTGGCTATGTCCCTCAAGAGCTGGACAATCTTAATAAAACAATCGAAAAGAGCTTTGGCTCCATTGAGTCATGGCGAATTGACTATGCCCTTAATTTGGTTGATCTGGGTAATGTCCCTAAGGATCGTCCTCTCAGTAATCTGAGTGGTGGTCAGAAAACTCGTGTGGCTATTGCCCAGGTTCTTGCTCAAGACCCCGAACCCACAGTCCTATTATTAGATGAGCCTACAAATAACTTGGATGTAGAGGGTTTAGAATGGCTCGAGAGTTTCATCAAACGTTTCAAAGGTGCGGTTTTGTTTGTGAGTCATGACAGACAATTCATCAACACTGTCGCCACAAAGATTATCGAGCTTAAAGCCGGTGTAACAAAGCAGTACGGCGGTAACTACGAGTTCTATAAACAGCAGAAAGATATCGAGTACCAGGCAGCACTTGAGAAATATGAGAAGCAGCAAGATGAGAAGAAGCGTCTCAAGAAAGCCATGGTCGCTCAGAAGGAGGCTACTAAACATGTCCACGAGCACATCAAGCGACCGGATAACGATAAGTATCAACGGGACTTTTTTAGAAATAGGGTTTCAGTAAAACTAGGTCAGAAAGCAAAAAATCTTGAGACTAGGCTAGACAAACTTGAAGATATCGAAAGACCTGATTTCGATAAGAACTACGAGTTTAGTTTAAAAGGAGCTCCTCATTCCAGTAAGTTATTGGTGCTGGTTAAGGAAGTTTCGAAGTCGTACGATAAGCACGTCGTTTTATCAGATATAAACTTTGAGATTAGAGGCAACATACATATCCACGTCAAGGGCTTAAATGGCTCGGGTAAATCGACACTACTGCACATTCTCGCCAAACAGCTTGCGCCTAGTAATGGCACGATCACTTATGGAGATAATGTTACTGTAGGCTATTTTTCTCAGGATACAGAAGGCTTGAATTACAAAATCTCAGCCCTAGATAATTTGAGTATAACTGAAGCAAAGCAGGAGGTAATTTACCGTCAGGCTCGTAGTCTTGGAATCGCTGCCGAAGATCTGTTGAAGATGCCAGGTGAACTATCTCGTGGCCAACAATCCAAGCTGGGCTTTGCTAAGTTGCTTTTAGCCAACCATGATCTAATTATTCTCGATGAGCCAACAAACCACCTTGATATTGGCACTAAAGAGCAGCTTGAAAAAGCTTTGCGAAACTACGAGGGAGCCGTGTTGGTTGCTTCACACGATGTATACTTCTTGCAACAGCTGAAAATAAATCAAACTCTAGAACTTAAAAATGGAAGGATCATAGAATCATGAAGCACTACATAGTCAGTCTTGAAGAGGCAGAGCAGTTCTTGAGCAGCCATTTTAACTCGAAGGTTACTCACGTCGAGCTATTAAACGGAGGCGATTGGTCGGCCGCCTATGCGTACGTACTTGAGGGCGAAGAGTACGTCATTAGATTTGCTGCAAATCGTGAAGACTTTGCTAAAGATCAAGCTATCAGCAAATATGCTTCAAAAAAGCTCCATGTCCCAGAAGTTACTGAAATAGGAGAAGCCTTAAGGGGTTATTACGCTGTCTCAAAGCGGCATCATGGCATTTTTCTTGATGAAATCGATGGTGATCAGATGGGTAAAACACTACCCAGTCTCTTAAAGACTCTTGATGAAATCAGAGAAGCTAACTTAACAGGCACTACGGGCTATGGCTGGTGGGAGGCAAAGGGGGCAGGGAACTGCGCAACCTGGCAAGATTTTCTCATGAGCGGATTTGATGATAAGCCAGACGAGAGAACGCATGGCTGGCATAAGAAATTGGAATCTTCGTCAACAGGTACGGATCCATTTGATAGAATCCGCCAAGCATTCGAAGCTCTTGCAGTGGATATGCCCGACGAAAGATACCTCATACATAACGATCTTTTATACCGAAATGTGTTGGTTGAAGATAATAAAATCTCTGTGGTTATTGATTGGGGTAACTCAATGTATGGCGACTTTCTCTACGACATCGCATTGCTTATTTACTACTGGTCGTGGTTCCCAGAGTGGAAAGATATCGACATTAAACAAGTGATTCTCGATCATTATGCGAGTGTTGGCCTTGAGGTTCCAAATATAGAGAAGCGTCTACTTTGCTACCAAATCCATATTGGTTTAGACGGTATAAAGTACAGCGCATTCACTGGGAATCATGATCATCTAGAACAAAAGACTGAGCAGACTCTCAAACTTTTGGATTATCTTTGAAACAAGAGCTGGGATTCTCTAATCTGTAGCTTAGTCTCAATTCCTGCCGCAAACGCTGTCCTATCGTTCTCTGTGCCTCTACTGAGTATGTATCGAGCGTACTCTATGAGCGGTTCGTCTAACTTCTGATCAATCTTGTAATGCCCTAGCAAGGTTTGGGTTGTGTGGTAATGTTTCTCGATCTTTGCTTGGAGCTTATCAGTTATTCGGATATCTTTATAGTTTTGCTCGATAAACGCTTGAAGTAGCACGCAAAGGTTTTCTTCATTAATGTATTTCTCAGGGCAGTTCGGGTCTTTTCGTCTGGTGCAGTTATAGTACACGAATCGCTTGTAGTCACCGGTCTTTTTGATAATCTTAACTTTCTCCTGGGCTGTAATGTCTGCTCCACATCTTCCGCAAGTTAACAGGCCTCGGAAGGAGAAGACCTTTGAGCCCCAAACTCCTTTGTATACCCCTCTAGTTGCTTGAACCAGGTCGTATAGTTCCTTAGAGATCAATGGTTTATGCGCTCCTGTGTACCAGGTTCCATCAGGAGCTTCGGGGTATTGGAATTTACCGTAGTAGAAGGGGGTACTGAGTATTACAAGGATCTGACTAACGCTGACTGGCTTACCAGAACGGCCTGTAAACTCTTGCCCATCCAACCAATTCTTCAGTCTTCGACCACTCCAGCCCTCATGCCCAGCTTTATGGAACATTTCAGTCACGATCTTCGCTCGATCTGGATCGGGCACAATATCTTTCACTCCACCAAAGGCTCTGTTTATATAGCCAAGTGGGGCAACGCCTGGTCGCCAGCCCATCTCACACTTCGTTCGTATACCACGCTTTACGTTAACGCTCTTATTATCGTTTTCAAGTTTGGCCTGAGAGCAGAGAATCATCAGGAGGAACTTCTCGTTCGGGTTATTAGTGAAGGTCTGGGAGTACGTGCGTATATGCAGGAGCTTGTGTTGATCCATGAGATCTACAACCGCTCCCAGGTCTCCCGCATTCCTGCTCAATCTGTCTGGTGCCCATGTCAAGATCGCATTGTATTCCTGATGCTCGAGCCCATCCAGCAATTTGTTATAGACTGGTCGCTTACCTGAGTCTTTGGCTGAGTGGCTTTCTTGAAGTTCACAAACAACATTAAGGCCTTCGTTTTCTGCCATTATCCGCATCTCATTTAACTGCGAATCAATCGACATTGCCTGACGCTCGTCGCTTTCAGAGCTTTTCCGAGCGTACAGGCAATATTTGAGAGTCGGTTGATTATTGTCCAGCATGACTGCAAGCACAACAGTACCGCTGCACCCCAGTAAAGTCTAGGTAATTATTTCAACTTTTACAGATACAAAATCACCGGCTGAGAGACTCTCTGACTTTCGCACATCTTTTTTGACTGGCAGGAGATATGAGCCGCTTTTGCTGTCAGGAAATATCGAGGTAGTCCATGAGGTCTTGCCGATGTTTGCTTGCACTTTTACGCTACCAAAGCCTTTTTTATAAGGTTCAGAAATGGTCTTAATCTCGCCCGTGTAGTCTTTTGGTAAAGTGAGGAAGAACCAGGCGCCCTGCCCAGGATATTCCCATAATTCAGCCTTGAATAAATACTCCATTACAGATATTTTGGAAAGACTTTAGAAAAATTATCTGCTGTTTCAACGAGCCACTTGATCAGCTCTTCAGACTCAGTTGCGTCGAGGAAATCACCACTTTTCGCTATGAACACGCGGCTTCCTTTTTTATCCGGTAGTTCTTGCCAGTCAAGCTGAAAACCAAGCTTTTCCTCAATCTCATCTTTCTTAGTAAATAGTTTGTGGAATAAATCTTTATTGTCAGCAATCCAAAGCTCCATACCCACTTGTTGTTCGCGAGAATTAATAGTTGCATCAAGGTGAGCCTGTGATGATCCGATGCGAATACTATGCCAGTGTTGTGGTCGGGCGTTGCGCCAGCTTTTGATATGCCGTGCATGCTCTTTGCCGTATTCGCACATGCGCTCATAGAATGCTTGCTGCTGAAGCTTCAGGTCACTAATGGCGTTGCCGGAAGCACTTTGTTTTACCACCTTTGCCCAGTCGTTCGGTTTTGCAACTATATTGAAGCGCGGCGCAGGCTTCGAGTCGCCTATCTTCCAAGCTTCAATCTGAAGCAAAAAGAAATTAGCATTTTCGGTTGTATTTTCATTGAGCCAGTTCACGGCCTGCTCGTGTTCCTCACGGGCTCGTTCGACAATCCAAACAATAACCTCTGCCTGCAATCCAGAAGCATAAGTGATGATTTTACCAAGGTGGTCATGATTTGTTGGTTCGAGCTGGTTCTCAATAACAATCTTGCGACCGATTTCGTCCTCGGCGAGGATATCTACATGGAACTGACCGACACCGACCTCGGTTTGAGTGTTTGTAATATCAACGCCAATAGTCTCGCTAAGGTTTTGTATGTTTTCGGGCAGGGCAAGCCACTGCGTAAAATCAAGTGCTTCGTGCTTCCACACTTCACGCAAAGGGATCTGTACTAATTTGCTAAGTTCTATCATATAGATATTTTAACTCAATCCTCTATATCAAGCACGAGGGGCACATGATCACTATGCATCAACCAATCTTGGTGAGCTCCGATTTCGATTTTTGCTTTCTCAATTAGTGATTCTGAACCGAATACATAGTCAATGTGATAACCGCGCTCAGGCTGGCGATACCAGAATAGAGTTGAAACGGATTCTAAGCCGTGTTCTTCACCCTTAGTCTTGTGCCACACACTGTGTTTATCTAGTTTTCTGAGTTTTTCAACATAGGTAGCCCACTGCCACTCTTTTTTAGTTTTGTGATCCCAACGAACGTTATTATTCATGTCACCAATGAACAGACTATCGTCTTTACGAAGCAGGGTGGCGTAATGGCTTAAAGTATTCAATAAACCCTCGACATATGTTTGCCCAGCATCTTTATGTGCCCACATGGCAAGCACATCAACCATATCTGATTCGATCGGAATAGCCCAATGTATTGAGTCGTTATAATTATCGGCTACACGAAAATTGTGATCACCCCAGCCTAATACACCTAAACCCTTGTGTGGATTGTTGCCCACCCAGTGCCTGAAAGTTGCGTCTGATTTTTCAATATCCGCCTTAGCAGATTCTTGCAGGATGAGCAGGTCGGGTTTGTGTGCCATGATAGCATCGCGCTTGGCACCACGGAACGCCATGTTGCAGTTCCATGAGATGATTCGCATACACAGCCTTTCTCAGGGGCTGTATATAAAAAGTGACAGCCACGCTGGACTGTCTAGGACCCAAGCAAGCATTATTCATGCCGACTCTTTTTTACGTAGCTGCCACTTTCATGGCATGAACTACGTGGAACGGGCGTTCCGATAATACTTACTTGAATCCTAGACAAGATCCATTATACCGCTGCACAGATGAGAAGCCTAGGCTATAGAGTTGATTGTATAGTCACATACTTGTTTTTTGACCCACGAATATGCCGCCATACTCTTACCACCGACATGCCATTCGCAAATAGCTTCAATAGGAGTTCCTTTGTCGCCTAAATAGGCTTTACCGTCTTTATAGTTGTAGATAGTGGCCACGCCGTGCGGGGTATCGATGATCCACTCCGCATCAACTTTGTAATTGTCTGTGTCAGTAATTGGCTCACCAAATAACTGCACCAAATCCTGATAGGTTGCCAACAAGTAACCTTTGAAGCTTGTGCCGCTTCGTTTAGATATGTGATCATTCATGTTCGATCCTTTCTTTCAAGGTACAAAGGTACCGCAAATATTTATTAATGCTAGCGACGTTTAGTTTTTTCCTCATCAAGATACTTAATGCCGTAGAAGTGATGGATTTCATCGTCGTTGCCGCCAATAAAACCAAACCCAAATACTATCTCCCATTTCACATTTGTTTGGATATAGTTCAGCCCCATTGAAATCGCATCGGCGAGGTCATCATGTTTTTCGACCCCAAAGCCTACTAACTGCTGAACAATTGGCGCGACTGTCCGGTCTTTCGGAAAATAGACCATGCCTTGCTCGAACAGTGAGCTTGCCAGCTGCAATCGTGCACGTTTATCATTGTGAATCTTTATGCCTTTTGATTTGATCTCGCGGTCATGTAATTGCTCGATGACTGCTGCTTGATATTGCACCTGCTCAACTAACACAATCGGGTGTTGTTCCGAGTCGGCATCAAGGCTATGATACATAGCCGCAATTGTGTCGAGCGTGGCAAGGTGAGTGAGTTTTTTGTTTATAAATTTTCGGTCAATGTAATACCTGCGATCTTCCGGTTTATACCCATAGACATGAATCATTACTATGGCTGTGTAGTCGGCGGTGGAGCTTTGGGAAATGGCAAGGTCAACCGACAGAAATGAGTTGATGTATTCATTATCTTCAGTCTTTTCTGGTAGCTCGTCGTAATATTGTATCCACCGTCCATCGATAACCTGATCCTCGTCAGGGATAATCCGTAGCATATATTCACGTTCCCACGCAATCTTATTACCAACGTTTCGCTTGAGGGTATTAACGGCAGTTTTGTCTGGATATTTGCCCGGCCACAAGCTCTTGCCAGAGCGCACGATTGGCCACTCTCGGTATATACCATCAATCTCACCTGAAGCAATACGCTCTTTTAGCCGCATCAACAGTGAGTCTTCATGAAGTAAATTACCGACTGCAATTCGTTTGGTGTACGTATCGCCAGCGGGGATGATCTCACTGGTGTACCAGTCAAAAGTTTTGTTGCGACCCTCACGAGTTTTGACCGACGCCATATCCTCCACGTCATCGGCGATAATCAGGTCGGGTCGATAGGCACCATGCCGGATGCCGCGCACGCTCTGCTCAGTGCTAATAGCGGTAATTCGGGCATTGTACTTGGGTATGTAGAGCGATGTTGAACCCCATTCTTCGCGTTGCTCAGTGAATGGACCCATATCGTTTGTTAGGAGCTCATTACTCTCCAGCTCGCGCTTGATGTTAGTTAAATGCACCCGAGCCTGGTACTGTGTCTGACTGGCAATGACCACGAACTTTTTCTGTTGTCGGCCAACAATAGCCCAGATAGGATAGCTCATGGTCATAATAGTGGATTTTGCCGAGCCACGAAAGGCGACGATAACCGCCAGCGACAACGCCTCATCCTCTGTGATTGCAAATAAATCACGGTGCAAATCAGCGGTGGCATGTGTCAGATAGTTAGAAAAATAGGTGGAGAAAAACCATTGATGACTCTGCGATGTGACTTCGGCTCGAACTTTATGGTCAGCAAACAGCTGGCTCTGTAGGTCAGTTTTCATGATCCACCTCCGTATCTTCTGTAGTTAGTCCTGCTAGCTGCAGGGCGCGTGAGACTATTGCTGTTTGCTCCGTTGTGAGTTCTTGTTGCACGGTCTGCAGTTTAGCATCGAGCTCAATGCGCGTTTTGTACGACTTGTGGTGATGCTTCAGCCAAAAGGTGATAGCGGGCATACTTTTATCTTTAATGGCATTGATGAGCTGACTCTCCGCTAGGTCATTGATGAGATCCGAGCTGTGTTCGATTGCCTCATCGCAGGCTTCGGCAAAGCTCGGATCATCTTTACGCCAACGGTAGTAGGTGCTACGTGGAACACCTGCCTGCTTACAGGCTACTTCTACGATCGGTGTTTTTGCTAGCTTCAGTAACAAAGCTTTTTTGTCGGCATTGGCATTGCGGCTCATAGCTTGACCCTCTTCTGGGCAGTCAGTTTTTCCCAACGTTTCAACGCCACTTCGGCATAGACTGGCGATTTTTCCATGATGTAACACCTACGCCTTAGCTTAGTGCTAGCGATGAGTGTGCTACCGCTGCCGCAGAATGGCTCTACCACTAGATCGCCACGCTTAGTCAGCACCTTTATGTAGGGTATGAGGATCTCTATGGGCTTAGTGCCGAAGATGACCCCTTGTCCCGAGTGCTTTTCGTCACTGGCTTGAAACTCGATGAAATCAGTCGGCTGGTATTTCTTGCCACCCTCGTAGCCTTCCCACTGAGGCTTGCCGCCAATTGCGTAAAGTGCGGTTTCATATTCTTCTTGCAAACCATCAGGCTCTTCTTCGTGGTTGTAAGGAACTTCACCTGAGCCACCAACCATGGCGATATCATGCTTGCTGAAGAACTTATATTTGGCAGCAAAGCCTTGGTGACGGTTAGGCAAGTGCCAGACGATCATATTTTTAACTTTCCAATACTTTTCCATCTCAGCCCAGATGACACGGAGATTCTTCCAGTTCTCGTACACGATTATGGAATAGTCGGACTTGGCGTACTTGGCCACGTTTGCCATCCACAACTCTGTGAAGTTGTCTGGCAGTACATCAGTTTCGAGGTAACGGCGGTTGCGCTTTGCACCAAAGCCAGTCACGGGTTTGCCACCACGTTTAGCATGCAGATAGTCCAGAATGTACGGAGGATCTGTGAAACACATATCCGCCTGTTGTCCATTCATAAGTTTGTCAAAATCCTCGGGTATGGTAGAGTCACCGCACATCAGCCGCGACTCACCAAGCTGATAGATATCGCCCTTTTGTACCTCGATTTTCTTTATATCCAATTTCTCTAATTCTTTTTGGAGGTCGAAATTTTCCGGCTCATCCACTGCTAGATCAAAGATGGCATCAAGCTCCTCGCTATCGAAGCCGATCTCGGAGAGTAGGGATTCATCAAATTCTGCTAGTAAATCATAATCCCAATCACCAAGATTTTTATTAAGCCTTATGTTGAGCTCTTTTTCTCGCTCTATATCGGGTATGTCTACATAAACAACGGGGACTTGCTTGATCCCAAGGTCTTTTGCAACTTTGAGTCTAAAATGCCCGCCTATAACTACATTTTTACGTTCTGCTGCACTATTAACCAATATTGGGTCAACTAACCCAAAGCTTTTTATACTTTCAGCTAGCTGAGCAATGGCATCCTCGCTCCACTTGCGTGGATTGTAAGGTGCGGGGTTTAGTTCTTTTACGTTTTGATATGTAACTGCTAGATTGTTCTTTGCCATAATTGTCTCCTTTATGGAAACATCTTGGCATGGGCTTATTTATGCCACCATAGGCTTGGTAGGTTACGTAGCGAGGTACGTTTTTTGAAGCGAGCCTCTTGTTTATTAACAAAGCTGCGTACATCCTCAGCTGAGTTAAATTTATCGGGATACTTATCAGCAATCTGGCCCCATTTCAAACCATCGGCACGGAGTTTTATGATGCTACGATATCGCTCAACAGTCTCTTTTTGTATAGGATCACGGCGCGATGGGATATCAGCGTCCATGTAGGCTTGGTATTTTTTAACCTCATCCCATATCGAAGTAATGTCGCGAATACTTGTATCTTTCTCGATCCGGATACTCAGACTGGTAACGCGCAATTGTTCTTTTGATAGGCGGACATCATTCATACGGGCTGAGACCCACGCTGCCCGACTGGATGGCGGTTGCAACGATTCTTCGGCAGAAAATATATAGTTGAATAGCGGGTGTAGCCAGCGAGGATCGAGATTGAATTTAGCCCTAAGCTTATCCAGCTCATCAAGCAATTCTTTATTTGGCGGTAGTAATTCGTAGCCATATGCACCACCATAGCGGCCTTCGGTATCTACGTCGGCATTTCTAAATAAATTTTCATACCATTCGGCTCTATCGTCAAAAGGTATTCCAGTCTCGGGTATATTCAATCGCTTACGAACACCGGATATTGCAGCCTGAAAACGAGGCATAGACTCAAGAATTCTTGCATGTGGTTCCCAATAATTATTTGGCTTAGTTTTTGACATAGCTCAATTATACCGCCAACGATGTTATTACATCTGTATTTAAGGTATAATGTTGTGTAATATGACAGAAATTATTGATAACAAAAAAGAACAAGAGCGTGCACACTTACATAGCGCAATCTGGAAAATAGCTAACGACCTACGAGGTTCGGTAGATGGCTGGGACTTTAAGCAGTATGTGCTAGGGTTCCTATTTTATCGATTCATCTCTGAAAACCTAACCAATTACATCAACTCCGAAGAGCACAAAACGGGCGCAACTGACTTTGACTACAAAAACCTAACCGATGATCAAGCGGAGTTTGGCCGAGCCGATACCGTTCGAGAAAAAGGCTTCTACATTTTGCCGAGCGAGCTTTTCGACAACGTCCGAAAGACAGCCAAGAACGATGACAACCTAAATGAAACGCTCAGTGGTGTATTCCGAAACATCGAGCTATCTGCTCAGGGTACAGACAGCGAAGACGACATCAAAGGATTGTTTGATGATCTTGATGTGAACAGCAACAAGCTTGGTGCTACGGTAGCAAAGCGAAACGAAAAGCTCGTCAAACTTCTAAACGCAATTGCAGAATTGCCACTTGGTCGTTACGAAGACAATACTATTGATGCGTTCGGCGATGCCTATGAATACCTTATGACCATGTATGCGTCATCTGCGGGTAAGTCTGGTGGCGAGTTCTTTACTCCGCAAGAAGTAAGCGAGCTACTAGCCAGAATTACCGTTGTTGGTAAAAAAAGTGTCAATAAAGTCTACGACCCAGCTGCTGGTTCGGGTTCGTTACTGCTTAAATTCGCCAAAGTACTCGGCAAAGAAAACGTGCGCCAAGGCTTCTACGGTCAAGAAATCAACCTCACCACCTACAACCTTGCCCGTATCAACATGTTCCTGCACGATATCAACTTCGAGAAGTTCAACATCGCCCATGGCGATACGCTTATCGATCCTCAGCACTGGGACGACGAACCGTTCGATGCCATCGTTAGCAATCCCCCCTATAGTATCAATTGGGAGGGCGACAGCAATCCGCTGCTCATCAACGACCCTCGTTTCAGCCCTGCTGGTGTGCTTGCACCTAAGTCAAAGGCTGACCTTGCCTTTACTATGCATATACTCAGCTGGCTTAGCACGAGCGGTACGGCTGCAATCGTAGAATTCCCAGGCGTGCTCTATCGTGGTGGTGCGGAAGCTAAGATTCGTAAGTATCTGATAGACAACAACTTCGTGGATGCGGTCATACAGTTGCCGCCAGATCTATTCTTTGGTACCAGCATTGCTACATGTATCGTTGTTTTAAAGAAGTCTAAGAAGGACAACGCCACGTTATTTATCGATGCCAGTGCCGAATTTGTCAGAAGTGGCAACAAAAACAAGCTCAGCGAAGCTAATCAAACAAAAATCCTCGACGCATTTACCAAGCGTGAAGACATCGAACACTTTGCCAAACTAGTGCCAAATAGCGAGCTGGCAGACAACGACTATAACATCGCCGTCAGTAGCTACGTAGAGCAAGAAGACACACGCGAAGTCGTGGATATTAAAGAACTCAACCAATCGATCAGTGAGATTGTTGCTAAGCAGTCAGAACTCCGCAGTGCTATTGATGCGATTGTTAAGGATATCGAGGGCAATGAGTAAGATCGATGAGTTGATTGCCGAGCTTTGCCCTGATGGTGTGGAGTATAAACATTTATGGGAAGTAACGGCCTGGGATAAAAAATTTAATGGCGTTGAACGACATAAGCAACAAAAAGTTATAAAGTATCACTATTTGCTCGCTGCGGATTTAAAGAACTTGCAGACTGCTGGTGGAAAAATAAAACTACTTACGACAAATAATTCTAGCCTATGGACTACTGAAGAACTTGCCGGCGATATGGTTAGTGATGGTGAAGTCGTGACAATACCGTGGGGCGGTACTGCCAACGTACAATATTACAAAGGAAAATTTTTAACTGCAGATAATCGAATTGCTACATCCTTGGATACTAATTTTCTAGATAATAAGTTCTTGTACTACTTCATGTTACATAACACTAGAACACTTCAATCGTTTTACCGCGGCTCTGGGATACAACACCCAAGCATGGCGAAGGTGCTAGACTTAAAGATTCCAGTGCCGCCGATTGAGGTGCAGCGGGCGATTGTTGACATTCTGGATAAATTCACACAATTAGAAGCGGAGCTAGAAGCGGAGCTAGAAGCGAGAAAGAAGCAATACGAATATTATCGAAACCAACTTTTGACGTTTGAAGACGCGGGGGGGGGTACGGTGGACCACGATGGCTGACATTAGTAGGGTTACAATAGGAGAGTTCGTTCATAAAAATAAACAAAACCCAAATGGAAAATACCCAGTATATAATGGCGGGCGATCTGCAACGGGTTACTATGATCACTTTAACAACGATGGCAATAAGATTGTAGTTAGTGCTCGAGGTGCCTATGCTGGTTTTGTGAACATGATTACTAAACCCTATTGGGCCGGGAACAGTTCATATTCCATAGATATCACCGATCAAACTAGAACCAACTGGATGTATGTCTTTTACTATTTGAAAAGTTCTGAGAAAAAATTCACAGAACAACAACAAAAGGGCGGTATCCCAGCAGTCTCAAAGAAACAGATTGAACAGTTTAGTATTCCACTGCCATCTATGAAGGAACAAAACCGTATCGTTTCAATCCTAGATAAATTCGACAAACTCGTGAACGACATCAGCGAAGGTCTGCCTGCCGAGCTAAAAGCGCGTCGCCAACAATATGAATACTACCGCAACAAACTACTTACCTTCACCCCATTAGATACGGAGACAAAAGTATGAACAAAATTGACCTTGTAGCCCAGAACCCAAATAGCACAGTTGTGGCCGAATACACGCCACTGCCACGCAAAGCCAAAGATTATCAAAGCGAGGCAGAATTAGAACGTGCTTTTATAGAACAGCTACAACATCAAGCCTACGACTACATCACCATCAGTAGCGAAACTGAACTGCTTTCTAATTTGCGAACTCAGCTAGAGAAACTAAATAACTTCCAGTTTAGCGACACGGAATGGGAAAAGTTTTTCACCACGCACCTGGCTAACGCTAATGAAGGCATAGAAGAAAAGACCGCAACAATCCAAGAAGACCATGTAAAAAACATGGTGCGAGATGACGGCACAGTAAAAAACATCAAGCTGATAGATAAAGACAACATTCACAACAACAGCCTGCAAGTCATCAACCAATACGAAGTTAGCGGCACACACGACAACCGCTACGATGTAACAATCCTCGTCAACGGCCTGCCACTAGTGCACGTAGAACTCAAGCGTCGTGGCGTAGACATCAAGGAAGCGTTTAACCAAATAAACCGCTACCAGCGCGAGAGCTTTTGGGCTGGTAACCGTTTATTTGAGTATGTGCAGTTATTCGTTATTAGTAACGGCACGTATACCAAATATTACAGCAACACGACTCGCTGGCAGCACATCAAAGAAGCTGGAGCGCAAAAGACCAAAGGCAAAAAGACGAGCAACAGCTATGAGTTTACGAGCTGGTGGGCGGATGCCAACAATCGGCCTATTACTGAATTAACAGACTTCGCTGCGACATTTTTAGCCAAGCACTCTCTCCTAAATATTCTTACTAAATACTGCGTATTTACCAGCGACAGGCTATTGCTCGTAATGCGTCCGTACCAGATTGTAGCGACCGAGCGAATTCTCAACCGTATACAAATCAGTACCAACTATAAAAAACTTGGCACTATCGAGGCTGGTGGTTACATATGGCACACGACTGGTTCTGGTAAAACATTAACTTCATTCAAGACAGCTCAACTTGCAAGCAAACTAGACTATGTCGACAAGGTGCTGTTTGTTGTTGATCGTAAAGATCTCGACTACCAGACAATGAAAGAGTATGACAAGTTTGAAAAAG